>OZ242028.1:3895000-4611179 GCA_965205005.1 Longimicrobiales bacterium | reverse complement strand
CACAGACAAGACATCCATTGAGGTGACTGTGACGGCGACCGATGACAAAGCCGACATCCGGTTGAGCCCCCATTCCACCAACCGCAACGCAACCGGTTCAATCGGCGTGACCAGCGGCGAGGAGAAAACAATCTCCATGAACCCACAGGGGCGGTTCCGCAGCTACTATGTGCATGTGGCCGCGGACGACGGATACGCGAAGAACACGGACGGGGGCGCTGCCGCCCCACGGTACTTCTTCCGGCGCAACGCGGACGTGCGGCTCGACACCCTCGTGGTGTCGTACACGGACAACAACGGGGCGACGAGGACGGCCTACGATCGGGTCGCTCTGAAGCTGAACCCCGATGGAGAGGTGGGTCCAACGTTCGGACGTACTGACCTGGGCAAGATCGTCATCGACGACGCTGGTGATGGGACAGCGGCACTGGAGATTGGGCTGATTTTCCGTGCAATGCAGCGGGCATATGGCGCGCCGCGGGTCAGTTACATTGCCGGTTCGTCTGTTACGGCACCCACCGCGTGTCCGGGGGGCAGCGACAACGTTACGGCGGCAGGAACGGCCGAGCTTGCGGCGGACCCCGGCACTGGTGCGGCCCAAACTCGGGTTTGCTTCGACATCGTTGACGACAATACGGCGTCGGACGCCAATGCCCTTGATACCAATACCAACAACGTGCGGCGGTATCAGATCCTGTTCGAGCGGAAGCGAGCGCCTTCGGGCTGAGCTAGGTACTAGCCTGCTCTAGCTTGGCAGGACGCGACGAAGCCCCCGCCCGGCGAACCGGGCGGGGGCGACGTCGTTTCTCGGGTCTCGAAGTGCTCTCCAGCCGGGGGAAATCCCCACAAAATGTCAACTCGACTCAACATCATGTAAAGCGCAATAGACATGCTGGCGTGCCCACGGGCGACCGGTCAACCCCTCCGTCGCAGTGCCTGGCAGGTGCCCAGTCGGGCCACGCCAGCCTCGCCCGGCTCCACACCCTTGATCCGGCTCCATCGCCGACCCCCAAGACGGTCGCGGTAGAGGAAGTTGGCGTTCCAGCTGAAACGTTTCCGCGCCTCTGTTGCGATGCCGAGGTTGTGGAGCGGTGATCGCCGGTTCCCGGAGCGTGACGGTGCGGCTGTGGAAGCGCGAACCGCAGGTGCCGCCGTTCAGCGCCCCCCAGAACCGAAGACGTGGGCACGGAAGTCCTCCCGCAGGGTGTCGACGGAGCGGGTGACTCCCTTCAGCTCGCCACGAATCTCCCCCGCGCCCCTCGCGAACCCTGGGGATTTCGGTGCCGAGCCCCTCACGAAACCCAGCCGATCTCAGTGCGGAGCCACTCGCGCACCTCGATGATCTTCGCGCCGACACTTGCAAAGGCCCGGCAACTCTTCCCGGTCCGCCATCGAAAAGTCGTCCCATCCTGCCATGTAGGCGCCCGTCGTCTTCGCCTTCTTCAGGGCATGAACCACGAGACGGCCGGCCCGCCGAGGCACGACGCAGCCTACAAGCTGATGTTCACCTATCCGCGGATGGTGGAGTATCTCCTGCGAGCGATCTTCCGCAGCCTGGCGGACAAACTCGACCTTGCAACGCTCACGCGGATGTCCAGTGACGTCGTCGCCGAGGATCTGCGGCAACGGGTTGCCGACCGATTGTGGCAGGCGGACTTCTCCGACCGCAAGACGCCTCCGCTGCTGATCCTGCTGGAGTTCCAGTCCACGCCAGACCCGCGGATGTCGCTGCGGATCGTCGAATACAGGAGGCTCCTGCTCGAGGAGGCGGTCAACCGGAAGGCGGCGGGACCCGCGGGCGGACGTCCCCTGTTCGTAGCAATCGTGATCTACAACGGGACCGAACGCTGGCGCGATCACGCTTTCCTGGAGGGCCCGGTGCCCGAGGACCTGCTGGACTACGAATGCCCGCTGCGTACCGTTTAGTGGATGTCCACGCCGCGGACCCGCCGGACTGGCCGCCGGAAAGCCTGTTCTCTGTGTTGGTTGGGATCGAGCGGGCCCGGGGCGGGAGCAGCTCATGCCGTGGCTGATGCGGTTGCGGGGGCTGGTCGACCGGCATGGCCACCGGCTGGCGGGGTCGGCAATGAGGACGTGGCTGGAGAAGGTCGTCGTGCCTCGGCACGGGCCAGGTCTGCCGTTGGCGGACCTGATGGAATCCGAACTGGATGATGAGGAGGTGGAATCGATGCTCGCCGAGAGGATTCAGGGATGGTGGCAGGAAGCCCATGAGCAGGGGCTTGAGCAGGGCCTTGAGCGTGGCCGGGAGCAGGGGCTCGAACAGGGGCCGGAGCGAGGGCTTGAGCGGGGCCGGAAGGAAATGCTGGTGCAGCAGGCGGCGATGAAGTTCGGGCCGCACGCGGCCGGGGAGTTGTCGCACCTGCTCCGTGGCGTGTCCGGCCCGGCGCGGTTGGCCGGGGTGGCCCGGGCGCTGATGGAATGTTCGGGGGACCCCAAGTTCCTGGCTCGCGCGCGGGAGGCGGTGGAGCCGTCCGGTTAGAGTTAGTTCTCCGCCAGCATGTGGGCCCGGAAGTCCTTTCGCCGGGTCGGGAGCGCATGGCACTTGCCCCTGGCGGATCACCTCGCGCGAGATGCGTGGGCACGCGGACATGTCTACTCCGCTTCACATGATGGCAAGTAGAGTTGACATCGTGTGGGGAATTGCCCCCGCTGGAGAGCTCTTCGAGGCCCGACAACGACGTCGCCCCCGCCCGGCGAACCGGGCGGGGGCGACCCTTACTGCGCCATCGCGATTCCTAGGTGGAATCCCGACGGGTTGGTCCGTTCCTACTTCCTGGTCAGGATGAGGCGGTACTTGAGCATGTTATTGGCATTCGTGTCCGGGGTCGCCGCACCATCGCTGTCAGTGATCTGGAAGCAGATCGCGGCTTCACCCTTGCCGGCGGCGTCGTCGGGATCGTTGTTGGCTTCCAAGGTGAGATCACCACTGGCACCCGTTATAGTCGCCGAGCATTCGCCGAAGTTACCGCTGTTAGCGACGGCTTCGGTTAGAACCTCATACGTCACGGCGTCGAATTTCGGGTTCTTTCCGACCGGTGTGATGGTGAGGCCCGTCGGCACGGCTGTGGTGCCGTCGTCAGCCTTGTCAACCGTGTATCGGATGGTGGTGACTCCCTGATTGGGGCCCGTCTCGCCGTCCGTCGTCTCGGTCAGACCCATTTCCTCCCGATCCAGTACGATCTTACCATCCTGGAACCCGATCGTGACCGTGTTCACGCGGACATCGGCGTCGCGCCGGACGATAAAGCCTTCAACGCTGCCCGCATTGGTCGTGTAGCCGTCCCCGGCGGCGATGTGGACGTAGAACGTCGTCGAACCCGCGGCGGGCAGCGAAACGGTCGTGTTCTCTCCATTGGCGACCGGAACCGACCGCGAGGTTCCGCCGCTGGGCGTCGCATCCGTAGCGCTTGTGCTCAGTGTGATCGTCGCACCGGTGGACGCCGTGGCCTTCACGACGATCGAGCCGTCGTCACGTTTGTTGTCGGCGCACTTGTTAGCGCTGGCGTCCGGGGTCGCGGCGGTCGTACAGCTGTTGCCGTCGATGGTCACGCTCGTGAGAGCAAAAGCGGCACCCGCATTCCGGTCCTTGATGTGGAACGTCCTGGTGTCGTCATCCGCACGCCCGCCCATCAACTCGACCATCTGCTGGCTGTAGAAGCTGGTGACGCCCGCGGCATCTGGGTCGGTCCCACCAGCCGAGTCCACATGGACGTACCCCGCCGGCAGATCAGGGATCACCTCGTAGATGCCTTCCATGAGGCCGTCGGCACTCCAGTTGCCCTTCGCGTCCACGGAGGCTTCCACCTCCACGTCGGTGTAGTCCGTGCACTGGCTCAAGGCCGTGTCGTCGGTATCGTCATCCGGCGTGCCGCCATCGCTGTAGTTCGTCGTCTTGCACTGGCGCATTTCGACGACCACGCGCTGGTGCGCCTTCCGCACGCTCGGATCCATTACCGTACCCTCGACCTCACCGTCCTTGTACAGCAGCACGAAGTTGTTGTCACCGTTTGGCGTGGCCGTGCTGGTGTGGTAGTTCCAGGTCGGAATTCCGGGCTCGGTACCCGCCTTGGGCGGCAGCGCGGCCGTTGCGAGCGCGTGGGTCACGACAGCATCGGCCTTCTCGGCCGTTTTTCCGATCTTGGTGTTGCCGTTCCTGACTGCGGTGTACAGATCCGTGCTCACAGGCTTCAGGAAGTACATGTTGCCCACCGTCAGACCCTCGAACATGAACACGCCGTCCCCGTCCGTCTCGGCCATCACCGGGTCGCCGTTCGAGTCCTCCACGGCCTTGTCAGTCACGTAGTTGTCCTTGGTGGTGCCCGATCCGCCGACCTTCTTCGCCGTGTAGATGGCCACCTGGACGCCCGCTCTCGACTCGTCGCTCGTCAAACCGTTGCGGCCGTTCGAGTCGTTCGCGATCCGGCCCCTGATCACGCCGCGCAGGTCGGTGGCGGACAGGGTGAAGGCCTCGGAGTCACCGGTGTAGTCGTCGTCCGTGCTCTTCTCGTTGTGCATGATGGAGAGCCCGGTCTTCTCGGCTTCTCCCCAGCTTCCCGCGTTGGCTTCGAGCGTGACCATGTACCGACCGTCCGCGACGCCCGTGAAGGAGTGCTTGGCCGATGTCCCGGGCGAGGTGATCGTCTTGTCGTCCGCGAGGTCGTCCTCGTAGTCGTCGTTGCTGTTGACCGGCGTCAGGGTCACCGTGGCCTTGTCGCCCTTGCGAAGCTTGTCGATCGTGACCGTGATCGTCCCGGTGTTCCACTTGTAGGCGTAGGTTGAGCAATACTTGTTGGGGTCGTCGTCTGTCTGCCGCTGCAGCGGGCACAGCCAGACATCGGGACGGGCGCCGCTGCCGTCGCCGAACGCACCGACGATGACACCGTCCGGATAGTCGTCCAGCTGGTCGCCGAACGCGTCGATCTCACGGCTGGCCCGGCTGTCCGGAACGATCACCCTGCCGCTGCCCTCATCGGCCACGACCGTGATCTCCGTGTCCGCCGGGATGTTCTTGAACGACGCCATGCCGGAGGCGCCGACCTTCGCGACGGCGTCCTGATCGTCCGTCTTGGGATCGGCGTCGTGATCGTACTTGAACGTTCTCAAGCGACCACGGCTGTCGGCTGCCATAAGCGTGATCTCGATCTCGTCTTGGGCGTTCTTGCCAGGCCGTCCATCGCCGTCCCCGATGCCGATGAAGTCCGTGAACCCGGTCCGGTCGTCCAACTCGCGGTGCACGCCCACGTAGATGGCCTGCGTCGTGAACGTGACCCGGATCGGGCCGAGGTCGAGCATGTCGTCGTCCTTGCCCGGCGGCAGATCGAGACCCGTGTGCGTGTGGGTCAGAGCGTCGCCCTGCTCCCACGCCTCGCCCTGGTCGGGCTGGCCGGCCTTGTCGCCCTCTTTCGCCATCACCGTGAACATCGCGGGCAGCATGGTCGGGTCGACCGTGTACGAGAAGCTGCTCTTGCCCAGGTTGTCGCCTTTCGTGGTGTCCGTGGCCATCGTCGCGTTGACCGTGTCGCCGTCCTCGTCGACCATCATCAGAGGCATGGCGTCGTCGGCCTCCGGATCGCCCATGTAGACCTGGGTGTTCCAGCCGCCCAGGCCCATGTCGCCGTCCCTGGCCGTCTCGTTGCTCTTCACCCAGAAGTCGAATGCGACCGCCACGTTGACGAGCGTCGCCACTTCCTTGTCCTGGTCCGCCGTGGAAAGCCGTTCGACGCCCTCGTAGGAGAACTCGACGAACTCGTTGCCGCTCACCACCAGCGCGTCGTGGCCCGACTCCACCGCCTTCACGAAGACGATGTTGTCGTTGCCCGCCGGGCCGGTGTTGTCGTCACGCGCGAACGTGAACGATGCCATGCCCATCTCGTCGGTCGTCGCCTCGCCCAGCATGCCGGTCCCGTCGGCCCGCGCGTACAGCGCCAGCTTCACGCCCGGTACCGCAACGCCGAGATGCTCTCCGGCGCCCATGCGCGCGCCGGTCGCCACCGTCTGCATCGTGATCCGGAACGGGAAGTTCACCGTCGCGCTGCCGCCGGCCTCGACCGTCACCACCATCGACTCGCCGACGAACGCGACGCCGGCTACGGCAAGACCCGCCGCCACATCGTCGTCGTTGACCGGCAACTCGACCTGGTACGATCCCGCCATCAGGCTCGCGCCCGTCGAGAACGTGCCGTCCGCGTTGATGGCGATGTCCGTCATGGTGTTGAGGTCCGGACCGCGCAGCTTCACCTTCGCCTTGGCCAGCAGGCCGGCCACGACCATCTGGTCCTCTTCGGACAGCGTCGGCAGGAGCGGAGCCAGCGCCGCGGTGACCGAGGGCTCGCCGTCGTTGTGCATCTTGTCCTGCATCACTTCGTCGATGAACAGCATGCCCGACACCGACGCGGTGCGGGTGTGCGTGCCGCTGAAGTTCACGATCGCCGACTGGTCGTCCTCCAGCATGACCGTCTTCTGCAACTCGTCTTCGGCGAATGAGTACGCGGTCTCGTTCGGGTTGGTGATGCTGAGCACGTACGTGCCGGCCGCCAGTCCGGCGAACGAGTACTGCCCGCCGTTGGCCGTCTCGGCCGTCGCCTCGGCCGCGCCGGCCAGGGTGACCGTCACGCCGTCAAGGCCCGTGCCGTCGTCGAGGCTGACCCGGCCCGCGATGCCCGCGGTCCGCAGCAGCGTGCCCTCGAACGGCACGTTCGCGGTCTCACCCGTGGCGATCGTGACGCTCTTCGACGTGGTCTCGAACTCATAGTCGTCCGTGTCGTAGCCGCTGATCGCGACCGTGTAGTCGCCCGAGCGGAGCTGCGAGAACGAGTAGAGACCACCGGCGTCGGTTGTGGCCGGAGGTATGTCGTCGCCCTGTCCCATCAGGGTGACCGTCACGTTGGGAAGACCCTCGCCCTCGGCGCTGACCCGGCCCATGATCCCCGCCGTGCGGAGATAGGTGCCGTCGAAGCTCACGACCTTCGACTCGCCCACGCCGACCGTCGCGGCGCCCGAGGTGCTCGAGAAGCTCACTTCGTTCGAATCGAACCCGGAGATCTCGACCGAGTACGTCCCGGCCCGCAGGCCCGTGAACGAGTACTGGCCGCTGTCGTCGGTGGCCGTCTCGGAGTCGGCCATGCCCGAAATCCTGACAGTAACCCCGCCGAGACCCATGTTCTCTACCGTTACCGTCCCCGCGTCGGAGCGCTAACCGCGGCCCCCGCTGGACAAACGCCTCCGCAGGGGTTACATGGTCTCTCGCTGCAACCAGGCGGTGATCGCGAAACGGGGATGAGGAGCGTGGCGTGCGGATGCGGAAGGTGCGAGATGGAAGAGGCGGTCGTGATCGACGGGACCCGTGTCCGGGTCCCCGGCAGCTGGTTCGAAAGCGAACTCGTGAGCTCCAGCCGCTCGTCCAGGTCCTCCGGCTTCTGGTCCCACAAACGGAAACCCAGGCGAACCAGGAGAGAGAGAGCCGTGGACGAACTCAGACACCCAGCCCTTGGTCCCATCGTGGGGCACACCACTCCCGACAGCTGCCGGGTCTGGATCCGTGCGGACCCGACGGATGAGGACGGGAACCCTGTCGACCGGTCGAAGCGCACCGTGGGGGTGCTCGGACTGATCCGGGACGACCGGCTCGGCATTCCGGAACCGATGGTCCACTACTTCCGTCTCAGGCGCGAGTTCGACCGTACCGGGACGCTGGACGTGGGCGAGGAGAGGCTGCTCGTCGAAGGGCTCCACCCCGGGGGACGGTACAGGGTGAAGGTGGGCTACCTGGTCGTGGACGATCCCGACCCGCCCGATGTCGAGGCCAGCGACGCCGAGGTCTTTGCGCGGCTGCCCGACCCGAGCGTGTGGGCCGAACAGCTGCTCGTGCTGGACCCGGCCAGGTCGGAAGCGACATTCCGGACCTTCCCCAACGACGGGGACGCGCCGGACGAGCCGGTGAGCTTCATCATCGGATCGTGCCGGTACCCGGGGCTGGGGTGGAAGAGCCGGCACTCGGACAGGATCTTCGGCGCGATGTGTGAAATGCTGGAGTGGCCGGATCCCCCGATGGCGCTGCTCAACGTGGGCGGCCAGATCGACGCCGACGGGTTCAGCCGACGCACTCCGACCAGCCGGCAGCAGGCGTACGAGGCATACCGGCAACGCTACACCGACGCGTACGGGACGCCCTACTTCCGGCGGCTCACCCGGAGCATTCCCACGTACATGACCATCGGCGGCCGCGAGATCGGGCACAACTGGTCCCGTGAACGGATGGCCCTCGAGGGCGGACACCACCGGCTCGCGGTCGCCATCGACGCGTTTCACAACTACCAGTGGAGCCTCGGGCCCCGTTCCTGGGGCAAGGCGCTGTACCACTACTTCGAGCTCAACGGCTACCCGGTGTTCTCGCTCGACACCCGCACGCAGCGTACCTACGGAGGGGACCCGGCCGATCTGCGGACCAACCACCTCCTGGGAGCGCCCGCGCACAACGCTTCCGTGGCGGGGCAGCTCGAACGTCTGTGCGACTGGCTGCAGGTGATGCAGGAGCAACGGGGCAACGCGCCGAAGTTCATCGTTTCGCCGGGACCTTTCATGCCGAATCCGATGTCGGCGCGCACGGTTCTGGCCGGGCACAATCCGGCGGCGCTGGGTCACAGCGACTCGTGGGCGGCGTTCCCCGAGACGAGGGCGAAGATCCTGCAGACGGTGATCGACCGGATGGTGCAGAACGTCGTGTGGCTGAGCGGGGACATCCACTGCTCCTGCGTGGCGAGGATGCAGTTCAGCGACGAGGAGGGGATCGAGCACCTGCGGATGTTCTCGATCACGTCGTCGGCGCTGTATCGGCCGTACCCGTTCGCCGACGGTGATTCATTCGACTTCGTGCACGACTCGACCGCGCCCGGGCAGGAGGACACCTTCCATTTCGAGACCCGGTCAGGGGCGCGGATCACCGCCAACTACAGGGCCTGGAACTTCACCCGGCAGGACAATTTCACGCTGGTCACGATCGACCGCGACTCCGCTTCCATCGGCGTGACTGTATTCGACCGGAAGGGCGACGTGATGAGAGAGGAGATGATGGTGGGTCACCAGGATCTGGTCACGAAGCTGCGGCTGTTCGCCTGGTAGAGGCCGATGCCGCCGCCGATGGTGAACGCGTAGCCCAGCGCCGAGCGGGTGAGGCCGCCGGACCAGGCGAGGAGGCGGCCGTCCGGGAGGCGGACAGCCCAGCGGCCGCGTGCGTCGAGCGCCCAAGGTCCGTCGGTGGCGGCGGCGGGGGCGTCCGGGCGCAGCGCGCCGTGCCGGTCGTTCCAGAGGGCGCCGGTGGCGTTGGCGGACCCGCCCCAGCGGGGCGAGACGGACAGCGAGAGCCCTTCCTCGGCCGCCGGGCTGCCGACGGTGAGCGTGACGCCCAGGCCGCGTTCCTCGTAGCTCTGGGCGGAGTGGAGCACCAGGATCCGGCCCTGCGCGTCGATGCGGACGGAGCGGCTCTCGGCCCGGAGCCCGCCGGACACTTCGAGCCCCGAGCCCGTCTGGCCCGCGCCGCCGTCGCGCCGTGCGCTGGCCTCGGCGAACGGCTCGATCGCGAGGCCGCCAAGACGGCCGGACGGGGTCAGTTCGATACCGAGCCGCTGCTGATGCACGGCGGCGCGGCGGCCGTCCACGGTCTCATCTCCGGCGCCGGTCGCGAGGCTGGCCCAGGCCGCGTCGGCCCGGAGTCCCAGCCAGTCCGTCAACCGGCGGCGCGCCTCGAAGAGCCCGAGCCGCAGGTCGAGCGAGCTCGCACCCGCGCGTCCCGTGGCGCGCGCGTTCTCCGCCGACCCCCGGCCTCCGCCGGCCATCGCCCACAGCGAGGTCGCCCCGTCCGACCAGCGCAGATAGGGATGCAACGCCGTGAGCGAGGTCTCCAGCCGTCCTCCGGCCGAGCCCGCGCGCCAGTCGCCGCCGCCCCTGCTCCGGGCGGCCGCAAGGCCCACCAGCCAGCGCTCGCCGAGGGCACGGTCGAGCCCGGCCCAGCCCGTGTGAAGGTCGCCCTCGTAGCCGCGCTCCGGCACCGGATCGCCCGCGAACGTCTGGATGTCGCCCTGGCCCCAGAACCGCCATGCGCCGCCCGGCCGCGCGCTCGCCTCCTGGCCGCCGAACGCGAACACCCACTCGGTGCCGGGACCGGTGGGACTGCCGGGACCGGTGGGACCGGTGGGACTGCCGGGGCCGCTGGAGTTCGGGAACGCGCCAAGGCCGCCCACGCCCAGCGCACCCGCCAACTCCGCGAGGTCGGGCGGGTGTTGCGAACCGTCGGCGGCGGCCGCGGCCCACTCCGCCATCCGGCCCTCGAGCGCGCGCCCGGCTTCGGCGAGCCCTCCGCCGCGCCAGAGCCGCGAGACCGCCCAGCCCTCGAGCAGCCGTCCGGCCGCTTCGCGCGCGGCGTCCCGGCCCAGCGGGACCCGGTGCCCCATCACCGTCAGCATCGAGCTCTCCGCTGCGCCGCCGCCCGGCCGCACGCGGCGGCCGAGCGTCATGCGGGCGCTCGCCAGGTGCGCGCGCGCCATCGCCGCCAGCGTCTCGTCGAGCGCGGCGCGCACCATCCGGTCGCTCGCGTCCACGGCGAAGGTATGCGCCGCGGAGAGCCCGCCCGGGTCGTGCGCCATCACGTCGATGGACGCCGGGCCGTAGCCGACGGGCGTCAGCGTCAGTGCCGAGCCCGCCACGGACACCGCGACCGCGCCCGGATCGGACGACACGGCCGTGTAGGACAGCGGGTCCCCGTCGCGGTCCTTGAAGTACGGCGCCAGGTTGAGCGCCACGGATCCGCCCCCCTCGTCGAGCGCCTGGTCCGGGATCGCGCCCACCGCCTCCGGCGCGTCGTTCACCGACGCGACCGTCACCACGACCTCCGCCTCCGCCGTGCCGCCGTTGCCGTCGGTCACCGTGTACGTGAACCGGTCCGGGCCGTGATAGTCCGCCTCGGGCGCGTATTCGACCCCGCCGCTGGCGACCGTCCGCGCCGTCCCGTGCGAGGGAGCCGTGACGGACTCGACACTCAGTGCGTCGCCCTCGACATCGGTGTCGTTCGCCACCACGTTGATCACCATTGGCTGGTCCTCCACCGTCGTCACCGTGTCGGCCACCGCTTCCGGCGCGTCGTTGACCGCCTCGACCATGACCTCGACCTCCGCGGTCGCCGTCCCGCCGTTGCCGTCGGTCACCGTGTAGGCGAACCGGTCCGTCCCGTGCCAGTCCGGCTCGGGCGCGTACTCGACACCGCCGCTGGCGGCCGCATGCGCCGTCCCGTGCGTGGGTGCCGTCACCGACTCGACCCGGAGCGCGTCGCCCTCGATGTCGGTGTCGTTCGCCAGCACGTCGATCACCACCGGCTCGTCCTCCGCCGTCGCCGCCGTGTCGGCCACCGCTTCCGGCGCGTCGTTCACCGGATCGACCATGACCTGGACTTCCGTGGTCGCCGTCCCGCCGTTGCCGTCGGCCACCGTGTAGGTGAACCGGTCGGTCCCGTGCCAGTCCGTCCCGGGCGCGTACTCGACACCGCCGCCGCCGGGCGCGATTCGCGCGGTCCCGTGTGAGGGAGCCGTCACCGACTCGACGCGGAGCGCGTCGCCATCGACGTCGGTGTCGTTGGCCAGCACGTCGATCACCACCGGCTCGTCCTCCGCCGTCCGCACCGTGTCGGCCGCCGCAACGGGCAACTCGTTCACGTTCACCACCTCGACCGTCACCCGCGCCAGCGCCCGCGCCTTCGCGCCGTGCGGATCGCGCGCGCTCACCGTCAGCTCGTACCGGTTCGGCTCCGTCTCGTAGTCCTCGCCCGGACCCACATACGTCACCGCGCCGTCGTGGGCCCCGACCGCGAACAGATCGGCGGCGCCCGATGCCAGCGCGTACGTCACCTCGTCCCCGTCCGGGTCCTCGGCGAGCACCACGCCCAGCGGCACCGGGCGCGCGCGTCCGTCCTCGTTCTCCCGAAGCCTGAACGTGTAGGACGGCTCCGCGAACGCCGGGGGCGCGTTCGCGACCTCGACGGACACCGTGGCCGAAGCCGTCCCGCCCCGGCCGTCGGATACCCACACGCGCATCGTGAAGCGCCCGACCTTGGCGGGAGCCCGCCAGCGCGTCGCTGCCTTGTCGGCCGGCCCCGCCATATCGCCCCACGGCACGCTCCACGCATACGTCAACGGGTCGCCGTCGGGATCCGAAGCCGTTGCGGTCAGACGCACCTCACCGCCCATTCCGATTTGGCACGGCTCGCACGACGCGGACACCGTCGGCGCACGGTTCTGCGGATCGTGTTCCAGGATCGTGACCTCGACCGCCCGCGGGCTCCCCGGCCGCACCGAAGACGGCAGGCTGCCCAGCGCTACCGTGAACGTCTCGTCGTCGGGGTCCGCGTCCTCGCTCGTCGAGATCCTGCCGCTGCCGGTCCTCGAACCGGAGTCGACCGTGATGCTCGACAGCGAGCCGTAGTCCCCGTCCTCGGCCGTTCCGTTCGTCAGCGTCAGCGGGATTGTCACCCGGCTCGACAGCGCCGACGACAGCCGCGCCGTCACCGTCACCGACGAACCCTCGACGACCGGGTTCGGAGCGACCGAGAGCGACACAGTGGGCGTCGTCCCGCCGCCGCCACCGCCACCGCCCCCCCCGCCGTCGTCCCGGATCGTCACCCGCACCGATCTCGGGCTGCCCGCTGCGACCGACGACGGCAGGCTGCCCAGCGCCACCGTGAACGTTTCGTCGTCCGTGTCCGCATCCTCGCTCGTCGTGATCGTGCCGGTGCCGGTCGTGGAGCCGCCCGCGATCGTGATGCTCGCGAGCGTGCCGAAGTCGCCCGACTCGGCCGTGCCCGCAGTCACCCGCAGCGGGATCGTCACCGCGTTCGACAGCACCGAGGACAGCCGCGCCGTCACCGTCACCGACGAACCTTCATCGACCGGGTTCGGCGAGGCCGTCAGCGACACCACCGGCGTCGGCGAGGTCGTGCCGTCGTCGTCGAACCGCCAGGTGCATCGCGCGGTGACGGTGGGCGTGTCCCTGAGTCTGTATTCGAATCCGTTGAAACCGGGGTAGGCCCGCCGCAGTTCGGCGAAGGTGCCGAAGGAGGAACGGATCGAACGGCCGCTCAGTTCGATTGGCAGGGCGCCCAGCCATGACCCGGTGGTGGTTCGAGTAACCACGCGATACTCCGTCTCGACCACCTCACCTGGAGCGGGCGTGAGCACGAGAACTTTCGACTGTCGCAGGGAAAGGTCCTTCACCGTCACGCCGCACGCCGGGGTGGCCGCTATGCTCAATCCTTGCGGTCGGTCGTCGTCGGTGATGATGAGGCTGGTCCCGGTGACGGTCAGCCCGCTGACCGAGGTGCTGCCGGCGACGCTGACGCTCTCGCCCGAGCCCTCGTCGATGGCGTCCTGGATGGGGTCGATGCTGAAGGTGGCCATGCCGGACATCTGCCCCGCCGCGATGCTGAGCGTGAAATCCGACACCGTTGCGTAGTCGGTACCCTCGGTGGCGGCGTCGCCGGAGACGCCCACGCTCATGGTGAGCCCGGTGGCCGTGCTGCGGGTGGTCGTGCCCGGCAGCGTCGCGGTCACCGTCACCGTGGTGGCCGAGGCCGCCTCGGCCACGCTCGTCGGGTTGACCGACAGCGTGATCGTGCCGCTGGGCGTGTTGTCGTCGTCGATGATCGTCCCCGTCGCCGTGGTCGTGCTGATCCCCGCGCCCCCCGTCGCCCCGCTCAGCGTCAGCGTCAGCGTCTCGTTCGGCTCGTCGATCCCGTCGCCCGTCACCTTTACCGTCACCGTCTTCGAGGTCGCGCCCGCCGCGAACGTCAGCGTCCCGCTCCCGGCGGTGTAGTCCGAGCCCGCCGTCGCCGTCCCGTCCGAGGTCGCCCACGCAACCGTCGTCGCCGTGCCCGCGGCCGGCGAGAGCGTCACCGTGAAGTCGAGGTCCGCCTCCCCCGAGTCCCCTTCGGCCACGCTGGCGTCGCCTACCGAGAACGCCGGGGAGCCCTCGTCGTCGATCACCGTCACCGCGACCGAACCGGTCACCGAGCCGTAGTCGCCGCCGGTGGCGGTGTGGGAGATCGTGGCCGTGCGGTCCGGCGTGTTGTCCACCTGGTCGTCGACCCCCGTGACCGTCACCGTCCTCGTCGCCTCCCACTGGGCCGCCGTCCACCTCAGCGTGTCGGGGGACACCGTGGCCGCGCTCCCGTCGTTCGAGGCGACCGCCACCTTCACTGCCGCCGTCGGACGCGACTTCAGCGCCACCGTATAGGTCGCCGTGTTGCCCGTCCCCGACGCCTCCGTCACCGCCACGCCCGCCTTCGAGATCTCCAGGCCCCGCTCGTCGTCGTCGGTGATCGTCAGCGTGGCGTCGGAGGGGTCGGCCACACCGTACCCGCCGCTCGCCGCGCCCGAAACCGTGACCGTCTTGTTCGGCGCGTCCACATCGTTGTCGTTGGCCGTGACCGTCACGGTGCCGGTGCTCGAAGTGGCGCCCGCCGCGATCGTGAGGGTCGTGCTCGACGAGAGGGCGAAGTCGCCGGCCACCGCCGGTGAGACCTCCGTCGCCGCGACCGTGACCGTCACCACATCGCCCGACGCGCCCGACAGCGCCGCGGTGACCGTGCTCGAGCCGCCGTTCTCGGAGATCGACGATGGCGAGAGCGCGAGGCTCACCGTCGGCATGTCTTCGTCGTCGGTGATCGTCAGCGTGGCGTCGGAGGGGTCGGCCACACCGTGCCCGCCGCTCACCGCGCCGGACACCCTGACCGTCTTGTTCGCCTCGTGCACATTGTTGTCGTTGGCCGTGACCGTCACCGTGCCGGTGCTCGAAGTGGCGCCCGCCGCGATGGTGAGGGTCGTGTTCGACGAGAGGGCGAAGTCGCCCGCCACCGCCGGCGAGACCTCCGCCGCCGTGACCGTCACCGTCACCGCCTCGCCCGACGCGCCCGACAAGGCCGCGGTGACCGTGCTCGAGCCGCCGTTCTCGGAGATCGACGATGGCGAGAGCGCCAGGCTCACCGTCGGCGTGTCGTCGTCGTCGGTGATCGTCCCCGTCGCCGTGGCCGTGCTGATCCCCGCGCTCCCCGTCGCCCCGCTCAGCGTCAGCGTGAGCGTTTCGTTCGGCTCGTCGATCCCGTCGCCGGTCACCTTCACCGTCACCGTCATCGAGGTCGCGCCCGCCGCGAACGTCAGCGTCCCGTTCGCGGCCGTGTAGTCCGAGCCCGCCGTCGCCGTTCCGTCCGAGGTGGCCCACGCAACCGTCGTCTCCATGTCCGCAGCCGGCGAGAGCGTCACCGTGAAGTCGAGGTCCGCCTCCCCCGAGTCGCCCTCGGCCACGCTGGCGTCGCCCACCGAGAACGCCGGGGAGCCCTCGTCGTCGATCACCGTCACCGCGACCGAGCCTGTCACCGAGCCGTAGTCGCCCCCGATCGCGGTGTGGGAGATCGTGGTCGTGCGGTCCGGCGTGTTGTCCACCTGGTCGTCGACCCCCGTGACCGTGACCGTCCTCGTCGCCTGCCACTGGGCCGCCGTCCACCTCAGCGTGTCGGGCGACACCGTGGCCGCGTTCCCGTCGTTCGAGGCCACCACCACCTTCACCGCCGCCGTAGGACGCGACTTCAGCGCCACCGTGTAGGTCGCCGTGTTGCCCGCCCCCGACGCCTCCGTCACCGTCACGGCCGTCTTCGAGAACTTCAGGCCCCGCTCGGCTTCGTCGAGGATCGTCAGCGTGGCACTTGCGATGGTAACGAAGTCGGACGCTGTGCCCGAGATCACCACCGTCTCGTTGCCTTCGGCCACGTCGTTGTCGATGGGCGTCAGCGTGAACGTCCCTTTGGCACTCAGCTGGCCGGCCGGTATCGTCAACGTGAAGTCGTCCACTGCGGTGTAGTCGTCGCCGGCGGTCGCAGTCCCCCCGCCCACCGATACCTTCACATCGATGTTCCTGGTCAGCGTAAACCTGCTGTTGAGTGCGACGGTCACCGTTACGACCGTCGCTCCCGCATCCTCCTCGACCGAAGTCGGGTCAATCGTCAGCGCCGGCGACACCCCGGGGGTAAACCAGACCGCTGTCCATCCGCCCTGTCCGGCGTTGTTGTGGAGCGCGACATTGAACTCGTACTTGCTGCCGCCCTGAAGATGCGGGGTGACAATCCGGTTGACGCCGCCCAGTTGCGCGACGGTCCTGCACCGGATTTCTCTGAATGACTGCGGGCCGGGTGAGATGCGCCGGTACCGATAACAGGCCTTCGTGATCGGCGAATCGCCGGTGTTGTCCGGCGTGTCCCAGGTCAGGGCCACCCTGATTAACGAGGGGTTGGAAGTCTCGTGGGCGGCGGCGAGGTTGTCGGGCGGGTCCGGGACTGTTTGAGCAAGGGCCGGAAGCGCAACCAGGTGCAGCGCCAGGGACCAGAGGAAACAGCGGACCAGCGCGTGCAAACAGCGGACGCGCGCTTGCCGCCTCTTGTTCATCTGCTGCCTGCTTTTCGGCCGACCCGGACTCGCATTTGCGAAGTGGGGCCACCATCGAAAATGTGATTCCAAGCCCAATGTAAGGTGCGAGGGTGCCGCAATGCACCGTTAGAGGGAAAACCCCCACATCTTGAGGGGAAATCCCCCGCAGGCCTCGCGCTCGCGGCCTGATGGGACCGGCTCGCCGGGCCGTGGCGCACGTGGCACTTTGGTGGACCGACCATGCGCCTTTGTCTGGCGCGACCAACCCACTCCCACCAAGAGTTCAAGCCATACGTGTCCTCGCCCCGATCATTACCACCGCGCTCGGCGCGCTCGCCACCTCCTCAAGGTCCACAACTACCTTCCGCACATGACACGGCCCGAGGGCTAGAAAGCAACCGCCAGGGCCACGGGTCAATTGGTCCCATACCGACATATGAGTGCCCGCCCGGTCCTGCGACATTGGGGTCGAAGCGAACTTATTGCGGCCCCCGTTCGTTCGTCGGTACCTTCGGTGGGCTGGGACCGAGTACCGGCACGGGGGAGGACACATGGAGTGGTGGCCGGAAGTTGCCGCGGTGGGAACGTTGGTCGTAGGAGCGGCCACGCTTTTTTGGCGCATGCTCGATGCGATGCGTAAGGAAAACCGAGAGGCTCACGCGAGCATCGGCACCGAGATCAGTCAGCTACGCGACAACATGGGCACCGAGATCAGTCAGCTACGCGACAACATGGGTACCGAGATCGCCAGCCTGCGGAAGGAACAGAACCAGGCTCGCAATGGGGTCGCCGCAACCCTCGGATCCGAGATCGCCCAGCTTCGTGAAGGCCAGGCGAATCTGCGCGAGGGACTTGGAGAGATTCGCGGCGAGCTGACCGGAATCCGCCATTCCGTTGACACGCTGCGGGACGACTTTCGCGCGCATGTGTTGGGCGGGACGGCTAGCTGAGGCGACTATTTCCGCGCCAGCTCCAGTGGCGGCTCCCAATTCGTCACACCGGGCAGCGGGCGGCCCCAGGTGTTGCCGTAGGAGTCGTCCTTCCCCAGCAGGAAGCGCAGCGTCAGGCGGTGGAGCATGTTCATCTTGGGCAGGAACCCATGGAAGCCTGCGACCTTCGACAGGGCGCGGTCGCGGAGCTCCCAGTAGCCGAAGTCGCCCGGCGTCACGCATACCAGCCGGGATTCATCGAGGAACTGCGGGATCGCGCCCGCGAGCGGAACGGTGCCATCGCCGGTCCGGCGACGTAGCGACTCGTCGTCGGAATCCCAGTCGTTCCTGCGTTCATCGGACCTGAGGTCGAACCTCGGCGCTCCATCCTCGTCGGAACGAACCCGCAGCTCGACGCGGGTCTCGGCGTCGACACCGGCGATCACGAGCCAGTCGGTATCGCTCA
This sequence comes from Longimicrobiales bacterium, assembly GCA_965205005.1. Classification (GTDB taxonomy): domain Bacteria; phylum Gemmatimonadota; class Gemmatimonadetes; order Longimicrobiales; family Gaopeijiaceae; genus Bin94. The sequence goes on along the minus strand of OZ242028.1, from coordinate 4,593,309 downwards.
TGCCCTGGTCGCCCAGCCTCAGGCCGGCCAGCCGGGCCCGGTGCGTCGCCGCCGCGGCGAGCATGTCCGCAAAAAGCTCCTCGCCCGAGACGCTCCACCCCTCCACCTGCCTCTCGAGGGTCCGGACCACGTTGGCCTGCCACGCGCCGGGACTGTAGATGTCGGCCTCCAGTCCTTCGTCCACGTTGAGCGCTCCGGCGAAGCTCGGAAGCAGGTGGTACAGTGCCGGGGTCATGCGGGCCGTGCGCCGTTCCCTCGCGCCGCCCGAGTTGTCGCCCAGGTCGGCCGTGCCGGTGGCGACCTTCAGGACGGCTTCGTAGGAACCCCGGAAGGGCGACCCGAGCGTGACGACCTTGTCGACGGATTCGCCTCCGTAACGCTCGATATATCCGCCGATGATCAGGCCGCCCATGGAGTGACCGACCAGGCTGACGGTCGGGCTCTGCGCCCAGTCGCTGTGCCGGTAGTGCCCCATGAGCCGGGTTCGGGCGACGACCTCCTGGATGAACGTGGCCAGGTGCTCCTCGGTCAGGTCGAGCGGCAGGCGCCAGTCGTATCCGAAGGGGTAGACGGCCGCGGTCGCGCCCTGGTCCTCCGAAAGGCCGTCCCGCAGCTCTTCGACCAGGTTCTCGTAGATCATGGGGAAGGGGCCGCCCGGCACGACGCGGGCCGGTTCGTGGAACTCGTAGCGCTGGTCGTCGGGGTGCAGCGCGACGCGTTCGTAGTGATGCGTGCGCATGGTCGTCCACACGGCTTCGGGCGGCAGCTGGTAGGCGTCGTGCAGGTCCGACGCGGTGATGCCGGGCACGACAATGACCGGTGAATTCATTCGGGATGCTCTTCCTTGGGGGTCCGCGCTCGGACAGCGCCGTCCATCACGCGCGTTCGGGAATCGGGCTGCAAATCGCGGAGCCGGCCATTCCGGAGAGGCGTACCGTCACACCGCCGAGCCCCGTATTCTGCACCGGGGTCAAATTCAACCATCCTTTCCAGGACAGTCGGACGGAGATTTCCACGATGCTGAATGGGGAGACAACAACGGCAACAGCGGTGGCCATCAGGACCACGTCCACGCTGCCCGACCACTATATCGACGCGATCGCTGCCGCCGTTGAGCAGAGCAGGCGCCGTTCCACGCTGCGCGCCTACGACCGTGCCTGGGAGCGCTTCGAGACCTGGGCGGCGTCGGAAAGCGTCCAGGCATTCCCGGCCGATCCTCTGACCGTTGCAGCCTATCTGACCTATCGCGCCGGCATCGGGCGGTCGGCATCGACACTGGCGATGGATCGCAAGGCCATCGGCCACGAGCACCGAAAGCGGGGTCTTGCGGACCCTACCCGCGCCGCGAGTGTGAAGCGCACGCTTGCGGGACTCAGGAACCGGGCCGCCGCGCAGGGAAAGGCGGACCCGAAGCAGGCCAGGGGATTGACCGCCGCAGCGCTTGAGCAAATCCGGAGCACCGCCCACCGCCCTCGATCGGGGCCGACGGGTCGGACGGAGTCGGTGGAGAACGCGCGCCAGCGCGGGGACGTGGACATCGCGCTCGCTTCGGTCATGAGAGATGCCTTGTTGCGGCGCAGCGAGGCCGTGCAGCTGCGCTGGGACTGCGTGGAATTCTGGCCGGACGGCTCGGCTCGCGTCATCATCCGTCGTTCGAAGACCTCCAACGCCTCTTCGATCCTCTACGTGGGCCATCGCGCTGCCGAGGCGCTTCGCCGGATCCAGCCCGCGGACGCCGCTTCGAGCGACCGCGTCTTCGGCCTCCGCAGCGGGCGCTCCATATCGAACCGCATCGCGGCGATGGCCAGGGCCGCCGGGCTCGGCGACGGGTTCAGCGGGCATTCGCCGCGGATCGGCATGGCGCAGGATCTCACGGTTGCGGGCGTGGGGCTGCCGGCACTCATGGTGGCGGGACGCTGGAAATCCGAGCGGATGCCGGCCTACTACGCGCGCGCGGTGTCCGCGGGGCTGGGCGCGGTCGCCCGCTACTATTCGGAGGACGGTTCCTGACGAAAATCGCCCCCGCCCGGCGAACCGGACGGGGGCGATCCGTACTGTCACGACTCTCTTTGGAGAACCGGCTGCGGGTGAGCGTATCAGCTGGACGGACGGCGGAAGTTGACGACCATGCTTGCCGCAACCCCGTCTTCCGACGTGACCTTGACGGTTACAACGGTCTGTCCCACGGCCGTCGCGACCGAGAACGTATGGATAGTTTTGTCGGCGGTGCCCGCCTTGCCGTCAACCGCGTTGCCACCGACCAGCACCTCGACCTTCTGCCCCTCCACGAGGTCGACCACAATGTCCGCACTACCAGCATCGGCGGCGACATCCTCGTCGTGGTATCCGCCGTTGGACCACGAGACGCTACCACCGTCGGCCGTCACGCTTGTCGGTTCGTTGCTCACCGGGGCGGCACGCGTGACCACAAAGGTGTACTGGTGATCGTTGTAGCCGTTGGCTGCCGTGACCGTGACCGTGATCGTGGTGGCAATGGGTGTACCGGCACTGGCCGTACCCGTCTTGTTGAAGGGCAGGTTGCCCACCGAGAAGTCGTCGTCGTCGATCGAAGCCCTGGCGGAAGCACCGGTGGACTGCTTGGTCCTGATTGTGACGCCCCCGGACGCATATTCGATCGTGGAGGTGCCGAGGGTGACGGCATCGGTGCCGCCGTCGGCCTGGGTGGCGGCGCCGGAGATGTCGGCGCCCAGGTCCACCGAGTCGCCATCGGCCTGGAATTCCTTGACCACCAGCGAGGTCAGCTCGTCGGCAGTCCCCGCCTGTGTGTTGTACACATGGAAGTCGTTGTCGGTCGAGTACTGGTTCCACCCCATCACCGAGGCGACCCGCGACGACGGGCTTGTAGCGGTACCGTCGTCGTCGGGCTTGCCCATGGCGTCCAACATGGCCGGAGCCAGTCCGCCACCGGTGTACCAGACGGCGTAGTAACCCTCGAGCAGGCCGTTGAAGTCGAAGTCGCCGCCCTTGACGGTCCTGGTGTCCATGACGTCCTCTCGCTGCCAGTTGCAAACTTCGGCAGTATCGTCGGAATCGTCATTCGGTGTCCCGCCATCGCTGGCCGGCGTGTACGTGCTGCAGATCGCGGTCTCCACAATGATGCCGGAGCTGTTGGAACTGACGTCGTTGACGTTGCCCGACACGTTGCTGGTCTTGTACACCAGGGCGAAGTTCTGAAGCGTCGCCGTCACCGGATTGGTGCCGCCCGAGCTGGCGGTCGGGGTCGTTCCCGAGGCCGTGTTCGTCGCGTGGTCCCAGCTGGGCAGCTCCAGCGGTTCCTCCGTGACTCCCTTCGCCGGGTACTCGTCCGGCGTGACCACGCCCGACTTGCTGACCTTCAGGTCGCGGAGGCCGGCGTACTCGTCCGTGGCCACGACCCGGACCCGGTACTTCGCACCCTCCGTCAGGTTGTCGAAGGCGTAGAGACCGTGCGCGCTCGTCTCCGCGGTGGCCACGACCTTGGTGTACGCCGTGTCCTTGGCGTTGGCCGCCTGCAGGAGCTCCACCTCCACGCCCGCCACTGCCTCGTTGCCGCGCGCGCGCCCGTCACCGCCGTCGTTGGCCACGAAGCCCTTGATCGAGAGCCGCAGCTTCGTCGCGGTGAAGTCGGCGTCGCTCTTTGCGAATGCGGTTCCGACGTAATCGGTGTCGTCGTCCTCGTCGTCTTCGGTCTCGTCGTGATAGATATCCAGCGAATAGCCACCCTTGGGGCTGAAGCTGTTATCGGCCGTGTTCGGCGTCGTGAGCTTGTACTCGCCGTCCTGGATGTCGCTGATCGAGAATTTCCTCAGCGTGGCCGCTTTCGTACCGGTCTTGGTGCTCCGGTCGTCGGCGTCGGTCTCGGCGTTGAGGCTGACCGCAGCGCCGCCCGGGCCCGCGACACTGCCGCTGACCGAACCGGTCTTCCACTGGTATGCGAACGTCGCGCACTCGTCCTCGTCGGTGGACAACGAGCAGAGCTTGACCTCGGGCATCGCGCCGCCCTCGTCGCCGAACGAGCCGTGGGACATGCCGATGTCCAGATCCGGGCCGAACGCCTCGACATCGCCGACATCCGTCTCGCCGACGAGCATCCGGTCGCTGCCGACGTGAAACCGCACGGTCAGCTCGTCGGTTGCAGGCAGGTTCGGGAACGTCGCCATGCCGTCCTTCCCGATCGCCATCGAGCTGATCGGGTCGGTCGTCGCCTTGCCGTCGTGATCGTATTCGTACGGGCGCAGACGGTTGCGGCTGTCCCGGGCCATGAGCTGGGCGCTCATCTCGCCTGCCACGGCCGCGACGGGACGCTTGTCGCCACCCATTGAGGCGCGGTAGTCCGTCCAGCCGGGCTCGTCGTCGACCTCGCGGTACACGCCGACGGTCAGCTTCTGCGTGGTGAAGGTCACGTAGATCGGCCCGAGGTCGTTCATCTCGGCGGTGTTCATGTCGGGATGCACGAGGCCGGTGTGGGTGTACTCCAGGGCGTCGCTCTGGTCCCACTTCTCGCCCATCGCGCCCGCCTGCGTTTTTCCGGCCATCACGGTGAACGTCGCCGGCAGGTCGTCCGGATCGACGGTGTAGGAGAGCCCCGCCCGGCCCCGGCTGGCCATCGCCGTGTCGGTGGGCATCGTCGCGTTGACCGTGTCGCCGTCCTCATCGACCATCATGAGCGGAACCGTGTCCTTGCCCATCATGACCGTGGTGTTCCAGCCGCCGAGCCCCATGTCGCCGCCGCGGGCGTCCGCGTCGCTCTTCACCCAGAACTGGAAGTTCGCCATCACGTTGACCAGCTTCACCGCGGCGGGAGAGCTGGAGGCCCGGTCCGTGCCGGCGTAGGAGACTTCGGTGAAGTCGTTCTCGGACACGGCAAGGGCGTCGTGACCGGTCGACTTGACCTTCACGAACACGATGTTGTCGTGGCCGGAGGGCCCGGTGTTGTCGGCCCGGGCGAAGTCGAACTTGGCCATTCCCATGTCGTCGGTCGTGGCCTCGCCCAGCATGCCGGTCATGTCCGCGTTCGCATACAGCGCGAGCTCGACGCCCGCGACCGGCGCCCCCACTTCATCCGCATTGCCCATCCGTGCGCCTGCCACGAGCGTCTGAGTCGTAATCCGGAACGGGAAGTTGACCTGCACGTTGCCGCCTGCCGCGACGTTGACCACCGCGCCCGTCAGGTCGCCGACGAACGCAAAACCGGCCGCCGCGACCTCTGCCGCCACTTCGTCGGTGAGGTTGACCAGTACACGGTATGAACCGGCCGTCAGTCCCTCGAAGGCGAAGCTGCCGTCCGCCGCCGTGGCCCCGATCGCCACGTCGTTGATGCCGGGTCCCTGCAGCAGCAGCGGAATGCCCTCGTGCGAGAGCGCCGGCTCGTTGGCCGTGTACATCTTGTCCTGCGGCGCCTCGTCGAGGTACATCATGCCGCTGACCGAAGCGGTCCGCGTGTGCGTGCCCTCGAAGTTGACGATCGCCGACTGGTCGTCCATCAGTTCGACGTTCATCGAAGTGTCTTCGAAGCTGTACGCGACGTCGTTCGGGTTGGAGATGCTAACCACGTAGGTGCCTGCCGCCAGCCCGGCGAACGCGTACTGTCCGCCGTTCGACGTCATGGTGGTCGCCTCGGCCGCGCCGGCCAGGGTGACCTCGACGTCGTCGAGCCCCATGCCGCCTACGCTGACGCGGCCCGCGATGCCGGCCGTGCGCAGCAGCGTGCCCTCGAAAGGCACGTTGGCGGTTTCGCCCGTCGCGACCGTCACGCTCTTCGACGTGGTCTCGAACTCGTAGTCGTCGGTGTCGTAGCCGCTGATCGCGACCGTGTAGTCGCCCGAGCGGAGCTGCGAGAACGCGTAGAGCCCGCCCGCGTCGGTGACCTTCGTCTCCTCCGTGCCATGGCCCATCAGGGTGACCGTCACGCCGCCGAGACCCTCGCCTTCGGCGCTGACCTGGCCCTGGATTCCCGCGGTGCGGAGATACGTGCCGTCGAAGCTCACGACCTTCGACTCGCCCACGCCGACCGTCGCGGCGCCCGAGGTGCTCGAGAAGGCGACTTCGCCCGCGTCGAACCCGGAAATCTCTACCGAATAGGTTCCCGCGCGCAGGCCGGTGAAGGAATATTGTCCGCTATTGTCGGTCGTGGACTCCGCGTCTGCCATGCCCGACAGCCGAACGATGATCCCCTGCTGACCGGCTCCCTCTACTGTTACCGTCCCCGTAAGTAGTGCTCGTTGTGGGTGGGGATGGTGGAACCAGTGGGGAGAACAAGCATGAAGAAGCACGACCGCGGCGTCCCGGTCGAAGCCGCCAAGGTGGCCGACCACTACGTAGAGGCGATTCTGACGGCCGTGGAGCGCAGCCGGCGTCCGGCGACGCGCCGGGCCTACGCCAGCTCCTGGAGGCTATTCCGCAAGTGGGCGAGGGAGGAGGGGCTGTCGTCCCTGCCTTCCGATCCGATTACGGTGGCGGCGTATCTCGTCCACCGGATGATGCGGGGGCTCTCGATATCGTCGCTGGAGATGGACCGGAAAGCCATCGCCTACTATCACCGGACCGCCGGGCACCCGAGTCCCACTTCGTCCGAGGGGGTGAAGAGCACGCTGGCGGGGCTGAGGAACCAGGCCATCGACCGGGGGCTCTACAATCCCCGCCAGGCGCGCGGTCTGACGGCGGAGGTGCTCCAGCGGATCATCGAGACCGCGTGTCTGCCTCGCTCCGGCCCCAGCGGACGGACGGAGTCGGCCGGATTCGCCCTCCGCAGGGGGAGGGTCGACATCGCCATCGCCTCGGTCATGCGCGATGCCCTGCTGCGGCGGCGCGAGGCTGCGGAGCTTCGCTGGCGTGACATCGAGTTCTGGCGCGACGGGAGCGCGCGCGTCACGATTCGGCAGTCGAAGACGTCCACGGGCTCGGCGGTGCAGTTCATCGGGGTCGACGCTGCGACGGCGCTCCGCTACATCCGTCCCGACGATCCCGATCCGCACGCCCGCGTCTTCGGCATCCGGACGGGACGCACGATCTCCAACCGGATCACCGCAATGACCCTGGCCGCCGGGCTGGGGGAGGGATTCACCGGCCACTCGCCGCGCGTGGGCATGACGCAGGACCTCACCGCCAGGGGAATGGGGCTCACCGCGATCATGGTGGCGGGCCGCTGGAAGTCGGAGCGCATGCCCGCCTACTACAGCCGGGGCGAGTCGGCCGGCCGCAGCGCCGTGGCGAGGTTCTACGGAGACTTCGAGTGACGGTGGGCCCAGGAGGCTGATTTGCGCACCCACCACGTCCTGAACATATTTACCCCGTCTCGTGCCGCATGGAGGGAGGGGCTGAGCGGGGGGAAGGAGGAGGAGAGTGAGTGATACGATCATGAGTTTGACGCTCTCGGTCATCGCCGTTTTCGTAGGGACCCAGGCACTGCTGTGGCGGGCCATTGTGGTTCTTCAGCGGGAAACCGCGCGAAGCTTCGGCGCATTCCGCGACGAGATCAAGGGGGATTTTGCCACCCTTCGTGACAACGACTTCCAGCACCTGCAGGAGCATGTCACGAGGCTGGACCATCGTATCGACAAGGTGGAGCAGAACCTGTTCGGTGCCCGCCAGGAACTGCATGCCCTCATCGTGGCGGTCCGTACCGAGGTGAACGCGGAGATCAAGGGTGCCCGCGACGACTTGAATTCGGAGATCAAGGTCGCTCGCGACGAATTGAACGCGGAGATCAGGGTCGCCCGCAACGAACTGAAATCCGAGATAGACGGGGTCCGCAAGGAACTCAAGTCGGAATTTGACAACCGGCTTGGGGCCACCGAGTCCCGGCTTCTCGACGCGATCGACAGGTTGGCTGCCTAGCAGGAGACTCCTGTCTCAGGCAGCCCCAGTATCGCGAGCAACTTCCGCAGTTCCTGGTCGAAACGCGCTGCTCGGACGAGGTCAGACCAAGTAAAACGCCGCCGCAGGTGGTCGGCACGCAACGACCCCTTGTGGTATCCCGGCCACAGCCCTCTCAGCTGCCGCTCGGCGTCGCGTGGCGCGATCACGTGCGTTTCCCGTCCGTCGTACAGTCGAACCAGCAGGCCCTCCAGATTCGGCGTCATCAAGACGACTTCGAGTCCCCGTTCTCTTGCCACGACACGAGCATCCCGTCCCGCCGCTCTATCTGCCTCAATGCGATCCGAGTCCAGCAGCACCAACCGCGCACTGATGCTTCGGGGGTCAGGATGCCGCTTGAGGCGTCGCCCGGTTTCCTCGACAACCGCCGCCGAGTCACCCCCGTGGGCTGGCTTGACGTCCAAGTGGAGATGGAGGCCTGCGTCTTCGCAAACGCCACCCAGGAACCTCGCGAAAGCTCGATCACTCTTTCCCTCAACCCCGATTAACACAACCCGCCTTCGCTCAATCCCACCCCGCCGCCGCATCCTGCCTCAGCCGATCCTGGGAAGCCCGCCAAGCACGCCAGCTCGGTATTTCGGATAGAGACGGACGTCGCGGCGCAGGCCTCGTACATCCTGAGCGCCGTAGACCCGCGTGGCTCCGCTGCCGTCCTTCTCGACAATGAAGACTTCTTCCTTCTCCAGATCTTCCAGCAGACCGACGTGGTGCGAGGACGCCAGCAGCTGAGCACGCCGAGGATTGCTCTCGCGGGATCGGAACCGGCTGAGGATCTCTGCCAGCATATCGACATGCAGCTCACCGTCGATCTCGTCCAGAATCGCCATTCCGGTCACGTCCAGAGCATACTTGATCAGTGGAAGGAGATGAACCAGGCGCCGAGTCCCTCTGGACTCGTACCCGAGGACCACCGGCGCATCCAGCCCACTGTGGTTGAACCGGATGTACCTTCCGCCGAAGCCTTCCGCGATCTCCATGTTCTCGATCCCCAGGTCGCTCCGCTGGATCTGGGCCTCGGCCCATCGCCTGGCGTCCGCACTGGCATCCAGCCAATCGATGACCGCGGCGGTATCGGGAGTAAACGTGTCATTCCCTGCGATGTTGCTCGCGCTGACCAGCGATTCTCTCAAGTAGGCCGCGAACCGTCTTGCGACCGGAACGTTGACCAGTGCGAGCGTCGCGATCGCCGAGCGGTTGGGCTCAATCCCCTTCAGCCTGTCGTCCCCAGCCGTGAGGCCGAATTCGCGCGACACATAAACGGGTGTTCCGGGGGATCTTCGCTCAAACAGCCTGCGACGGCGTCCTCTCGGATAGTGCACCAACGCTTCATGGTTCACGAAGAGGGTGTCGGTGCCGGCATCGTTCTGTTGGCGTTCGATCGACAGTTCGAATCGGAACCGTCGCGCAGTCCCGCCCGGCGCCAGGAAGTCCGATTCGCCCTCGAGAGAGAATACCGTCGGCTCCCATCTGGTTTGGTCCGACAGGAACGGCACAAGATGTACGGCATTGGTAGGAGACGATACAACCCGCCCCAGATCCACGAGAGCCCGGAGCAGCGTCGTCTTGCCCGAGCCGTTGGGCCCCATGAGCACCGCGACCGCAGGCAGTCGCACACCGGGTTTGGCAACACTTCGTCTGAGCGATTCCACCCATCGGAGCACGGGGACGCCATCCCCAGTCGCTAGATTCCCCCATGATCTCCGTCACCAGCCTGGCCAGGTCCTTCGGCGAGCGGGTGCTCTTTGCGGACGCCTCGTTCCGTCTCGATGCCGGCGAGCGCTACGGGCTGGTGGGCGCCAACGGGGCGGGGAAGACGACTTTGCTGAACATCCTCGCGGGTGACATCGAGGCGAGCGAGGGGTCGGTCGCCATGCCCCGCAGGATTCGCCTCGGCGTTCTCCGGCAGGACCGCTTCCTCTACGAGGACGAGCCCATCCTCGAGGTCACCCTCATGGGCAACGAGGAGCTGTGGCGCGCCACGGTCGAACGCGACGAAGTCCTGGCGCGCGCCGGAGAGCACTTCGACGCCGAGCGCTTCTCGCAGCTCGAGGACATCTTCGAACGGCACGACGGGTACACGGCCGAGCCGCGGGCGGCGGCGATCCTCGAGGGCCTGGGGCTGCCGGACCACGTGCACCGGGATCCGCTGTCCACCCTGTCCGGGGGCTTCCGGCTGCGGGTGCTGCTGGCCCAGGTCCTGGCGAGCGCGCCCGACGTGCTCCTCCTCGATGAGCCCACGAACCACCTCGACATCGTCTCGATCCGCTGGCTGGAGAAGTTCCTGCGCGGGTTCCGCGGCCCCGTGGTCGTGATCAGCCACGACCACCGCTTTCTCGACAACGTGGCCACGCACATTCTGGACATTGACTACGAGACCGTGATCGGGTATCCGGGGAACTACACGCGTTTCCTGGAGGCCAAGGCCGCCGAGCGCGAGCGGCGCGAGAAGGAGATTGCCTTGCGCGAGCGCGAGATCGCGCACCACAGAAAGTTCGTGGACCGCTTCCGCGCCAAGGCGTCGAAGGCCCGCCAGGCGCAGAGCCGCGTGCGGATGATCGAGAAGAAGGCGGAGGGGCTGGTGGAGTTGCCGAAGAGTTCGCGGCGCTATCCGGCCTTCCGCTTCGAGCAGCGGCGTCCGAGCGGGCGCGAGGTCGTGCGCGTCAAGGGGGTGAGCAAGGCGTTCGGGGGCAACGAGGTGCTCCGGGACGTCGACCTGCGGGTCGGGCGGGGGGACCGTCTGGCCATTGTGGGGCCCAACGGGATCGGCAAGTCGACGCTGCTCAAGATCATGGTGGGGCGCCTGGAGGCGGACGAGGGCTCGGTGGACTGGGGGTACGAGACCTGGCCCGGGTACTTCGCGCAGGATCCGAAGGACCACCTGGGCACGGCTGACGGGGCCGGCACCGGGGCGCGAGGCGCGGCCGGGGCGGCGGAACGGCGGACCGCCGAGGCCTGGATCAGCGACCACTGCGAAGGGAAGGGGACGGGCTTCGCGCGCGGCAGGATGGGGATGGTCCTCTTCACCGGCGACGACGCCGACAAGCGCCTCGGCGCGCTCTCCGGCGGGGAATCGGCGCGGCTGGTGCTCTGCAGCCTGATGATCCGCGCGCCCAACGTGCTCGTGCTCGACGAGCCGACCAACCACCTCGATCTGGAGTCGATCGAGGCCCTGGTGAAGGGGCTGAAGCACTTCGCCGGCACGCTGGTGTTCGTCTCTCACGACCGCTGGTTCGTGGGCCGGCTGGCCAACCGGATCGTGGAGATCAGCGCGGACGGCATCCGCGACTACCGCGGTACGTACGAGGAGTACGTGCACCACTGCGGCGACGACCACCTTGACACGGACACCGTTTTGCAGCAGATGAGGGCGGAGAAACGTGGTGCTCGCGCTCGACCCGGCGAAGCGCCCGGGGCGCCGGACGCGGCCAGCGAGACGGGCGAGGCCAGCGCGACCAGCGAGGCCACCTGGGGGCGCGACCGCCGCATCCGGGCCCGCCGCGACCGCCGCAACCGACGCGTGCTGGAGCTCGAAGCCAGGGGCAGGAAACTTGCGGAGCGGATCGATTCGGCCGAGGCTCGCGTGTCGGAGATCGACGCCGTCTTCGCGTCCCCGTCCTTCTACGAGCGCGCGGCCCCCGACACGGTGCAGGAACTGGAGACCGAGCGCAGGAAGCTCACGCAGCGGGTCGCGCGCCTGATGCGCGAATGGGAAACGGTCGAAGCCGAGGCGGAGGCCGCGGGCTGAAGCCAAAGTTGGCGGCGCACGCCCGCCATGACCAGAAAATGTGAGGTAAACATGACATTCTGTAAACTCTTCCTTACAATGCGGGCCGCCCCAGTTATCACGCGGGCCGGCTCTGTTATCACACGGCCTGCCCCTGTTATCACCCTGGGCGCCCTCGCCGCCCTCGCCGGGTGCGCGGGCGATCCCGGCCCCGCTCCCGACCCGGTCTCCCCGGACGTGCTCGCGCAGGAACACGCGGAGTGGCGCGAGAACCGCCGGAACAGCCTCGCCAACCCCGATGCGGGCGTGATCAGCTGGGCCGGGCTGTGGGCGCTCGCCGAGGGCGCCAACCGTTTCGGTTCCGATCCCTCGCTCGCCATTGTGCTGCCCGCCGCAGACGCACCATCCGTGGCCGGAACCCTCCACCTCGCCAACGGGGGGGTTCGTCTGGTGCCGGAGGCTGAGAGCGGCCTGACCGTCGACGGTGGGTCGGCCGTCACCGACGAACTCCCTCTCCGCAACGACCGCGAGGAGAATACCACCATCCTCTCCCTGGGATCCCTGGGCATGCGCATCCACTCCGAGCGCGGGACGGACCGCCTCTGGCTGCGCGTCTGGGACACCGACGCGCCCCGCCTCGCCGCCTTCCAGCTCCCCGAGTACTTCCCCGTGAGCACCGATTGGCGGCTCCCGGCCCGGTTCGACCCCTACCCCGAGCCCCGCATCGTTCCCCTCGCCGACGTCCGCGGCGGCACGGTCGAGAACGAGTCGCCCGGCGAACTCGTCTTCGACGTGGCGGGCCGTGAGCACCGCCTCGTGGCCTTCGCCCGCGCCACCAGCCGCAGCTACTTCGTGTCGCTGTGGGACTCCACCGCGGTCTCGGACACCTACCAGGGCGGCCGCTACATGCGCGTCCCACGCGCGAACGACCGCGGCTGGACCGTCATCGACTTCAACCGCGCCTACAACCCGCCCTGCGTCTTCACCCCGTTCTCGGTGTGCAGTCTGCCCCCGCGCGAGAATCGGCTCACGGTGGCGGTCACTGCGGGCGAGAAGCGTCCCGCGGAGCCGGCCCAGCCTCGGGCCATTAGCTCAGAGAGCCTGAGCGGGCTACCGGGATTCAGGCGTTTCAACCCGTCGGCCACCGGTTCCGCTCTGGTAGGCCCCAAACCGTCCCGCCACAACAGGACACCCCGGTCACCACCGAGATAGTCAATGACTTCCGGGTGGTGCGAACACAGTACGGCCTGAGGGATTGCGGCCCCGCAAGCATCTGAAAGTTCAATCAGCCACGGCTGGATCTCCCGGAGACCCACGTAGTTGACGGGCTCGTCAATCAAGAGCACGGTGTCTTGGCCGGCAGTGAGAAACGTGATGGCGTAGAGAACAATCAGAGCGCGTTGCCCATCGGACAGTTCGTGGAATCTGTATTCGTGGGCCTCATCAGCCTCACCGAAGATCGCGGACAACACCCGTGTATCGACGCCGACCTTTCGCAGACTGAGTCCACGCAGTCCGACGAGCACCTGCCTCAACGCCTGAGTGTATTCCGGATTCAGGTGCTGCCGTTCCTGCATGAGGTGACGGTACCAATCGACGAAATTCCGTCCGTCCCTGGCCAGTATCAGATCCTCGCCGGTCGCTTCCGACGGCAGGGCGGGCGGGTTGAGCCTACAAACCAGCACACCGCGCATGAATTCAAGAAAGCGCGTGAGCGCGCGGTTCTTCTCGATCGGCACCACGCGGGCGAGCCCGGACTCCCTCCAATCGCCCTTGAAGGTAGCCCCTTTCGAATGGTCGTCCCTGTACAGCTGCACATCGCCCCGTTCGAAGCTGAACAGGGGGCCCTCATTCTTCGACAGAGTCTCCAGTACGATCCGGGCGCGGCGTTCGCGGCGGTGATGCTCCACGTCCAGGCGATACTGGAAGGCGACGCCGTCCAACTCCACGTCCAGCTGAAACACCTGAACGTCCCGTTCTTGCCATCTCGTCAGTGACGAAGGGGGGAACACACCACGGTCGGTGACCCTGGCTGTACCTTCGAGGAGTCTCCGCAACGCGTACACCACATCCAGCACCGCCGTTTTTCCTCCCGTTCTGCCCGACGAGCAACGTCAGTTCCTGAAGCTGCAAGTCGAAGTTGACAAAGGACTTGTAGTTGTCGATGTAGATGCGTTTGAACATCGGCGGGATGCCTCGTCACGTGAGTGGGGCTGCTAGCCGTCCAGATACCGCTCCGGAATGGGACCCGCGTCGGGCTCGTGCTGCCAGAAGATGGTGAGGATCCACCAGCGCTCGCCGTCGTGCAGGAGCTGGAACGAGTTGATGCCGCGGTTGAAGGGCTCCTCGTTCGGGTCGTCCGTGTAGAACGACGCGTAGCTGCTGAAACGGTGCGCGATGTCGCCGTAGGTCTCGGTGACGTTGCCGATCTCGACCTCGTAGAAACCGTCGGTTTCGAAGAACTCGTCGGTCCCCTCCGCGAACTCCGCGGGCGACATGTTGGCGACCGAACTGCTGCGGCCGTTTTCGAGGTACTCGGTCGCGACCGGCATCAGGCGCGCGTCCGGCGTGAAGAGCGAGCGGAAGCGGTCCCAGTCGCGCGGCACTCCCGCATCTCCCGAGATGGATTCGTAGACTGCCGTCACGATCGCCTCGACCGACGCGACATCGGCGGGGTCGGCGACGGGGGCGGGGGGAAGCTCGTGGACTTCGGCGGCCATGGGTTCGGCTTCGCCTTCCGCGCCTTCTCCGCTCTGTCCGGGCGCGGAGCACGCCACCGCCAGGGTCAGGAACGCGGCCAGGATCGGCCGCCGCAGGGTGTCTCGGTTGGGGCGCATCTTCAAGTCTTCCGGGTGGGTCGGTGGGCGGTGCCGCGGGGACGCCCCGCAAACGCTTTCAGGTCAAGCTTCGGACCCATTGGCTCGCCCCGCAAGTTGCAGCAGATGTCCGTGGCCTGCCGTGCATGACTCGTTGCCAACTCGGGCTCCGCCTTCCTACTGTGCCTCCCGAGTCGCGTCATCCGCATCGCCGACGTGCGCTGCTCCCCATCCTTCAAGCCAGGAGGAATCCCGTGGCCTCCCAACCGAGCCGCCCAGGCACCGCCGTACGCTTCGAGCCCGACGAGAAACCCTCGCTTCCCATCACCGTCGGACTTGCGCTGCAGTACTGCATCCTCACCATGGGGCCGATTGTGCTGACCGTCGCGATCGTGTCGCGTACGGCCGGCGCAAGCGCAGCGTACGTTTCCTGGGCGGCGTGCGCGGCGCTCCTGGTCAGCGGGATCACCACGATGGTGCAGGCCCGGCGGGTGGGGCGCTTCGGCGCCGGCTACATCCTGCTGATGGGCACGTCGGGGGCCTTCATCGCGGTGGCGGTGACCGCCCTGGCGCAGGGAGGCCCCGGGATGCTGGCCACGCTGGTCGCGGTGTCGGCTCTCTTCCAGTTCTTCCTCGCGTCGCGGCTCGCGCTGCTCCGGCGCATCATCACGCCGGCCGTCGCCGGCACCGTGATCATGCTGATCGCCGTCACGGTCATGCCGCTCGTCTTCGGTCTGCTGGAGACGGTCCCCGAGGGGACGGCGCCCGCCGCCGCACCGGTCACTGCGATCATCACCCTCGGCGTCACGATGGTGATCATTCTGCGCGCGAGCGGCGTGATGCGTCTCTGGGGTCCGGTGATCGGCATCCTTTCGGGATGCGTGTCCGCGCTCTACTTCGGCCTCTTTTCCTGGGACCAGGTCGCCGCGGCCCCGTGGTTCGGGCTGCCGGTGTCGGGCTGGCCCGGCTTCGACTTCAGCTTCGGCCCCGTCTTCTGGGCGCTGCTCCCCGCGTTCGTGTTCGTCACGCTGGTGGGGGCGATCGAGACCATCGGCGATGCGGTGGCCGTGCAGCGCGTGTCCTGGCGCGACGACCGCGCGACCGACTTCCGCGGCGTGCAGGGCGCGGTGGCGGCCGACGGGCTGGGCAACCTGCTGTCGGGGCTGCTGGCCACGGTGCCCAACACGACCTATTCGAGCAGCGTGTCGATCGTCGAGATCACCGGAGTCGCGGCGCGGCGCGTCGGCATCGGGATCGGCGTGGGGTTCATCGCCCTGGCCTTCCTGCCGAAGCTCGTGGCGGTCATCCTGTCGATCCCCGACGCGATCATCGGCTCCTACGTGATCGTGCTCATCGCGATCCTCTTCGTGCTCGGCATGCGCATTGTGGTCGGCGATGGGATGGACTACCGCAAGGCCGCGATCGTCGGCGTGTCCTTCTGGATCGGCTACGGCTTCCAGAGCGGCTTCCTCTTCAGCAGCCAGATGAGCCCCTTCTTCGCCGAAATGCTGGGCAACGGCATGACGTCGGGCGGACTGACCGCGCTGCTGCTGTCGGTGTTCGTCGAACTCACCGGCCCGCGCCGCAAACGCTTCGTCACGAGCCTCGGCGTGGCCGCCGTCCCGAAGATCCAGTCGTTCCTGAGCGACTTTTCCTCGCGGGCGCGTTGGGACGATGCAATGGCTCGGCGGGTCTCGCTCGCCGCCGAGGAGGCGCTGCTGAGCCTGATGGGGGATGAGGGCGACGATGTGGACGCGGGGCGCCGGCTGCGCCTGAGCGTACGCTCCGAGCGCGGTGCGGCCGAGCTGGAGTTCGTTGCCGTGTCAGGGGAAGGGAACATCGAGGACCGGATGGCGCTGGCCGGAGAGCAAGCGGTGGAGATTGCGTCCGATCACGACTTCTCGCTGCGGATCCTGCGTCACCTGGCCGCCTCGGTCCGGCACCAGCAGTACCACGACGTCGACATCCTGAGCGTGCGCGTGGAGCGCCCGGCGGAGTAGATTGGCCGCATGACGACCCGGACGCGCCAGGACCTGCGCTACCAGGCCGACGAGACCCCCGGCTACCCGCTGTCCTTCGGCCTCGCCTTCCAGTACGTCCTTCTCAACATCGCGGGCATCGTGATCACGGTCGCGATCGTGGTGCGCGCGGGAGGCGGCAGCGAGACCTACCTGACCTGGGCCGCCTTCGCGGTCCTGATCGTATGCGGGGTCACGACCATGGTGCAGGCGCTGCGCCTGGGGCGGATCGGGGCAGGGTACATCCTGCTCATGGGCACCTCCGGGGTCTTCATCGCGGTGTCGGTGGCCGCCATCTCGCTGGGAGGGCCGGCGCTGCTGGCGTCGCTGGTCATCGTCTCGTCGCTCTTCCAGTTCGCGCTCTCCACCCGGCTCTCGCTGCTGCGGCGCGTGATCACGCCGACGGTGGCGGGGACGGTGATCATGCTGATCGCGGTGACGGTCATGCCCATCGCCTTCGACCTGATGTTCCAGGCTCCCGGAGGCGCCGCCGCGATGGCCGCGCCCGTCACCGCGCTGGCCGCGCCCATCACCGCGCTGGCCACGACCGTGGTCACCGTGGTGATCATCCTGCGCGCGCGTGGCGCCATGCGCCTGTGGGGCTCGGTGATCGGGCTGCTGGCGGGGTGCATCGTGGCGGCGTCGTACGGACTGTTCGATCGGGCCATCATCGCGGACGCGGCGTGGATCGGGGTCCCGGTCGCCGGATGGCCGGGCTTCGACTTCAGCCTCGGCCCCGCCTTCTGGGCGATGCTTCCCGCCTTCGTATTCGTGACGCTCGTCGGCGCCATCGAAACGATCGGCGACGGCATGGCCATCCAGCGCGTGTCCTGGCGGGAGCGCCGGGCCACCGACTTCCGAGCGGTGCAGGGGGCAGTCGCGGCCGACGGGCTGGGGAACCTCCTCTCGGGCCTCTTCGCCACCGTGCCCAACACCACCTATTCGAACAGCGTATCGATCGTCGACATTACGGGAGTCGCGGCGCGGCGGGTGGGCGTCTGCATCGGGGTGATCTTCGTGGCGCTGGCGTTCTTCCCCAAGGCGACGGCGGTTCTCCTCGCGATTCCCAACCCCGTGGTCGGCGCCTACGTCCTGATCCTGATCGCCATCCTCTTCGTGCTCGGGCTCGAAATGGTGGCCCAGGACGGCATCGACTACCGAAAGGCCACGATCGTCGGCGTGTCGTTCTGGGTCGGGGCCGGTTTTCAGAACGGCCAGATCCCGTCGGAGATCTTCGGCACCTGGGTCGGAACCCTGCTGGAGAACGGCATGACCTCGGGCGGCCTCACCGCGATCCTGCTGTCGGGCTTCCTGGAATGGTCGGGACCCCGTCGCCGTCGCATGGACACGAAACTGGACTTGGAGGCCCTGCCGCAGATCCACGCGTTCCTGGAGCGGTTCGGGTCGCGGGCGGGGCTGAGCAATAGCACGATGGGACGGGTGAGTCTCGCCGCCGAGGAGACGCTTCTCGTCCTGATCGACCAGCTCAAGGACGACGACCTGTTCGGCACGCGCCGGCTGCGGGTCACGGCACGCGCGGATTCGGGCGCCGCCGACCTGGAATTCCTCGCGGTGGCGGGCGAAGGCAACATCGAGGACCGCCTGACGCTGGTCGGCGGACGCCCGTCGGAAGAGGCCGCCGAGCACGAGTTCTCGCTCCGCCTCCTGCACCACATCGCGACCTCGGTCCGGCACCAGAAATACCACGACACCGACATCGTATCGGTACGGGTGGATCCGGCGGACGGGTAGGGGCAGTCGAAACCGTTTGCATTGCGCGGCACCGGGGACGATTCTGGAATCATGTGTGCCGCCCCGAAGTCCCGGTCCCGGAGAGCCATCATGCGAAACAAGGCCCACTTTCCCGATTCCCCTGCACGGAGCGCAGACCCCGGAAACGCTGATTCGGCGATGATCGCATCGCGCGCGGTCGCGACCGTCGTGCTCGCGTGCCTTGCCATCGCGGCCTTCCCGTCCCCCGGCGCGGCCCAGCCGGAACGGCGCCCCTACCTCTTCAAGGACGCGCGCGGGGAACTCGCGCAGGCGCGGGCACGCGGCGAGACCGAGGTCGTGCTGGTGATCGCCTCGATGCCCGGCCGCAACGCGCGGGTCGCGGCGGCGGTGGAGCGCATGGGCGGACGCGTGGGGTTCCGCGCGGACGACGTGGACTACCTGCGGGCGTGGGTGCCGGTGGAGGCCGTGGAAGAGCTGGTCGCGCTCGCCGACGTGCACAGCGCCGACGTCTCGATCACGGGGCGGCCGCGGTCGTTCGGGCTGGCTGGCGGCGAGGCGGAGGCGCCGGGGCTGCCCGCCGACACGGTGTGGCCCCCGGTGCTGGGCGAACAGCCGCTCAGCAACCGCTACAGCCCGCTGGGCGACATGCGCGCGCTTGAGTTCCGCGAGAACAACCCGGCCTGGGACGGGCGGGGCGTCAGGATCGGCATGATCGACATGCTGCCCGACATGCTGCTGCCCGAGTTGCAGACCGCGCGGGCGCTCGACGGGTCGGAGGTCCCCAAGATCGCGGTGTATCGCAACGTGCTGGACCCCGAGATCGAGGACAACGGCTGGTGGCAGCAGATGGACGACATGGTCGAGGCGGCCGGAGGCTCGTTCGTGTACCGCGACTCGACGTACACGGCGCCGCGCGACGGCCTCTTCCGCATGGCCCTGTTCGACGAGGTCAGGGCCGACACCATGGGCGTGTACGGATCGAACCTGGAGCGCGACGTCAACCGCGACGGCAATCCCGAGGGGTCGAGCCGGCTGTTCGGGCTGCTCTGGGACGAGGAGGCGGGCGAGGTGTGGGTCGACACCGACCAGGACCTCGACTTCAGCGACGAGACCGCGCTCGGCGAGTACGACGAGCGCCCGGTGTTCGGGGTCTTCGGCACCGACGATCCGGACACGCCGGTGCGCGAATCGGTGGGGTTCGGCGTGCAGATCGACCGGGAGCGCGGCCGGGTGGCCCTCAATCTGGGGATCGCGTCGCACGGCACGCTGGTGGTCGGGGCGGTGCTGGCCAGCCGCGGCGAAAGCGGTCGTTTCGAAGGGGTCGCGCCGGGCGCGCAGCTGGTGAGCGTGGGCGAAGGCGGATCCGCCTACGGCCAGACCGAGGCCACGATCGTCGCCGGACGCACATCCGACCTGGTCTACTTCGAGCAGAGTTCGAACATCACGCGCAACTACCTGCTGCGCGACGGCCGGCTGGTCCCCTCGGTGATCAGCGACCGCCTCGTGGAGCGGTACGGGGTATCGATCTTCTCGCCCACCCACAACTTCCCCATCCTGGGCGCGATCGACGATATCGTGATGGGGCGGGGCGTCATCGGCATCGGCGGCCACGAGAGCAAGGACAACTTCTTCATGAACCACGGCGTGCGCGTCAAGTACGACGACAACCTGCTCATCACCGGCGGCTACGGCCCGATGGGCGACGGCACGCTGAAGCCCGACGTGATCTCGCCGTCGAACTACGTGAGCACGTGGCTGGGGTTCATCGAGGGGCGTGCGATCGCCGGCCTCTTCCAGCTGCCTCCCGGCTACACGATCGCGGGCGGTACGTCGACGGCGACGCCCACGGCGACCGGGGCGGGCGCGCTCCTGATCAGCGCGGCGCGGCAGGCGGGCATCCCGATCGACCCCTACCGGCTCAAGTACGCGATCACCCGGGGGGCGCGCTGGGTGCCCAACATCGCGGCCTACAAGCAGGGCAACGGCGTGGTGAGCGTCGCGGGGGCGTGGGACATCCTGCAGCGGCTGGAGTCCGGCGCGCTGGCCGTCGACATTGAGGCGCGTTCCTCGGTGGTGACGCCGTACAGCCACCTGCTCCCGACGCCGCACCAGGGCGTCGGCCTCTACGAGCGGAGCGGCTGGAAGGCGGGCGAGCGCGGCGAACGCACGGTTACCTTCACGCGCACTTCCGGCCCCTCCGGCAACATGACCTTCGACGTCGCCTGGGCGGGCAACGATCACGGCACCTATTCGTCGCCGCTGACGGTCACGCTGCCGCTGAACACGCCGGTCGACTTCCCCGTCACGGTGACGCCGGCCGGGCACGGCGTGCACACCGCGCACCTGACCCTGCACCACGACGACGTTGCGGGGTACGCCCACCGGTTGCATGCGGCCATTGTGGCGCCCGAGCCGCTGAACCAGGCGAACGGCTACACCGCCAAACAGGAGGCGGAAGTCCCGCGTCCCGGGCTCAAGAGCTACTTCTTCGACGTTCCGGAGGGCACGAGCGCGCTCAAGATCGACGTCGGCTGGGAGGATCGCCCCGTCACGCTCGGCGTCTTCCGCCCCGACACGCGCGGCCAGCGCGGCGAGATGATCCGCAACGACGCGTCGGGGATCACGCAGGTCGTGGCCGATCCGGTTGCGGGCACCTGGGAGGTGCGCCTGGGAGACATCGCCGACACCCGCACCTTCGACTGGGAGCAGGCGAAGAAGGAGGAACCCGTGCCGCCCACCGCCGCGACACTCACGGTCTCGGCGCTCGCGGCCGAGGTCGAGGTGGTCTCGGCGGATCTGGCCGCCGACAACGGCGCGGCCACGGGGGCCGGCACGCACCAGGTGTGGATCACGAACCGGATGGCGTCGTTTGCCGGCGGCGCGGTGAATACGCCGGTGGGCAGCGCGCGGCGCCAGGCGAGGACGATTTCGGCCCGCGAACAGCACGTGTACGAGATCGAGGTGCTGCCGGGCTCGTCGGCGCTCATGGTGCGGACCAGCGTGGAGTCGGTGGAGGGCGGTGGCGCGGACGCCGGCGGTGGCGCGGACGCAGGCGCGGGCGCCGGCGGCGCCGATCTGGATGTCTACGTCTTCGACTGCACCGGCGAGGAGTGCACGGGCGTCCGCACGGACGGGGATCCGGTGGGCGACGAGGCGGTGGTGGTGCACGGCCCGGCCGCCGGGACGTGGAAGGTGGTCGTGGACGCGGCCAGCGCGCCGGGTGAGGTGGCGTACCGGTACCTCGATGTCGTGTTCAACCCTGCCTTCGGGACCGTCAGCGCCATTGACATGCCCCAGGAACGGGCGTCTGGTGCGCGCTGGACCACGACCGCGCACGGGTGGGCGGCGCTGGCGGCCCACGGCGAGGGGCGCGGGCCGTATCTGGGGGTGGTGGTGGAGGGGGGGAGCGGAGACGCCACGTACTGGGTGACGATGGGCGAGGTCGGAGCCGGGCCGTCGTGAGGATCGCATATCTGGGTCCCCGGGGCACTTACAGCGAGGAGGCGGCGCTCCGGTACGCCGGCGTCGCCGCGCGCCTCGTGCCGTTCGAAACGATCCCGGCCGTAGTCGGGGCGGTGGAGGAAGGCGGCGCCGACGAAGCCGTGGTACCGATCGAGAACAGTCTGGAGGGCGCGGTCACGCACAGCACGGATGTGCTGATCCACCACTCCGACCTCATGATCCGAATGGAGATCGTGTTGCCGATACACCACTGCCTTCTGGCTCAGCCCGGGTTCGCTCTTCCGCTCATGCGCGTGGTGTATTCCCATCCCCACGCGCTTGCGCAGTGTCGCCGCTACATCGCCGCGAAACTCCCCGAAGCCGAGCCCGTCGCGTCCCTGAGCACCGCGGGCGCAGTCAAGGACATGGGGTCGAGCACCCGTCCCGCCGCCGCCATATCGAGCCGGCGCGCGGCGGAGATCTTCGGGGCCAACATCGTCGCCCGCAACATCGAGGACGCCGACAACAACAAGACGCGGTTCCTCGTGCTGGCGCGCGACGATGCGGCGCCGACCGGCCGGGACAAGACCACCATCTGCTTCGACTTCACGGAGGACGCGGCGGGCACGCTGCACGGCGCCCTGGGCGAGTTCGCGACGCGCGGGATCAACATGATCAAGATCGAGTCCCGGCCCGACCGGCGCAGCCTGGGACGCTACATCTTCCTCGTCGACATCGAGGGCCACCGCAAGGACCCCCTGGTCAGGGAGGCGTTCTCGGGCCTGCGGCGCCGCGCCGGCCTCTTCCGCGTTCTCGGATCCTACCCTCGGCCATAGTTCGCCCGGAGTCCGCCCCCGGCCTTGACGCCGGCCGACAACGGCTGTACCTATCATCCAACGACAACTCATCGAGACCGGCTGAGGGACAGGCCCTTTGAAGCCGGGGCAACCTGTGGGAAGTGGCATTCCCACAAAGGTGCCAACTCCTGTGGCGGACCGCGTGTCCGGCCGCAAAGATGAACCGCCCGCCGCTCTTCGGAGCGGTAGCCGGAAGTACCAAGGGTGTCGAATCTCCGGAGTCCGGTGAGAGGTCCCGACCCGGAGAGTTGAACGATGCCCGGTTGTTCTCCCGCCCGCGCGGCCTTTCCCGACGCCGCTTCCCATGGCCAGCCTCCCTGGGCGCCCGCCCGCCCTCGTGCGTCCGCTGGCAGCGCGTCCGCCGTGCGTTCGACGCTCCGCGCGCGCATCGACTTCGATCACCTGGGGCCGCACCGCGTACCCGTCGACTTCGAGGCGGTGGGTCCCGACCGGGCCCCGACCGTCGTGCTGGGCGGCATCTCGGCGGGACGGCACCTCGCGCCAACGTCAGCGTACCCCGAGCCCGGATGGTGGTCTGGGGTGGTGGGCGAGGGCGATGCTCTCGACCCGGCGCGCCGTCTTCTCATCGGCATGGACTTCCTCGGCGGCGCGTGCGAAGACCGGGTTCTTCGTCCGGTGACGACCCACGACCAGGCCCGCGCCCTCGCGGCGGTGCTCGACCACCTCGGCATCGCGTCCACGTCGCTGGTCGGCGCCTCCTACGGCGGCATGGTGGCGCTCGCCTTCGCCGAACTCTTCCCGGAGCGCGTATCGCGCCTCGTCACCCTCGGCGCCGCCCACCGCACACACCCCATGGCCACGGCGGTGCGCACGGCGCAGCGCGCGGCCGCGACGCTGGGCGCGGAAACCGGGCAGCCCGCGCGCGGCCTCGCCCTGGCCCGCGCCCTCGCGATGACCACGTACCGCAGCATCGACGAGTTCGAGGCGCGCTTCTCGCCCTTCGCGCTCAGCGCGGGCACGCCCGGCGAGACCCCTTCCAGGTTCCCGGTCGAAGACTACCTTGACGCTCGCGGGGCGGCCTTCGCCCGCGTCTTCGACACCGCCCGCTTCCTGGCGCTTTCCGAGTCGATCGACCTGCACAGCACGCGTCCCGGCTCGCTCCCGGCACACGCGCACCTGGTCTCGTTCGACACCGATGTCATCGTTCCGCCCTGGCTCGTGGACGAGCTCGCCGAGCGGCAGGGCCGGTCACCCGTACGCCATGCGACCGTCCCGTCACTGTTCGGCCACGACGCCTTCCTCAAGGAAACGGGGGCAGTCGCACGGCAGGTCACATCGGCACTCCACGAACTGCCGGCCACCGAGGAGGCAATCCAATGAACCGCAACTCCCCTTCGCGCGTCACCCGCGCGGTACGCGCCGGACTCGGAACCGACTCGCCTCATCGTTCGGTCATGCCGCCCATCCACCTGTCGTCCAACTTCTTCTTCGACTCGCCCGGCGTGTACGGGAAGTACGACTACACGCGCAGCGGCAACCCCACCCGCGACCTCACCGCCGACGCGATCGCCGAACTGGAGGGCGGATGCGGCGCGGTGGTCACGTCTTCCGGCATGTCGGCGATCGCCGTCGTCACGCGTCTCCTTGCCGCCGGCGATCTGCTGCTGGCCCCCCACGACTGCTACGGTGGCAGCCACCGGCTGTTCACCGCCGAGGCGGCGCGCGGATCGTACGACGTACGCTTTGTCGACCAGACGGCACCGGGAGCGCGGGCGCGCGCGCGGAAGCTGCGGCCGCGCATGATCTGGATCGAAACACCGAGCAATCCGCTGCTGCGGATCACCGACATCGTTGCCTGGGCCTGTCTGGCCCGCGAAATCGGCGCCGTGTGCGTGGTGGACAACACCTTCCTCTCGCCCATCAACCAGCGGCCGCTCGACTTCGGCGCGGACCTGGTCGTCCACTCGACCACGAAGTTCCTGAACGGACACAGCGACATCGTCGGGGGCGCAGTGATCGCGGCGGACGAGGCGCTGCTCGAGGACGTGGCGTGGTGGACCAACGCGATGGGTGTCGCCGGTTCGCCCTTCGACTCCTACCTGACGCTGCGCGGGATCCGCACCCTGCACGCCCGCTCGCGTGCGCACGAAGAGAACGCGCTCTGCGTCGTCGACCTGCTGGTGAAGAGCGATGTCGTCTCGAGGGTGAACCACCCCAGCCTTCCCGGGCATCCCGGGCACGAGACCGCCCGCCGGCAGCAGCTCGGGTGGGGCAGCCTCATCTCGTTCGAGCTGCGGGGCGGCCGCGAAGCGGTGGAGGCGTTCGTGGACGGTCTCGAGCACTTCGCGCTGGCCGAGTCGCTCGGGGGTGTCGAGAGCCTGGTCGCCCACCCGGCGACGATGACGCACGCATCGATGGACCAGCACGCCCAGATCGTGGCCGGGATCCGCGAGGGTCTGCTGAGGCTGTCGGTCGGGATCGAGTCGGCCGATGACCTGGTGGCCGACCTGGGGCGCGCCCTGTGCCGCGCGGAGGAGGTCGTGTGCCAGGCGGCGTGAATGCGTGTGTCCCGGCGCCGCCCGTGGGAGGACCGCGCTCCGACCGCGGCGCGTGCACGCCCGCGCAGAGCGTCCGCTCCGGGCCCGTGCACGTGCTCAAGTTCGGGTCGTCCGTGCTCGCGGCACCGGCGGGCTACCGCAGCGTCGCCGGGCATGTGCGGGACGAGGTGGCGCGCGGCCGCAAGGTGGTCGCCGTGGTGTCGGCCATGGGCAGGACGACCGACACCCTGCTCACCAGCGCGAAGGCGGTTGCGCCCCGGCCGCCGGATGCCCTCGTCAGCGCCCTGCTGGCCACCGGCGAGGAGGCCTCGGTGGCGCTTCTGGGCATTGCGCTGGCCGACGTCGGCGTGCCCTCGACCGGATTCACCGCAGCGCGGCTGGCCGTGCGCACCCGCGGCGCGCTGTGGGACGCGGAACCCGTCGATGTCGACACCGGCCCCATCGCCGCCGCGCTCGACTGCTCGGACGTGGTCATCGTCCCCGGCTTCGTCGGCGTCGACGTGACCGGGGTGCCCTCGCTGCTCGGGCGCGGAGGCTCCGACCTGACCGCCCTCTTCCTGGGCCACGCCATCGGCGCTGCGGAAGTCCGCCTGATCAAGGACGTGGACGGGATCTACCCCGCCGATCCGCGCGAGACCGGCGAGACCGGCGCGACCGGCGGCCTGGCCCCGCTTCGCACCGTCAGCTGGGACCAGGCGCGCCGCATCGGCGGCGGCGTGGTGCAGGACAAGGCGCTCCGCTTCGCCGCGCGCAACGGGCTCGCGTTCCGGGTGGCCGCGATGGGCGGATGCGGGACCCGCGTGGGGACCCCACGCCGCCCGTCGTTGAGAGGGGTCGCGGGCGCGGGTTAGGTTGGGGCGATGTCCGTCCCCCCGTTCCAGCTCTTCGGCACGCCGCACATCGTGGCCATGGTGCTCATGGTGGCGGTGCCCGGCGCGATGACGGCCGTGGCCAGGCGCCGCCGGTCGCCGCGCGTCACGCGGGGCCTCTGCGTCGGGCTGGCCGCGCTGCTGCTGGTGAACCAGTGCGTGTACTGGGTCTATCGGTACGTCACGGTGGGCGGCGAGGTGTTCGTGCGCGAGCACCTGCCGCTCCATGTGTGCGGTCTGACCATCCTGCTGTCCGCCGCGACGCTGCTCTTCCGTTGGCGCTGGTCGTTCGAGCTCGTCTACTTCTGGGGGCTGGCGGGGGCCACCAACGCCATGGTGACACCGGAGCTGTCGGAAGGCTTCCCGCACTACCTCTTCTTCCAGTACTTCATCTCGCATGGGGCCATCGTAGCCGCGGCGCTGTTCGCGACCTTCGGACTGGGGATGCGGCCCACGTTCCGGTCGCTGGTCCGCGCCTTCGTGGCGCTGAATGTCCTGGTGGCGGTCAATACGCCCGTAAACCTGTTGCTGGACAGCAACTACATGTACCTGAGCGCGGTTCCGGAAACCGCGTCGCCGTTCATCTTCCTGCCGTGGCCGTGGTACCTGCTCAAGCTGGAGGTGGTGGCGCTGGTGTTTTTCGGACTGCTTTACCTGCCCGTACACCTGGAGCGCCGCCGCCCCAGGCGGGCGAGTCAATAGCCGGATGGGCGGTACTGGCTATATTGAGGCCACTCGCTTCCTCGCCCGTCACTGGGAGGCGGGGGGTGCCAAGGCCCGGCGCCAACGACCAACGCAGGTGATGCCAAGATGAAGATCTCCCGCACTACGCTGATCATTCGTACGCTGGTCCTGGCGGCCGTCGCGGGTTGCGGCGGCGGGGACCAGGGCCCGGTCACGCCATCGGATCCTCCGGTTCCCACCACGATCTCGATCCAGCCGGGGTCGGCCACCCTCACCTACATCTCGCAGACCACGCCCTTCAGCGCGAACGTGCGTGACCAGTACGGATCTTCGATGGCGATCACGGTGACCTGGTCGAGCTCCGACGAGACGGTCTTCTCGGTCGACGCCAGCGGAACCGTCACCGCCGCCGGAAACGGTTCGGCCACGCTCCAGGCGAGCACGGGGGCCCTCAACGCGACGGCCGACGTGACCGTGCAGCAGGCCGCCGCGACGATCGCGTTCGTGTCCGGCAACGATCAGGAGTCGCTCAGAAACGAGCCCCTGCCGGAGCCGCTGGTCGTGCAGGTGGAGGACCGGGGCGGGTACGGCGTGGAGGGTCTGTCCGTGAACTTCAGGCCGGGAGCGGAGAGCGGCTCGGCCGATCCGGAGACCGCAGTGACCGACTCCACGGGTCTCGCCTCTACAGTATGGACGCTCGGTGGCAAGTTCGGCGCCCAGACAATGGCGGTTTGGGCCCCGGGCGGGATCCAGAACATCGCCTCGGCGAGCGCCACGTCAGACAACCCGCTACCGGACCTGAGCGTCGAGAGCTTCCAGGTGTCGCGGCTGGATCCGACTTCCTCGGAGATGATCGAAATCGATGCTCTGATCGCCAACAACGGCGATGGCGCGAGTCCGGACAGCATTGCGGTGAGCCTGACGCTGGATGGAACGGCGCTGGAGACGACTCATGTGGCCCAGCTGCAGCCGGAGGCAACGGCAAGCGTCTCCTTCACGGCGGGTCCGTTCGAGGTGGGGTCGCGGAGCCTCGGGTTGCAGATCGACCCCGATGACGTGGTCGACGAGTGGGAAGAGGCCAACAACACGGACGAAAAACCGCTCACGGTCCTGCACCAGGAGGTGATCGCCCTGGGACAGTCCGTTGCCGTTGCCTCGTCTACAGTGGACGAAGTGCTTCTCTTCCGGGTCGACATCGCCGAGGCCTCCGACGAGCCCCTCAACGTCGAACTGTCCGGCGGCACGGGCGACGCCGACATGTTCGTCCACTACGGCGCCCGGCCGGATCACCACTACAAGTACCGGTGCCCGAGCGGCAACCCCGCTTCGGATGAACTGTGCCAGATGGTGCCGACCCGTGTGGGCACCTATCACGTCGCAGTTCACGCGTTCACCGCCTTCGGACCCTCGACACTCACCGTGACGGTGGGCGGGAAACCCGTGGAGACCTTCGACATCGAACTGGTGTTCCTCGACGGCGGAACGGCCGCGCAGAATCAGGTGATGCGGGATGCGGCCAAGCGCTGGGAGTCGATAATCGGCCGAGGCGCCGCCGATATCACCTACGAGGAGGGTGTTCCAGCCGGCAGCTGCGGGCCGGGATCACCCGCGATTGCGCCGGGGGAGGTGATCGACGACCTTCGCGTCTACATCACGATCGACTCGATCGATGGGGTGGGGGGGGTGCTCGGGCGGGCAACGGCCTGCGCCCGGCGCATCGTAATGTTCCCAACATCCGACACACTCTACCATGAAGCGGTCAGAGGCTTCATCGAGCTGGACCAGGACGACGTCAACCGCCTGGAAGCACAGGGCGCGCTCGTCAACACCGTCACGCACGAGTTCGGGCACGCCCTGGGATTCGGTACGCTGTGGGGTGACCGCAACCTTCTCCGCAACCCCTCGGTTGGGGGCAACACCAACGCCGACACTCACTTCGTGGGACCGTATACCCTGGCGGCATTCGACGCGAGCGGGGGCCGGTCATACAGGGGAGCCAAGGTTCCGGTCGAGAGCGGGGGGCGCCGGGGTTCGGCGGACTCGCACTGGAGGGAATCCGTCTTCGAAGCCGAGTTGATGACGCCGTTTCTCACGATCGGCCGGGAACCGCTCAGCAGGATCACCATCGAGTCCATGGCCGACCTCGGCTATGAAGTTAACCTGAACGCGGCGGAAACCTACAGGGTAACCGGGTCGGGAGCGTCTGACGCCGCGGCCATGCCCGCGGGACCGGTGATCGATCTGAGCAACGACATCGCCCGGGTACCGATCCGCGTGTACGACCAGAAGGGGCGGCTGGCATGGATCGTGCCGCCCATGCCCTGACCGCCCGCGCCTCTACCGGATCAGCAGAACCCGATCCGCCACCGGATAGAGCCACTCCACGCCCCGCTCGGTCACGACCGCGTCGTCCTCGAGCGGAATCCGCACCTTGGCGTTGTCCCACTCGGGGTTGGCGGTGTAGGCGAACAGCTCCACCGCGATCAGTGTGCCGGGGCGCAATTCGTACGTCAGCCGGGTCGGGTTGAAGAACGCCAGCGACGGTCCGATGCCGTGTCCCCAGTTCCCGACCGAGTGCGGCCCGATCACCACATCGGTGACGTCGGGGTCGTCGGTGGGCTGGTTGAACTCGATCCGGTTGAAGCCGGCCGCTTCGATCGCGGCCCAGGTGGCTTCGACGGCTTCCTGGGCGGTGGGCGCGGGCTTGATCGACGCCTTCATGATGTCGCGTACCTGTTTGGCGCGCTCGAACGCGTGCCGGATCCCCGGCGGCGCCTCGGTCTCGCCCTCGCGCAGGACGTACGCGACGCGTTTCATGTCGGTGTAGAAGTCGAGGAAGCCGACGCCCCAGTCGATCATGAGGAGGTCGCCGCGCTGGATGATGCGGTCCGACGAGGTGGCCTCGATGCCGGTCGGGCCGGTGATGTACACCGACGGCATGCCGAACGATGAATCGAGTCCGCGTGCGAGCAGCTGGTCCCACATCCACCATGCGACATCCTCGAGCGCGGTCACCCCGGGCGTGACGACCTCGTTGGAGAAGGCGCGCTCGGCGATCTCGCGGCTCATCTCGCCGGCTTCGGCGAACGCGGCGATTTCGATGGCCGTGCGGGTGGCGCGGAAGTCGGACACGAAGCGCTCCGCCGAGACCAGGCGGTCGGCGTAGGGGGCGCCGAGCACCTCGCGCAGGTGCAGGTACGAGGTGTGCGAGAGGCCGTCGGCGCCGCCGATCGAGGCGGCCATGTTGACGCCGATGCGCTCGGGATCGCGCTCGGCGACGTAGTCGGCCAGGGAAGCCGCGCTGCCGAAGTGGTCGTAGACGCCGCACCGCTCCAGCATGTAGCCGCCCACGCCAAGCGCGGCGCGTTCGGTGCGCTTGCCCCGGTCGGTGAACACGTAGTAGGCCCAGTCGCCGACGTAGCCGCGCCCGAGCGCCTCCCACAGGGGGTCGAGGAGGCCTTCACGCATTACAACAACCCACATGTCGAGGTCGTTGTCGTGCATGGCCTTGGGTAGCACAAGATCGAACTTTTCTGCGCGGATCTGACACATGCGCTCCCAGCGCCGCCGCGCCTCCTGGGCGTCCACGGGTGCGGGCCATGCAGCGGCCAGGGCCGCCGCGACGGCCAACATGACCCTCCGCCCGGAGCCGCGCCCACGGCGTCCCGCAGCGCACGACCAGTCCGCCGCGCGGCTGCCTCCGCCCTCCCTTACCCCCTTCATCGTACTGCCACCCAGTTCGACCGAACGGTGCCGCCCTTGTCCGATTCCGCCGTGACCCGCACGGCGCGTTCGCCACCCGTCGGGCGCACCACCCACGTCACCGTGTGGGACCGCTCGGTTGCGGCCTCCAGGAACGGGTTCGACCCCGCCAGATGCGGGATCACCGCGCGTCGGCGGCCCTCCACGATTTCGAGCCCGGGGTGCGTCAGCGTCACGGCCGGCGCCCTCACCACCTGGCGGTCGATGCTCCCGTCTGCGCGCTCACGCCCCACCGCGCCCCGGTCGGTGACGCTCGTCGGCTGGAATCCCGTGTTGGTCACCGTCACCGCGACGCGGAAGGTCCCGTCGCCCACCGCGGTCACCTCCGGGTCGCTCACCTCGATCAGCGGGCCCTGCTCGGCGAGGTAGAGGATCCAGTGCAGCTGCTGTTCGGTCTCTTCCTCCAGAAACTCCGGAGGCGGGTTCTGCCCCCAGAACTTGGCGTGCCACCCCCCGATCTCCACGGCACCGAGCTGCGGGTGGTCGTACGGCGTCCAGTCCGAGAAGTAGCGGCCGCCCAGCTCCTCGTCGTTGAAGCGGTGCTGCTCGGCCTCGCTGACCTCGCCGTCGGCGTCGTAGTCGGTCACCCACGCCTCGGGGCCCGGCGAGAACTCGGGCACCCACCCGATCACGCCGTGGTCCCAGTACCCCCACGAGATCAGCGTGCCGTAGCGGTGCTCGGTGGGGTGCGTGGCGCTGGGAACCACCGGGCGGCCGGTCGAGCGCGTGTACTCCTCGCCCAGATGGATGATCAGCGACAGGTCGATCTGCGGGAACAGCGACGGCGCGGACGCGGACGGCAGGCGGTAGACGAACCCGCCCGACGTGTGCCCGTGCACGATCCCGGTGATGTTGCGGTGCGCGTTGATGAACTCCGCCGCCGCGCGGGTCTCGGGCTCGGACAGCGGGTAGTCCCCGGCGCCCGGCTGCATGTGCACGCGCTCCCAGTTGCGCGGGAAGTTGCGGTTCATGTCGAGCCCGCCAATCCCGTCCTCGTTGACCTGGCCGTCGCCGTCGTTGTCGACGCCCTCGCGCATGACGGAGTAGCGCGGACCGGCGAGGCGGCGGTCGGGATCGCGGAAGAGGATGCGGTCGTCGTCCGGGTCGAGGGCCCAGATCCCGTCGTCGTCGCGGTAGCGCACCTGTGTGATCCAGCCGTCGCCGTCGAGGTCCTCGGGCGGATCCTCGTCCGCGGTGCCGTCCTCGTCGTCGTCGAAGGGGTGGGGGGTGCTGCGCAGGAACTGGTCGTCGATGAGCGCCAGATCCGACCCGTCGGGGTTGAACTTGGGCCGCACGTAGAAGGCGCGCGTGTCGAGCAGCGCGGTGACGCGGGGATCGGTGCCGTGGCCGTTCAGGAGGTGGCCGATCAGGTGCGTGGCGACCGCCGAGGCGGTGAGCTCGCCCGAGTGAAGGCCGCCGTCGACGTACAGAGCGGGCTTCTCGATGGCGGGGCCGGTGGCCTCGTTGGTGATCGTGATCAGCATGAGCGGCCGGCCGTGGAAGCTCTCGCCGAGGTTGTGCAGTTCGGTCAGCCCGGGGTACAGGGCCGCGAACTCGCGCAGGATCTGGTTGGTCTCGGCCGCCGTGTAGAAGCGGTTCCAGTCGACCTCGCCGGTGGGCGAGACGAGGCTGGAGGACTGGGCGGCGGCGGGGGCGGTCGGGGCGGCGAAGGCGGCTGCCGCAAGTCCGGTCAGGACGAGGCGGGCGGGGCGTTGCGTGCGTCGGTGCATCGTTCCTCTCAGGAGGGTGTCCAGATGATCCAGTAGTCGTCGATGGTGTCGTCGTCGGTGCCGAGTTCGGTGTCTCCGGGGGGCAGTCCGTTGAGCTGGAAGATGTAGGTCAGGGCGTCGGTGACCTGCTCGCGGGTCAGGCTGCCCGGGTTTCCGTGCGGCATCCGCTCGTAGATCCAGTACCAGAGCCGAAAGACCGAAGCCTCTTCCCAGCGGTCCAGGAACGCGATGTCGGTCCAGTCCCCCGGCTCGTGGCATTCGGAGCAGATCCGGCTGTAGACCTGGATGCCGCGCTCGGCCTGTGCGACGGTGTAGATGCCGTCGGTGGTGTTGGGCTCGTCGGCCTTGGAACGGGGCGGGGGATCGGGTGTGGACGCCGGCTGAGCGGCGGGCGTTGGCTGGGCCGCGGGTGGTGCGGTGCTGCAGCCGATGAGCGCGGCCGCCCCGACGATCACCACCAGGCGGGCGCCGCGCCCGAGGCGCCGCTCCACGCCCTCAAACCAGCTGGAACGAAAAGCCGGGGAGCAGGTCCGACGTGACTTCGTACCGAATCCCAATGTGCGCCTCCACCAGAGGAGTGAGCGTGCCCGTCGAGACAAGGTAACCCGCGGCGCCCGGCCACGGATTCCGCGGTGAAGCAGAATAGGTGGCCATGGCCGGCTTGAGCGAGCGGTCCAGCTCGGCCAGTACGTTGAAGGGGCTCCCGAGCACCGCGCTGCCCGTGCCTTCGGCCAGTCGAGCGCCATCGCCCGCAAGCGACACGGCCATCTCCGGCAGCGAGCGCTCGGGGTCATGAAGTCCGTCCTGGTCCTGCGTCAGCGGCACGGGGGGACCGACGATCAGTCCGGCGTGAAGGCCGAAGTCCGCGACCCCGTCCGCCGGGTGCAGCCGCCACTCCGCGTAGTGGCAGTCCACCAGTTCGGCCCCCAGCGCGACCCACCGCGGGCGCGCGGGCGGTGCTGCCGCGCCGGAAGCGGTTCGCGTATCACGCGCCCCCGCAAAGCCGAAGACGACCTCCACCTCCAGCCGCGGCGCCGCACGCGTACCCATGGGAACGGTCAGGTCTCGCCCGGCGGCCCGAAAAACAGTCTCGCGATAGACCGGAGCGACGATCGGACGATCCAGTCCCCACTTCGGCCAGATCTCGCTGTTGGTGAACC
Source organism: Longimicrobiales bacterium (assembly GCA_965205005.1). Taxonomy (GTDB): domain Bacteria; phylum Gemmatimonadota; class Gemmatimonadetes; order Longimicrobiales; family Gaopeijiaceae; genus Bin94. Next base: position 4,560,120 of record OZ242028.1, on the reverse strand, counting down.
CCACCTTCCAGCCCGCCGGTCGCCACCCCTCGCGCAGCCGCGACCGCGCGATCACGGCCCCGACACGGTAGGCGTCACGCACGCGAAGCCCGTGGGTCGCCGATGGCGGCTCAACGCATTCACCCGCCGACTGTGCCGCCAGCAACATCGTTGCCAGCGAGGCCGCTGTGACGTGTTCGCCGTCGTGGCGCGTACCTGGAGTCATAAGGACGAAGCTGGGACCTGCCTCTGCCCGAGTGCAACCCGGCAGAACCACCTCAACCCATCAATTCGGAGCTACATCTGAATGGACGCGTTCCTGGAGCTGTTCACCACCAAGGGCTGCCGATGGCCGGCGTCGCGCTTGCGGGCGCATGGGCGGCGATCGCCATCACCGTCAAGCGCCTCCACGATCTGGGCAGGCCGGGCTGGCACGTTCTGCTGATGGCCATACCGCTCTACAACATCTATCTGGGGCTCACGCTGATCTTCGTCCGGGGCGAGGCGGGCGACAACGAGTACGGCCCCGACCCGCTCGCGATCTAGATCAGCCCGCGCGCCTTCAGGAAGTCGCACATCGCGTCGGCGCAGTCCCGCGGCTTTTCCAGCTGCAGGAAATGCGTCGTTTCCGGTATGAAGTCGTAGTCGACCGTCTGAATGTGACTGAGGTTGAAGGTGGGCAGATACGCGTAGGGCAGCGTGGGGTCGGATCCGATCACCTTCGTCGGACACGGGAGGCTGCCGAAGTCCACCAGGAAGGCGTACGTCCGTACATATGCGATGATCTGCGCCTCGTACTCCGCCGGACACCGAAGTTCGTAGCCTCCCTCGTCGGGCGATTCCCGCAGCACCGTCCTGGCCATCAGCTCCGAGGCACCGGGGACCGCTCTGAGAAGCAGCGGGAGGTAGCTCAGGAGGTCGGAGAAGTCGCTTCTCTTGCGGAACCGCTGCGTGCGTCGCCGCGTCATCCCGGCTGACTGTTCGGCCAGCGCATCGTAGTCCGGGTCCTCCGGCCCGGGCCGGTACAGCGGGGGGTCGAAGAGAACCCAGGCCGCCAGGGAGGCGCTCCGGCCAGCGGACAGTGTCGGCGCGAGGAGGGTGGTGAGGGCCGAAAGGGAGTGAAAGACTCCGATCGCAGGCCGCGCCCCGTAGCGGTCCGCCACCCCGTCGATCACCTGATCCTGGTCGCGGATCAGGTTGGGCATGTTGTGTTCGCGCCGTGCGCCGACCTCGTTCCACCCGTGGTTTCTGAGGTCGTAGACGAACAGGTCGAAGTCGTCCACGAGCAGCGACCAGAACGGATAGTAGAGATCTATCGCGAGCCCGTTGCCGTGACCCAGCAGCAGCCTCGGGCCATGGGGGTTCCCGTGCCTGCGCACGATTGTGACGCTGCCGTCGTCGTGACGCACACGGCACACGGACAGCGGCTGGGGGAGATCCCAGGCGGCTTCCGCAGTCATCCCGGAGTGTCTTCCGGCTTCGAGGTCTCTGTGTGAACTGGCATGGTGTGCGTCGTGGCGGACCGGAACGATAGTGCCCCGCCCGCTCGCCGCTGTCAAGTTGTAAGTTATGCCACGCAAACATATTATGCGTTACGGGGCGCTTAGCTCAGCTGGTCGAGAGCGCCTGCCTTACAAGCGATCAGAGCGGGACGCGAATCGCGGCAAGAAATCGTCTAAGTCTCACTAGGACTGCACGATCTGCCGTTCTTGCTGTGAGGTCGTGATCGGGCCTGTCGGGCTCGAATGCCGGGAAAATCGGGGTGAATGGCGGGAACTCAACGGGGCCGTTGACGCTGCCCCTCACAGGGGGTACCTAGTTCGGTCTCGCCGTCGTCTCGATCAGCCGGGCCATCAGGGAGACCCGCCGGAGGGCCGGGCTCGGGGACGGCTACACGTCGCTCAGCCCGCGCGAGGTCGGCATTGCGCAGGACCTCGCTACGGTCGGGTTCGCCCTTGCCCGAGAGCATGCAGGCGGGCCGTTGGTGCACCGTGGAGATGGTGGCCCGCTACACTGCGGCTGGCCCGCCGACCGGTCCGCCATCCACCGGCTTCAAGAGGACTAACAACTAGCTTCGGACCACGAGCCGCTTGCGCTTGCCGTACCTGCGGAACTGCTTCTCCGCCTTGACCCATGCCTGTGGATTGGCGGCCCAGTACTGATGCTGGTCGACCGTTTCGGCTAGGCCGCCGCGGAATACCCTGTGGCACCGATTGCACTTCGCCTCGAACGTAAGCGGTGGACTTTGCACTAAGCTGCGCACTATCATCGTCCCGTCCTCGTCCCGCTCAAGCACGGCGTGGGGGCACATCGTCTGCAACCTGACGTACTGAAGCCGCTTCCGCTCCTTCAGGTAGGCGTTCAGGTCGAATTTGATCGCGACGGTAAAGACGGCGATGGCGGCCAGCGCCAAGGTTATCCAGAGAGCGGCCGACACCCCGCTACCGGCGTGGTGCCGGGGAGGGCTCCTCCCGTCTCCCGGTATCCTGTGGCTGCTGCGGGGGTCTCGGGGCGGGCTGTGGCCGCCGCGGCGGCCGCTGCGGATCTCCTCGTCTCTCCGTCATATCCCGAACCGTCCTGGTCTGCGAGTAAGAAGGGGGGCTCCCACACACAAAAAGCTAAACGACCACGACATCCCCCACCATCCCGAGTGAGATCCGACGGCAGGTGTGGACGCGATTCCGGTTCCAGCCGGAGATGGGCCCGAAGTCACGTAAGTCGGTCGAAGACTGATCGGTGCTCAGAGCCACTCCCGATTGATCTAAGACGGCCCGACGCTACGTTACTTGGTTCGCCTTCGGCCTCGGCGAGGCTGGGGCCACCCTCGACTAACGCTGTTGCCTCGCACGGCCATGTTCTTTCACGACATCAACGTTCGCGACTTCATCGAACTGCTTGAAGCGCTTCCAAGTTCACCGGCAACTACCCGCGCGCACATCCACGGCGCATTCGGCGTACTGGTCACCGGCGACGATCCGGTCGGGTGGTGGGACGCACTGACCTGCGATCGGGGGGACGAGGGCGCTGCTCAAGCCGTGGCACAGTTGGTCATCTCAACGGGCGGGAAACGTGTATTGGCCTTGATAAGGGCCGAGGCCGCCGGTCGGAGCATCGTGCCCCGAGCGGACGACTCGAAGCTGGTGAGACTGCTCTTCGACGATGCCATGGAAGATGTCCTCTACGATCAGTGGGGGTTGCGATATGGCGTGAGCGAATACTACAAGGAGACGCAGGCAATTCTGGAGGATGACGACCCCAACCTGCCGGAACCTGAAGACGAATACGACCTGAATGACCTCGAAGAAGAGGTTGAGGAAACGGAGGACGGCCCCAGTCTATTCGATCTGTTCTCAGGCAAACCGCGGCCAAGCGCGCAACGCGGAGCGAAATGGACCTTGGAACGGCTTCAGACCCCATCGAGGGGGTTTCTCACGGTTCCAGACGGATGGAAAGAGAATGACCTGGAGGATTTTCTGTGGGCCAACTGGGAGGCTGTGGACTTCGGCTTCGACCGGCCCATCTACCTCGTCGGGAAGCAGCAGCGCCTGAGCGACGACACCAGTGATCGGGTTGATCTCCTCGCCAAGGGCAGGTCGGGCGAGCACATCGCCATCGAGTTGAAGATCGTCGAGGCACGACCGAGGGATTACACCCAGCTCACGTCCTACATGGGGAACATGGAGTCGAGCGGTGTACCCGCGGACAAGGTGCGCGGTCTCTTGGTCGCACCAGCCTTTTCACAGAAGGTGCTCAACTCGGCGGCGATCGAATCCCGGATCACGCTCCTCAGGTTCAACAGAGGACCTTAGAAACACCACACTTGTCCGTTCGGGTCTCCGAACGAGACCCGCCGAAACCGGGTCCATCCCGGAGCGCGGAGCGTGGGCTAATGGGGCTCGGACGACCGCTGCTGGAGGCGGCGCTCGGTTAGGAGCTTCGATGCCATCCGCCGGCACTGGCTCCTGACCTGTTTAGTGATGGGGAGGTGAATAGCCCTTGGGGCCACGCTTCGTGGTTCCCGGCGGAGCTTGGCGGGGGCCTTCCCCCTCTGACCTCGGCAACGGCGCGCCCGTGAGCGCCGGCGCGCTGTTTGCGTGGTGGTCCCGCGCCAGCAACGGGGACCGTACCGACCGGTACGCCACCGGGATCTCTGCGGGCCTGACACGAGTGGATCTGGTGCGCCGCGCCGTCCATGCCCTCGGCCTTCCGGGGACGGGCCATGCCAAGCGGCCGCCTTCTCGCGCGCGGGTGACGAGCGAGGGTCCGGGAGTGCCCCTCGGCCAGCGGTCATCGTAACCCGATCACACATCTCCTTCCACGGCAACCCGCAGAAACGCGCGGGCAACCGCGCCGAGACCTCCGATCGTCACGACGACGCTCGCGCTCGGTTGGGTTGAAGCGGCTGGGCTGTGGCGGATCTTCGGCTAGATTGTTCGAGTCGAGGAGCCGAGGTGGGGATGGACGCAACGAGGATCACAACGAGTCAACGAGATGGCCTGCGACTACGCCGCGATACGCCGGGAAAACCAACTCCGATACGGAACGGACATCGGTCGGATTGGGGACCTGCTCCTCGCCAACCGGTATGGTGATCGGACGCACTTCATCTACGAATTGCTCCAGAACGCCGAAGACGCACTCGCTCGCAGGACAGCCTGGCAGGGGTCGCGAGCCGTCTCATTCGAGCTTGACGCGGACGCCCTGCGCGTGTCGCACTTTGGTGTACCGTTCGATGAGGCCGACATTCGCGGGATCTGCGGAATCGCCGAGAGCACCAAGCGTTTGACGGAGATCGGACGGTTCGGGATCGGCTTCAAGTCCGTCTTCGCATTCACGGAGCGACCCGAGATCCACTCAGGCTCCGAGGCTTTCGCGATCGAGAGCTACGTATGGCCAGTAGAGACTGCTCCGGTGAAACGGACGCTTGAAGAGACGGTCATCCGAATTCCGCTCAATGATGGCGACCACGCTGGCAAGACGGAGATCGCGGACGGACTCTCACGGATCGGCGCAACCTCGCTGCTGTTCCTCCACGAGATTAGGGAGATCAGTTGGAGTGTGGATGGTGGCCCTGTTGGCCTCTACCTGCGAGAAGAAGTGGAGGAGGGTACAGGTGTCCGCCGCGTGAATGTCGTTGGCCAGCAACTCGACGAGCCGGAAGTCGATGAGGAATGGTTGGTGTTCTCACGGCCGGTTCGCACGGAGGGCGGAGAGCTGGGGGGCCATGTGGAACTCGCATGGTTGACGGGGGAAGACGAAGACGGTCATACAAGGCTCCGAGCCGTGAAACCCTCACCGCTAGTCGTGTTCTTCCCAACCGTGGTCGAGACGCACCTCGGATTCCTGATGCAGGGTCCGTACCGAACAACGCCGAGCCGCGACAACGTACCCCCGCGGGACGAGTGGAACCGGATGTGTGCGCGGGAGACAAGAACGCTTCTGGTAGAGAGTCTGAAGTGGTTGCGAGACAGGAATCGGTTGGACGCGACCGCGCTCGCCTGCCTTCCGTTGGATCCGGCTGCGTTCGAGGAACCGATGTTCCGCGAGCTGTTCGCAGAGACGAAGGAGGCACTACACCGAGAGGAGCTGCTGCCGGCACTCGGCGGCATCTATGTGAGTGCCGAAGACGCCCGGCTGGCCCGTGGCGCAGAACTCCGGCAACTGCTGTCACCCACCCAACTGGCTGCCTTGGATGGTCGGTCGCGGCCGCTGCATTGGCTCGAAGGCTCGATCTCGCGAGACAGGACGCCAGAATTGCGGAGATACCTGGTGCAGGAGCTTGAGGTCCGAGAGTTCACGCCGGAGGTACTGCTGAAACGCATGACGGGCGCGTTTCTTGAGGAACAGACGGACCAGTGGATCCAGGGTCTCTACGAGTTCCTCGGTGCCCGGCCTGCGCTGGGTCCGCGTGTAGCGCCGCTGCCCATCATTCGGCTCGAAGACGGATCACATGTGACACCCGCCGTCGGAGAAGCGTTTCTGCCTGGACCGGTTGAAACCAGTTTCCCGACGGTGCGCGCAGACGTCTGCCGGACGGACGAAGCGCGAGCGTTCCTCAGGTCGCTGGGCCTTGCCGAGCCTGACCCGGTCGACAACGTGATTCAGAATATCCTCCCGAAGTATCGGGAAGGAGCGGAGTTGTCGGAAACGGAGTATGCGTCTGACGTCAGCCTGATGCTCCGTGCGTTTGAGACGGACTCCCGAGCGCAGCAAGATCGTCTCGTGAAGAGGTTGGCCGAAACACCTTGGGTGAGATCTGTCGACGGCTCAGGTCAGCATGGACTGTGGGCAAACCCCAGCGAACTGTACTTCGCGACGGAGAGCCTCCGCAGGTTGTTCGATGGCGTCGGCGACGTGTTGCTTTTGGATCCCGACATCCCGTGTCTCAAGGGAGAGGAGGCTCGCCGAATGCTGCGACGGGCGGGCGCAACGCGATACCTGAAGCCCATCGAGGTCGAGTGCGATCTACCCAATGAGAAGCTAGATGAGATCCGGCGGCAGGCAGGCTTGGGGGACCTGACTTGGAGCACCATCGAGGACAAGGCCATCCGGGGCTTGGACGCCCTGCTCGACAGGTTCGAGGTGCTGGAGCCGAACGAGCGCCGTAGCCGCGCGCTCGATCTATGGGGCGCACTGCTGGACCTCAACAAGCGCCGTGGCTCGCGGCCCTTCGAGGGCGCGTATACTTGGGGGTACTCTTACCTGAGGAGGGTCGAGTCGTTCGACGCGGCTTTTGTCCGCACGCTCAACCAGCGACGGTGGATACCGGATTCGTCGGGAAGCCTGCGCCGTCCAGGATCCGTTGCTTTCGAGGAGACAAACTGGGAGCCCGACACTCTCCTTCAATCGAAGATCCGCTTCAAGCCGAGCTTGCTGGACCAGTTGGCGAGGGAGGCGGGGATCGAGCCCGCAGCATTGGAGTTGCTCCGGGAGATGGACGTGACGAGCGAGGCCGAGCTGCGAGAGCGCCTCGGGGTCAACCCACCTGGGGAGGAGCCCGCCGGAACAAGAAACGGTGACGACAGTTCGCAGCTTCAGGAAGAAACGCCCACTACCATGTCCTCGAACGAGCCCGGTGACGATGAGGACACAAACGATTCGGAGACTGAGGAGCCATCCGCCAACCCGGCAGCCCCGCGTGAGTTCATCTCGTACGTCGCCGTCACGCTCGAAGACGAGAAACACGCCGATCCCGATGGGTTGACACAGCCCAAGCGCATGGCTCTGGAGGGCAAGGCGATCAAGTTCATCCGTAGTCGCGAGCCCGAATGGAAGCCGACCGAAGTGAACAATCCGGGTTTTGACCTGTATCAAGGCGCCACCATCCAAGCGGCGACCCGTTGGTGCGAGGTCAAGGCGATGACCGAAACGCTCGCTCATCGTTCGGTGGGGATGTCGAGCACTCAGTTCGAGTTTGCGCGGAAACATGGGGACGCGTACTGGCTATACGTGGTTGAGCGGGCGGGAACGAATGCCGCGAACTTGGTTCGGATTCAAGATCCGGCTGGCAAGGCGACCACGTTTACCTTTGATCGGGGCTGGCGCGCAGTCGCGGGGTGACTGGAATAAAGCCTCGACCACTTCGGGAATGCACGGGCGACGACGAATGGACGGATAGAATTGCGCGCCAAGACTCAAGACGGGCGGGACCGATTGGGGGGGCGTCACCCCCCTCCCCTTGACGGCGCATCCCGATGGTTAGCCTATTCGACCAAGTTATCGGCGTTCTACAACAGTACGCGTCCATGCGGCATCGGATCGAAATGGGGGCGGGTCCATACCGTGAGCGACAGCGGAATCATCGGGCAAGCCTACGGGCGGAAGATACACGCCCTTGAAGTGGTCGCCATCGACGAAGCTGGCGACGGGTTGTGTTGGGTCCGCCTGACCCGGTTCGGCGACGAGTGGCTCCTAATTCGCTCCGATCCCCGGGACGTGTCGCGCGCGGTGCGGAAGCTCCGCCAGATACCGGCGGGCGAGCAATCTGACCGGTTCCCGGAGGTCGGGCCGTGAGCCTGTTCCTCTACCTTGCCATCGGGGCGCTGGCCGCCGCACTCATCTTCGGACTGTCCACCGACGTGCGGGCCGCCGTGCGCCGCCTGTTTCGTCCCTGCCGCCGGTAACTGGCGAGCCCTCGCCGCGTCTCGCGCTTCGGACCCGCACGCGCCGCTTCCCGTCGGCTGCGCCAAGTTGCAAGGACTCCCTTAAGGGCCGACTATTCGGGTAGACGATTGTGACCCGCGAGGGGTTAGAAGGGTCACACGATGACGAGCGCTGGGAAGTTCCAGGGAGCGACGGAACTGGCGACCGAATCCGACTTTCACGACGAAATGGTGAGCCTATATCGCCGATCCGGTGACGCGGTCGGCTACTGGCCCCATCGCTTCCTCGCCGCTGTGCAGAGGCACGGGGGCCTTCCGTATGCCAAGAAGCTTCTCGCCCCTGGAGCCCCAAGCGCGGGATTTGATCGGCTGATCGAGGCGGGCCGCGCAGACCTCAGCGTTGAGTATCTCGCACTGGACAAGCGCTTTCGGCACCTTTTCACCAAGGATGAGCGCGACGAGGCCAAGAGCCGGCTGCCGCCTCGTTCTGGTCCAGCTTTTCCTGGCCTGGCCCCACCCGATCAGCCAGCAACAGTCGGCGAGCTGAGCGCGAAGGATTTCTACACGGAAGGGGATGTCCATCGAGTGACGGTGAACCGCTACGAGCGGGACCCCAAAGCGCGCGGCGACTGCATCGATCATCACGGCCTGCGATGCACGGTATGCGACCTGAGTTTCGAGGAGCGGTACGGCGACCCGGGTAAGGGCTTCATCCACGTCCACCACAAGCGTCCGCTGCACCGAATGAGAGCCACGGATCCCGTGAACCCGAAGACCGATCTGATCCCCGTCTGCCCGAACTGTCACGCGATGCTGCACCGCCGCGATCCGCCCTATGACGTCGAGCAGCTCAGAGGGATGCTAAGGCCTATCGACTAACGACCGCTGGGGGTCAATAGCGAACTCCGCACCCACCGATCATACTCTAGGACAGCTGCCTCGCATGGGTGTCTGCGTCCCGTCGCGTGCCGGTGGCAAGGGATGCCCTGGAAGCTGCCCTAGCGGCACCGTTTCTCAGCTTACGTCCATCGGAGACGCGCCTCAGTCGTTCGTGAGCCACCCGTTGGGCGCCGAAGTGCATCGCTGCCGAAGGGCCGGTTGGGTGGCCCGGTCAGTCGTGCGCTGCTGGCGGGTCTGCGAAGATGGCATCTTCACGTTGGATCGCGTCAGCTTGTTTCATCACAGACTCGGCGGCCTGCCGGCGGACGTACGCCTGAGCGGGTAGGCTGCGCCGATCATAGTCCCAAGCTTCGCCAGCCAGATCGCGAGCCAAGGTGCGGAGCTTTTCGATGGTCGTCATAGGGGGGTCCTCCGGATCGGGGTGGTCGGCTGGCGCTTGAAGATGCGATGCCCCGATCATCGATCTATCAGCGCCTCAACCGTGTTAGCTTTTCGATGGCGACCGACAGCAGCCGTCGGCCACATCTCGCAGACAGTCTCCCGTGGGGGCTCACGATCTCGTCAGACCGGAGCGGATTCCTGTTCGTTGATGAAGTGACACCGGACACAGAGGCACCGCCGGAGAGTGCTCGACGCAGAGAAACTGCTGAGAAGCGCTCGCGTGAGGCCGCCTTCGCGAATCTGTGGCAGGTGACAGGGGGGCGGCCGACCACGCGCGTTCGGGGCAATGAGCAGTAGGCACCCGAGCGGGGGCGGTGCCGGGGCGGGGAGCGGAATGGACTACCAAGCCCGTGTCAGCGCTTGGGCAGGCGTGCACATGCTTGCCGAGGAGGACGTGGAAGCGCCCTTCGGACTTAAGGGCTCTGTAGTTCGGATTGCCTGCGAAACATCCGAGCCGGTCGATGACCTACTCGTGACCGCTGACGGCGGGTGTGTCGCGTACGTGCAGGCGAAGCGAACCGTATCCCTGTCGCGCGATTCTCACAGCGATCTTGCTTCGGCCTTGGATCAGTTCGTTCGGCAGTTTCTCGTAGCGAGAATGCCAGCGGGGGGAAGCGAGGCCCCTCCCAGCCCCGTCGATGATCGCTTCGTGCTGGCAGTAGGTGCCGGTGCGCCCGCATCCATTCGTGTGATCCTTCGTGAACTGCTGGGGCGCGTGCGAGCGCACCCAGGCGACGAGCTTCCGAGCGACGGACTCGGTGGAGCCCGACAGCGAGCGTTGAACGTTGTCACAACCCATGTCCGGGCGTCGTGGCGCGTGGCAACCGGCTCTGCCCCTGGCGAAGACGATGTCCGCAAGCTCTTGAACCTCGTTCGCGTCGAGACAATCGAGGTGGGCGAGGATGAGAGAGATGAACGATCAGCGAAACACATCCTCCGCTCCAATGTGCTCGAATCCCCCAAGCAGGCCGCGAAGGCGTGGTCGCTGTTGATCAACGAAGGAGCGCGTCTGATCCGAACACACGGTCAGGCGGATCGCGCCAGGTTGCTTGACGTGCTGAAATCGGCGGGCGTCGGCATCCACGCTCCACGGAGCTATCGCGAAGACATTCAGCGTCTACGTGATCACAGCGATGGGGTCACTCGGCTGTTGGCCGAACATGCGTCCATTCGACTGGGGAGAGCCCGCGTGCGGATCCAGCGCCCTTGTGTCCCGCTGCTCCGTGCGGCGGCCGATACTGGGCCGGTCCTTGTTGTCGGGGAACCTGGAGCAGGCAAGTCAGGTGTCCTGTATTCGCTCTTCGAGATGCTGCGAGAGGAGGGACGTGAAGTCATCGTGCTCGCGGCCCAGCAACTTCCAGTCGAGAGCTCCGGAGGCATTCGAGACGAGCTGCGACTCGACCACGAGGTCGTGGACGTTCTAGCGAACTGGTCGGCGACACGACCTGCTTTCCTACTCGTCGATGCGCTAGACGCCGTCCGCACAGAAGCATCGGGCGCAGCTCTCAGGACCCTGATTCGAGAAGTCAGCGAGGGCACGAAGGAGTGGAACGTCGTCGTGTCCATCCGGGAATACGATGCCCGATATAGTCCGGATCTACCGGTCATCTTCAGAGGCACCCCACCTGATGGCTCCATACCGCCCATCGTCGGAACTCCGTTTAGCCGAATGCGCCATCTCGTCGTGGGACGGCTAACAGATGACGAACTCCGACAGGTCGGCGAACTTGGTGCCCCAGAACTGACCCAGCTGATCGAGTCGGCTCCGGCAACGGTCTCCGAGCTCCTACGCAACCCATTCAATCTTCGGCTTGCTGCTGACTTGTTGGATAACGGAACGGATCCGCAGGCGATTCGGGATGTAGGGAGCCAGTTGGAGTTGCTCGATCTGTATTGGCAGGAACGGGTTTTGAGGCGCGGCCACCGCAGCGAACCCTCATCGCGGGAGGTCGTGCTTCGCAGAGCGGTCGATGTCATGTCCCGAAACCGAGTCCTAAACGTGGATCGAGACCTTGTGGAGACGGAAGTCGCGGCGGGACCACCCATCCGCGATCTCCTCTCGGAGCAGGTGATCGTTGAGTGGCAGCCACGACTGGCGTTCGCGCACCATGTCCTGTTTGATTATGCCGTCGCCCGGCTGCTGCTTCGCCGCGACACCCATCGCTTGGTAGAGTTTCTCAGTGCCGACCGCCCGTTTGTCCTGCTCGGGAGGCCGAGCCTGGTAATGCACTTCCATTATCTGTGGGCGCTCGACCAATGGGGTGGGGCGCGCGAGGAATTCTGGGAGACGGTCCTCGCCGTGTGCGCGTCAGCCGGTATCCCTGATATCGGTAAGCTCATTGGACCCGGGGTGGCCGCCGAGAAGGGGGTGACCATCGAGGAGTTCCAACCACTCCTAACGGCGCTTACGGACCCGGACGAATCGGTTCGCACGGCCGCCGAGAAGGCGCTGGAGTACTGCATCCGCGCTCTCCTTGCGGAGCGCGGTTCTCAGCCCGACGCTTCCGGCCTGCTCTGTGATCTTACGGAGCGGCTCAGCGACATTGCTACGGCCGGAAGCGTCTATCCAGCATCCTGGATCCTATTGGATCTGGCGACCCACGATCAGCTCTCTGCTGCGCAGGGTCAGCAACTGGGCATGGCCAGTCGGCGTGTCCTCGCGTTTGCGTGGACTCAGAGACAGAGGGATCCCCGGCTTGTAGCGCAGGCCATACGATTCGTCTGCCGAACATTTGGGACCGACGTAGGAGCGTCCGCCGCACTCCTACGGCGGGCCATCGAACCAGACCACCTCGCGCTGCACGGGAGCGAGGAACTGAGCGAACTCGCCGACGCCGTGGCCTCGCTAACGCCCCACTCTCCGAGATTGGTCAGGGATATCTACCGAGCCGCTTTCGGCTACACCGAGACGTCCGACGCGACGACGCCCATTCGCCGGGGAGTCCTGTCGTTGACGTCGAATCGCCGCCAGGACTACCAGAGTGCGCTCTACCAACTGGTTCAAGCTTTCCCCGCGTTCCTGCGTGCAGCGCCAGAGGAAGCCGTGGAAGCCATGAACGTCGCCTTGGAGTGCCACGTCAGCCGCAGGCGTCCACTCCGCGACGAGGATGCTGTCGAATTCGATCTTGATGGGAAACGCGCTCGCCTACTGGCCGATTGCAGTCACATTGGGGACCGGGGACAAGGCTACCCCGACCAGTATGCAATCCAGTTGTTGGATCGCGTGCAGCAGCGGTTGGAGGAACTCGCCGACCGGCATGGAGGCGCAGCAAAGCTTGGTGTCCTTCTGGACACCCTTGTGCGGACATGTCAGTTGGCGGTCGTGTGGCGGCGGCTTCTCGGATCGGGAACCCGCTATCCTGACCAGATAGGAATGAGGATGCGGGCCGCCGGGTGGTCACTCTCCCTTCTGATGTGTCCAGACACGATCGGCAAAGTCGGAGAGATGATTGCTGCTCTCTTTCTCGATCTGTGTGAAGCTGACCGCGAGAGGATCGAGCGTGCCATTCTGTCCATTCCTGAAGTGACGCCGTCCGACCATCGTGGGTCCGCGGAGCACGTGCGCGACCGCCTGCTTGGATGTCTGCCAGAGAACGGTCTCGTGACGGCGGAAGCCCGGACCCGTCTATCTGCGCTGCGTGCTGCGGACGCGATCCCAGGAAACGAAGACGGTGTCACATTTCAGTTCGGCACCCAGGCGGTCGACGAGGTGGAGTTGCTTGCCGAAGAGGGAGTGCCGGTAGACGCGGAGCCGAACAGACGACTTCGAGACTTGGAGCGGCCGGTCAAGGAGTTTGCGAGAGCTCACGCCAACAAGGCTCCCGAGTCCCAGCAAGCGTCCGAGGCGCTGCCACACATGAGGCGGCTGTCTACAGCACTGCAATCCTCCGAAGCTGCCGGTGTTCACGAGAAGCAGGCGGACTACGCTTGGGGCAGCTTGGCGGAGGCCTGCGCGGCGGTCGCGAAGATGGAGGGCCTTCACTGCAACCAAGAGGACGCCGCATTCGTGCGCGCCGTGCTGCTCGAAGCGGAGAAGCACAGGTTGCCGATCGGTGAAAGAGACGCGGACGAGTCCTTCGGGTATCCTTCGTGGTCGGGCGCCGCACCCCGCGTATACGCTGCGCAAGGTCTGATGGCGATCCTTCGACAACCCTCCTGCGAGAACCGCGACGTTCTCGCCGCCGTAGAGCGGTTGAGCGTCGATTCCACATCGTCCGTCCGATTTCAGATTGCCATCTGGTTGCTGGTTCGGTATTCTCGCGATCCAGATTGGACATGGAGGATGATCGAGCGGATGGCTCGGGATCGTAGCCTGGGAGTGCTCCGGGGGTTGGTAAACGAGCCGCTCCACCGCCTGAGATTCGAAGACCCGCAACGGGTCGCCGAGATCACGATTGGCATTCGGCAGGCTGTGGCAGATGCCCCCGACCGGAAGAAGCTAACCAATTCATGCGTGGCGGTCCTCGGCGGCCTCTTCGTCTGGGGTAGGGATGTAGCCGCGTCGGCGGTGATCGACCGGCTTGCTGATGACCCTGTCGGCCACGTTGAAGAAGTCAGTCACCTGGTCCGCGCATTCCGTGAGGTTCTCGTGACCGGCGCGGCTGACCCTCCAGACCCCGATGCCGACGATGCCCGACGACGAGTCTGGAGTTTCCTGCTACGGGTCACGAGGGGGGCGGTCGCTGAGTTCCGGCAGGGCGTGGTACAGAAGGCAGACTCCCATGGGGTGGTCACAGAGGACCGACCCACCGAAGAGCAGATGAAGGGCCTTGCGCACCTGATCGACTCAGTGGGCTCGAACATCTACTTTGTTTCGGGCGCTCACGATGATGACGAGTCCCCCGACGAGCAGGTGCTCCGGCGCCTCTACAACGAGGCGCGGGAAGTCATCGACGAGCTCGCGGAAGTGGGACTGCCACCGCTAAGCCACCATCTACTGCAAACCCTGGAGGTCATGGTTCCGGTTGATCCCCGCGGGGTGTTTCGTCGGATCGCACACGTTGTCAAAGGAGGACGGAAGGGAGGTTATCAGTACGATTCGCTCGCGGAAGACGTGATCGTGCGCCTCGTTGACCGCTACTTGGCTGACCACCGCGACCTCTTCCGGCACGACGAGGAGGCTCGGGAGCATCTGGTCCGAGTTCTCGACACGTTTGTCCAAGCGGGAAGCGAGGGTGCACGGCGGCTGAGCTACGGCTTAGACGGGATTTTTCGGTAGCACCAACCCATATGCCTGACGGCTAGAGAACCAAGGCTCAGGCGCAGGGTGGCTGATGGCTTAGTCTTGTCTAGCAGCTGTAGGAGGTGTTTCTTAGGGGGGATTACCTAGTTGAGTTGACAAGAGCCATTCCAACCCCAAGCACTCATCCGTCGCGTTGCGCCGGGGACGTGCCCCCTGCTGCCACCTTTTCCTTCACCGCTGGATCAAACTGACCAACTGACCTTACATAGGCTATGTCAGATAGGGGCGGGACCTGAAGGTACATCTCCTCTTCCGGCGGTGTCCTCCGCTCCAGAACGATCCGGTATTCCTGTTCGCGCTGGTATTTTCTCGTCTTGCGGAACGCGTAGCGTATATGGGGTTTATCATCCCAGAGCCTCTGTTCTGGCGTGGTGCGTGCGGTAGGGTCGTAGTACTCAACTGGTCCAGCAAACAACCAATCCCTCTCCGGGGTCGCGTTTCGTAGGCGATGAAAGAAGGTCAGCCCATCTGGGATAATGACACACTCCTCGCCGAATTTTCCGTTTTCCTTAACCAAATGCGCAACGTCAACTATCGGGTCGCAGGACGACTCGCGGAGGCCCGCGAAACTGCACACGTAGAGGGATTCCGCACCGGGAGGCGTGGATTTACTAGTGAGAGTGCCACGACCTTGATCGGCAGGAAGCGGTAGCAGTTGTCTGCCGGCCCACCAGAAAATGGCGTTCTGGAAGTCAGTTTCCTCTACAAGTGCACCTTCGTCCGCATCTTCTCTCACCTCGTCGGTGTCGCGGTATGCCAACAGGTGCCCAAAGCGAATGCGTCCAGCCATGAAATCTTGCGCGTACTCGGCTTTGCCAAAGAACCGCAAGAGCAGCATCGCGCCTCGCTCTCGAAGTCTTTCGATAGTCGCTGGCGGCAGGGGAGAACCGCTGAGGTCGATCCTCATACATCAACCTTCTGGATTCGCGGCATGGTCGTAGACTCCCAAACGCCGAATGCGCCCCTTCGTCATATCCCCAGCCCCGACGCCTTAAGTAGTATTCTGTCCGCGACCCGCGCAACGTCGTTGCGCGCTTCACGGCGCTGAGCGTCATCGTTGGCGGTGTGCGCGGCCTTGGTGAGCGCCGCCAAGTTGCCGTGTTCCGGATCACGCGCATCCATCTGTGGCAGGTTCATGTGCTTAAAGATGTTACCAACTTGTATCGAAATGTTGTGACTTTCAATAAATTCCTTCACAAGCGACGACGTCAACATTCCGCACAGATAGTACGCTGACATCTCGTCATTGAATTCAACAAAAAACACTTTGTGATCAGGTACATATGGACGAGAACCAACAAGAGGAACATTACCTGACGCAATCACAGCAGCTTTGAACCTCTGTGACTGCTCCGCCCAAACGACCTTGTATGGGGAGAACGTATACGAGCCGACATTGTATATCGCGTAAAAAGGTGCGCCCGCCATTCGCGCTCTCCATGTTGACCGCCTCTTGAGCCAACGTTCGTATTCCTTGAAGTATGCCTTGGTTCGGGCGTATTGTCTGTTCATCGCGATCTCTGCGAGCTTTAGTGCACCTCGCGTTATACCTTCGTTTGGGACAAAAGCGTAAAGCTCCTTCTTCGGTGCTACCTGGCAGCTATCAAAATCGGCTGCGCCCTTTAAAAGTGGATACAGGAGACCGGGCTCCACCCAAAAAGAACGAGGCCGACCTACCCTTGCCCGTCCTGCCTCTGGACGAGTACGTACTCGCACAAGGTCATGTTCCGTGCTGTAGTCTTCGATGTAGACGAAGTAGATCGCGTTAAGGTCCGTAGTAATCCCCTTGCGACCATGCACCCAGCCGGACCGTCCCGCAACTGATGAGACAAGGGGAAACCTTCCAGGCGACAATATGGACCAAGGCGAGTCACCGCCGGTTACAGGATTGGCTTCGTGTATCATCGGTTCTATTCTGTCCGCAATGACTTCCTCCTGCGACAGTTCGGAAGGCACGACTTGGGGCTTCCCGGTCTTGGGTATCCATACGCGATATGGTATCGGATACTGCGGAGGTGTTCGAGTCTTGCGAAAGACGGCCACTGCCGTCTTGTTGGCGACACCCGGAAACGGCTTCAGAGCCTTCATGTCGTCAACGGATGATGGAGTCAGATAATCGGTTTGGGTTATACGAAACCGGCGAAATCCTTGGGATGACGGACTCTGAAAATGCGTTTGGGTGATCACGAACGCTAGCGTACCTTCGGCCTTCAGCCACTTGTCTGCCGTCGTATATGTAATCATGCCCGAAATATCTAGCTCGTTTCCGCCGTGGTGAGGTGTATCAGAGAAAATGTCGTACTGCTCACAGGTTGGCTTAGCGCGTTCGCGGTATGCCGGCGGTAGTTTCGACCACCGTACCCATGGCGGATTGCCGACAATCACGTCGAAACTACCCGCTGTGGCAGACCAGAAGAAATTCCGAACGATGCGAAACCAGATGCCATTCCAATCACGACGGTGCAGGTTTAGTACCTGCGTGTATGTGTCTCTCAGAAGCGGTGACCATGCGTCCATCCGTTCTTTGGCGACCACATTGCGATCTAGAAGCTGACTCTCGCATTCGCCATAGTCCGCGTCGTCATCAACAAGCTCCCCCATTACCGCGAAGACGTCATCTAATGTCGTCCGGTCAAATGCAAGGGCAACAGGCAGCACGATCCTGAGATTCGACCGTTGACTTCCAATATGATACTCTACTACCTCTTCGGTGGAGTCTGGCAACCGGGCGGGCGAATACACGGCGTCCGCCAACAGGATGGGTAATTCAATCTCTTGGCCCGGTGTCTCCTTGAGCAAGTCGGCTATCGCCATCAGGAAGTTGGTGCGAGCCACTTGGACTGCCATCGGATTGAGATCGAACCCCCATACCGATGTCATCAGCATTTTGATGGTATCGGAAGCGTTCATGCCCTGGCGAACGGCAGCGCGGCGCTTCCGGTGAATTGCCTCGACCAAGAATGAACCCGAGCCACATGTAGGGTCGAGCAAGCGAACCTGAGGCCAATCGTCGACGTCAGCGTGGTCGAGCGTAAAGTCGACGAGCCATTCGGGTGTATAGAATTCGCCGAGAGCCTTTCGCAACAGATCGGGAACGAGGTCCTGATAGAAGTCGCGCAGGACATCCCGCACATGTTCCAGGTTATCGGTACGGTACAGAGCGATCCCAGTGAGAACTGATCTGATGGCATCGCAGATGGTGGCCCTGTGTTCCTCATGACTGGCGACGTCAAGGTACCAACTGAAGATGGCCTCCTCTACAAAGCCATGGATACCGACGGCATCGAAGAATCCCCCATGCTCAATATCATTCTCCAAGCGCGTCAGGAGTTCGCGATTATCGTGTATAGCTATCATGTCCGCCGCAAAGACGTTGCCCGAGGCGAGGCCGTGAGCGGCGACTATTTCGGCGGCTAAGAGTTTCGCGAGAAGGCAATTGTAGGTATGTACCACAAATAGACGCTCCGATACTTCGGAACTGTTGTTGGCATGGGCAAAGCGGAGCGTGCCATTGATGCTATTCAACTGTTCTTGGGACAGGTCGGCAACCTGACCATAGAGTGTTCGCCACTCCTCAAACAACATGCGAATCTTGATGCCATCATCTCTGCTGCGCGAAGATGACAACGCTTCCGCGAGTGCCTTCATCAAGGCAGTTCCACGGGCAGATGCGTGGCCAAAATCCTTGACCAGATTGGTTGCGGTAACTGCACGCCGGTATGAGGCCCTACACGCCTCAACTACCATCTCAAACGTCTGTTCTGTGATGGGAAGCAAACCCGAATGCCTAACGGCACCGCCCACTACCTGAACGAACGACAAAAAGCGATCGTCGATTGCCACGCCAATGTAGTCGCTCTTGGGGATGCCTTCTCTTGCGGAGGCACGGGTTATGTACGGCAACAGTCGTTCATTCAATGCTTCTTTGAATGCCGGGCTACTGCTACCGGTGAATTTACCAGGTCCCTTGAACTCGATGACTACGTTGTTGTAGCTGAGGTCGCGCCGGTCACGCTCAGCTCCGAACGTGATCTGCAAGCAAGCTTCGAGGGCGCGCACCCACGCCAGCCGGACTTCTTCTTCGTTTTCTGCATCGCCGAGTTGCTGAGCGAGGCGCGGAAACCTGCTAGGTTCGGAGTGATGCAGTCGGTTTCCCGTCACGTCGTAAGCTCCGGGCTGCACGGTCGCTCATCGACGAGCGCGCTGACGGGGGCATCCACCAGTTCCATGGTGCCACGCCCGTGGACGCCAAGCCGCACCCCGCATTTGCTGGCATAACCCCGGAAAGGCTGCGCTGACAGCCTGTGGCGATTTGTGGTGACCACCGGTGTCTTCCCCCGCGGGACGCCCTCCCAGGGCTGCCGGATGTGCGCGAGCCGACCAGAGCGAGCACGGCGCGGAAGAGCTACATTGGCATGCGTGCGCATGCCGAAGTGAGGCAGGGCGACCGGGGATACTGGCGTGGATGCGGACGTGTCCCCACCGTGTCCTGTGATCCGCCCGGATGGCCTCGTCATGTCGCCTCTCTTCGCGTCGGGAGTCGGTCAACCAATATAGCCCCGTCCGACTCAGAGCAATCGGCCTCGTCCCGGCCGCACATGTCGGATGGGTTCCTTCCCCGGCGATTCGGCCGGATGTTTACCGCGAGCCCAGAGTCATTCCGCTTCTCAAGGAGGACTTCGGTCATGACCGGCGCGTGCCCTACAGCCGCCTGGAGACCCAGACGGCGCGACCAACGACGCGGACCTCCTCGACGGAGCGTTCGTAGCTGTCGTACTCGGGGTTGAGGGACTTGAGCACCACCTTCGGCGGCTCGGAGTGGGGGACGTGTTCGATCCGTTTGGCGACGAGCCCCATGCCGTCCCAGATCACGAAGATGCCGGGCGGGACCGGAACCCGCCGGCTCACGTCGATGAGGATGCGGTCCCCGCTTGAGAGCAGCGGCTCCATGGAGTCCCCGTCGATGGTGATCATCCGCAGATCCTCCGGCTTCGCCCGGAACTCGTGGCGGATGAGGGGATCGGCGAACAGCCACGTTTCCTTGGCCTCCTCGAAGGCGTCGTTCCACGCCCCCGGACCGGCCGACGCGCGCACGTCGATCTCCGGCACTGCGCTGTAACCCCTTGGGGCCGCGTAGGGGCTCGGCGCCGCAGGCTTGGGACGCGGCCGACGCGTGAAGCTCCGGTCGTGCCTGAGCAATTCGGGGCTGCACCCCAAATGCTCGGCCAGGGCCTCGCGGTCGTCCTCGCCCAGCACCTTGGGCGTGCCCCGGTGGATGAACTGGTGCAGATAGGATGAGTTGCGCTCGATGGCGAGCGAGGCGGTGCGCAGGTTCGTGTTGCTGTCGGCCACTAGCCTGAGCAGCCTCCGGCGCACCGGGTCCAACTGATCGGCGTCCTTCTTTCTTCGTCCCATAGGTGGGAAGTTACCCACGATCCGCCGTCAGCACAATGGGGTTTCCCCGGCCAAGGCATCTGGTGACCCTCAGCGTTAGGGTGCCTCCGAGGCCAACAGCCCACACGATGCCCCTTCACGGAGTCCCGAAGTACCACGTCGGATAGCGTCTCCTGATCCTCATGTAGAGATGCTGCTTAGGGGCAAATGGGGGCGTTCTCGTCCCCGCTGGCGGTGGGGTGCCGGAACCCCGATTTCGTATCTCGTTGTCTGTCAACGATGTGGGAAATAGCCTATTTCCTACCATCTTGCGCACGTTGACGACATCATGTTCTGGTTCTCGGGCCATGGAGAACCTGACGAAGGAGTTCGAGCGGCGCATGACGGCGTTCCTGCGGAGGACGCGGCTGTCGGCATCGGAGTTCGGGGAGCGCGCGGTCGGCGACCGGAAGTTCGTGGGCGACGTGCGCCGGGGACGTTCGCCGAGGCTGGCGACGGTGGACCGGGTTCTGGCGTTCATGAAGGCCTACGAGCACGCGCGCGGACCGGATGGCTCGCGGGATTCGAAAACCGAACCGGGGCGGCGGAGAGTCCGCCGCCCAGTGACCCCACCAAAGGAAGGAAGGAAACGATGAGAACGTTGCTGACAACGATGTGGGCTGTGCTGTGGCTGCTGGCGCCCGCCCGGCTCCTGGCCCAGGGCACGAGCCCGTGGGTGGAGGCGGTGAACGAGCTTCAGACGCAGTTCACGGGACCGATCGCGCGCGGGCTGTCGCTGATCGCGATCGTGGTGGGCGGGCTGATGTTCGCGTTCGGCGAGGGTGGCAGCAAGCGCACGCTGGCCGGGATCATCTTCGGGATCGGGATGGCGGTGGGCGCGGTGAACTTCCTGGCCTGGCTGTTCTGATGCGGGGTCTCACGCGCTGGGCCGGCTACGCGGCGCTGAACCGTCCGCTGACGGTGCTGGGCGTGGAGCGGCGGCTGTTCCTGCTGGGTGCCACGCTTGCGGTCTCGGTGTGGAACGCGACGGCCTCGCTCGTGGCGGGCGGCGCGGTCTTCGCCGGGTGTTACGGCACGGGCTGGCTCGCGGGCCGGAGGGACCCGGCCCTGCTGGCTGTGCTCCGCGCGGCCGCACGTTACCCGGCCCGGTACGATCCGGGCAAGTGGGCGGATGAGCCGTGGCACCTGAGAATCCGGGGGCGTGACGGATGAGGGTCGCCGAGGAGCTTCGGGCCTACGAGGCGGCGGGGTCGCTGGCCGAGGAGCTGCCCTACTGGGGGTGGCTCGACGACGGCCGTACCTGCCTGACCCGTTCGGGCGAACTGATAGCGGCGGGCCGGATCACACCAGCGGTCACGGACGGCCGCACGCCGGAACAGATCGACCGGGTGTTGGGCCTGTGGCAGCGGATGCTGTCGGGGCTCGGTCCCGATGCTCGCCTGTACTTCCACATGCTCCGCCGTCCGCCGGGCAGCCCTAAGACGACCGTGGGAAGCGGGTCCGGTGTCGCGGCCCTTTCGGCCCGGAAGCGTCACACGTTCCTGGCCGAGCGCGTCCAGAGGCTTGACGCCTACATCGTCTGGTCCTTCGCCTCCGGCCTGCGCACGGCCGCCCGGGGCTCCAGAGCGGGGCTACTCTCCCGGCTCACCGGGTGGAGGAAGCGCCGGAGGAAGGGCGCGCCGACCTACCTGGCCACGGAGATCGAGGCGGCGGCCGGACGGTTCCGGGCGATGATCGACGCGGGCCGCTCGCTCGTGGCCGAGCACACGCCCATCGAGTTGCTCGGAGCGCACGACGCATCCGGGCTTCTCTCCGATCTGATCAACCGACCCGGCACGTTCTGGGCCGGTGCGACGGGCAGCGGCATGAACTGGCGGCTCGCGCTGTCCGAACTTGAAGCCGAGCGCTCGCACCTGAGGCTCGACGGCGAGCCCGTGATCCTCTACTCGCTCCTTTCGCCGCCCGGCCAGGCGCACGCGAACCTCCTTCGTGAGCTGTACTGCCTGAACGCGGTGACGACCGTCTCGCTCGAATGGCGGCCGTGGACGGTGGAAGCGGCGCGGCGCCGGATCCGAAGCGCGCAACGCCATTACTTCTCGCGCCGCTACTCGATGATGGCGCACGCGCAGGATGCCCAGGGCACGGCGGCGGCGATGGTCGATTCCGCGGCGGCCGCAGAGTCCGACCGCTTGGGAGCCGCGCTCGTCGAACTCGAAGCCGACGGCGTGGCCTACGGCGAGGCGTCGCTGACCGTGGCCCTTCACGGCGACCTCGAAGGGATCGAACGGCTGGACGGCGACGTGCGCCGCCTGTTCGCCGCGCATGACGCGAAGGTGATCCGGGAGGGCTACGGCCAGCTTCCCGCATGGTTCGCCCGGCTCCCGGCCCAGCCGCGAAGCCGGCAGGTGCGGAAGGTGTTCGTCTCGGCCGGGCTCGCCGCTTGCCTCGCGCCCGTGTTCGGGCCGCCGAGGGGAAACCGAAAGAGTCGGCACCTCGACCGCGAGCCGCTGGCCGTGTTCGAGACGCCGTGGCGCACGGCATACCGCTACGACCTGTTCGCGGGCGACGTGGGCCATACCCTGATCCTGGGGGCGACGGGTTCGGGCAAGAGCTTCACCCTGAACTTCCTGTTGGTCGAGGCGCTCAAGTACGATCCGCGCATCCTCATCCTGGACCTGGGCGGCTCCTACCGCTGGCTGACCCGGTTCCTCGGGGGCCGGTACCTGGAACTTGCGCCCGGAGAGGCGGAGCCGACGCTCCGGCTTACACCCTTCGCGCTGCCAGCCACCACGCGCACGTTCCAGTTCCTGACCGGCTGGGTGCTCCGGCTGCTGAAGCTGGGCGGCTTCGAGGCGAGCGGAGCGGACACGAGCGAGATCCGCGCGCGGATCGAGGACCTCTACGCGCTCGGGGCGGAGCGCCGGACGCTCAGCGTGCTGGCCGGTTCGCTCCCGTCCGCGATGTGGCCCGCGCTGAGCCGCTGGACGGAGGGCGGGGCTTGGGGCGCATTCTTCGACAATTCCCCGGCGGGCACGACGGACATCGAGTTCCGGGACTGGCAGGTGATCGACCTGGCGGGGGCGACCGAGCACGCGGACCTGTGCGAGGCGGCGCTCTCGTACCTGCTGGAGCGGATGCGCCTGGAGATCGAGGACCCGGCCGAGACGGCGCGGCTCAAGCTGATGGTCGTGGACGAGGCGTGGCGGTACATGCAGGACCCCGCCGTGCTGAACTACCTGGCTGAGGCGGCCAAGACGTGGCGGAAGAAGAATGCCGCGCTCGTGCTCGCCACACAGTCCGCCGTGGACGTGACGGGCACGCCGGGCGCCTCGGCCCTTCTCGAATCCATCCCCACCAAGCTGTTCCTCGCCAACGCCGAACTGCCCGCGGAGGCCGGAGCGCTGTTCCGGCTGAACGAGTCGGAGGTCGACCGGATCCGGGCGCTCACGCCCAAGCGCGAACTCTACCTCCGCCGCCCGGACGAGGCGGCGGTACTCCGCCTCGAAGTCGATCCGGAGAGCTATTGGCTCTACACCTCCTCGCCGCTTGACGCCGAGAGGCGCGCCGAAGCCGTGGCAAGGCACGGCTTGGTCCGGGCGCTCGAAGCGCTGGCGGGCCGAACCCACCCCACCCCACCAACCGAGAGGACGTGAACACCATGAAAGCAACCCCCACCGCGGCGATCCTGCTCGGGATCGTCGTCGTCCTGCTGACGCTGCTTCTGGCGGCGCTCCCCTGCGATGCCGCCGCGCAGCAAGCGGACGGCGGCGAAACCGTTCTTCCGGTGCCCGGCGAGGGCGGGGACCGCATCCATCGGCTCCGCGCGCGCGTGCGCCACACGACTCTGATCGTGCTCCCGGCCGGAGAGCGGATCCTCGACTTCGTGGTCGGCGACTCCGAGTACTGGCACCTGACCGGCGCGGCGAACGTCGCGTACCTGAAGCCCCTGGCCGAGGACGCCGCGACCAACGTCGCGCTCGTATGCGAGTCTGGGCGCATCTACTCATTCCTCGTCTCCGAGCACGCCGAGGACCCGACCCACCTCGTCTTTCGCGTCGAGTCGGGCGAGGAGGCGGTGGGCATGGCCGGCAGTGCCGGCGGACCGGCGTTCGTGGCCCGGAGCGAAGTCGCGGCCTACCGGGAGATGGCGGGTGAAGCGGCCGCAGCCGCCCGCCGCGCACAGGAACAGGCCGAGGTTGGGATCCTCGAGGCCCAGCGGCGGGCGGAGGCGGAGATCGAGGTGTTCCGCGCCGAGTACCCGGCGCAACTCGCGTTCGAGTACCGGCTGGACCGGAGAACGTCCGAGCGGCCGTTCCTGGTCGAGGTGATGTGGCACGACGGGCGATTCACCTACATCCGCTCGCGCGCGCAGGAGTCGCCTGCGCTCTACGAGATGAAGGACGGCGAGCCGAGCCTGGTTGCCTACGACCTCACCGAGGACGGGCTGTACGTCGCCCGCCGCGTCTTGGGCGACGGGTGGCTCCAGATCGGCGACCGGCGCGCGGGCTGGCGGTTCGAGCCGCAGGAGGGCTCCCGATGAGCCGCTGGAAGCAGTGGGTGCAGGAGCCGAAGGGCGCGCTGCCGGGCGGCCTCGTCACGAAGGCCGGGATCGTCCTGATCGCCGTGCTCATTGCCGGGCTGCTGTTCTCGTCGTCGCTCTCCGGTCCCGACGAAGACGCGGCCGCCGCCGGAGCGCCGGCACAGCCGCGGGCGGTGAACGACCGCGAGGGCCGGTCGTTCGACGAAGGCATCCGCGACGAGACGCAACGCGAGACGCAACGGGCGGCCGCCGAGGACCGCGCCGCCCCGCCGGACCGGGAAGCCGGAACCGCCGCTGGCGCGGCGTCGGCCGGCGCCGGGTCCGCAGGTATGGATGCCGGTGGAGGCGGCCGGGCCCCCGGCATGGGCCGCGCCGAGTTCGAGTTGCGCGAGGCGCTCCGGCTCGAAGAGGTTGAGCGCAAGACGCGCTCGCTCCGCTCGTTCCCCCTCGCGCAGTCGCACCGGGATCCGGACCGGGCTTCGGATGCGGCGGCGGCGTCTCCCTTGGCGCTTGAGTCTCCCGATGAGGCACTCGACGGCGCACTCGCGTCCCTCGGGCAATCCCTCGCCGCGCTTGAGGCCGAGATGACGGCCGGACTGGCGGGCGGAGGGCTGCCGCCCGGCGTGGGCGGCCCGATGCCGCAGACCGGTCTTCCCGCGTCCGGCGCATCCGAACCCGGCCGTCTGGTCCGGCCGCAAGACCCGCCGGGTTGGGAACGCATCCACGAGGGCATGTTCCTGGAGGCGGTCCTCGTCACCCAGTTGTCGGGCGAGTTCCCCGGCCCGGTGCTCGCCATGGTGTCGGCGCCGCTGTATTCGGCCGACCGCCAGCGCGTCCTCATCCCCCGTGGCGCGCGTGTCGTAGGCACCGCCCGCGCGGTCCAGGACCGGGACCAGACCCGTCTCGCCGTCGCGTTCCACCGGCTGCTGCTGCCCGACGGAAGCTGGGTGGACCTTGAGTTCACCGGCCTGAACCAGGTGGGCGAGAGCGCGCTGCGCGACCAGGTGAACCGCCATTACCTCTCGACGTTCGCCGCCGCCGGAGCGGTCGGCGCGATGAGCGGTCTCACCCTGGCCGGGGCCTCGCCCTACGGACTCCGGGCGGGCGTCGGCCAGGGGCTCGGAGGCAGCGCCACCTCGATGCTGGACCGGTACCTGAACCGGATGCCGGAGATCACGATCCGCGCGGGCCACCGGCTCCGCGTCTGGCTCACCTCCGATGTCCTGATCCCAACCCCTACCCGCACCACGCACCGCTGACACGAAAGGACACCCCCCATGCGCCACCGCATCCTCATCGCCGCCCTTCTCGTCCCGCTGCTGACGCTCGCGGCCCCCGCTCCCGCGAGCGCGCAGATCGACTTCGGCAGCTGGTTCCAGCGGGCCACGATCATCGCGAACCAGATCACGCAGATCTCGCACCAGGTCACGCAGATCCGGTCGTTGGCCCGCCAGCTTACGGAACTCGAAGACCAACTCGACCACATGGAGCGCGCCGCCAAGGGCGAGATCGACGCACTGCTCCAGCCGTTCTCCCGGCTCGCCGCCGATCCCGTCGGGCTCGTGCGTGACGGACTCGGTTGGCGCTCCGACTTCACCGGCCAGGCCCGCGGGACGGTCGACGCCGTCCGTGAAATGGGCAGCGGACGCTCGTTCACCGGACTCTGGCGCACCGCCCACGGGACGGCCGACCGGGTGACGGAAGCCGACATCCTCGGCCTCTACCGGAGTCTTTCGCCCCAAGCGGCGACGCAAGCGGTCGAGGACTACCGCCGCGCCCGCGAGGCCGCCGACCGTCAACGTGTGCTCGACTACGCGGCGCTCGACGCGGCTGCCGCGCTCGCCGAGACCATCGAGAGCGCGCAAGGCTCGTTCGGGGACCTCACGGCGAACGGCAACCTGTCGAACACAGCTCTCCAGCAAGCCGGAGTCGCGGCGGCCCTGAGCCAAGGGCGCATCAACGCCGCGGCGGGCCAAGTGCTCGCCCACCAGGCCGCCCTGGAGGCGAGCCGGGCACAGCAGGCTGAACTCGCCCGGCTCGAATGGCTCGACCGTTGGCATGACGATCGAGCGCGCGCGAACGCGATGGCTTTGACGCTCCGTGACGCCGCCTCCCAGAACCGGGCCACGCTCCGCGACGGGCTCCTCTTCCGCATCCCGTCGTTCTACCGATAAAGGCGCCCTGGCCATGCAACTGCCTCCGCAGTCCATCGACCCGAACGTCCCAACGCAGATCCCGGGAGATCAACTCCAGGACTTCAAGAGCTTCCTGGACGTGGTGCTCGACACCGTGGTGGGCGGGGCCGCGCCCGGCGTACACACCCTCGGGCTCCAACTCTGGGGCGGGCTCGCTGCCGTGATGGTCGCCTGGACCGGACTCAAGATCGCGTTCACCGGCACGTTCCAGCCCTGGGAGATCATCAAGCTGGTGATCGGGATCGCGATCCCCCGCACGCTGCTCCACTACTACGTCGTCCCGATCCCCGGCGTCGGGCTCACGTTCCCGGCCATGGTCGCCGGAGGCGGGATCTGGCTCCAGAACCTGTTCCTCTCCGACGTGGTGTCGGCGGGCTACACCGAGATGGCTGCGCTCGTGCAGGCGTACTCCGCGCACCTGAGCGCGGCGTGGTCCACAGGCAACCTGCTGTCCGTAATGACCGCCGGGGTGACCGTGATCTTCTCGTCGCTGGTCACGCTCGCGATGGGCGCCTCGCTCGTGGTCTGCCTGCTCCTGCTCTTCTGCATCACCTACGCGCAGGTGATCTGGGCGCAGGTCGCCATCGCGATCGTGATTCTCCTCGGTCCCGTGTTCATCGCGTTCCTGCTCTTCGAGCCGCTCTCGTTCCTGTTCTGGGGATGGTTCCGGACGCTGATGGTCTACACGCTCTACGGCGTCGTGGCCGGGGCCATTCTCAGGGTCTTCATGGGCGTCGGCATGGGCTACATCACGACCTACGCCGATGCGCTGATGGGCACCGGCACCGCCGATCCGGGCGAACTCTGGCTCTGGGCCGTCGTTCTTCTTCCGCTCGTCGTCTCCGGCCTCATGGCCGGGCTCAAGGTCGGCGAGCTCGCCTCGATGCTCGTGTCCGGTTCCGGCTCCGCCGGGTCCGGGTTCGTCGCACTCGTCATGCAGGGGGCCAGCAAGGCTGCCGCTCCCGCCAAGCCCCCCGTCTGAGTCCGAAGGAGAAACCGATCATGAAACGAGACCGCGACGCGGGCCGCGAGTACGCGGAGATCTGGGGCGAGGCCGTGCAGGCCAACCGGAAGCTCAGGACGATCCTGATCTTCCTCTCCGCAAGCTGCGTACTCGGAGTCTTCGTCCTGCTGCGGATCGCGGGCGCCGAGCCGCCCAAGCCGATCGTCATCCGGGTCGACGACGTGGGCCGCGCCGAGGCCCTCGCCTACGAGGCCGCGACGGCGCAGGCCGATCCGCTCGATCCCACGACCAAGTACTTCCTGAACCGGTTCGTCCACGACTTCCACTCCCGGCGCCGGGCGACCGCGCAGGAGCACTGGACCCGCAGCCTCCGTTTCCTGAGCACCGACCTCGCGAACGCCGCGTTCCAGCGAGACGGGGCCGAGGTCGCGGCCACGGCGGCCGGAACCGCCGAGACCGAACTCGAAGTCGAGCAGGTCGTCCTCCGCATCCATCCCGCGCCCGAGCCGCCGCACGGCGCGACGGCCGACTTCGACCTCGTGCATCTCAGGGGCGAGCAGGAAATCCGGCGCGAACGCTGGTCGCTCACGCTCCGGTTCGAGTTCCTCGACTCGGTCCCGCCCGAGCTGGTCGTCCACAACCCGATGGGGCTCCTCGTCACCTACATGCGGGCGGACCTGGCGCTCGTGACCGGGGAGTCGCCGTGATCGCGCACCTGAAGGGGCGCGAGAAGGCGCTCGAAGCGTTTGGCTGGACGGGCCGCAGGGCCGAGTGGATCGCGCTCGTCTGCCTCCACAGCGGCGTGTTCACCCGGGACCAGATCTCCGATTGGCTCGGCATCCACCGCCACACCGCGCGCCGCTTCGTCCTGGACATGCTGGACCAGAGACTGGGAGCCGAGGACACGCTTGAAGGCCGGCGGGTCTGCCGGATCTCCGCACGCGCCGTCTACCGGGCGCTCGGCGCCGAAGACATCCGCCACCGCCGGATCGCGTCCCCCGAGGTGCTGATGCGCCGTCTGCTCTCGCTCGACTACGTGATGGGCCATACCGGCCAGGCTTGGCTCCCGACCGAGCCCGAGAAGGTCGGCGCGTTCGAGGCCCTTGGGCTGGATCGCGAGATCCTGCCCGTGCGCGTCTACCGGGGCGCGGCGGGCGATGCCCGGCGCTACTTCCCCCTCAAGCTGCCCGTCGCGCTCGACGCCGGGGGCGCGGTGTTCGTCTACGCCGATCCGGGCCACGACACGGCGACGGGCCTCCATTCCTGGGGCCGCGCCCACCGGCAACTCTGGCAAGAGCTCCAGGAGCGTGGCAGGCCGGTCGAGGCCATCGCCGTTGTTCGCACCGACAGCGAATTCGACCGGGCGGAGAAGGTTCTGGCCAACTGGACCGACCCCGCCCGGTCCCCCGGCCGCTCGCGGGCGTCCGCGTCCGGCCGTGAGATCCGCCGCAAGATCGAACGGATCGAACAGGGCATCCGCGACAGGGACGAGACCGTGATCGGGGAGCACGGCAGCCTCCGGGGCTGCCTGACGAAGCTCGCAGAACTCCGGACCGCCCTCCCGACCGCCCCCTCGGAAGCGATGATCGATGGCTTCACTGTGTGGCGTTCGAGCCGTCTGTCGGGGGACGTGTTTTGAGCGCCGGACGCCCGTGCCGATGCCGATGCGCGAGTGTACATGGCACTTCGGGGGTCGCCGGACACGAAATCGCGTCTGCGATGGACATGCCTACGGTTCCATATGCCGCTGGCGCGCTTGCGGTTGCACCACGGCCGCCGGAGCGGCGATGCCGATCCGGCCATCGAGGCCGTGGCTGGGAGCGACCCCCCATCTCGGCATGCCTCGATCGGCATCGGGCAGGATGGCGATGTACATCCCCATCCTCCCCTCAGCTGCGGGGTCGCTCCCAGCCAGCAGTCCCTCCGGGAAGGGTGTTCGGCCGATGAAGTCGGGTACGCTCGCCATCATCGGTGCGGCCATTGGGGCAGCCGGTGCCCAGGCGCTCAAGGCGCCGTTCTCGCCCCCGGGCGCGAATCCGTACCTCGACCTGATCGCCTCGCGCGATCCGGGCCTGCACGACGCGCTCCGCGTCTGGCACCACGCGTGGCCCGCCATCCTCGTCGTGCTCGCGGGCTCGTTCGCGCTGTCGGTCTGGCGCGTCTGGTTCCAGCCGCTCTTCCGACCCCGGCGGCGGGGCAGGCTGCCCGAGTGGCCCGCTTCGCCAGAGGACGAGGCGCCCTCGCTCGTGATCGGCGAGTTGCACCATCCGACGGTTGCGCGAGTGAGCGAGCGTCCGTCGTGGCTTGTGATCCCCGAGAAGGGGCTCTACACCGGCACGCTCATCGTGGGCGCCGTCGGCACCGGCAAGACCAGCGGCTGCATGTACCCCTTCGCCCGCCAGATCCTCTCCTGGCGGGCCGACGATCCCGGCCGCCGCGCGGGGGCGCTCGTGCTCGAAGTCAAAGGCGACTTCTGCCACCAGGTCCGCGGCATCCTCGATGACGCCGGGCGCGGGAGCGACTACCTCGAAATCGGGCTCGGCGGGTCGCTCCAGTGGAACCCGCTCGACGATCCGCTCCTCGACTCCTACTCGCTCGCCTACGGCGTCGCGTCCCTCATCAACCAGCTCTTCGGCAAGTCCCGCGAACCGTTCTGGCAACAGGCGTACACGAACCTCGTCCGGTGGATCGTCGAACTCCACCGGCTCCTACCGGGGAGCTGGGTCACCCTTCAGGACATCTACCGCTGCACTGTGGACGCGGAGCTTCTGGCCCGGAAGATCGACGAAGCCCAGGAGATCGCCGACGGGATCTCTCCGGTGGACGCCTCCATCTCCAACGAGGACATGATCGCCCATGCGAAGGCGCTCAAGAAGTGGGACTGGGAGCCGCTCGGCACCGACCGCGTGCGCTCGCGGCTGGACGCCAGGCTGCGGGCAAAGCTGGCGAAGCTCGAAGTCCCTTACGCGGTGGAGGCGGCCGGGGGCGGCGCGGGCGGCGAATACAGGGAGCGGGTCGAGGCCATCGAGCGGTGGTACGACAAGGACTGGTCGGCGCTCGACGCCAAGCTCCGCACCTCGATCGTCGAGGGGATCAGCGTCTTCCTCTCGCTCTTCGACCAGCCCGACGTGGCCGGCGTGTTCTGTCCGCCGCCACCGAATGCACCCGATCCGGCACCCGCGGGCGGCGGTGACGCCGAAGGGGACGATGGCGCGAAGGCCCCGCCCATGCCGGGCCTTCGCAGGAGGCTGCCCCCGCTTTCCGAGTTGATCGAAGGCGGCAAGGTGCTGGCGCTCAACATGCCCGCCGGGGCAAACCCCGCGCTCGCCCGCGCCATCGGCGTCCTGCTCAAGAGCGCGTGGATGCAGGCGCTGCTCCGGCGGCCCGCCGAGGCCGCCCGCCGCCCCGACCGCTACATGCGGCCCGCCGTGTTCATCTGCGACGAATACCAAGCGTTCGCGACCGTGGGCCAGGACGATCCTTCCGGCGACGAGAAGGCGTTCGCGCTCACGCGGCAGTGCCGCTGCATCCCCATCGTCGCCACGCAGTCGCTCTCGTCGCTCCGCTCCGTGCTTCCCTCGGGCGAGGCGTGGCGTACGCTCGTCCAGACTCTCCGCACCCGGATCTTCCTGTCGCTCTCCGACGAGGCGTCGGCCAAGGTCGCGTCCGAGATGTGTGGCTCCGTCATGAAGACCCAAGCCTCCTACACGTTCACCGAGAACACGGGAAGGCCCGAGTTCTCGCTGCTCTCCGGCCGCGCCGGAGGCGGGCGCGGCACCATCGGCGCGAGCAAGTCGTTCCGGCAGTCCCGCGAGCCGGTGTTCACGCCGCGCGAGTTCGGGCTGCTCGCCAACTACCAGGCCATCTGCCTGCCCTATGACGGCGTCGAGTCGCTTCCAGCCCGGCGCGTCTACCTGAAGCCGCACTACCTGCCGAGGGAGACGAGCTACTGGCGGCTCCGCGAGGAGGGCCGGATATGAAGCGCGCCAGCGGCGTCGGGCATCTCACCCCGTTCCTTCCGGGCCTCGGAGCCCTGCTCGAAGACCCCGAGGTCTCCGAGATCATGATCAACGGACCCGCGAACGTCTGGGTCGAGCGGGCGGGGCGGCTTGAGCCCCACGACGCGCCCGAACTCACCGCCGCGTGGCTCCACCGTGCGGCGATCCACATCGCCCGGCCGCTCGGGCTCGATCCCGCCGCGAGGCCGATCCTCGACGCCCGGCTCGAAGACGGGTCGCGGGTCGCCATCTGCACCCCGCCCGCGAGTCCCGTGGTCGCGATCACCATCCGCCGGTTCGGGGGCCGGGCGTTCTCGGCCGAGGACCTGGTGCGCTTGGGCTCGCTGCCCGAAGACATCCTCGAAGCGGCTCGGAGCACGCTTGCGGCCCGCCAGAACATCCTGGTCTCCGGCGGCACGGGGTCGGGCAAGACCACGCTGCTGAACGCGCTGATCGAACTCCTGCCGGAGGACGAGCGGATCGTCGCCATCGAGGACACGCTCGAACTCAGGATCGACCGGCCCAACTGCCTCCGCTTCGAGGCCGGAGCCACCCTCTCCGAGACGCCCGTCGAGATCCGCGACCTGGTGCGCCATGCGCTCCGCCACCGGCCCGACCACATCGTCGTCGGCGAGGTCCGGGGCGGCGAGGCCGCCGACCTGCTCCAGGCCCTCAACACCGGCCACGGCGGCTCGCTCACCACCATCCACGCCAACAACGCGCGCTCCGCGCTCTCGCGGCTGGCCAGCTGCGCTATGCAGGCCGGGGACGCGCTGCCGTGGGAGGTGACCTGCCGGGGCGTCGTCGACGGGATCGCGCTCGTCCTGCACGTGGCCCGCCGCGGAGGCCAGCGGTTCGTCGAGGACGCGCTGGAGGTATGCGGCTACGACGCGCCCACCGGCCACTGGATCACCGCACCGCCCGGGACGGAGCCGGAGAGAAGAACCCACACGCACACACCGAAGGAGGTGAACCCATGAGCTGGAACGGCGAAACCATCCCCATCAACACGTTCGAGGACTTCGACCGCGAACTCGCCCGCGATGGCGGCGAGACCCTCGAAGTCGAGGCCTACCTGGCCGAGGAGTACGGCCTCTTCCCCGAGGACGTCGGCAGCGAGGAAGAGATCGCGGCCGCCTGGGACGACCCGCACGGCGAGGAGGTGGACGGATGAACCACGACGAGTATCACCGCAAGTTCGCCGACGCGATCATCGAGCAGATCAGGAAGGGCACCGCCCCCTGGCAGAAACCCTGGGCGCCGGGCGAACGCGTGCTGCCCATGAACGTGGACACCGACCGCTCCTACCGGGGCGGCAACAGCCTGCACCTAGCTGCCGTCCAGCAGGAGGAGGGCTACGGCGACGTGCGCTGGGGCACCTACCGGCAGATCCAGGCGCGCGGCGGACAGGTCAGGAAGGGCGAGCGCGGCACGCGCATCCTCTCCTTCCAGGACAAGAAGCGGATCGCCGTCACAGACGAGCGCGGGCGCCCCAGGCGGGATGCCGAGGGCAAGAAGATCTACCGCTACGAAAAGCTCAAAGCGCCGTTCGTCCGCCAGTACACGGTGTTCAACGCCGAGCAGGCCGACGGGCTGCCCGCCCGCGCGAACCCCACGCCCGAACCGCTCTGGAAGGCCCACCAGGAGGCCGAGCGGGTCATGGAGGACGGCGGCGTCCCCATCCGCCACGTCGCAGGCGACCGCGCCTACTACCACATGAAGCGCGACGAGATCGTGCTGCCCGAGCGCGGGCAGTTCCCGTCGGCCAACCACTACTACCAGACCGCGCTCCACGAGCTGGGACACAGCACCGGCCACAAGGACCGCATGAACCGCGAGACGCTCATCGAGGGCATCGGGAACGGGTTCGGCTCGCCCGCCTACGCGAGGGAGGAGCTGCGCGCCGAGATCAGTGCGATGATGACCGGCGAGCGCGTCGGCGTCGGACACGACCCGAGCCGGGGCGCAGCCTACGTGGAGGGCTGGATCCAGGCGCTCGAAGAGGACCCGCGCGAGATCCGGCGCGCGGCCGCGGACGCGCAGAAGATCTCCGACTTCGTGCTCGTTCGGCACCGCGAACGCATCGCCACCCGCGACCCCGTCGCCGTGGCCGCGGTTCGCACGCCCGCGCAGGGACCCCAGAGGCTCGTCGTTCCGGTCCCCCGGATCCCTGTCCCCGAGCGCGGCTTCGGGCCGAGCCGCTGACCCGTGAGAGGGAGAGAGACGTTCGGCCGCCCGGCCGAACCGGACCCGCGCCCCGCCGCGCCACCCAGCCGCAACAGCCAACGCTTGCGGGACGGCCACCGCCGAGAATACGCCGCGACCCGGGCGCGCGGGTCCACCATCTCCTTTGAAGACCGCTGTGCCGGTGCGCTGACCGACATCGGCGTCTTCGGCGCGGTCTCCTACCGCGACCTCGCCGAGGCGCGCTTCGGCGGCCACCCCCACACCACCCGCAGGGCCGTCAACGCCTGGATCCGCAAGGGATGGGTTGAAGAGCACCGGGCCACCGGACCGAAGGGCAATCCGTTCAAGATCCTCTCGCTCACCCGCGAGGGTGTCGTCGAGGCCCGGAAAAGAGCCGCCCGGCGCGGGATGGATCCCGCACAGCGGATCCGGACCCAACGCATGAAGCCCGCCGAGGCCGGGCACGACACCGCCATCTACCGCGCCTGCCGCAAGGAACGGCAGCGCCTGGCCGAAGGGGGCGCCACCGTCAGGCGCGTCCGGCTCGACGCCGAACTCAAGAGCGCCGTGGCGCGCGGGAGCGAGGCCGCCCGGCTCAAGCACGGCAAGCAGGCCGCCGACGCCGAGCGCTGCCGCATCGCCGGCGAACTCGGGCTTCCCCTCGACGAGCGGGACAAGGTGCTCTACCCGGACGCGCAGATGGAGTATGAGGACGCCGAAGGGCGGACCGGGCGCGTCAACATCGAGGTCGCGTCCGGCAACTACCGCGAACCGGCACTGCGCGCGAAGGCCGCCGCCGGGTTCGCGATGCACGCCAACGGCCCGGCCGCGGCGCGCCTGCTCCGCAAGCTCGGGCTCGGGGGAGGCGACAAGGGCTCCTGGCTCAGGGGGCCGGCCGACCGCGACCCCGCTTCAGTCGAACTCTGACCGCACGGAGAACTCAAGCCATGCAGCCATGGAAGATCAGCGCGGGACTCACCGCCGCACTCGCCGGATCGGCGTTCCTGCTCGGCGGATCCCGCCTCGAATACCTCGCGCCCCATTGGCCGCGCATCCTCGCCGAACACGGCGTCACGCTCACGCTCCACCTGGCGCTCGCGCTCGTCACCGTCGGGGCCGCCATCTACGCCATCGCCCGCACCACGGGACTGGCCGACCTCGGCCAGCGCGTCGATCTCGCCGAACGGTCGGTCCGGCGCGGCGAGGGCGACCCCGGTCTCGCGGACTCGCTCCGCCAGGACGACGAAGGAGACTGGAAATGATCCGGAAGGCCGGACGGAGTACCAAACCCGCATCCGTCGAGCGTCTGCCCGCCAACTGGCGGAAGCAGGCCAAGGCGCTCCGCCGCTTCGGGGGCGACACCCCTGCCACGGCGATCGAGCGTTGCGCCGACGACCTCGAAGCCACGCTCGTCGAAAGGGACGACACTACGTTCTCGTTGGTCGAGGCTGCCCGCGAGAGCGGATACTCCGCCGACCACCTCGGAAGGCTCGTCCGCGATGGCAAGATCCCCAACGCCGGGAGGCCAGGCGCGCCCAGGATCGCCCTCAAGGATCTCCCCCGGAAGGCCCACACGCCAACCGAGCCGCGACTGGCGCACATGCCCCCGCGCCGCGAGCTTTCCAACAGGCAGATCGTGCAGTCCATCATCGAGAAAGGAATCGAATGATGGCACGCACGAAACGTGGCCGGCGGAGCTACAGCGCCGGTGAATGGGGCCGGAACCGAGTCCGGGTCTTCCCGGATCGCAAGACCGGCCTTTTCCAGATCGAGTGGCGCGAGAATGGGCGGAAGCTCAGTCGGTCGCTGAAGCACCGAGACTGGGCGCGGGCAAAGAGGCAGGCGGACGAGTTGGCCGCAGGCTTCGCCAGCCCGGAGTCCCAGCGCGAGGCGAAGCCCGAGCCGCTTACTCTGGGAACGCTTTTTGACATCTACGGGGAAGAGGTCACGCCCACCAAGAGTGAGCGGTCCCAGCGGTACGACCGCGTCGCAACCGCGATGTTCGTCCGGTTCTTCGGTCGGCATCGTAAGCCCGAGACGCTCTCCCAGAGGGACTGGGACCGATTTATCCGTGCACGGCGGGCGGGCAGGGTTGGCCCCAGCGGCAGACCGGTGTCCGACCGCACGGTCGAATACGACCTGAAGTTCCTGATGGCCGTCCTCAACTGGGCGGCGAAGTCGAGGGACGAGGAGGGCAGGCTGCTCCTGCAATCGAACCCGCTCAGGGGCTTGAGAACGCCCAAGGAGAAGAACCCGACCCGAGTCGTTCTCACCCAGGCCGAGTACGAGGCCCTGCTCGGGGTGTCGTGGCTGGTTGGTTGGCGATTCCACGTCGCACTCGTGCTCGCGCACGAGACGGGGCACCGAATCGGGGCCATCCGCCAGCTCCGCTGGTCTGACATCGACATCGAGGGAAGGACCATCCGGTGGCGCGCGGAGCACGAGAAGACAGGGTACGAACATCGGACGCCGATGACCGACGAGGCGTTGGCCGTTCTGCAGGAGGCGCGAGGGAGGAACCCCGGGATTCCGGACGCTCCTGTGCTACCGGCACCCAGGGAACCCGCCCGGAGCGTGGGCCGCTCCCGTGTTCGCTTCTGGTGGAATAAGGCCGAGCGGTTGGCGGATCTGGAGCCCAAGCCGCGCCGTGGCTGGCACTCGCTGAGGCGGAAGTTCGCCTCGGACCTCATGAACCAACCGCTCAAAGTGCTCTGCGAACTGGGTGGCTGGAAGACGCCCCTGACGGTAATGCAATGTTACCAGCGCGTTGACCAGGCTCATCTCAGGCAGGCGCTTGAGGCTCGCCGGAGAGCTGCTATTCCCGCTAATTTGCGGGAATAATTGGCGGGAATCAGACTTGACAGACCCGTAAATACTTACGGGCGCTTAGCTCAGCTGGTCGAGAGCGCCTGCCTTACAAGCAGGAGGTCGGCGGTTCGAATCCGTCAGCGCCCATGCTCACGGTTCAGTCGCAACAAAGGAGGCGGAGGCCGATGATCCACAGTCCCACAACCACGTGGCGGTTGCGCACGCCGCTCACCCCGTTGGCCGGCCTGCTGGCCGTCCTGGTGTCGCTGGCATCCTGCGGTGGCGACGAGGAAATGCCGGTTGCGCCGCAGACCACCCCGCCACCTCCGCCGCTGGAACCGAACGAACTGCCGACGGCCGGATTCACGATCAGCGTGGATCTCGGGCAGACTCCGCTCGTGGTGACGTTCGACGCGTCGTCATCATCGGATCCGGATGGCACCCTGGTGTCGTATGCGTGGAAGTTCGGCGACGGTGGCACGGGCACCGGCGTCCGCCCCACCCACACGTATCGGGAGCCCGGCATGTACCGGGTCGACCTGACCGTGCGCGATGACCGCGACGGCGAAGCCTCGGCGCGCGATGAGGTGGTGGCGTTCAGTCCGGCCGGGACCGGGCCGAACGTGATTCACGGCACGGTCTGGTTCGACCGCGACATGGACGAGGCCATGGACGACGATGAGCGCACGCTCGAGGGCTTCGCCGTCTTCCTCGACGAGGACGGCGACGGCGCGTACGACAACGGCGAGCGCTTCACCCTGTCCGGGCCGGACGGCAGGTACGAACTGGCAGGATTGGACCCGGACCAGACCCATACGGTCTCACAGGTGCTCCAATTCGGCTGGAGCAGCACGTTCGCGGGGCAGGCCGCTCCGCCGTCGGGTGCTTCCCCAGCCGGCACCGCAGCGATCGTCAACGGCGACGACGCCGACATCGAGGACTTTCCGTTCCAGGTCGCGCTGATGATCCCCGGCACCAGTTTCCAGTTCTGCGGCGGGACTCTGATCAACAGCCGCTATGTGCTGACCGCGGCGCACTGCGTATTCGGGCGTGCCGCGAACGACATCGAGGTTCTGCTCGGCAGCGCCGATCTCAGGAGCGGGGGCGAGCGCGTGGCGGTGCAGGCCATTCGCAACCACCCCGAGTTCGGCGAGACCATCGACTATGACATCGCCATTTTGCGCCTCGAGGGATCGCATCTCTATCCCCGCGTGTACGTGCAGCACCCTGACCAACCGGCCTATTCGGCTCCCGGCGACACCGCCACGGCAATCGGCTGGGGGCAGACGGGGACCGAAGGCGAGGATACGGACATCCTGAAGCGCACCACGCTGCCCATCATCACCAACGACGAGTGCGGCAAGGTGGCGGGCGCCCGGTTCGGCAGCATAACCGAGCGTGTCATCTGTGCCGGTGCGGAGCGCCTGGGACGCGGTGTCTGCTTCGGCGACAGCGGCGGTCCCCTCCTGGTTCCCTACGAGGAGTCCTGGATGGAAGTGGGGATCGCCAGCTTCCTGGTCGAACGCGACCAGTGCGGCAACATCCCGGCCGCGTTTGCGCGCGTGACCGAGCTGTACGACTACATCCTCGCCTCAGCCCGGATCGAGGATTCGCTGAGCTACGAGGTTGACTGGAGCGAGGGCACCACCGTGCGCGTCGACTTCGGCAACTTCCACTAGGAACGAGAGAGGCGGAGGCCGATGATTCACAGTCCCACAACCACGTGGCGGTTGCGCACACCGCTCACCCCGTTGGCCGGCCTGATGGCCGTCCTGGTGTCGCTGGCATCCTGCGGTGGCGACGAGGAAATGCCGGTTGCGCCGCAGACTACCCCGCCACCTCCGCCACAGGAGCCGAACGAACTGCCGACGGCCGGATTCACGATCAGCGTGGATCTCGGGCAGACTCCGCTCGTGGTGACGTTCGACGCGTCGTCGTCATCGGATCCGGACGGTACCCTGGTGTCGTATGCGTGGAAGTTCGGGGACGGTGGCACGGGCACCGGGGTCCGGCCCACACACACGTATCGGGAACCCGGCATGTACCAGGTCGACCTGACCGTGCGCGATGACCGCGACGGCGAAGCCTCGGCGCGCGATGAGGTGGTGGCGTTCAGTCCGGCCGGGACCGGGCCGAACGTGATTCACGGCACGGTCTGGTTCGACCGCGACACGGACGAGGCCATGGACGACGATGAGCGCACGCTCGAGGGCTTCGCGGTCTTCCTCGACGAGGACGGCGACGGCGCGTACGACAACGGCGAGCGCTTCACCCTGACCGGGCCGGACGGGACCTACGAACTGGCGGGACTGGACGCGGACCAGACCCACACGGTCTCCCAGGTGCTCCAATTCGGCTGGAGCAGCACGTTCGTGGGGCAGGCCGCTCCGCCGTCGGGTGCTTCCCCAGCCGGCACCGCAGCGATCGTCAACGGCGACGACGCCGACATCGAGGACTTTCCGTTCCAGGTCGCGCTGATGATCCCCGGCACCAATTTCCAGTTCTGCGGCGGGACTCTGATCAACAGCCGCTATGTGCTGACCGCGGCGCACTGCGTATTCGGGCGTGCCGCGAACGACATCGAGGTTCTGCTCGGCAGCGCCGATCTGAGGAGCGGGGGCGAGCGCGTGGTGGTGCAGGCCATTCGCAACCACCCCGAGTTCGGCGAGACCATCGACTATGACATCGCCATTGTGCGCCTCGAGGGATCGCATCTCTATCCCCGCGTGTACGTGCAGCACCCTGACGAACCGGACTATTCGGCTCCCGGCGACACCGCCACGGCAATCGGCTGGGGGCAGACGGGGACGGGCAGGGATGGCGAGGATACGAACATCCTGAAGCGCACGGCCATGCCCATCATCACGAACGACAGGTGCAGCAGGGTGGCCGGATTTCAGTTCGGCAACATAACCGAACGTGTCATCTGTGCCGGCGAAGAGCGCCTGGGACGTGGTGTCTGCTTCGGCGACAGCGGCGGACCGCTGCTGGTGCCCTACGAAGAGTCGTGGATGGAGGTGGGGGTCACCAGCTTTGCCGTCAACCGCGACGAATGCGGCAACATCCCGGCCGCGTTTGCGCGCGTGACCGCGCTGTACGACTACATCCTCGCCTTAGCCCGGATCGAGGATTCGCTGAGCTACGAAGTCGACTGGAGCGGGGGCGCCACCGTGCGCGTCGACTTCGGCAACTTCCACTAGGAAGGGACCCCGGTCTCACGAGACATAGCTGCGGAGCTTCCGGATCTGCTCGTCGTCTCCGAGGACGATGACGTCGTCCCCGGCACCGAGCCTGGTGTCGGCACGCGGGTTGAACCGGACGTCGTCATGGCTGCTGTCCTCCTTGCGGATGCCGATCACGAGGAGCCCCGTTTCGTCCTGGATCCCCGCCTCGGCCAGGGTCTTGCCGGCGAGCGCCGAACCCGCACCGATGGTCGCGTGGTCGACACGGCGCGCGAGGTGTCGCCCGGGAGCCGTCACGTCGAGCATCGACGCGATCGACGGGCGCACCAGGATCGAAGCCACCCAGACCGCCCCCGTGGCGTTCGGGCTGACGACATGATCGGCGCCGGCCCGGTACATCTTTGCCGTCGCCGTCGGGCCCTCTGCCCGCGTGATCACAACGAGATCGGGGTTCAGGTGGCGCGCGGACAGGCACACGAAGAGGTTGTCGGTATCGGTCGAAAGGCAGGTCACGAGGCCCCTGGCCCGCTCGACTCCGGCCTCGCGGAGCACCCGGTCCCTGGTCGCGTCGTCGGAGACCGTCAGAATGTCCGCCGAAACCCGCCGCAACGCCTGCCTGGCCTCCTCATCGCGCTCGATGACGACGAACTGCTGCCCCGCCTGCTCGAGTTCGTGTACGACCTGGAGTCCCATCCTGCCGCCACCGCACACGATCACATGATCCTTCATTCGACTGAGCCTTTTCATGGTTATGCGCTTCTGGTAGGTGTTGCGCAGGTCCATCCTGACAAGGGCCGCGGTAATCAGGGCGAACCACGCCGCCAGCCCCGTGAGGCCGCCGACGAGCATGAACACCGTCCAGTAGCGGCCGGTCTGCGTCAGCGGATGCACTTCGTGGTAGCCGACCGCGGTGATCGTGATGATCGTCATGTAGAACGAGTCGGCCCAGCCCCATCCCTCGATCCATGCATAGCCGACGGTGCCCACGGCGATGAGGGCGACGAAGAAGGCCACGATCACCGTGACCTGCGAGCTGCGGAAGATCATGGGCTCCGCTCGAAGACCAGTTCGCGCACGCGCACGCCCGTCACGGTGAACGCCGTGATCCGACCCGCCCCGTCCCGCACGAAGCGCACCTCGGGCAGGAACCACTGCTCGCCCGTGAACTCGTCGTTGCCGGTGGGCGACAGCACGCTCGGGTCGTTGCGCCAGTGGCTGGCCACGAGCCGGCCCTCCGCGTCCACATCAAGGTCGTAGGTGCTGTCGAGCTCCGGACTGCGGTAGCTGCCCGCGTACTCCCGCAGCTGTTCTGGCGTCAGGCCGGGGCCCTCGGCGTCGGGCTCGGGCTCGGGGGCCTCGGGTTCGGGCCCCATGAGGTCGCCGATGTAGACCTCGGCCACCCGCCGCGCGCGCCCCGCCGGATCGCAGTCCGAGACATTGCAGAAGATCGCGATGGACAGGTTCTGCTCCGGGAAGCGTACGAAGTTGGTGCGGTAGCCCACCCACGAGCCCCCGTGCCCGAAGGTCGGCAGCCCACGGTATTCCCCGACCGAGAGCCCGTACGCATAGTCGAGCGTGTCGCCGTTCGTCAGCACGCCGGGCTGGACCATCGTCCGGAGCATCTCCTCGCCGCCCACCTGCGCGGTCTCGTAGTTGCGCATCCAGCGAACGAAGTCGTCGATCGAGGTGTGCAGCGACGAGGACGCGAGCGCGGTGAGCTGGTTCGGCATCCGCTGAAAGCCCTCGCCCGCTGCTTCGTCCTCGTCCTCGTCCTCGCCCTCGGCCTCCCCCATCGGCGCGTACGACTCCGCCCGTCCGGGCACCACCTCCAGGTAGTCGTCCGAAAAATGCGTCCGCGTCATCCCCAGCGGCCCGAAGATCCGCGACTCGGTGTACTCGCGAAACGTCATCCCCGACTGCACCTCGATCACGCGCGCCAGAAGGTTGTAGGCGGTGTTCGAATACGCGTACTCGGAGTTCGGCGGGAAGTTGATCGCCTCCTGCCGGTAGAGCATGCGCAGGATCTTCTCGAACGAGATCACGTCCGTGAAGCCGATGCCGCCGAGCGCCATCGTGTGCGGCCAGTCCCGGATCCCGCTCGTGTGGTGGATCAGTTGCCGGGCCGTGATGACCGCACCGAAGTCCGGCAGCTCGGGCACATACCCGCGCACATCGGCGTCCAGGTCCAGCATGCCTTCGTTTTCGAGGAGAAGAGCGGCGATGGCCCCGAACTGCTTGGAAATCGACGCGATGTCGAAAACCGTTTCCGGGGTGATGGGAATGCCGTGATCAAGGTGCGCGGTGCCGTATCCTGCGCGGTGTACGACCTCCCCGCCCATCAGGACCGCCACGGCCGCGCCGGGACGGTCGCCGGCCAGGTCCGCGAAGATCGCGTCGACGTCCGGATCGGTCGGCCCGCCCGACGCGGGAGGCGGTGGCGCGCAGCCGGCGAGCCCGGCCATCGCGAATGCGGCAAGGGTCGCGGTAAATGGGATCCGTTTCATGAGTCGGCCTCCTGATGCCCGGGAATTGTGACGCTGGCTGCCACGGTGGCGCGGACGTGCGCCGATTGCAATAGCGGTGCGGGACGGGGCCCGTCCTGCGGCCGGGACCCGCCCCACGGCCTGCCGACGCCGCTACGACCCCTTCACGATCCGGTACCGGACGATGTAGTCGACGTCGCGATCTCGTGCGACCAGGCCGGCTCGATTCCGAGGAACGTGCCGTCCCGGAAGATCCTGGACGGGCGCGGCGGCGACCCCTCCGGGCCGCCGATGTCGACGCTGGGCGACACCCGTCCGAGGAACGTGCCCTCCGGGTCGAAGTAGCTGACGTGATAGCCGTCCCAGTCCCAGACCCACAGCGAGTCGCCGAAGAAGCCCAGTTCCGTGGGCTGCTGGAATTCCCCGGGTCCCTCGCCCTGCCTTCCCACCGACCCGGACGGGGTGCCCTCCGCGGACCAGCGCCGGATGGAACCTTCGCGCCAATGCAATGAGTACAGGGACCCCCCGGGGCCCGGCGCAAGCCCCGCCACCATGCCGAAGACATACTCCGGGTCGTCCACCGAGCCAATCCTTATCTCCGGGCCCGAGAGGGTCCACGGATCGCCGGTGAAGGGGTCGGGTGCGGGCCCGGTGTCGCTCTGGCAGCCGGTGGCGGCGATCAGCGCGAGAAGGAATGCAGCGCGTCCTGCGCTGACGAGTGCGCGGCGCCCTTGGCGCGGCAGGAGAGAAAACGGGTCCACCGACGGTGCTCTGACCGTCTTTTTGCGACAATTTCGGACAGGCTTGCGACAAAAACGGACAGGCACGATGATCAACATATGATCCATGGTATCCGGAGCGTGAACGGGCGCCCTCTGCCAAGATACACCCTTGACGCAGGGTTGTGTCTGTTGCTCGCTTCACTTTCGCTCACCCCGGGATCGGCGTCGGGACAGGCCGGCATCGAGGGCACGGTGCGGCACGCCGGGACGGGCGCGCCGCTCGGCGGGGTGCAGATCAGTCTGCCGGCGCTCGGACTGGGCGGCATCACCGATCCGGGCGGACGCTACGAGGTGGGCGACATTCCGCCCGGCACGCACACCCTGGAAGTCACCCGGATCGGCTTTGCGATGGAGGCGCGGGAGGTCACGCTGGCCGACGGCCAGAGCCTTTCCCTCGATGTCGAGTTGCGCGAGACCGCCGTCGCGCTGGAGGGGCTGGTCGCGGTGGGGAGCCGCGCGCGGCCGCGAACCGTCACCCAGTCGGCGGTGCCGATCGACGCCATCGCCTCGCAGGACTTCATCGACCAGGGCGACACGGACCTCAACGACCTGCTGCGCACGGTGATTCCCTCGTTCAACGTCAACCCGCAGGCCGTCGGCGACGCGGCAAGGATCATACGGCCCGCGAGCCTGCGCGGACTGGCTCCCGACCACACGCTGGTGCTCGTCAACGGCAAGCGCCGCCACCGCGCGGCGGTGATCACCTGGATCGGCGGCGGGTTCGCAGACGGCGCCCAGGGGCCCGACATCTCGTCGATCCCCGCGATCGCGGTGCGCCAGGCGGAGGTGCTTCGCGACGGGGCGTCGGCGCAGTACGGCTCCGACGCGATCGCCGGGGTGATGAACTTCACGCTCAAGGACGCGTCGTCCGGAGGAAGCATCGAGTTCCGCACGGGCACGTTCATGGAGGGCGATGGCGAGTCCTACACGCTGGCGGGCAACGTCGGGCTCCCGCTCGGCGCAAACGGTTTCGCCAACCTCAGCGCCGAATTCGGCGCGTCGAATCCCACCAGCCGCAGCGTACAGCGCGAC
The DNA here is from genome assembly GCA_965205005.1 of Longimicrobiales bacterium. Classification (GTDB taxonomy): domain Bacteria; phylum Gemmatimonadota; class Gemmatimonadetes; order Longimicrobiales; family Gaopeijiaceae; genus Bin94. The sequence continues at coordinate 4,515,891 of OZ242028.1, read as the reverse complement.
GACGCGGCGGCGCTGATCGCCGCGGGGAACACGCACGTCCGCGACCCGGCCCAGATCTGGGGCGCCCACACGGTCGACAACGACCTCAAGCTGTGGGGCAACTTCGGCCACTTCCTCCGCGACGGCCTGCAGCTCTACGGGCACGCCAACCACTCGACCGAGACCGTCGCCGGCGGATTCTTCTTCCGCAACCCGAACACGCGTGCGGGGGTCTACAGCCTGGACGGCGGCAAGACGCTGCTGGTGGGCGACGTGCTCGACGCCCGCGACGGCGTGCTCGACGGCTCGGCCGGTTGTCCGGTGGTCAGCATCACCAACTGGGTACCGGACCCGGTCGCGCTGGCACGCGTGTTCGAGGACCCCAACTGCTTCACCTTCCAGGAACTCTTCCCCGGCGGATTCACGCCCCAGTTCGGGGGCGACGCAATGGACGCATCGGTCGTGGCGGGCGTCAAGGGACAGACCCGGGGCGGTCTGCTGTGGGATGCGAGTGCCAGCGTCGGGCGGAACACGATCGACTTCTTCATCGACAACACGGTGAACGCATCGCTGGGTCCGGAGTCGCCTTCGTCCTTCGACCCCGGCATCTACCAGCAGTCCGAGCTCAACCTCAACGTCGACCTGAACTACGCCGTGAACGACGTGGTGAACGTCGCCGGGGGCGCCGAGTTCCGCGACGAGCACTTCGAGATCGGGATCGGCGAGGACGTGTCGTGGGTGATCGGTCCCTTCGCCGCGCAGGGGTTCAGCTCCGGCTCGAACGGCTTTCCGGGATTCAGCGACATCGCGGCGGGTGGGTGGCACCGCGTCAACCTTGCCGTCTACGGCGACCTGGAAATGCGGGGCCGGGACGACCGCTGGACCGTCGGCGCCGCGCTCCGCACCGAACGCTTCGAGGACTTCGGCACGACCGCGAACGGGAAGGCCGTGGCGCGACTCGCTCTCGGCGAAGCTCTGGCCATCCGCGGTAGCATCAGCACCGGCTTCCGCGCGCCGACACCCGGCCAGCAGAACGCCTTCAACGTTTCGACACAGTTCGACCGGACGCTGCGGGACCTTGTCAACAACGGCACGATTCCTTCGACGTCCGGGGTGGCGGAACTTGCGGGCGGCAAGCCGCTCGACGCCGAGAAGTCGGTGAACGCCAGTTTCGGCTTCGTGGTCGACGCCGGTGCGTTCAGCGTGTCGGGGGACTATTTCCGGATCGCGCTGTCCGACCGGATCGCGCTGAGCCAGGTCTTCTCACTCGATCCGGCCGACGCCGAGCGCCTCATCGCTGAAGGGATCACGAGCGCGCGCAACCTGGCGAACTTCCGCTTCTTCACCAACGAGTTCGATACGCGCACGCAGGGAGTGGACGTGGTGGCATCCTTCGTGCCCGGCGGCGCGGGGATTGCGGGCGGCCAGAGCGGCACCGAATTCAGCCTGGCGTTCAACCACACGAACACGAAGGTGACCCGCTACAACCCCAGGGTGCTCGACGACGTGCGCATCCGGCAGCTCGAGGATGCGCTGCCCGGCACGCGCTGGATGGCATCGGCGCGCAGGACCCTGGGCGGCGTCTCCGCGCTTGCACGGCTGAGCTACTACGGCGGCTGGTTCGATTCGCGCGACGACCGGGGCTATCCCGGCGAGTACCTGGCCGACCTGGAGGCATCCTATCCGTTGACCGCGTCGGCGAGCGTCACCATCGGCGCGCAGAACGCGCTCAACCGGTACCCGCAGGAAAACCCCAACGCGGCCGCGGTCGCGGGCAACCTCTACAGTGCTCAGACGCCCTTCGGCGCCAGCGGCGGGTTCGTGTACGTGAAGGCCGGATACCGCTGGTAGGCTGAACTTCAGCCGCGGTCCTGCGGCCCAAGACCCTCCCCGGGTCGCCGACCCTCCCCGGGCCCAAGACCCTCCCTCGGCCCCGGACCCTCCCTGTGCTCCCGCAAGAACTCCTCGGCCCCTTCGGGCAGGAAGAGGTTGTCGGAGATCTCCGCGATCTCCTCGGCTTCCCGCCAGGCCTGTTCCAGCAGCCAGAGTTCGCCTTCCAGCGCGCGCCGCTCCTGCTCCTCGTGGAGCGCCATCTCGAGCGCCAGCTTTGTCGGCTTCGGCATCTTGTTGATGTAGCCGGGCACGCCCTTTTTGTCCTGGAAGCGGTCTCCGTCGGCGATGTCGAGCAGAAACCGCTCGGGGTGGCCCACGGCCTCGATCTCGTTCACGGCGTGCTGCACCGTCTCCTTCGTGCCGCCCATCGAGTTCATTTTCGGCAGGATCGCGCTCGCGAAGCGGCGGGCCTCGGGACCCTCGTACCAGGTCTTCATCTTCCGCTTGCGGACCTGGACCCTGAAGCCCAGCTCGTCGTCGGCCGGACGCACCCGCGTGCCCAACAGGTCCTGGCGCTTGAGCTTGATGGTCCCGCCGCCGTCGGGGTGCAGCTTCACCAGCGTGCGCGCGTTCATCCACATGTTGACGAAATTCCCCGACTGGCTGAGCATGAAGCCGCTGAAGATCCCCGCCGCTGCTCCCCCGATCACGACTCCCCCGAAGACGGCCAGACCGGCGGCACCATACAGGATCGTCTTGCGCCGGCGCCGCCCGAACTGGTCGCCGTAGCGCCACGCCGCGAACTCGGGCCGCATGGGCTCACCGATACGGACCAATGTCAGCCCCTCGGGGTGGCGGGCGAGTCCGATGTTGTCCGTGGAGACGCGGACGCGGGTGTCCCGGAAGATCCGCTCGCAGTCCTCGACCGCCTCCCAGCGCTCCTCGAGCGGGGTCAGGTTCCAGCGCTCGCACTTCCTGCACACCACCCAAAGGCGGCCGCGGGCGGCGTCGAATGCGAGGCGGCGCCCCACGGGAAACGACTCGATGACCTCGTTCGTGCCCAGGGGCTTGCGGCAGAACATACACGACCTGTACAAGACTGCTCCTGTTGACTTCCGGGGATCGGCGTCGTAAGCAAGTTGGATACGAGGCCGGTGGGCTTATTCTTCCCGGGGGGGCAAGTCAATGGAACCGCAAGCGACCGCACTCATCACCGAACCCACCGCCGTGTTCGGTTTCCTGGCAGGCATCGTCGCCCTGGTCTTCTGGATCTCGGAACTGCCACGCTGCCGCAAGCTCTTCGAGGTCGTGCCGCCGGTCATCTACGTCTACTTCCTGCCGATGCTGGCGACGACGGCCGGGATCACGCCGGCGGCCTCTCCGCTCTACGACTGGACGGTTCCGTACCTGCTGCTGTTCGCGCTGCTGATGCTGATGGTGTCGGTCGACCTCGGCAGCGTCGTCAGGCTGGGGCCGGTGGCCCTGTTCATGGTGATCGCCGGCACCCTGGGAATCGTCGTCGGCGGGCCGATTTCCCTGATGATCTTCGGCGGCATGCTCCCGGAGGACGCCTGGACGGGGTTCGCGGCACTTTCGGGAAGCTGGATCGGCGGGACGGCGAACATGATCGTGATCGCCGAAAGCGTGGGGACGTCTGCTGACGCGATGGGACCGGTGATCGTGGTCGACACCGTGGTCGGCTACGGGTGGATGGGTGTGCTGATCGCGATGGTCGGGCTGCAGGGCCGCTTCGACAGGCGCACGAAGGCGCGTACAGCCGCGATCGAGGAGACGAATCGCCGGCTCGAAGCCATGAAGAGCGAGCGGCGCCCGCTGACGCTTCGTCACGCTGTCGTGATGATCGGCTTCGGCATGGCGTGCGCGGTGGTCGCGCAGCGACTGGGGCAGCTGCTCCCGGCGGTCGGCGATCCAACGATCATCAGCAGCACGACGTGGGCGATCCTGATCGTCGTGACCGGCGGGCTCATTCTCTCGTTCACGCGGCTGAGGAAGCTGGAGGAAGTGGGGGCTTCACACCTTGGCTACACCGCGCTCTACCTGCTGCTCGCCGGGATCGGGGCGCAGGCGGACCTCCGGGCGGTGCTCGACGCCCCCGTGTACCTCGCCGCCGGCGCGGTCTGGATCGCGATCCATGTGGTCATTCTGCTGATCGCCGCGCGGATCGCGCGCGCGCCCTTCTTCTTCGTGGCGACGGGCAGCATGGCCAACATCGGCGGCGCGGCGTCGGCACCCGTGGTCGCCGGCGTGTACCACCGCGCGATGGCGCCGATCGGGTTGCTGATGGCGGTGGCGGGGTACATCCTGGGGATGTACGCAGCATTCCTGTGCGCGTGGCTGCTGGGGCTGGTGGGGGGCTGAGGACCGCGGGAGCGGTGGCTGGTTGCCGTGTACCGGACGTGCATCTACTGCAAGAAGGCCCTGGGAAGCAACAGCGTCGTCGAGGAGTTCCAGGTCGGACGCCGTCTGGCCGTCGACGCGGCGAAGGGCAGGCTATGGGTGGTGTGTCGCCGCTGCGAGCGCTGGAACCTCACTCCGCTGGAGGAGCGATGGGAGGCGGTGGAGACGTGCGAGAAGCTCTTTCGGGACACGCGCGTCCGCGTTTCCTCTGAGAACATCGGGCTGGCGAAGCATCCCGAGGGACTGGAACTGGTACGGATCGGCAAACCGCTGAGGCCCGAGTTCGCGGCGTGGCGGTACGGCGATCAATTCGGCGGTCGGCGACGCCGGAGCATCGTGCTCGGCACGGCGGCTGGCATTGCGACCATTGGTGGCCTGGCCCTCGGGGGCGCAGTGGGAGGGCTGATTGGTGTGGGTGGTGTCGCGACTGTCGGGAGCTGGATCAACAGCTGGTTGCAGCTTGGTCCGTCAGCCTACTTCCGACCGGAGGACGGACGGCTCCGGTGGATGAACAGGGCCCGCATCAATCAAGCTCGACTCGCACCGGCGGCCGACGGTTCCGGCTTCAGCGTAGAGGCGAAGGCACGGGGCGTGGTCTCCCGTGAGGAGCGGTTCGAGGGGGAGGACGGAGTGCGTGCTCTCAACGCGATTCTTCCGAGCGTTAATGCCGGGGGTGGTTCTCGAAGGACGGTACAGGACGCCGTCTCGAGGATTGCTCATACCGGGCGGCCAGACCGGTTTGTGACGCGCCTTGCACACCGGCGGCAATCCCCGTACTCACCGGCAGGCGTACAGATGAGCACGCTGCCCAAGCCCACTCGTCTGGCGCTCGAAATGGCACTCCACGAAGAACAGGAGCGTAGGGCATTGGAGGGCGAGCTTTGGTTGCTGGAACGCGCGTGGCGAGAAGCGGAGGAGATTGCCGCTATTTCTGACAATCTGTTGGTGCGGAAGAGCGCGGAGGCTTTTATCCGGGAGCACGGAGACGAGCGCGAGAGCGGACTGCCGGAGCGCGAGGGCGGACCTCCGGAAGGCGAGGGCGGCGGGTGAGCACTCTCAAGGTCGAATACCACGGACCGCAGCAGTCGGGACGCACCGGTGAGCGCCGGGGCCCGAGGGGTCCGCGCCGCCGCACCCGGCGACTTCCACTGCGGCTGCTCCGCTGGGCCGTGCTCGGCGTCGTCCTGGCGATCGTCCCCTTCTTCCTTCTCATTCGGGGCGGCGTATTCGCGTACCAGCAGTGGGGATTGGGTCCGTGGCCGTCGCTGGCAGCGTCGGCTGCGGCGACCGCGCTACTCCTGGTGTCTTACGCCTGGGCCCTGGGCCGCCGCCTCGGCGCGGGGAAGGGGCTCAAGTGGCTGATGACCCGTGGAGCGGCGGCCCTCGCCCTCATATATGTCGCGTATTCGGTCGTCTATGTGGGAAGCGCCAACGTGAAATCCGACGAGGTGCGCGCCGAATACACGGCCCTCCACCCGTTGCTCCGTCTGGCCGCGAGCGCCGTCATCCTTGCCGACGCAGGCGCCGTGATCACGGACGCGAGCCGCACCCCCGACTTCTACCGCCGGATGGGGCTCTCACCGAACGAATCGTCGCTGCATTTCCCGCAGGACGACGGCTTCGTGTACGCGCTGGACCTGCGCACGATCGGCCGGCCCGAGTGGAGGAATCGCGCGGTCGAACTGACGTTCCGGGCGCTTGGCTTCAATGCGCTGCGGCACGTGGGGACGGGGGACCACCTGCACGTGTCGCTGCGGTTGCCGGGATAGCCACCGGCTAATCCCCGTACATCTCCGTGATCAGACGTCGCAGACGGGCCGCGACCGGGGCGTCAAGCCGATCGATCTTCTGCTGCATGCGTTGCTTGCTGATCGTGCGGATCTGGTCAACCGCGATCTCCGCCTCCCTCCCCGCGCAGGTCAATTGTATCCGGCTTCGCCACTGCGGGTGCAGACTCGTGGTCAAAGGACAGACGACGACCGTGCTCAGGAATCGGTTCATGTCGTTCTGGCTGACCACCACTACCGGGCGAGTCTTGCGGATTTCGGCTCCGATGGTGGGGTTGAGGTCTGCGAAGTAGATGTTGTATCGGCGTGGGAAGCTCGGCATTCAATCGAGACCGTCAGCCACCACGACATCCAGGTCGCTCCAGTCCTCGTCCGCGGCGGCCATGGCCCGGTAGGTGTCCTTCCAGGAAAGCTTGCCCCCGCTGTCGCGCCTGAGGAGGATGCCCTCTTCGGTTTGTTCGGCAATGATCGACTCGCTCCAGCCGTACTTCTCCCGGAGAACCTTTGGGATCCGGATGCCCTTGGAGTTCCCGATCGCGATCAGCTTGACGCCGATTGTGCTTTCCGCCCTGGCCATGTAATTACGGTAATTACATCATGCGCAGCGGTCAACACACTGGAGCCGGCATACGGTCGGAATGCCTATTGCGCCGCCACTCAGTCGTGCTCGTGTCCCGTCTCGTAGTGCCGGGCCAGTGCGTCGCCGCCGAAGTCGTTCTCCAGATCGCGCCATACCGAGTGCACGTGGTTCGCGTTGCCCTGCGTGTTGTCGTACTCGATCAGGAACGGGGGTGCGTGCACGCGGTAGTAGTGGCCCTCGCCGAAATCGGTGGAGCCCGCCCAGGCGAAGTAGAGGTCGTCGGGCGAGATCTCGTTCTCGATGCGCGCCATCCAGGCGTGCGCGGCAGCAGCGTCCATATTCCACACGTACTCGCCGATCACGCCCATGAGCACGCTGCGCTGCGCGTCGGTGAGCCGTGAGGCGGGGATCCCCTCGAAACCGTCCAGCCGCGCCTCGCGGTCGTTGCCGGTGATGATGTCGCGGGGCGCCTCGTCGGCGATCATCGCCATCTCGAGCTGCTCGGCCGAGAGGCTTTGCACCAGGGAGCGCGCCAGGTCCTCCTCGCGGCCGAGGGGGCGCCAGCCCGCCTTCGGGCCGGATCCGACGGTCGCCGGGTTCGCACCCATGAAGGCGGGCCCGGTGATCGTGAGCTCGTTGGATGGCGAGGAGAAGCTGAGCGACAGGTGGTGGCCCTCGAAGCGCCACGCCCAGGGCCCGCCCGCGGCGGGCGTCCCGAAGATGACCACGTAGTAGTCCTCCGGATCGCGCCGTTCGGGACGGCCCTCGATGACGCCGAGCACGCGTTCCAGCTCGATGATCGCGTTGGCCTTGTGGTATCCCTGGCTGCCCAGGGTCGCCTGCAGCATGGCGTGGGCCGCGCTGCGCTGCTCCAGCGTCATGTCCTTCAGCGGGAGGCCGTTGCGCGACACGGGCGTGAAGGCCCAGTTGAAACGCTCCTCGTCGCCCAGGTCATAGGTGGCGCGGTCGAGCGCGTCGCCCTCCAGGAGCGACAGGAACGTCGCCGCGGCCCCCGAAACGCCGTCCTCGCTGGCCGCCGGCGCCGAGGCGGTGCCCTTCGGCACAGCTTCCCACGCCACGGCGGCCAGCGCCGCGACGCACACCAACAGCATGAGCAGCTTGGTGGTCTTCGTCTGGTTCATTCTCTTCCTACCCTTCCTCTGCCTGAATCATTGCTGCCACGTCCTGCACCTCGTCGAGAACGCGAAGGAGGTTCCCGCTCCAGAGCAAGCCGATCTCTTCCTCGGTGTAGCCGCGCCGGACGAGTTCCAGCGTGACGTTGAAGGTTTCCGATGCGTCGTCCCAGCCCGCCACGCCGCCGCCGCCGTCGAAGTCCGAGCTGATGCCGACGTGCTCGAGCCCGATCAGGTTGACCATGTAGTCGATCTGGTCGACGAAATCCGCCACGCCGACATCGGGGGGGATGTCCATCCCAACAGCCCGCTCCGCCGCGGTGGCCCGCACCTCGGCCATCCGGGTCTGGTAGGCCTCGCGTTCGTCGGGCGGGAGCGCAAACATGCCGCCCCGTCCGAGCATCTCGACGCCCATTTCCGCTGCAACCTGGGCCTCGATCGCGTCCATGGCCTCGCGGTGGGCCGCGTTCCTTGTGGTGTTGACGAACGACCGCAGCGCGACCGTCTGCACCACGCCGCCGTTCGCCGCCACCGCGTGCAGCTGCTCGTCGTCGAGGTTGCGGCTCACGTTGCTCAGCCCGCGGGCGGACGAATGAGACGCCATGACGGGCGCCCGGGTCATCTCCAGCGTCTGCATGATCGACGGCTTCGACGGGTGCGAGATGTCGATCATGATCCCGTGCCGGTTCATCTCCGCGACCGCCTCGCGGCCCAGGTCGCTCAGGCCGCCGTGCAGGAAGTCGCCGTCGTTCTCGCCGGAGTGCGCGTCGGCGAGCTGGCTCGGGCCGGTGTGCGCCAGCGACATGTAGCGCGCGCCCCGGTTGTGGAATTCCTCGACGCGCGAGATGTCGGTCCCCAGCGGATACGCGTTCTCGACCCCGATCATCGCGACCAGTTTCCCCTCGGCCGCGATCCGGCGGACGTCGTCGGATGTGAGCGCGAGCCCGATGCGGTCGGGCGCATACTCGTTCACCATGCGGTGGATGGCGTCGAACTTGTCGACCGCGTTCTCGTAGGCCGTCGCGTAGCCCTCGTCGTTGAGCAGGCCCTGGGACGTGTAGACGACGAACCAGCCGACATCGAGTCCGCCCGCCTCCATCTTCGGCAGCGTCACCTGGGTGGGCAGGTCCGTGGTGTAGTTGCGTTCGGCGGTGAAGTTCGACGTGCTGATGTCGATGTGGGTGTCGAGCGTGATGACGCGGTCATGAATCCCGCGGGCGCGTTCGATCATGGCCTCTTCGGACTCCTCGCCCGCTTCTTCGGGAGGGGCGCAGGCGGTTGCGGCAGTCGGGAGGGCCAGGGCGAGGGGCATTGCCAGTTGCGTGGCTCGGCGAATGGTCATGGCGGTCGCTCCGATGCTTCTGGGTGGCAGCAAGGCCGGCGGCGCTGCGCCGTCCTTCAAACATAGGCGACCGGAGGCTCCGGGGCATCCGCGGCCTTGCGCCGCGGCGGCGTCGGCGCCCTTGGCAGCCCGCCAATGTTCACGCGGTGCCCAACCGTTACCTGATCTTGTCGGTGACCTCCCGGAGCTGGGCAGCTGATAACTCAGCTGTCGATACGACGACGGCGGGGCGCGACTGCCGCGTGGCGCGATCCGTGTACGGGAACGGTACCCTGATTACGTCACCGGGCTCAAAGGTCGGCATAGGCCGTGGTATCCGCTTCCGAGTGCCACTCCTCGAAGGTGCGGAACGGGTCGTCCAGCAGAGTTCCGTCTTGCTGCACCTTGGTGAGGATGACCCGCCCATCGAGGATCTCGTACGAGAGCTCGTCGCCCGGTTGCAGCTCGAGGGCCGCGCGGATCGGCTTCGGGATGGTGGTCTGAGCCTTCGAAGTCAGCTTGCTGACGATCACGACAGTCACCTCGGAGTTGGAGAGCGAAGGGGGACCTCTATGGTAAGCAGTTTCCTTACCTTATGTCACTGGCGACCGATCTCCCACGAGGGAGGGCCTCAGTTCCGGCCCGCGCGCATCCTAATCCCACCCCACCTGTCCCGCCCGTCCCACCGCGTCCACGCGAATCGTCAGGACATCGATGTCGTGATACTGCTGGTGGCGTATCGACGACGCATAGTGCCGCAGCAGCCGCAGCGGGGTCTCCGACTCGACGGGCACGCTCGCCGACGCTTCACTGAGCATCGCCAACTGATCCTCGATGTTCGTCGTGTCCGTCGTGGCGATGAACTCCAGATCGGCGGCCTTTCCGTCGCTGCGCGCGATCAGCAGCAGGCGCCGCTCCTGGTCCGCCGTCTCTTCCACCTCGCCGCGCGTCAGGATCTGCATCGTCTCCTCGCCCACCGCGCGCAGCCGCGTTTCCATCTCTTCGCCCCAACGCTTGCGGGCGGCGAACTTCGTCAGGAAGGCGTCGACCTCGGGCCAGGTGTCCGGCGTCAGGCGCGTCTTCAGGCGTGATCGGCCCCCGCCCCCGATCTCCCCGAACACGGTCAGCAGGATCACGGTGAGGCCGCCGACCGTCATGCCGTTACCGAGCAGTTCGCCCCACGCGCCCTGCAGGTACTCCGGGTAGATCCAGTCGAACTGGAAGGCGATGCCGAGCCAGAAGGCGACTCCGACCACGAGACCCTTGCGGTAATCCAGTCCTTCCGACAGCAGGATCTTCATTCCGAAGACAAAGATCAGAGCAACAAGGATCACGTAGTAGGACGCCACCACCGGCCCCGGTATCGCCACGATCAGCGTGACGAACTTGGGCAGGAACGCGAGCACGACGAAAACGGCGCCGACACAGATGCCGATGCGGCGCGCCGCGACCCCGGTCAGTTCGGCGACCGCGATGCTCATGCCGTACGTCGTGTTCGGAACGGTGCCGGCCAGGCCGGAGAGGAGATTGCCCAGGCCGTCGGCACCGATCGCTCCCTGAATCGATCGGAAGTCGACCGCGCGAGGCCTGCGCCACGAGACACGTTGAATCGCGATGGCGTCTCCGAGCGTGTCCATCGCGCCCACGAGCGTCACCATGATGAACGACGGCAGGAGGGCCCAGAACTCGGGCCGGAAGCTCAGGTCGACGCCGGGGTAGGCCAGATCGGGCAGGCCGATCCAGGCCGCTTCGGCGACGGTGGTCATGTCGTAGATCCCGAAGCCGAGACCCGCGACCATGCACCCGGCCACGATACCGATGGCGGGCGCCCACAACCGCATCACACCCGAGAAACGAAGCGGAATGAGAAGGGTGACGAGCAGCGTGACACCCGCTGTAACCGGCCCGGCCAGCGGAGACGCGTCCGCAGGCACCTCGGACAGCTTGCGCAGGATGAGCGGCGTAAGCGTGATCGGTATGAGGATCAGCACCGTGCCCGCGACCGTCGGCGTAAACACCTTGCGCAGGAGCGCCATCCGTGCGGCCAGGACGAACTGGATCAGTGCGGCGGCGATGATCAGGGTGGCCAACATGCCTGGCCCGCCCCGCTCGATGGCGGTCACGCTCACGGCCAAAAACGCGCTGGTGCTTCCCATGACGAGGATGTAGCCCGCCCCGATCCGCCCCAACTTGCGGGCCTGAATCGCCGTGGTGAGGCCACTGATCACGAGCGCCGCAAAGACCGCCCAGGAGAGGTAAGCATCGCTGCCGCCCGCCAGCGTGATCATGATCATGGGGGTCAGCACGATGCTCGCGATGCACAGCATGGCGTACTGCACCCCCAACCCGACGGTTATCGGCAGCGGGGGCCGGTCGTCGGGCTGGTAACGGACGTCCTGGCGGGCTTCGGCGGGGCCAGGACCGCTCATCCGCTGCGCCCTGCGGCTGCCACCGCCGGCTGCCACCGTTCAGGGCGGGACTCGAGCCGTTCGAGAGCCTCGCGCAGCACCTCGAGCGCCAGGTCGATCGTGTCCAGGTGCGTGCGAAATGCCAGCGCCGCCATCCTCAGCATGAACTTGCCGTCGATCGTCGTTGAGGACATGAACACCCGGCCATCGAGGTGCGTTTCCTCCACGAGCGCCCGGTTGAACGCGTTCGCGCTGCCGGATTCGGGCACCCACCGGTAGGTCACCACTGTGAGGTCCGGCTCCGGACCCACCTCGAACCCCAGCGCCGCGACCTCGCGGTGGAAGTACTTCGCGAGTTCGAGCTTCTCGCGCAGGCACGCCCGGAACGGTTCTTCGCCGTACAGCAGCAGCGGAAGCCAGACGCGCAGCGCTCGGAAGTGCTTGGTCAGCTCGGGCGAGACGGCGGCGGGCGAGCGGCCTCCCCCTTCGGACTCGACCGTGTCCTGCAGGTAGCTGGCGTAGTAGGCATGCGCGTCCTGGAGCGCGTCGCGGTTCCGGACGAGGACGGCGCCCGTGCCGTAGGGAAGGAACATGCTCTTGTGCGGGTCGAGCACAATCGAGTCGGCGCGCTCCAGGCCGGCGAGCTGCGGGCGAAACTCGTCCAGGAGTGCGAAGAAGCCCCCGTAGGCCGCGTCGACGTGGAACCACAGCCCTTCGCGCCGTGTGATGTCGGCGATGCGGTCGAGGGGATCGATCGCACCGGTGTCCGCGGTTCCCGCCGAACCGAGAACCAGCCAGGGCAGCAGACCCTGCGCCCGATCCGCCGCGACCAGCTCGGACAGCGACCCGGGGCACAGCCGAAAGCCCTCGTCGACGGAGACGTCCCGTCGGACGGTCTCTCCCATTCCGGCCACGCGGATCGCCTTGTGCAGGCACTGGTGAATGTGCGGCGTGGCGTAGACGACGGCGCGATCGAAGTCGCGGGCCGTGAGCCCGGCTGCCTCGCGCGCCGCTACGATCGCCGTCAGGCTCGCGATGGAACCGCCCGAGGCGAGGTTGCCGTCGGCGGTCGCGGGGAACCCGACGACCCGGGCCATCCAGTCGAGCAGCAGGTCCTCCATCTCGACGGACCCCGGTCCCACGAAGCGCACTCCGGCGTACTCGTTCGTCACCGCGGCAAGGTAGTCGGCAACCGACGACGCGTAGATCCCGCCGCCGGGGATGTAGGCCAGGTGGCCCGGGTGGGAGGGCACGAGTCCGGCCCGCACGACCGACTCGTCGATACGGGCGATGAGCTGCTCGATGCCGTTTTCGGCGGGTAGCCCGCGCAGTTCGGCGACGGCCGACTTGTCGTGGTAGTAGGCGGGCGTTTCCCTGAGCTCGTTCAGGAACCGCTGGACGTAGCCATGAGCCTCCCGCATGAGGCGGTCGCGCCCGGCGGCGTCGGGGTCGAGCGGCCGCGCGGCCGCTTCCAGTTCGAGGATTCGGGACCGGAGGCTCATGTGTGCGCTGCGCGCCCGCTCACCAGGGATCGTCCGGGAGCACCACCCGCGGCCCCTCGCCGCGCTCCTCCATGGCGTCCAGATGGAGGAAATACTTGCCGACCCCCGCGGCGCCCTGCATGTGCCCGGTCTGTGCGATGAGCAGATCGGGCTGCACGCGATGCTCGGCCTGGGTCCACTTGCGGCCGTTGCCGGCGGGCGTGTCGACGGCCATCGCGCGGCGGACGAGGTCGGCGTTCAGGCGGTCGACGAAGGCCTGGTACTCGGCGTTGCCCGTGATCCGGTACAGCGTCAGGAAGTGCTCGGCGGCGCCCGCGGTGCCGCAGCACTGGCCGATGTTCTCCCAGAACCCGGGCGTGCGCTGCTCGGGGATGCCGGTGGCCATGACGCCGCGGGCTCCGCGCGCCACCCAGTCGTGCCACTCCCGGTCGCCGGTGATCTCGGCGAGCTGGTGAAAGAGCCGGTTGGTGCCGACCGGGCCGTGGCACCACGAGAGGTAGTACAGGTCCTCGCCGCCGGGCCGGGAGTGGAAAATCCGGTAGCCGTCGTCCAGGGTGGCCTGCGAGGCGAGATACCGCGCGCCTCCGACCGCGGCGTCCAGGAAGTCGCGTTCCCCGGTGGCTCGGTGAAGGGTGGCCAGAAAGTATGCGATGCCGGCGGTCCCGTGTGAGAAGTTGGGCATCTCGCGGGCGTAGCCGGGCCACATGTCCCAGCGCAGGCCGGTGGGGGTCTCGACGGCGCGGTCCAGGAGCCTCCTTCCAGCCCCCTCCGCAGCCTCCAGCGCCCCCTGGTGACCGAGTGCGCGGTCGAGTTGGAGGAGCGCAAGCCCGGTGCCCGCGGTGCCGCTGATGATGTCGTTCGACTCGATCGCGTCGTCGCCGGTGCCCTGAGGCCACGCGACTCCCGCACCGGCCGTGCGGGCCCGGGCGACGAGCAGCTGGGTCGCGAGCCCGGCGTGGGACCGGTGCATGTCCAGATCGGTTGCGCGCCAGACCTCGGACAGGACGAAGGCGATGCCCGCGAGGCCGGTGTAGAGGCCGGCGCCCGGCACGTCGGAGAGGGTGGCGGCGAGGTGTGCCGCGCCCTCGACCGCGGCGTCCAGGTACCGCTGGTCACTCGTGGCGTAGTGAAGCTCGAGGGCAAACGGCAGCACGCCCGGACCGTGTGTGTAGAGCGTGTATCCCGTGGACTGGGGATCCGTCGGGTCGGAAGGCCAGGTCGCGCCCCGGCCCGTGTTGATGCGCGAGGCGTCGACCCAGTTCCAGGCCTCGATGGCGGCCTGGAGGTGTGACTGCCTGCCGGAACCGGCCCGCGCGATGTCGCGAAGCAGGGTGGGAGACAGCGCAAAGGCGGCCGCGGCTCCGGCGGAGTTGCGAAGGAAGGAACGCCGGCTGCACCGTTCGCACATGTCAGTTGCCCTCCGTGCCGGGGACGTCCGCCACGCCAGGCAGATCCCCCGGCTCGTCGTCCCACCACCACATTGGCGCGACCTCCCGGTCTCCCGGATATTGCTCGGCCAGCGTTTCGGCGTCGAACAGCCGCCCGTTCATCATCACCATGTGAATGCGGTTCGTGTTGCGGATGTCGTCCAGCGGGTTCGCGTCGAGGATGACCAGATCGGCGAGCTTGCCCGCCTCGATCGTGCCGAGATCCTGATCCAGCCCGATCGCCTCGGCGCCCATGATCGTGGCGACGCGAAGCGCGTCATGCTCGTCCAGTCCGCCGGCCGCCATCGCCCACAGCTCCCAGTGGTACCCCAGCCCCTGCAGCTGTCCGTGACTCCCGACCCCGGCCCGCCCCCCCGCCTCGACCAGGTCCTTCACGAAGCGCGCATGATCCGCGAAGACGTGCTCCTCGTCGCTGAACCACTGCGCACGGCGTCGCGTGGCGCCGTCGACCACCGAGTGCGGCACGAAGCGCCGCAGCTTGGTGTCGTCGTGCGGGTTCTCGCGGCTGTAGAAGTAGTTCTCGGCCCACGGTCCCCCGTAGGACACCAGCAGCGTCGGCGAGTAGGCGCGCCCCTGCGCCTTGAACAACTGCACGTAGTCGTCATAAACCGGATAGATCGGGATCGAGTGCTCCAGCCCGGGATAGCCGTCGATCGTCTCGTTCAGGTTCTGCCGGATGTTGAGCGAGCCCTCGGTCGTGGGCATGAGCCCCAGCTCGCGCGCCGCCATGATGATCCACTGCCGCGACTGCCGGTTGCCCGCGACATACATCTTGATCGTCTTGGTGTCGAAGTAGCTCGCGTACTTGGACAGAATGTCCCTTGCCTTGTCCTCCGAGTCGATCATGTGCTACCAGAAGACGCCGGGGCCTGTCGAGTAGACGCGCGGCCCGACGAGCTCGCCGGTGCGGACGCGGTCGGCGTAGCTGAGCACGTCGGTGGTGCCGGTCTGCGGATCTCGCGTGGTGGTGACGCCGTAGGCCAGATTGGCCAGGTAGGGCCACACGTCGGAGCGGTGCAGGTCGCGGGCGGGTCTCATGTGGGCATGAGTGTCGACGAAACCGGGCACGACCGTCTTGCCCGCGAGATCGACGACGTGGGCGTCGGCGGGGACGCTCAGCGAGCCGGTTGGCCCTACCGCGGCGATGCGGTTGTCGCGCACCAGGATGTCCGCGCGCTCGATCACCCCCGTGTCCGCCACGGTGACGACGCGGGCGCCCGTCAGCAGCGCGGTGCCGCGCGGGATGTCCCGCGCCGCTTCGATCTCGATCCAGGTCTCGGCGGGCCGATAGCCCTCCTCTGCCTCTGCCTCTGCCTCCGCCCCTTCACCCCCGGCCTCCGCCCTCCGCTCCGCCTCGCGGGCCTCCTCGAACGCCTCCGCCTCGTCCAGATCGTAGGTGAAGAACGCGCGGCCGAGCGACCAGTGCACGGCCCGGCCGTTCGCGGCCCAGGCCGGAAACTCGCCGCCCATGTCGGTGAGGCGGCGGGCGGGCACGGCGGCGTTGTCGGGGTTGCCCACGTTGATCAGGGGCGCGTCACCACCCACCATCGGGACGGTCGCGGTGTAGATCTGCCCCTCGATCAGCGCCATGACCTGGTCGCCTCGAGGCGCCATGCGCAACGCGGCGGGCGTGAGCGCATTCTGCGCGCCCGGGGGCGTGGGGCCGCGCACGCGCACGTGCCTGCGCTCGTCGGTCCCGTCCCAGCGGATCGAGACCAGGATGTCGGGCCCGCGCTGCAGGTAGATGCGGTGGGCTGCTGGCGCGCCGCCGCCCGCTCCGCTCCTCCCCGGCCCGTTCGCGAAGTGGGGCCCGCGGCGGCCGTTGACCGGTGCGATTACGGTGGCTGCGCCCGGACCGTCCGCGTCCGCCACCCAGACGATCTCGGCGGGCTGCGGGCCTCCGGATCCGAAACCGCCCGCCGACTCCTGGAATTCTCGCGCGTAGCTGCGGAGCGCGACGATCCGGTCGCCGGCGGGGGACCAGGCCGGCGTCACATACACTGCTGCCATCGTGGTCAGCCGAACCGGCGAACCCACGTCGGCGCGCGTCTTGTAGAGATGCCCCGCCTCGCCGTCCCAGGTCGAATAGGCGACCCAGCCGCCATCGGGCGACCAGGCCGGAAAGTGCTCGGACATGTCGGAATCGGTCAGCCGGCGGGGGTTGGAGCCGTCGGCGCCCGCCACCCAGAGGCGGTCGAGAGCGGTGAACGCGATGCGCGAGCCGTCGGGCGACGGCACCGCGTCGCGGATCTGCCGCACGGTGAAGGTGGGCGTGTCCTCAATAGGGTAGTCGAAGTCGACCACCGGGCCGAGCGCTAGATCGTACCGGACCCGGAAGGGGATCTCCTCCGCGCCGCCCCGCTCGACGTCCAGCTTCCAGATCCTGCCGCCGTAGCTGGCCACGAGGTAGCGCGAATCCGGGGTGAACGACATGCCGGGCAGCACGTCGAGGGTCGCGCGCGACTCCTGGTCGTCGTGCTGAACGGGGTGGGCGAGCCAGCGTTCGTCGCCCGACGCGAGGTCGCGAATCCGCAACCCCGTGCGCGCGTCGTGGCGCGTGCCGTAGACGAGCCAGCGGCCGTCGGGCGAAAGGGTGGGCCGCACACCGGAGCCGTAGCGCGACGTGCGCGTGTAGGTCTCGCCTGTCTCGCGGTCGTAGGCGGCGAGCTGGTACTGCGGCAGCTGCGCGTTGTAGGTCCAGTCGCCCGTGCGCCGTGCGTGCCAGATGTAGCGGCCGCCCGGATCGAAGGCCGCGCCGATGGTCTTGAGGTTCTCGGGCTCGTCGATGAGCTGCACCCCCGAGCCGCCGTCCACGTGGTGCAGCCAGAGCTTGGGCAGGCCGCCGCCGCGGAAGCCTCCCTTCGACGAGACGATATAGTCGCCGTCGGGAGACCAGTCGGGCGACTCGGTCCGGTTGGCCGCGCCCTTGGTGACCTGGATGGTGTCCGAACCGTCCATTGACATGACCCAGACGTTCTGGCCGCCGCTGCGGTCGGAGGTGAATACGATGCGCGACCCGTCGGGCGAAAAGCGGGGCTGGGCGTCGAAGGCCATGCCGGACGTGAGCTGCGTGGCGTCGCCGCCGGTGATCGGCACCGTGAAGAGGTCGCCGAGATGATCGAAGACGATGGTCGCGCCGTCGGGGCTCACGTCCAGGGAGATCCACGAGCCGACCGTCATGTCGATCGCGAGCGTGCGGTCGACGGGGAGGGGGAGGGGGTGGTCCTCGTCGCCGTCGGACTCCTGGGCGAGGATCCCGGCTGGCGCGATGAACGCGGCTGCGCAGAGAAGGATCCGCATGATCGTGCTGCTTTCTTGACTTCGCGTGGCTTCGGTTCGCGTGGCTGCGGCGAGTCGCACGGGATGCGGGTGGATTCGCACGCCCCGCGCATCGGGGCTTAATATGCGTGAACGGAGCACAGTGCGGCCACTTTCGGAAGACGCCTGAACCCCAAACCCTGACGTAACGTGAGGCTGCGATGACCGACAGGCTGCCATGACCGACGCGACTCTCTATCGGCTGCTCGACCTGGGCCTCCTCGCGTTCCATGGCCTGCTGGTGAGCTTCAACCTGGTAGGCTGGGTCTGGCGCAGAACGAGACGGCTCCACCTGTTCGCTATTTCCGTCACTCTCCTGTCCTGGTTCGGGCTCGGGGTGGTCTACGGATGGGGGTACTGCCCGTTGACCGACTGGCACTGGCAGGTCAAGCGAGCGCTTGGCGAGACCGGCCTGCCGGCGTCGTGGGTGAAGTACTACGTGGACAGGATCACGGGCGTATCCTGGGACACGACACTTGTCGACGGACTGGTGATCGGCTCGGCGCTGGCCGCGCTGGCGCTGTCGGTCGCGCTGAATGTGCGGGATCGACGGAACCGGTAGGTCCCGCCTCAGGCGGCGCGCTCGCGCCCGCGTTTGGACGCCTCCCCTCCGTTGCATTCCTCAGCTGGTCCGTTCTTCACCTCCTCGGGTTCCGGTTGTCCCACGGCTGCGGCCTGTCCGGTAGCTGCAGCCTGTCCCATGGCAACATGCTCGGGTCCCTGATTTTGCCGCGGAAACGCGGGCGGCGGGCCGGGCGCGGTTGCGCCGTCTTCCGCCCGCGCCGGCCGCTCATCCTCAAGCGCCGGCTTCTTCAGCGCCGACTTCTTGAGGGCCGGTTTCTCCAGCGCCTCCTCGACGGCCTCGCGTGCCGCCGCCTCGATCTCCCACGGGACCGCGCCGTTCGCCAGCCGCGCAGCGCCGTTGTACATCTGCCCGGGCCGAAGCGATGGGGCGGGGGGCAGGTTGGGCGTCAGCTTCGGTTCTTTTGCCGACGGCGGCACGCTCGCGAGCATCTTGCCATCGCGCGTGAAGAACACCGCCTGGCCCTTCGCGTCGAGCGCCATCCGCACCCCGCCCTCATGCACCAGCCGGTGGTGGCGCCGGCACAGCAGCACGGTGTTCGCCAGACTCGTCTCGCCGCCGTCGGCCCAGTGCTTGACGTGGTGCGCCTCGGTGAACCGGCTCCCGCAGCCCGGGTACCGGCAGCCCCGGTCCCGTTCCTCGAGCGCGCGCCGCAGGTGCGGCGGGATGGTCCGCGTCTTCCGCCCCACGCTGACCACCTGACCGTCCCGGTGCAGCATGTGCACCACCGACGCATCGCACGACATGCGCCGCGACGTCTCCGCGCTCACCCGCACCCCGTCGAGCTCGGACCGGCCACCCTCGCCGTTCTCCTGAAGCGTGCTCATCTCGGTGTGCACCGTCACCTGGTAGCGCTCGGCCCGCGTGCCGCTCTGCACCGCCTCGTCCGCGTCCGCCCCGAACCCCGCCGCCAGCGCCCGCTCGGCCACCAGTCCCGCCGCATCGGCCCTGCGCTGGCGGCGCGTCGGCCGCGCGTCGGGGTCCTCGCCCCGGTACAGCGCGTCCGTCGCGGCCTCGATCGCCCGCATCAGCACGGCCCCGGCCTCGGGCTCGAGCCGCCCCCGCACCACGTACGTCCCGTCGGCGTCGATCACGACCGACAGCGTCCGGCGCTGGTGCCGCACCTCTTCGGCCGTCAGTTCGCCGTCCCGCGACAGGTGCTTCCATCCCCGCACGATCCGCTCGAGCTCCATGGCGGAGCACTTGTCGGCGTACTTGAGCAGTCTCGCCTCGGTCTCCTTCGTCGCCGCCCGCGTGATCGCCCGCACCTTGGTGTACGACAGCCGCCCCGCCTTCATCTCGGCCGAGATTTTCGGCAACCCTTCAAGCGCATGCGCCACGCGCACGTTCTCCCGGCAGGTGCCGATCATGCGGCCGGTCCGCCAGGCGAGCCACTCGGCGCAGGAGGTGAACGCGTCGGCCCACCCCTCGCGGCGGTCGAATTCGGCGATCAAGGTGAGCATTTCGTAGGTGGCGATGTTGATCCGTGCGGCGAGTTCCGCGATGCGGTCGCCAAGTTGGGTGATGGTCATGTCAATCCTCCGAAGTAGAAGTCCGGCAAAGAGTTAGCTGTGGCGGTCCGTCCGCGCACCATAAAGATAACGCCAGTTTTTCGGCCCTCTGGGATGGTCCAGGACGCAAAAAGTCGGCTCAAGGCACGTCAAATGGGTCGCACACCGCTCCTCGGCCGTCCTGGGGCCTCCTGCGGCGTTTGTCGGCCATCCTGGCAGCGGTCCCGGACCTCGCCGAAACCGCCCTTTCAGAACCCGTCCATAGCTGGATGGGACTATCGCTCGCCCGTTTGGGACACGCGGGACAGCGGCATGCCCGAACGGGACCGCTCGAAGGGGACCGCTCGAACGGGACCGCGGACACTTCGCGTCACCGGCACCGCGACACGGGGCTGCAGCGGGTCACCCGCCTGAGCGGCACCGCCGCCGGACGTCCCCAGGTCATGGCCGGTGGTCACCCCACTGGCGATACCCCGCCGTTACGCCCAGCTTTCCCTCGCGCCAAATTCGCATCTGACAGGAGCTCGACCTCGATGAAATCCGCCCTCACGCTCGTGGCATCCGCCGCCCTCCTCACCACCCCCCTCCTCACCACGCCCCTCCTCGCACAGGACGGCCGAGCCGGCGCAGACGCCGCCGCGCCCTCCCGCTGGCAGACCAGTCATTCGATCATGGTCGGCGGCGAGACGGTCGAGTACGACGCGGTCGTGGCCGGCACCACGCTGACCGGCGACGGCGGCGAACCCGCCGCCGAACTCTGGTACACCGCCTATTTCCGCACCAACGGAGCGCCGGCGCACCAACGGCCGCTCGTCTTCTCGTTCAACGGCGGTCCGGGCTCCGCCTCCTTCTGGCTCCACATGGGGATCATGGGCCCGCGGCGGGTCGTCACGCCCGACGTCGGCCCCCAGGGCGCGCCACCGTATCCGCTCGAGGACAACGCCTACACGATCCTCGACGTCGCGGACATCGTGATGGTCGATCCCATCGGGACCGGGTTCAGTCACACGCTCGGCGATACACCCGGGTCCGACTACTGGGGGATCGACGAGGACGCACGCTCGCTCACGCAGTTCATCCGTCGCTTCCTCAGCGAGTACGACCGCTGGAACTCGCCGCGGTACCTGCTCGGCGAGAGCTACGGGACGACGCGCTCGGCCGTGCTGGCGCGCCACCTGCAGGGCGCCAACATCGACCTGAACGGCATCGTGCTCGTCTCGGCGGTGCTCCAGTTCAACACGATCCAGTTCGCGCCGGGCGACGACCTGCCGTACATCGTGAACCTGCCCTCCTACGCGATCACCGCGCGCTACCTCGACGCGCTGCCTGGCCCCAACCCGCCCGACCTGGAGGCGTTCATGGCCGAGGTGGAAGCGTGGTCGCTGACCGAGTACGCCACGGCGCTGCTGGCGGGCGGCACCCTTGATCCGGATGTCCGCACCCACGTGATCGACCAGATGCACCGGTACACGGGGCTGAGTCACGACTACATCGACAAGTCGGATCTGCGCGTGACCGCTCCCGCCTTCGAAGCCGAGCTGCTGCGCGACGAGGGACGCATCGTCGGGCGCCTCGATGCGCGCTTCACCGGTCCGGCCGGGGATCTCCTCGGCGGACGGCCGTCGCACGACCCCCAGTCGACCGCGATCAGTTCGGCGTACACCTCCGCCTTCAACAGCTACGTGCGCAGCGAACTCGGCTACGACGGCGAACGCGAGTACGTCCCCAGCGGCGGCACCCGCAACTGGAACTGGGGCCGGCTCGGCGGCGGCGGCGCGTTCGTGCGCGGCGGCGGCACCCCCAACGTCGCGCCCGACCTTGCCACCGCCATGAAGCGCAACCCGAGCCTCGAAGTGCTGCTGGTCAACGGCATCTACGACCTCGCGACGCCGTATTTTGCGGCGGTCTGGTCGATGGACCACATGGGGCTGCCGCCGGATCTCAGAGACAACATCGAGCGGGCCGACTTCGCCGCGGGTCACATGATGTACGTCGAACAGGCGCTGCTGCCGCAGTGGAAGGAGACGCTGGACGCGTTCATCCTGCGGACCTCCGGGCGGGCCACGCCGGTGTCGCAGTAGGCTGAACCGGGGCCCGGCCGACGGCCGACCGCGATGTCGCTGACAGCCCTCGCCCTGGTACTGACGGCCGGGTTCCTGCACGCCACCTGGAACCTGATCCTCAAACGCACCAGCGAGCGCCTGCTCGTCACCTCCTGGGGACTGCTGCTCGGTGCGATCATCTTCCTGCCCGCGCTCGTCCAGGCCGGGCCGCCGCCCGCGCGGGTTTGGCCCTACGCCATCGGGAGCGCGGCCGTGCTGCTGGGGTACTACACCTGCCTCGCCCGGGCGTACGACCGTGGCGCCTTCTCGCTCGTCTATCCGGTGGCGCGCGGCACCGCGCCGGCCATGCTGGCGCTGTGGGCGATCATCTTCCTGGGCGAACGTCCGTCGGCGACCGGCATCCTGGGGATCGCGGCGATCCTCTGCGGCCTGGTCGTACTCGGGAGCGCTCCGCTGTGGGCCGCGCGAGACGGCGACGGACGCTGGCAGGCGCTGCGCACCCACGCGCGCGGCTCCGGCCCGGCGTTCCTGGTCGCGCTGCTCGTGTCCATCTACACCGCCATCGACGGCGCGGCAATCCGCCACTGGGCGCCGATCCCCTACCTGGTGGTGGTGTTCACGCTCGCGGGTTCCGCACTCATCCCGCTCCTCGCCCTCCGCCATGGTAAACATGTGTTCACCGTTCTCCGCACGCACTGGCTGCCCACCGTGGTCATCGCGGTCATGACGCTGGCCGCCTACTCGCTGGTCCTCAACGCGTTCAGGATCGCCCCGGTCAGCTACGCCGGAGCCGCGCGCGAGATCGGGATCGTCTTCGGCGCCCTGGCGGGATGGCTGCTCCTCGGTGAGCGCTTCGGCGGCGTGCGCACGGTGGGCGCGGTCATGGTGTTTCTCGGGATCGGGCTGTTGGCGGCGGCATGATCGTCCGGCCGGTCACCCCGGAGCGCTGGCCCGACTTCGAGCGGCTGTTCGAGGCGCGCGGAGGTCCCAAGAGCTGCTGGTGCATGGTGTTTCGCCGGGACGACGACGGCCGGAGCCCGCGCAAAAAGGCCGACCGCAAGGCCGCCATGGCGTCGAAGATCCGTCGCGGGACACCCGTGGGGCTGCTCGCCTACGATCACGGCGAGCCCGTCGCGTGGTGCTCGGTCGCGCCGCGGGAGACGCTTGCCGTGTTCCGGGGACTTGAGTGGCCGCCGGGAGACCGGTCGACCGTGTGGTCGATCACCTGCTTCTACGTGAAGAGCGGGACCCGGCGCGCCGGCGTGATGTCCCGGCTGATCGAGGAGGCGGTGGCGCACGCGCTGCTGGGCGGGGCCACGGTCGTGGAAGCCTACCCGGTCGCTCCCGATTCTCCCAGCTACCGTTTCTGCGGCTTCGTGCCGGTTTTCGCCGCTCACGGCTTCGTCGAGGTGGGTCGCGCGGGGCTGCGCCGACATGTGATGAGGTGGGAGCGATGATCGGGTCCTGCTTGCGGCGGGGGTGCATCGGCTGAGATTTTGGGACCTCACAATGGGGAGAGGGGAAATGGAGGGGTGGCATGTCACGGCAACGCTTGAAGTCCTTCGGCGAATTGCAGCAGCAGGGTACGGCGAGGCGGGTGGAGGGCGGAAGTCGCGAGGTTTGCGTCTCCGCGACGGTTGGTTCACACGCGGGTAGCGGGGCTGCGCGGCGCTGCCGCGACGTCGTGCTGGACTGGATGCAGCGCACCGTCGACGGCAGCCTGCCCCGCAAGGCACTGCGTCACCGGGACTTCTCGTACCGGAGCGGCACGACGCTGTGCAGGGGCGCGAGGTCGGACGCCGGCGACAGCGACCAGTGGGCGGTGCTGATCGAGCGATCTCCCGTCCCCGACCGCGAGATCGCCACCGAAATCGTCGTGTCCAGCACCTCCGGCCACGCCCCCGTGGTCGGCATCCGGGTCATCGACCGGTCGATCGCCCCCGCAGGGGTGGAACGCGAATACCCGGCCGATCTGCTGGCCGCGCTGGCGTCCGAAGTCCCCCTCCTGCAGCACGGACGCCGACTGGCCTGCGAACCCGTGACGGTCGAGTCGGAAAGCACGATGAGCGGCTTTCTCGGGCTGTTGCTGGACCCCGCCCGCAAGACGCCCTTTGCGGTCCTTTCGCTGCCGTCCGACGAGACGGACCGGGCGTTGCTGACGACGCACGCGCACTCGCTGGCCAGGGTGCTCACGGGTCTGGCGGTCGTATGGGTGCTTCCGCCCGCCATGACCTTTCGGCTGACGGAACACGTCACCCGGCATCTGTCGGTGTTCAATGGTGCGTGGAGACTCTACCAGCCGGGCTTCGGCGCAGGGTCGTCAAAGTCGGACCATCCGCTGATCCTGTGGCCCCGACTGGCCGAGCAGGGAGGCGTCACGCGGGCGAGCGAGCGCTTTCTGCGGATGTCGGTCGAGGCCTGCCGAAGGGCCGGAGGCGGAGACGACCTGCCGGGCTATGCCGACCTGCGGAAAGCTGCCCCGGCTGCGGGCAAGCGCCGCGGACGCCTGGTTTCCTTTCTCCGCCGATCGATCTGGGGCGCCCCCGACAGCGCCGCCGTCGTACGGGAGCCCTCCCCGGCGGCCGCCGCGGAACCCCGGAAGCGGGGCCGCAGGCTCCGGGCAGCGCGGGAGAAGGCTCATGCAAACGCGCGGCGGTATGAACGGGTCAGGAAGCGGGTGGTCGTGGCCGAGCGCCAGCGCGACGAGGCCGTGAAGCGGGCCGAGCAGCTCGCGGGCCTGGTGCGGATTCTGGGGGGCGACCCCGAGGCCGAGATCCCGTTCCCGACCGCCTGGGCCGAATTCGCCGCCTGGTGCGACGACAGTCTGCGCGGGCGCCTGGTCCTCACCGGCGCGGCGCGGCGCGAGCTGGACGGTGCCCGCTTTGCGGACGTCGACCTGGCGGCGCGGTGCCTCAACTGGCTCGCGCACGAATACAGGGACGGCAGGCTCAACGGCGGCAGTCCCCGGCTGCACGGCAGCATCGCGGGCCTAGAAGGCGTGTTCAACGTCCCCTGCGGCGGCGACAGCTTCGAGTGTTCATGGAACGGACGCACGCACACCGTCGACTGGCACATCAAGCGGGGCGCCAACACGCGGGATCCGCGCCGCTGCCTCCGCATCTACTACTTCTGGGACGAAACCGCCCGGCAGGTCGTCGTGGCCGCAATGCCCGGGCACCGGAGGAGCGCGCTTTCGTAGCTCACCGGCGGCGCGGGCGCGGCTATCCCCCCGTCCCGCCCTCCGCGACCCGCTTCTTCTCCGCCTCCAGCGCGTTCAGCAGCACGCCGTCGGTGATCCACGCCGGTGCGGGCTCGCCCTTCAGGTAGTGCCCGAACCACTCGAGGATGCGCCGGTGGTAGTCCTTCTGGTTGGCCTCCCGCCGGAAGCCGTGGTCCTCACCCTCGTAGACCAGCAGCACCATCTGCCTCTCGGCCCGCCGCGCGAAGTTGAAGAACTCGGTCCCCTGGTCCCAGTCCACGACGCCGTCCTCGTTGCCGAAGGCCATCAGCAGGGGCGTGTTCATGTTGTGCACCTCGTGGATCGGCGAGTTGCGGCGGTGCGCCTCCGGGTCCTCCCAGAACGGCACCTCCATCCGCGCCTGCCCCGTCTCCCAGTGGCTCACCTCGGCGATCCCCGGATTCCAGTGCAGCTGGCCCATGAAGCTCACGAAGTCGGTCAGCGGCGCACCCGCGACCGAGGCTGCGAAGATGTCCGTGCGCGTGGGCAGGTAGGTGGCCTGGTAGCCGCCCCACGAGTGCCCGATCAGGCCGACCGCGTCCGGGTCCGTCACGCCCATCTCGACGGCCTTCGCCACGGCCGCGCGCACCGACTCCAGCGCGCTGACGCCCGGCTCCCGCGCCGTGTACACGATGTCGGGCAGCAGCACGGCGTACCCGTTCTGGGTCCAGACCGTGAAGTTGTAGTAGTCCCGCTCGCTGGGTGTGCGGAAGAAGTGCATTTGGGGGGAGAGCATCTCGTAGGTGTACACGATCGTGGGGACCGCGCGTCCCGGCTCGTGGTCTGCGGGCAGAAGGAGTACCGCCTGCAGGTCGCGGCCCGATTCGCTGACGAAGTCCACCAGCTCCGCCCGGCCCCACGCCACCTCGTCGATGAACGGGTTGATGGCTGTCGCCTGGCGGGCGTTCGCCAGATCGGGGCCCGCGACGAAGTAGTCGGGCGGGTCGGCGAAGGTCATCGCGCGGTAGAGAAGCACGTCGGCGCTGTCGGCGCGGGCGAGGCCGGTCACGTACGCGTGATCCAGGATCAGGGTCTCGGCCGTGGGCCGGTCGCGCGTACTCGCCCGGCCGGGGGCGTCAGCCCAGCCACTCGCCAGGCGGGCGTAGCCGCGCTGTTCCGTCTTCTCGTTGTAGAGGGTCAGGTAGGGGCGCGCGTCCGGATCGATGCCGGGCTCGTCGTTGTCGGGAACGCCAGCCACGCGATGGGTGATCCCGGTCTCGGCGCCGCTGGTGAGGCGCGCGGCGTTCGACCCGTCGGGCGCGACGCGCCAGATGTCGTGCTTGCCGTAGAGCAGCACCGCTTCGTCGTCCTCCAGCCAGGCGGCCGGGCCGAAGCCGTGCGGGGGGGTCACGTCGGTGGGCGTGTCGTACTCGGTGTTGGCGAAGTTTTCCGCTAACCCTGACGTTACGTCATGGTTGGTGCCGGTGGGGACGTGCAGGGAGTGGTAGGCGGAACCGTCCCATGAGAGCAGCCACTCGCCGCTTGCGCCGGGCCACTCATAGCGGACCCGGGTGAGGAGTTGCCGCCGCGCGCCGGTGTCCACGTCGATCGCCCAGACGTCGTGGTAGGGGCGTCCGAACTTGGCGCCCCACGGGTAGGGCGCGCTGATGTCTTCCAGGGCGGTGTCCCAGCCGTGCAGGAGCTGCGCGTTCGCCATGAGGTCCGAGCCGAGCCGGACGACGCGGTCGTCATCGAGGTGCCACACGGCCAGCAGGGTGCGGTTGCCGTCCCGGACCTCGTTGACCTTCTGCTCCGGGAACAGGCGCACGTCCTTCGTGTGCCAGATCTGGAGATCGGGAAGGTCGGGTTCCTCGTCGGGGGAGGCCTGCGCGGTGTCCGTGCTCACCGTCACCGGCCTCAGGCCCACCGAGATCATGCGGCCGTCGTCGGACCAGGCGGGGGTGTGGTGGCGGACGACTTCGAGCGAGTCGGGGACGCCGGCGGTGTTCGCGCCGAGCACGTTCATGTCGACACGGCGGTCCAGGTCGTGCCAGGCGAGCACGTCGTATGCGGTGCCGTCGGCCGAGGCGTCGTCGCGGGAGCGGAGCGCCGCGAGATCATGGGATTTGTCGCGCCAGCGGAGGCTCTGGTACGCTGACGCGGAAGCGTCCAGGGAGCGCAGGGTACCGGCGGCCGCGTCGTAGACCTGCACCCCGTTGCCGACATCGGTGCCCGTGGCGATGGCGAGCGCCAGATGCGACCCCATCGGGCTCCAGGCCATCTCGCCCACGTTGCCGAAGGTGGTCTCGGCCTCTGTGGCCAGGGTGACGATGCGGACGTCGGCCCCCTTGCCTGCAGGCTCGTCCGGCGGGTAGCCCCGGAGCGCCAGGAAGCCCCCGGAGGCGTCGAAGGCCCGCTCGGAGACGGCCTCGAACTCCCGGGTCTCGCCGGCTTGCAGGTCGAGCACCGACGCCTTGTCGCGCACGGGCTCGTCGCTGTTCTCACGCTCCTCCGGCGACACGCCGACGGTCCACGCCAGCCAGCGGCCGTCGGGAGAGAAGCCCGGCGATGATCCCCACGCGAAGACGCGGGTGGAGTCCTCGTCCAGCTTGCGCACGCGCAGCTCGGAGGTCTCGTCGACGCGGGTGACGGTGTACGCGATCCAGTCGCCGTGGGGCGAGAGCGTGGCCGGGCCGAGGTTCTCCCAGCGGCCGTAGTTGTCCGGAGCGACGATGGGGCGCTCCTGGGCAGCGGCGGGAGCGGGGACGGCGAGCAAGGTCGCGGCGGCGAGTGTGGCTGCGGCGGCGAGCATGGCGGCGGCGAGCATGGCGGTCGAACGTTTTTGCATCGGAACTCCTGGGAAGCGCATCGGGTGGCTGTATAACGCTAACTTTCACACATGTACGAGCGCATCGTCTGCCTGACCGAGGAGCCCACCGAGATCCTGTACCGGCTCGGCGAGGACCGGCGCATCGTGGGTATCTCGGGGTTCACCGTGCGCCCTCCCCGCGCCCGCAAGGAGAAGCCCAAGGTCTCTGCGTTCACTTCGGCGAAGATCGACAGGATCCTCGCGCTGGAACCGGACCTGGTGTTCGGGTTCTCCGACATCCAGGCCGACATCGCCGCCGAACTGATCCGGAGCGGGTTGGAGGTTCACATCTTCAATCACCGCTCGGTGGCCGAGATCCTGCGCACGGTGCGGGCGATCGCGGGTCTGGTGGGGTGTGCGGAGAAGGGCGAGGCGCTTGTGAGCGAACTGCAGGCGGGCCTGGACCGGGTGGCCGAGCGCGCGGCCGCGCTCCCCCGCCGTCCACGGATCTACTTCGAGGAGTGGTACGACCCGCTTATCTCGGGGATCCGGTGGGTGTCGGAGCTGATCGAGCTCGCGGGCGGCGAGGACTGCTTTCCGGAGCTGCGCGACTGCGGCCTCGCGAAGGACCGGATCATCGCCGACCCGGACGAGGTCGTGCGGCGCGCCCCGGACGTGATTGTCGGGTCATGGTGCGGGCGGAAGTTCCGCCCCGAGCGCGTGGCGGCGAGGCCGGGCTGGGCCGGGATCCCGGCCGTTGCGGGCGGGCATCTGTACGAGGTCAAGTCGGCGCTGATCCTGCAGCCGGGTCCGGCGGCGCTGACGGACGGGGTGGAGGCGCTGGCGGCCATTATCGGGAGGTGGCGACGGTAGAATCGGGGGGCGCATTCTGGTTGCGCTCAGACCTGCACGCACGTATGGATACACGACGGCTTCGGTCAACGTTGACTTGGCCGGTTGCTGGCCTTGTTGCGGCAAGTACTGGATGCCGCGCGGTGTAGAGGGTGCGGTTCAATGGCGGGACACAAGCGACTCACGCTTGACTCGGTCCCCGTCGTGCGCCCGCGACCGACGACTCATCCCGATCTCCGTCTTTCCAATCCGGATTCCGGATCAGCCGGATCCGTTGCTGCCCACTCTTTCCGGAGGTGCTCATGGGCAAGCCCCGTATGAACCGCAGCGTTCTACTCACATGCACCCTGCTTCCAACGGCCGCCGTGGCCATGGCGCCGCTCGATGCGCGGGCCCAGGGCGGCACGATCACCGGCCAGGTCACCGATGTCGCCACCGGGGCGCCGGTCGAACTGGCTCAGGTGACCGTGGAGGGTACCAGGATCTCGGTTTCCACCACGGCCCAGGGACGCT
This sequence comes from Longimicrobiales bacterium, assembly GCA_965205005.1. Classification (GTDB taxonomy): domain Bacteria; phylum Gemmatimonadota; class Gemmatimonadetes; order Longimicrobiales; family Gaopeijiaceae; genus Bin94. The sequence goes on along the minus strand of OZ242028.1, from coordinate 4,486,655 downwards.
ACCTCGTGACGGGTGTCTCGGCGGGTACTCGCACGGTGACCGTGCAGCGCCTCGGGTATTCCGACGCTTCCCAGGAGGTGACCGTCCCGGAGGGTGGCGCCGTCAATCTTGACTTCGCGCTGGCCAGTGCCCCGGTGGACCTCACCGGAATCGTGGTGACCGCAACCGGCGAGCAGCAGAAGCTGAGCATTGCCAACGTGATCGGGACGATCGGGGTGGATTCCATCATCTCCAATGCGCCGATCACGAATGTGACCGATCTTCTGCAGGGGCGCGTCCCCGGCGTGATGACCTTCAGCAACGCCGGCATGACGGGCTCTTCGGCTCGCATCCGCATCCGTGGCTTCAACAGCCTCTCGCAGGACAATTCGCCCCTCCTGATCATCGACGGGGTGCGCGTCGAGAACACCACCGGCGGCGGCAGCCAGATCGGCCCTGGACAATTCAGTTCGGGATGGACGGCCGGCGCGGTCACGGACCTGAATCCCGATGAGATCGAGTCGATCGACGTCGTAAAGGGTCCGTCGGCTGCGACGCTGTATGGGACGGACGGGGCCAACGGCGTGATCCTCATCCGCACCAAGCGGGGCCGGCCCGGCGAAGCACGGTGGAACATCTACTCGGAGGGCGGCATCATCCAGCAGGCGGCGGATGTGCATCAGGGGTATTTCGCCTGGGGGCGCAACGCCGACGGCGCCTCCATACGCTGTGAGAACCGTGTGCGCGTTGTCGGCGGGTGTACGCTCGACAGCCTGACGACGTGGAGCGCGTTCCGTGACTCCCCCTCCGCTCCGCTCGGAATCGGGCACCGGGAGCAACTGGGGATTCAGGTATCGGGCGGGGTCGAGCGCTTCCGCTATTTCCTGGGCACCGAGCTCGAGAACGAGACCGGATACCTCGAGCTTTCCGAATCCGAGATCCAGCGCAAGCAGGCGGAGCGGGGCGGCGTCGAGATTCCCGGTTGGCAGCGACGCCCGAACTACCTCAGGCGAATGAGCATGCGCGGGAACATCACGGCCCGTCTCAATGAGACCGCGGACATCAACTTCTCGACCGGCGTGACCCTTCAGGAAAGCCAGATCCCGAGCAACGGGGTCTTCTGGAGGGGCAGTTGGGGGCCCGGATACAACGACGACAATGAGGGCTGGTGGCTTGGAGACCGTCCCGGCGATCTGTTTGCCACCCGGGCCGGAAGCAACATCAGTCGCTTCACGACCGGGATCAACGGGAACTGGATTCCGCGCCCCTGGCTGACGTTTCGTGGCATTGTCGGCCTCGACCATACCTCGCAGTTCTCCGACAACCTGCTCCGGCGCGGGGAAGACACGTCGGGCGCGCTCAACACGGGGTTCCGCAACCACATTCGATCCGCCATCTCCCTGTATACCGTCGATCTGGGGTCCACCGCCGAATTCGACCTCAATCCATCGGTCACTTCGAGGACTTCAACGGGCGTCCAGTACAACCGGCGGCACCAGGGGGTGGCCCAGGCCTACGGCTCCGACCTGCCGCCGGGGGCGCAGACCGTGAACGGCGCTGCCAACTACCGGGCTTCGGAGTCCAACATTCAATCGGTCATCGCGGGCGTCTACCTCGAGCAGACGTTCGATATCGACGGTCGCTTCTTCCTCACCGCAGCGATGCGGGCCGACGGCGCCAGCAACTTCGGCAAGGACTTCAGGACCGCATGGTACCCCAAGGGAGGGGTGTCCTGGCTCATCTCGGAGGAAGGGTTCTTCCCGCGGGGCTCGTTCATCAACAGCCTCCGGTATCGGTTCGCGTACGGGGCGTCCGGCATCCAGCCGGAAGCGACCGACGCGCTGGCGGCCGTCAACTTCGGCAGCGTCTTCGTGAATGGCCAGTCGCGGACCGGGGCGAGCTTGAACGCGCTCGGAAACCCCGATCTCGGGCCCGAGCGAGTGACCGAATACGAGACGGGCTTCGACATGGAGCTCTTCGATAGCCGGGTCCAGTTCGAGGCGACCGCCTACTACCGCAAGAGCGTGGATGCCCTGGTCCGACGGGCGATGCCGCGATCCGTCGGCATCACCGGCACCGGACAGCTGGACAACGTCGGTTCAGTGCGGAACATGGGGATCGAAGGCGACGTGCAGGCCGATCTCTTCAGTGTCGGCGGGATCGACTTCAGCATGAACGTCAACGGTTCGGTCAACTCCAACGTGCTCCTCGAACTCGCCGAAGGACTCCGCCCGCCGGAGGATCGCTTCATCAAGTTCGTGGAGGGCTGGCCGCTCTACGGACAGTGGGACCGGCCGGTCCTGGGGTGGGAGGACACCAATGGCGATGGCGTCCTTCAGGCCGACGAGGTGCAGGTGGGTGATTCGATCGTCTTCATCGGCAATACGAACCCGACCAGAATGCTCAACGTTACGCCGACGATTTCGCTGCTCGACGGCAGAATGTTCCTGACCTCGCTGTTCGTGTACCGGGGCGGTTGGGTTCAGACCAACTTCAGCGAGCTCAACAAGTGCAACTTCGGCAGCTGCCGGGCGCGGAACGACCCCGAGGCCCCGCTTCACCTGCAGGCGCAGTACATCGCCTTCACGAAGCCCGGCCTGACCTACGCGGGATACCAGGAGGACGGGAGCTTCACACGGTGGGCCGAGGCTTCGGTGTCGTACAGACTGCAGCCGGGTACCCTCCAGCCGCTTGGGCTGGGCGCCAGCAGTGCGACGCTTACGCTCAGTGCCAGAAACCTGATGCTGTGGACGGATTATACCGGTCCCGACCCGGAGGTGACCGCGAACCCGTCGCTCAACGGCAACTTCGGAACCCGCTGGGATCTGGGCTACGACAATCCCACGGCACCGCCGGCACGCTACATCATCATGCGCGTCGCGCTCAACTTCTGAGGAGGACCGACAAATGTACATGAAAAAAGACGGACCACGCTTCGTCATAGCCATGGCCGGCGTCCTTCTGCTCGGCTGCGACGTGCTTACGGATGTCGAGGCGCCGGATGTCGTGCAGCCCAAGGATGTCGACAATGCCGAGGGCGCGGCGGCGTTCGGAGCCGCCGCGATCGACAACCTCTACTCCCAATTCGCCGGCATGACCTCCACGACCGGACGGTTTTCGGACGAGTTCTACCTCTCCGACTCCTTCAACGCCTTCGCCGCGGTCGACTACCGCGAGCAGGCCGTGACCTACACCGAGTGGGGGCCGGTGTTGCTGGGCCGGGGACGGACCTTCGCGCAGCTGGGGATCGATCTGTACCTCGAACACGCGCCGGAGGAGCGTGCCGCGATCGGGCAGCTCCATGCCGTGCGCGGCCTCGCGGCACTGCTCCTGGGCGAGGTCAACTGCAACGGCACGCCGCTCAGCGAGGTGGTGGACCTGAAGCCGGTCTACGGCGGACCGATCAGCAGCGACAGCATGACCACACGCGCGGTGGCGGAGCTTGACGTCGCGCTGGAACATGCGGCCGGCGAAGCGCGCATCATGAATCTCGTCCGCGTGGCCCGCGGCCGGGCACTCACGAATCTGGGCCGGTTCAGCGACGCCGCGGCGGCGGTTGCGGGCGTGCCCACCGACTACGAGTACCTCGCCGAGCTGACCGCGGCCGGGTCTGGAAACCAGAATCCCATCTTCAACACGAACAGCATGACAGACGTGTGGGGTGCGATCACCGTCTCGGACAGCGAGGGGGGCAACGGACTCGACTTCGTCAGCGCCAACGATCCGCGCGTGCCGACCGAGCTGCTCGGGACAGGCAGGGACGGCGAGACGGAACACTACTATTTCAAGGGATACACCGATCGCTATGACCCGATTGTACTGGCTTCCGGGATCGAGGCGCGGCTCATCGAAGCCGAGGCGGATCTGAATGCCGGTGGCGGCAACTGGCTGTCGATCCTCAACGACCTGCGAGCGGTCGCGATCGATCCGCCCCTTGAACCGCTCATGGATCCGGGATCGATGGATGCCCGCGTGGATCTCGTGTTCCGCGAGCGCGCGTTCTGGCTCTTTGCCACCGGCCACCGCATGGGCGACCTGCGGAGGCTGCTGCGCCAGTACGGCCGGTCGCAGAACGACACCCATCCGGTGGGCCACTACAAGGGCCCGCAGAACTACGGGACCGATGTCGTGTTCATCCTGACGCTGTCGGAGCAGTCGAATCCCGAAGGGTTCGTTTGCACGGACAGGAATCCATAGCGGGGATATCCCTGGATGCTGGGCTGCACCCCGCCCGGCCAGGTGCCTTTGCCTGGCCGGGTCGGGGTTGTATGTTCATATGGACAGATTGGAGGTTCATATGAACGATGACCTGGCCAAGCTTCCCGCCCGGCTGGTTCGCGAGGCCCGTCCGGTCTACGGCGAGCCTGACCAGCTCGAGCGGTTGCGGCAGGCTGCGGAGACCGGCCTGCCGGTCGAGGCCGTGAAGGTGCTGCAGGTGGAGTTGAAGCGGTTCGGCGTGCGGCGCCCTTCCGACTTCGTGAACCGGATCATCTCGCGTGCCACCCGGCAGCGGCGAGACCGGCTGAAGAGGGAGGAAAGCGAAGCGGTCCTGCGGGTCGCCGCGGTGATGGCGCTGGCGGTCTACGTCTGGGGAGAAGAGGAGGGGGCGGCCGAGTTCCTGATTCACCCGCACCGGATGCTCCGAGGAGCCACACCCATCGAGATGGCCCTCTCGGAAGCCGGCGTCAGGCATGTGGAGGACATTCTGTGGGGACTGCACTACGGCCTTCCCGTGTAGCTCAGGTCTATCGAATCCATGACCGTCGCTCTCCCGCTCTGAGCGGGTTCGGAGCCAGGGTGCGGGGTGGACGATGGAATCCGCGCGGCGTACCCGTCGTGTACACGTCGCGTGCCTACGAGGGCACGTTGCTCGAGATCCTCGCTCACATGGAGGCAAGCCACGTCCCGCGGGGACATGTGGCGTCTCGCATGGTGCTGCCGAGCTGTTGCGACGTGCTGGTCCTTGATGAGGCCAGCCGACCAGGTTGCTCCGACCGGGCGGCGTCCAGGGACATCGGCCGCGACTGGGTCGAATCGCAGCGGTCGCTTGCTCTGGAGGTGCCCTCCTACATCGCGCAGCCCTGGGGCCGAAATGTGCTCCTGAACCCGCGTCATCCGGACTTCGGCCGGGTCCGTGTGGCGGAGGTTGTGGACGTCGGCTGGGATCCGCGGCTGTTCTGATCGCGGGGCCCCGCGGTATAGTCCACAGTCACCTTCAACCCCGGAGTCCGCCCCCTTGCAATACTCACTACTCGGAAACAGCGGCCTCGTGGTCTCGCGCGTCGCGCTCGGCTGCATGAGCTTCGGCAGCCGCCAGTGGCGCCCCTGGATGCTCGAAGAGGACGAGGCCAGACCCTTCTTCCGGCGCGCTGTCGAACTCGGCATCAACTTCTTCGATACGGCGGATGTGTACTCGCTCGGCGTGAGCGAGGAGATCACCGGCAAGTGGGTGCGCGAATACGCTGTCCGCGATGAGGCCGTGATCGCGACCAAGTGCCGGATGCGGATGGGCAAGGGGCCGAACCGCGGAGGCCTCTCGGCGAAGCACATCATCCAGTCGTGCGAGGCCTCGCTCAGGCGCCTGGGCGTGGAGCGCATCGACCTCTACCAGATCCACCGCGCCGACCCCACCACCCCCGTCGAGGAGACGCTGGCCGCGCTCGACCGCCTCGTTCGCGACGGCAAGGTTCTCTACCTGGGCGCCAGTTCCATGTTCGCATGGGAACTCATGAAGATGCTGTCGGTCTCCGAGCGCAACGGCTGGGCCCGCTTCGTCTCGATGCAGAACCACTACAACCTCGTCTACCGGGAAGAGGAGCGCGAAATGATGCCATTGTGCGTGGATCAGGGTCTGGGCGTGATTCCCTGGTCGCCCCTGGCGCGTGGCCTGCTCACGGGCAGGCGGTCCCGCGGGAGCCACGACGCCTCGGCGCGGGACGAACACGACGCACCCCTCGCCGACGAGCTCTACGACCACGAGTCGGACTGGGACGTGGTCGACGCGACGCTCCGCGTGGCCGGGCGGCGCGGCGTCGAGCCGGTGCAGGTTGCGCTGGCGTGGCTGCTGTCGCGGCCCGCTGTGGTCGCGCCGGTGGTGGGGTTCACGAAAGTCGAGCAGATGGATGCGGCTGCCGCCTCGGTCAACTTGGCCCTCAGCGACGACGAATGCGCCGAACTGGAGGCACCCTACCGCCCCCACGAGGTGCGCGGCTGGCTCGGCGGCCCCCTCAAGCTCCCGGGGATCAGCTCGTGAGCGCGGCCGGAGCGGGTACGCGCCCCGGCATCCCGGGCCTCACCCTGACGCGGGCCGACTTCGAGGCCGCCTACCGGAACGTCGCTCCGCACGTCTACAGGACGCCGCTGCTCACCAGCCGCTCCCTGGGCGAGGCGTGCGGGCTCGACGTGCGCCTCAAGGCCGAACTCTTCCAGCGGGGCGGCTCCTACAAGGTGCGGGGGCCGCTCAACAAGATCGCCCGGCTGACCGACGAGGAGCGCGCACGGGGCGTGATCTGTTCGTCGGCGGGCAATCACGCGCAGGGCGTGGCGATCGCGGCGCGGCACTACGGGGTGAAGGCGGTGGTGTGCATGGCGGAAAACGCGACGCCCGCAAAGGTCGCGGCCACCAAGGGTTACGGGGCGAGCGTGGTCCTCCACGGCAGCATCTGGGACGAGGCCAACGAGAAGGCGCTCGAACTCGTCGAGACCGAGGGCTACACCTACGTCCACCCGTTCGACGATCCCGACCTGATCGCGGGGCAGGGCACGCTCGGGCTGGAGATCATGGAGCAGTTCCCCGAGGTGGAGCTGGTCGTGGTGCCGATCGGGGGCGGGGGCCTGATCTCGGGCATATCCATGGCGGTGAAGTCCATCAACCCGGAGATCCGCGTGATCGGCGTCGAGTCGTCCGGGGCGCCGGCCATGAGGCGCAGCGTGGATCAGGGATCACGCGTGACCCTCGATCGCGTCGACTGCGTCATCGACGGACTCGTCGTGAAGCAGGTGGGCGAAAACACCTGTTCCGTGGTGTCGCGCTTCGTGGACGAGATCGTGACCCTCCCCGACGAGCAGATCTTCGACGCCGTGCTGTGGCTGATGACCCGCGCCAAGCTGGTGACGGAGGGTGCGGCCGCCTCACCGGTGGGCGCGCTGCTGCAGGGGCTGGTGGATGCCCCGCCGGGGACGAAGACCGTGTGCGTGCTGAGTGGGGGGAATCTGGATGTGAGGAAGCTGCGGGGGTTGAGCTGGAATTGAGCTGAGCGTCTGTGACGGACTGGGTGGCGTTGTGTCGGCAATTATGTCAGTATTAGTACCGAGTTTCTGACACTTTGCCCGAACTGAGAGAAGGACACCTGCCGTGGCCAGCCTGCCGAAACGCATCATGGAACACGCGGAGGCGTTGCCTGAAGCCGCCGCGATCTGTCCGGGTGCGCTGCTTCATCTCGGGAACCGCGCGGCGGTCGATCAAGCCTTGTCGCGCCTGGCTCGGCGTGGCCAGTTGCTGCGGGTGTGTCGGGGGGTGTATATGCGGCCGATTGCAGGCCGGTTTGGGACGCGCGCGCCTTCGCCCCCGAAGGTCATCGCGGCTCTTTCAGCCCTTTGGGGCGAAACGATCGTTCCGTCCGGCGGGGCCGCCGCCAACTTGCTCCGGCTGACGACGCAGGTGCCAATACGAATGGTGTATCTAACGTCTGGCCCGCGTCGGAAACTGCGGCTGTTCGCCTTGATTCTCGAGCTTCGGCACGCGCCCCGCTGGCAACTCGTCGCGCCTGGCCGGCCAGCCGGACAGGCAGTGCGGGCAATGGCCTGGCTCGGTCCATACGAAATCGAAGAGAGCCTTGAAATCATCAAGCGCACGCTCTCCGAAGCGGACTTGGCCGAACTGACCGCTACACGGGCTATTCTGCCGTCGTGGATGGCCGGACCTGTCAGCACGTTGGTGCCTCATGGATAGTCTGGACTTTCAGCGGCTGTCCGCGCCCGACCGTCGTGAACTGCTTGATTCCGTGGTTGGAGTTACCGGCCATCCTTCGCAGCTGTTCGAAAAGGACATCTGGGTGGTCCAGACATTGTCTGTCCTGTTCGGCTCACACTTCGGAGCGGATCTGGTGTTCAAAGGTGGCACATCACTCTCGAAGGCCTATCGAGCCATCCGACGGTTCTCCGAGGATATCGATGTCACCTACGACATCCGGCGCTTCGTACCAGAGTTGGTGGGCGACGCCGGCAAGGAAGCACTTCCTCCCACCCGTAGCCAGGAGCGACGGTGGACGCGGATTATCCGGCCACGCCTGGTGGAGTGGACAAGGGAAGAGGCCCTGCCGACGCTCGCTGAGGGCATGACGGCAGACGGTTGGCCTGCCGAGCTCCGCGCCGAAGGGGACCGTGTCTACGTCGCTTATGATCCGTTGTTCGGCGACTACGGATTCGTGCAGCCTGAGGTGATCGTCGAGTTCGGAGCCCGCTCCACCGGTGAACCGCGCGAACAGCGGCTGGTCGAATGCGACGCGGCCAGGCTTTTGCCCGAGATCCGGTTTCCTGCCGCAAGACTTCACGTGATGCTGCTTGAGCGCACCTTCTGGGAGAAAGCCACGGCTATCCACGTGTTCTGCCGTCGCGCCCGTCACCGCGGATCACGGCTCTCCCGCCATTGGCACGATCTGGTTCGACTCGATGACGGCGGCTATGTCGAGAAGGCCTTGACCGACCGCGCATTGGCGCGGGCCGTTGCCCGACACAAAGCGATCTTCTTCAGGGAAAAGGATGTTGCGGGAGACTGGATCGACTACATGGCTGCCGTTACCGGCCAACTTCAGCTGGTCCCGGAACGTCCGCTGTACGATGTCCTGGCCGAAGACTATCGTCAGATGCAGGGATTCGGGATGCTCCTGGAGGATGCCGAAGGCTTCGAAGACATCATGACCCGTTGCGCCGACATCGAGGCCCGGGCCAATGCGCTCTGACGTTCAGGACGCCGCCTACATCGTCCGCATCGCCGCAGAGGTCGCGAGCAAGTCCAACCGCACGCGCCGCCGCTTCCACAAACAGCTCGTCCGCAACCTGCGCGACGCGCTGCGCTCCAGCGGCGTCCGTCCCGCCATCCGCGACCGCTGGAGCCGGCTGTTCGTGACGGTGCCGACCGACACTGACGCGTCCGCCACCGCCGACGACCCCATGACCCCCGCCACCCGCGTCTTCGGGGTCCACTCCTACTCCCGCGTCGACGCGGTCATCGACGCCGACCTCGACGACATCGTGCACGCCGGCCACGACCTGTACCGCGAAGCCGTCACCGGCCGCCGCTACGCCGTCGCCGCCCGCCGCACCGGCCGCCACTCCTTCTCGTCCCGCGACATCTGCGTGGACCTGGGCGCCGCGCTCAACCCCTACGGCACGGTCGACCTCACCACCCCCGAGGTGACGGTTCATGTCGAGGTCCGCGACCACCGCACCTACCTCTTCAGCGACCGCACCGAGGGCCCGGGCGGCCTGCCGGTGGGGGTCCAGAGCCGGGCGGTCTGCCTGATCTCGGGCGGCTTCGACTCGGCGGTGGCGGCCTGGCTCCTCCTCAAGCGGGGCGTCCCCCTCGACTACGTATTCTGCAACCTGGCCGGGCCCGCTTTCGAGCGATCGGTCATCCGCGTCACAAAGGTCCTCGCCGACCGATGGAGCTATGGCGACCGCCCGCGCATGCACATCGTCGACTTCGACGAGGCGGTGCGCGAACTGCAGCGCCGGGTCACACCGCGCTATTGGCAAGTCGTCCTGAAACGTCTTATGTACCGCGCCGCGGACGCGGTCGCCGCCAGGGTCGGGGCCGACGCGATCGTCACTGGCGAGTCGCTGGGCCAGGTGTCGTCCCAGACGCTCCGCAACCTGCGCGCGATCGAAGCCGCGGCGACCCTTCCCGTGCTGCGCCCGCTGGTCGGCTTCGACAAGGAGGAGATCATCCGCATCGCCCAGCGGATCGGGACGGCCGCTCTGTCCGCGCGCATCAAGGAGTACTGCGCGATTCTGTCGGGCAAGCCGGTCACGGCGGCGAAGGTTCTGGCGGTGGACCGGGAGGAGGCGCCGCTCGACCCCGGTCTCGTCGACCGCGCCGTGGCCGCGCGCAAGGTGCTGGAGGTGAGGAATACCGCCGATGCCGACCTGCAGCGCGACTACCTGTGGGTGGACGCCCTCCCGGCGGGAGCCCGCGTGATCGATTGCCGCCCCCCTCAGCAGGACGACGGATGGCGTCATCCCGGCTCCCGCCGGGTGCTGCCGGGTGATTTCGCCGATCTGACCACAATACTAAACAAAGATGTTAAGTATGTGCTCTTCTGCGATAACGGGATCCAGTCCGGACAGTTCGCAAACCTTTTGCAAACGGTGGGATACGAGGCGTATGCGCTGAAGGACGGGACGAAGGCGCTCCGGGGATGATCGAGCGGTCACGATCACGCCGCCGCGGCGCCGGCCGGGTCAAGGCGGGGCTGACCGCGCTCTCCCTGCTGGTCCTGGCCGCATGCGGCGGCGATTCCGATCCCGTCGACGCACTCATCATCGCCTGGCCCGCCTCACGCGAACCCGCCTCCCTGGACGGCCACATCGAACCGTACCAGACGGCGTGGCTCATCGACTACATGATCGCCGACCCCCTGCTGATCATCGGCCCGGACGGCGCGTTCCACCCCGCTTTGGCCACGGCCTGGTCCTCGAACGACGTGGCGGACGAGTGGACGTTCACGCTCCGGAGCGGCGTGGTCTTCCAGGACGGCACGCCCTTCAATGCGGAGGCCGTCAGGTACAACGTCGAGCGCATCCTCGACCCGGCGACCCGGTCCGGCGAGATGGCGGCGCACGTCGGGCCCGTCGAGCGCGTCGAGGTCGTCGACGACACCACGGTGACGCTCCACTACGCGGCCCCCTGGGTGACCGTGCTCGACGCTTTCCGGCGCGTCCCGATCTGGTCCCCGGCGGCCGCCGAGCGCTGGGGAATCGAGCAGTTCGACCGCCATCTGGTGGGCGCCGGACCGTTCCTGCTCGAGGAGTGGGTGCCCAACGACCACGTCACCGTGCGGCGCTGGGACGGCTACGGCGGCTGGAACTCGATCAGCGATGATCCCGGCCCGGCCGGGGTCGAGCGCGTGACGATCCGCTTCATCGGCGAGGAGGCCGTGCTGGGCAACATCGTCCGCACCGGCAACGCGCACATCGCCATGAACTTGCCCACCGCCTACATCGACGACTACCGCGACGCGGAGGGGTTTTCGCTGCTCACCGGCTACCAGGCCGGGACCGGGCTGCAGATGGTCATGAACGTGAGGCGGCCGCCCTTCAACGACATTCGGGTGCGGCGGGCCCTGCTACACGGCACCGACCAGCAGGCGCTCAACGACCTTCTGTACGACGGGCACTACCTGACCGCGGACGGCCCCTTGAACACGGTCCATCGATGCTACCGGGATGGCAACGCCGACCACTACCCCCACGATCCCGAGGCCGCGATGCGGCTGCTCGACCAGGCCGGATACATCGACCGGGACGGCGACGGCATCCGCGAGGCGCACGGGGTGCCGGGCGTCGAAGACGGCACGCCCCTGCGCGTCCGCTGGACCATCCTCGACCGCGAGGAGATGGGCGAGGCGGTGCAGGCGCAGTGGCGGCCCCTCGGCGTCGATCTTGCCATCGAGATCGTGCCCGGCCCCGTCCAGCTCGAGCGGGTGAACGCCCGCGACTTCGACCTGATCTACGAGCGCCAGCGCAGCCCGGATCCGCTGCTGATGGACATGCTCTGGAACTCGGCGCACGATGTTGTGGGCGGATGGGCGTGGACGGGATTCGTGGACGCGGAACTGGACGGGATCGTGAGCCGGCTCAGGACGATCCCGGACCAGCAGCGGCGGTGCGAACTCGCCCGCGAAGCCCAGCGCATCATCATGGACAACGCGCTGATGCTGCCTACGCTGAGCGAGCCCATCTTCTACGCGGTGTCAGATGAGGTGCGGGGGTTCCAGCTCGCGTCGGAGGGGCAGTTCTACTTCGTGCACAACGTACGTCTGCTCAGCAGGAATCCCATGGGTTTGTGACGAGGATGTCGAGTCCTTCGAAATCCGCCACGTTCCTTGTCGCCAGGCCCAGACCATGCACCTGCGCCGTGCCCGCGATGAGCGCGTCGCCCAGGTCGAGGGTTCGTCCCCCCCGGCGCGCATTCGCTCGCAGACGGGCTGCCTGGCGGGCCGTCCTGCGGCCCACGGGCAGAATGCGATCCTCGTATCGCCGGATGAAGTCCGAGAGCGCATCGCGGAGTGCAATCTGGCGCTTTCCCCGAGGCAGGAGATGCAGACCGTATTCCAGTTCGTGCAATACGAGCGCGGACAACCAGAGGTCATCTTGTTCGGCGAGGAAGGCGACCACCGGTGGGGCAGGGGCCGGCCTTGTCAACTCCGAGATCACGTTGGTATCCAGCAGGACACCACTCACCCGAGGTCATCCCCGGCGAAGGGAGTGCGGCGCAGGGATCCTCGCTCGCGGGGAACATCGAGGCCTGTTCCGCGGGGGACGTTGTCGACCAGCCAGCGGCCGAGCGGCTCGCGGTCCATGTCCTGTGCCTTGAGCGCGACCGCGGACCGGATGAACCCGGAGACGGTCATGTTCTCCCGTTTCGCGACGGCGCGGATCGCGTCCCGCTCTTCCGGAGTGACACGGATCGGGAGGAGAACCGAGCGCTTCCTGCGGGGCATGTCGATCAGGGTGCCGACGTGGTCTTTCATGCTCTGCTTCCTCCTCCGCGTACCGGCCGCCGCCTTGGCGATCGTCACGATTATATACAAGACATATATACAATAGTGGACCCAAGGGTTCCAGTCACACGGAGAGCACGCCCGATGCCCGCCACCTTCCTCGCCCGCCGCCTCGCCCAACTCGGCGTCGTCCTGCTCCTTGTCTCGGTGGCGGTGTTCTCCATCATGCATGCGCTGCCGGGCGATCCGGTGCAGCTCATGCTCTCCGGCGCGGAAAGCGGCTCCGTCACCCCCGAGCGCCAGGAGCAGCTCCGCGAGGAGATGGGGCTGAACGACCCGCTCCCCGTGCAGTACGGCCGCTTTCTCGGCGGCGCCGTCACCGGCGACCTCGGCACCTCCGTACGACTCCGCCAGCCCGTCCTCGATCTCATCCTGGACCGCCTGGGATCCACCCTCGCGCTGAGCCTCGGCGGCATCCTGTTCGCGCTCGTCATCGGGGTCACGACGGGCGTCCTTGCAGCGCTCAAACAGGGCTCGTGGATCGACGGCCTCAGCCGCGTGCTGGCCTACGCCGGCGTCTCGCTGCCTCTCTTCTGGCTGGGCCTGCTGCTGATCCTCGTGTTCGCTTTCCGGCTGCCGTGGTTCCCGCCCGCCGGCTCCGAGGGCATTCGGTCACTGGTCCTGCCCAGTCTGTCGCTCGGTCTCGTCTCGGCCGGCGTCATCGCGCGCCTCACGCGAGCCTCGCTGCGCGAGGTGCTGGTCGAGGACTACATCCGTACCGCATGGGCAAAGGGCCTCCCCAGACACATCGTGTATCTGCGCCACGCGCTCCGGAACGCGCTGCTCCCCGTCCTCACCATGCTCGGGCTGCAGTTCGGGGCGATGCTCGCCGGGGCTGTCGTCACCGAGACCGTTTTCAGCCGCCCGGGACTGGGCCGCCTGGTCGTCAGCGCGATCCTGTGGAAGGACTACCCGCTGGTGCAGGGGATCGTGCTGTTCATGGCGACGATGTACGTGCTCGTGAACCTGGGGGTCGACCTGCTCGCCGCGTGGCTCGATCCGCGCATCCGCGAGGAGGCCCCGGCATGACCGTCGGCGGCCGCACACTCACCCCCGCCTTCATCGCCGGCGCCGCCATCCTCGCCGCGTGGGTGGTCCTCGCCGTCTTCGCCGCACCCGCCACCCCCCACGACCCGCTCGCCACCGTCTCCGGAGCCCGCGAGGCGCCCTCGGCCGAGTTCTGGTTCGGCACCGACCGGCTCGGCCGCGATGTCTTCAGCCGGGTGGTCCACGGCGCCCGCGTGTCGCTGATCCTGGGCTTCATCAGCGTCGCGATCGGCGCCGCGCTGGGATCGGCGCTCGGGCTCGTGTCCGGGTACTACCGGGGCGCGGTCGACACGGTTGCCATGCGCATGGTCGACGCCATGCTGGCCTTCCCCGGCATCCTTCTCGCCCTCGTGGTGATCGCGGCGCTCGGGCCCAGCATCACGAACGTGATGATCGCGGTCGGCATCTCCACCATCCCCAGGTACGCCCGCCTGGTCCGCAGCACCGTGCTTACCGTGCGCGAGCAGGAATACGTCGACGCGGCGCGGGTCATCGGCGTGCCGGATGCGAGGATCATGCTGCGGCACGTGCTGCCGAACACGGCGATTCCGGTGCTGGTGCTGTCGACGCTCGAGTTCGGGCACGCGATTTCGGTCGGCGCCGGCCTGAGCTTCCTGGGGCTGGGCGCGCAGCCGCCGACGCCGGAGTGGGGGCTGATGGTCGCGGTGGGGCGCGACGTGCTCGGAAGGGCGTGGTGGATTTCGACATTCCCCGGGCTCGCCATATTCACGGTGGTGATGGCGACGAACCTTCTCGGCGACAGTCTGCAGGAGATGCTGGATCCGAGGTTGAAAGCGAGGTGAACGTGAGCGACAGGTGCGTAGGCGTGCAGATCGGACCCGCCAGCTTCGTCGACGAGGGGGTCGACGCCGTGCTCGACACGCTCCAGGAGCGCGTGGGCGTGGGCGCGATCTTCATCGGCACGGTGAGCTGGCTCGGCCTCAAGATCGGGCGCAGCATCTCCTGGAAGATCGACGGCTGGCCGGACCACGGCGTGCCCGAGCCGCTGGAGGTGCAGGGCGGGTCGTACCTGGCGGACCACCCCGAGTTCTACCGCAACACGTCCATCACCAACTTCCGCGCGCCGGACGAGGCCATGGCCGGACGGGACATCCTCGACATGGTGATCCCCGGTGCGCGGGCGCGCGGGATGAAGGTGATCCCCGAGCTGATGGAGCCGCTTTTCAAGTACGCGGGGCACGGGTCGGCCAACACGGTGCAGATCCCGAACCTGGTGCAGTTCATGGAGGTGGACTACCTGGGCAGGATCGGCGGCGCCCCCTGTCTGGAGAACCCGGACTACCGCAACTGGTGGCACGCGCTGATCGAGGACCACTGCCGGAGCTACGACATCGACGGCATCATGTGGTGCAACGAGAGGCGGAGCCCACTCGACCAGCTGGTCACCGGGATGGCTCCTGGGTGCTTCTGCAGGCACTGCGTGGCTGCCATGTCGGCCGGTGGTGTCGACCCGGAAGCCGCGCGGCGTGCGTCGGCTTCTCTGCACAACTACTTCCGCAAGGCGCGCGCGGGCGAACACTTCACCGACGGCGCCTTCATCACCGGGCTGCGCACCCTGCTCGACAACCCCGAATTCCTGGTGCTCGAGAAGCACTGGGTGAGGCGCAACAAGGACCTCGACCGCGAGCTCTACGGAGTCGTCAAGTGGTGCGATCCGGCGCTCGAGTTCGGGCTCAACGTGTGGAACCGCAACCACTTCAACCCGCTGCGCAAGGCGCAGTGGCCGTGGGCCGAGACCAGGGATTACGCCGACTGGGTCAAGCCGATCACGTATCAGCACCAGTCCGGCGGGATCTACACGGCCGAGATGACCCAGCTGCACGCGACGCTGCTGCGCGACCTGGCGCCCGCCGAGATGACCCCGGTCATGTACCGGATCCTGGGTCTCGACGAGGCGCCGTGGGAGGAGCTCATGGGTGCCGGAATGCGCCCATCCAGCTATGTCGGTGGCCAGTGCCGCGACACGATCGAGGCGCTGGGCGGCGAGCTCCCCGTGCTGATGGGGATCGGCGTCGACGCGCCCCGCTCCAGCCCCGAGCAGGCGGCCTGCACGCCCGAGATCGTCTACGAGAGCGTGCACGCGGCGTACCAGGCGGGGGCCGCCGGGATCATCTATTCGCCCAACTACGCCAGCATGAGGCTCACCAACCTCGACGGCGGCGCCCGCGCGCTCGCGGAACTGGGAATCTGACGCAGGGAGACCGACATGCCCGAAGCACCAGCCTGGAAGTTCCAGCCGGTCCTGCAGGACCTGGCCCCGCGCCCGCCGGCGTCGGTCACGCTGAGGGGCCGTGTGATCACAGGGGTGGGGGATGAGGTGATCGAGGACGGCCACCTCACCCTGGACGAGGGCCGGATCGTGTCGGTCGGGGAGTGGAGCGCGGCGCGTGCGGATGGTCGGGCGGTCCTCGCGACGGACGGAACGATCCTGGCCGGTCTGATCAACAGCCACGCCCACCTCGGCTGGGACGGCATCCACGACCTCGCGGCCCAGTCGATGGGCGACGCGCCCGAGATCAGCGCGTACAAGGCGGCGGCCAACATGCTGGCATGTCTGCGCGGCGGGATCACGATGGTGCGCGACCTGGGGATGAACCGCAGCGGTGAGTTCGCCAAGCAGGCGGTGGAGCAGGGTGTCTTCGCAGGCCCGCGTCTGCTGATCTGCGCGGAGGCGATCGTGCAGACCGGCGGCCACACGTACTGGTGCTGCCGCGAGGCGACCGGCACCGACGAGATGCGGCGCGCGGTGCGGGAACAGGTCAGGGCCGGCGCCGACCTCATCAAGATCATGATGTGCCACGACTTGCTGGAGTTCACCGACGAGGAGCTCGAGGCCATCGTCGACGAGACGCACCGGAGCGGACTGCCCGTCACCGCGCACGCCACCTTCGACGCGGCGATCGCGCGGGCGGTCGACTTCGGCATCGACACGGTGGAGCACGGCGGCAGCATGTCGGACGAGACGATCGGCAAGCTGGTGGAGCGCGGCGTGCCGATCGTGACCACCTTTTCACCCGTCGTGATCCAGGCTCGACCCGAGCTCGCGCGCAAGTACAACATCCCCGAGTGGAAGATTCGGGAGCGGCAGCGGGCGGTCGCCGACAGGAGCCGCTACGACGGCCTGCTGCGCGCGGCGCGTGCCGGGGTGCGCATCGTCTTCGGGACCGACGCGGGGAGTCCGGCCGTGCGGCACGGGGTGGTGGTCCCCGAGATGGAGTTCATGATCAAGGTCGGGGTGGTGGCGGACAATCACGCCGCGATCATGAGCGCGACGCGCGAGGCGGCGATCATGAACCGGCTGGACGACCGCATCGGCACGCTCGAGGCGGGCAAGGAGGGGGACGTGATCGTCGTGGACGGAAACCCGCTGGACGATCTGCGTGACCTGGAACGCGTGCGGATGACGTTCGTGCGGGGCAGCCTGCTGTACTCGCGGCCGGGGATCTGACCTCGATGCCGGACGCGCGCCCCAGCCACTACCTTGCAGCCCGCGCCGTGAGCGTGAAGTCGAGCTTCCGCACGCGGATGCTGGAGCTGGCCGCCGGCCTCGACGACATCATCGCGCTGGGCCGGGGCGACCCCGATTTCGAGACTCCGCCCGCGATCGTCGCCGCTGGCGCGGATGCGTTGATCGGCGGCTACACCCACTACAGTCCGCCTCCCGGCCTGCCGGAACTGCGCGAGGCGATCGCGTTTCAGCTGAAACTTAACAATAATGTTAAGTATTCCGCCGATCAGGTCATCGTCACCAACGGCGCGCAGGAAGCGCTGCTGATCGCGATTCTCGCGCTGGTGGGCCCCGGCGACGAGGTCGTGCTGCAGGCCCCGCGCTTCAACGCCTTCGACTACATGGTCAGGCTGGCCGGCGGGCGGATCGTGGATGTGCCGACGCTGGAGGAGGACGACTACGCGCTAAAGGCCGACGCCATCCGCAGCGTGCTGACCGAGCGCTCGAAGCTTCTCGTGATCGCGAACCCGAACAACCCCACCGGGGGACTGACCCCGCGCGCGGAGCTGGAGCGCATTGCCAGGCTGGCCGTGGAGCGCGACCTCCTGGTCATGTCGGACGAGATCTACGAGAGGCTGATCTTCGGTGGCGCCGGGCACGTCAGCCTCGCGGCGCTGGACGGGATGCCCGACCGCACCGTCACCGTCAACGGCTTCTCGAAGGCGTATGCGATGACCGGGTGGCGGGTGGGCTACCTCGCCGCGCCGGCGTGGATGATGGAAGCGGCCATCGAGATCAAGCACACGCTCAGCATCTGCACCCCGCCCGCCCTGCAGCGGGGAGCGCTGGCGGCGCTGAAGAGCGGGGACGACGCGGTGGCCACGATGCTGGCCGAATACGAACGGCGGCTCGACCTCGTCCTGCGCCGGCTCGACGGCATGGGCATCTCCTACGGGCGCCCGGGCGGGGGAATGTACGTCTACGCGAACATCTCCAGCACCGGACTGGACGCCGAGACCTTCTGCCTCGAACTGCTGCGCCGGGAGAGGGTCATGGTCTTCCCCGGCACCATGTTCGCGGACGCGGCGAACCGGCACATCCGGATCACGCTGTTGTCGCCGTACGAGTCCATGCAGCAGGCGCTGACGCGGATGAAGCGCTTCGCTGAGCGGGCGCGCGCCGGGTGACCGGGGATCCTGTCCGCATCGTCCTCGTCGGCGCCGGCGTCCGCGGCCGGGTCTGGGCGCGCGTCATCGCCGAGGCCCCAGGTGCAACGCTGGCCGGCATCGTGGACCACGACGAAGCGCGGGCCGGGCGCGCCCGCGACGCCCACGCCCCGGGAGCCGTTGTCGCGCGGGACTTCGCCGTCGCGCTGGAGCAGGCCCGCGCCGACGCGGTGGTCATCGCGACACCTCCCGCCAGCCATCACGCGCTTGTCAGCCGGGCGCTCGCGCACCGCCTCCACGTCCTCTGCGAGAAGCCCCTCTCGGAGGATCTCGCCGAGGTGGTGGACCTGATCGCGCGGGCCGACGCGGCCGGGCGCCACCTCCTCGTCGGGATGAACTTCCGCTACCTCCCCTCGTCGCAGCGGATCCGGCGCTACGTCCGCACCGGGGAGCTGGGCGCGCTGAGTCATGCGCACTTCACCTACCATAGACAGCGCGACGGCAACAGGGACGACCTGAACGACTACGTCATGTGGATGGCGCATCCGATGCTGCTGGAGCAGAGCATCCACCACTTCGACCTGTTGCGCTATTGCTATGGCGCGGAGGTGGAGTCGCTGGTGTGCGACACGTGGCGGCCGTCCTGGAGCACCTACGAGGGAGACTGTTGCGTGTCGGTGCTGTTGCGCTTCGGGAATGGCGTGCGTGCGAACTATCTCGGGACCTGGACCGCCGCGTGGAACCGGATGGACTTCCGCTGGCGGAGCGACTTCGAGCGCGGGACGCTCATTCAGCGCGAGCAGTTCGAGGATCTCGTGCGGGTCGACTTCGATCGCGGGCTGGGACTGCGCGGGCCCAACTTCAAGGGGGACGGCGAGGCGGAGGCGCCGGTCGTGGAGCCGCTCAACTCCTGCACGCCGTTTGTGGACGACACGCGGGCGCTGCTGAGCGAGTTCCTGCGGGCCGTTCGCGGGGAGGAGGAGCCGGTGACGACAGGCGGCGATCACCTCGAGACGCTGCTGGTGGTGCAGGCGTGCATCGAGTCGCTGGAGAGCGGGGGATGGGTGGAGATGCGGGAACTGCGCGATCGCTGCGCCCGGCCTCGGGCACCCGCCCGATGACGGTCGCTCCGCCTGCCGACCGGCCCCGCAACCTCCTTCGAGTCCGCGGCCTCCACACCCGCTTTCTCACCGGCCAGGGCGTCGTCCACGCGGTCAACGGCGCGAGCTTCTCGGTGCGGCGCGGCGAGACCCTCGCGCTGGTCGGCGAAAGCGGCTGCGGCAAGACGGTCGCCATGCTCTCCGTGCTGCGGTTGCTGGCCGCCCGGCGTGCGCGCGTCGAGGCCGACGAGGTGAGCTATCGCGGGCGCGACCTGCTGGCGCTCGGCGAAGAGGAGATGCGGCGCGTGCGCGGTGCGGAGATCGCGATGGTCTTTCAGGACCCCCGCGCCTCGCTCAATCCCGTGCTCACGGTCGGGCGGCAGCTCACCGAGGGCTTGCGGGTGCATCGGGGGCTGGGGCGGCGCGAGGCCCGGGAAGCCGCGGTCGAACTGCTGCACTCGGTCCGCATCCCGCGGCCGCATGAGCGGACCCACGACTATCCGCACCAGTTTTCCGGCGGAATGTGCCAGCGGGTGATGATCGCGATGGCGCTGGCGTGTGACCCGCATCTTCTCATCGCCGACGAGCCGACGACGGCCCTCGACGTGACCGTGCAGGCGCAGATCCTGGAGCTGGTCACCGAACTGGCGGCCAGGCGTGACATGGCGATGATCTGGATCAGCCACGACCTCGGCGTGGTGGCGAGTCTGGCCGACCGCGTGGCGGTGATGTACGGCGGCGCCATCGTCGAAATCGCACCTGCGGGTCGGCTTTTCGGCGCGCCCGCGCACCCGTACACGCGGGGACTGCTGGCGTCCCTGCCCGCGCCAGGCGGCTGCGGGACGCGCGGCGCGGACGCGACCGGCGAGCCTCTCCTCGAAGTCACCGGCCTGAAAAAGCACTTTCCGGTGCGCCGCGGGGTGATGCAGCGGCGGACCGGTTCGGTGCGCGCGGTCGACGGCGTCGGCTTCCGGCTCTACCGTGGCGAGACGCTGGGGCTGGTGGGCGAAAGCGGCTCTGGAAAGACCACCGTCGCACGCACGGTGCTGCGGCTCGCCGAACCGACGGCCGGCCGCATCGTCTTCGACGGCGTCGATCTCGGGCGGGCGACCGCTGCGGAACTGCGCGCGCTGCGTCCGCGCATGCAGATGATCTTCCAGGACTCGTACTCGTCGCTCAACCCGCGCCTGAGCGTCGGCCGTTCGATTGCGGAACCGCTCCTGCAGCACACGGCGCTGAACCGGACGGCACGACGGGCACGGGTGGCCGAACTCATGGCCACCGTCGGCCTGGACCCCGCGCGGGCGACCCGCATGCCGCATGAGTTCTCCGGCGGCCAGCGCCAGCGCATCGGCATTGCGCGTGCCCTGGCCCTCAGACCCGACCTCATTGTCTGCGACGAGCCCGTCTCGTCGCTCGACATCACGATCCAGGCCCGGATCGTGAACCTGCTGGCGGACATCCAGAAGCGGTTCGGGTTGACGTACCTGTTCATCTCCCACGACCTCGGGGTGGTGCGGCACCTGTGCGACAGGGTCGCGGTGATGCACAAGGGGAGGATCGTGGAGACTGCGCCGGTGGAGGCGCTTTTCCGGGAGCCGAAGCATGAGTACACGCGCGAACTCCTGGCGGCGGTGCCGCGCCGGCCGGATCAGGCCTTGTGAGGGCGGGGCCCGTGGTGGGCGCGGCCCGCCCCATATCCAACTTTGGGAGGAACATCAGTTTCACCCCGCGCCACCTGTACACGCCGCGCAGCGAAGACGAGGTTCTCCGAATTCTCGACGACCACCGCGACGGGACGATCCGCGTGGTGGGCGCCGGGCACTCGTGGAACGAAGGCATCGTGAGCTCCGACGCGCTCGTGGACCTGCGGCACCTTCGTCGCATGCGCGTGGATGGTGACGGCAAGCGCGTGACGGTGGAAGCCGGAATCCGGATCGGTGCCCTCCTCGAACACCTGTCAAAACGGGGCTTGACACTGCCCTCGATCGGGCTGATCGACCGCCAGACGGTGGCTGGCGCGGTCGCGACGGGGACGCACGGTTCGGGGCGGCACTCGATGTCGCACCATGTGGAATCGATGCGGATCGCGTGCTATGGAAAGGACGGGGAGGCGCGCGTGCGCACGGTCGATTCCGGGAGTGCCCTGCGGGCGGCGCGATGCTCGGTTGGGGCGATGGGCGTCGTCCTTGAGGTGACGCTGCCGTGCGTGCCGCAGTACCATGTGCGCGAGCGGAGCGTGTGGCGTTCCGACCTTGACGCTGTGCTGGCGGGCGAGGCGAGGGCACCGCTGCAACAGGCCTATCTGATGCCGCACGGGTGGACCGTTCTGGCGCACGAGCGCAGCGTGGCCGGAGAGAATCGCCCGGCAGGGGGCGCGGTTCTGTACCGGGTGTACTGGCTGACCGTGATCGACGTGCTGCTGCACCTGTGCGTGAAGTTCTCCGCCTCGCTGATGCGGAGCCGGCGCCTTGTACACCTGCTCTATCGACGCCTGCTGCCGGCGTTCATCCTTCCCCGGTGGCGGGTAACCGACCGGAGCGACCGGCAACTCCTCATGCGCCACGACCTCTTCAGGCACCTCGAGATGGAGGTCTTCGTTCCGCGCGAGCACATCGTTGCGGCGGCGGGCTTCGTCGGCGAGATCCTGCGCGCGGCGGACCACCGTGGCCACGAGGTGACGGCCGAGGCACGGTCGCAGATCGATTCGCTGGGGGCGGGTGGCAAGCTCGAAGTCCTGCGCGGCTCGTACGTCCACCACTACCCGATCTGTGTTCGTCGCGTACGGCCCGACGACACGCTGATTTCGATGTCGTCGTGCAGCGGAATGCCGAAGCAGGACTGGTACGCAATCAGCCTCATCACCCTGACGGAGCCGTGGGAGCCCTTCCAGCGCGTGGCGGCGTTCCTTGCAGAGACCATGTCGTCGCTTTTCGGCGCGCGTCTGCACTGGGGCAAGTGGTTTCCGCTCGACGCCGAACAGGTGGGGCGGCGCTACCCCGGGATGGCGGCGTTCAGGGCGATTTGCGACGAGTTCGATCCGCGGGGCGTGTTCAGGAACAGGTTCCTCCGGCGAACGGCGTTCGGCCGGCGATCATGCGCGGATCAGGCACAATGGTCTGCGCGGATCGGGTGACTTGACACGGCGCGCGAGGCACGGCTAACACCAGTGCCATGAGGGGTCCGCATGTTTTGACGGTTGTCGCGGGATTGCTGGCCGGTGTCGCCCTGGCAGCTGGCTGCGGCGACGGCACGACGGCCCCTCGACCACCCGCCCCGCTCCTGCCGGCGACGATCACCGTCAGTCCCGCAGTGACCGAGTTCGCCGCACTGCGCGAGACCGTGCAGTTGAGCGCGGAGGTGCGCGACCACACCGGCCGGATCATGTCCGGGGTCACCGTGGCGTGGGTGAGCACCAGCGCCGGGGTGGCTACGGTGGACGCGGCCGGAACCGTGACGTCGGTCGGAAATGGAACCTCTACCATAATCGCGAGAGCGGGGACGGCGTCGGGGGCCGCAACGGTGACCGTGGCGCAAGTGGTGAAGGGCATCGAGGTGCTGCCCTTTCCCGGCAAGGTGTCAGCGGGCGATACGCTGCGCCTGACGGCGGAAGCCTGGGACGCGAACGGGTTTACGGTGTCCGGGGGCGAATTCACGTGGTCGTCGGGTGATACCGCCGTCGCCACCGTTGACGGGTCTGGTCTGGTCCACGGCATCGTCGAGGGCTTGGTCACCATCACGGCCACGTCGGCGGGTGTGCCGGGCTCCGTGCCGATCACTGTGGCCCACCCGGACTGGGGCCCGCTTGCGGCGCTCTACGAGGCCGCGCAGGGATCGGGCTGGATCGAAGACGACGGCTGGATGTCGGATCGGCCGATCGGCGAATGGCACGGAGTGACCACCGGGCCGGATGGTCACGTCACCGCGCTGGAGCTTGCTTCGAGCAATCTGACCGGGATGCTTCCAGCGGAACTGGGCCGCCTGTCACACCTTGGGACCCTGAATCTCCAGTGGAATCGATTGCGGGGGCCGATTCCTCTCGAACTGACCAGGCTGCAAAACCTCAGGAGCCTGCTCCTGGGCGTCAGTGGCCTGACCGGCGAGATCCCGGCCGAGTTGGCCAACCTGGCCAACCTCGAGGATCTGCGCTTGAACCACACGTTCCTGACCGGCGAGATCCCGCCCGAACTGAGCAACCTGGCCAATCTCAAGAGGCTCAGTGTCCAGTCAAATGACCTGACCGGTCTGGTTCCTTCCGCCCTCGTGCGACTCGAACGGCTCCGGTTCTTCCACTTCCGGGATAACGAAGACCTCTGTATCCCGGACGAAACCGATTTCATCGGGTGGCTGGCGCAGCTTGACGTTGCGCTCGGACCCGTGTGCAACGAGGGCGACAGGAAAGCGCTCGTGTCCCTCTACGAGGCCACCGGAGGAAGTGACTGGACTCGTTCCGACGGCTGGGTGGAAGACGTGCCAGTGCGCGAATGGCACGGTGTGAGCACCGATTCGCTGGGACGGGTCCTCGAGCTCGACCTGTCCGGCAACGGACTTGCCGGTCGCTTGCCGGAGTTGTCGGCACCGCTCGCGAGCATGAACTCACTTCGGCTGGACGGCAACGAGGGACTGACCGGTCCTTTGCCGCTGACGCTTTCCATGCTCTCACTCGAAGCGTTGAGATACCGGGACACGGGCCTTTGTGTGCCCCTCGCCGAATCGTTCGCCGGATGGCTCGCGGCCATCCCCTCGCACGAGGGTACCGAAGTCGAGTGTTCGTCCCTGTCGGACCGGGAGACCCTCGAACTCCTGTACGGTGCTGTCGGTGGCGCCGAATGGAAGGACGACGGGAACTGGCTTTCCGGCCAGCCTCTCGGCGAGTGGACCGGAGTGGAAACCGACACGGTCGGCCGCGTGGTTGCGCTGCGACTTCCCCGCAACAATCTGGCGGGCCGGATTCCACCCCAACTGGGCTACCTGGACCAGCTCCGTCACCTGGACCTGTCCGGCAATCGCCTGGAGGGACCGATCCCGGCCCAGTTGGGCGACCTGTCCGGCCTCACGCTGCTGCACCTCGGCGAGAACCGGTTGGAGGGACCGATTCCCGATCGGTTGGGCGATCTGACCAACCTTTCACAGCTGCTTCTGTGGGCAAACGAACTGGAGGGACCGATCCCGCCGGAGCTGGGCAGGCTGACCAACCTGCTCGTGCTGGGACTCGGACTAAACGAACTGGAGGGACCGATCCCGCCGCAGTTGGGCAACCTTGCCAACCTGGTGTACCTGTACCTGGACGGGAATCGCCTGGAGGGACCGATCCCGCCGGAGCTCAGGAACCTGTCGCGCCTGTACGAGTTGATCCTGGATCGCAATCGGCTGACGGGATCGATTCCTCCGTGGCTTGGCAACCTGCCGAACCTGAGGCGTATCGGTCTCGGCGAGAACTGGCTGACGGGATCGATTCCGTTCGAGTTGGGCAACCTGCCCGGCCTGACCGATCTGGTCCTCGGTCGAAATTACCTGACGGGGTCCATTCCGTTGACACTGGCCAGCGTCTCCACGCTGGTACACCTGGATCTCAGACGGAACAGGCTGACGGGAGGTATCCCATCGGGACTGGGAGCCCTGTCCAGCCTGGAACGCCTCTACCTCAGCGGGAATGAGCTGGCCGGTCGGATTCCCGCCGAACTCGGTGATCTGCCCGGGTTGCAGTTGCTGTCGATGGCGGGAAACCAGCTGTCCGGTCCACTCCCGCCCGTCCTGGGGGGACTCACCCGCCTGAAGCGGCTCCACCTGACCGACAATGCCGAGATGTCCGGTATCCTGCCTGCGGATCTGACCGCTCTGGGCGAACTGGAGGAGCTGATTCTGACGGGTACCGGTCTGTGCGCCCCCGCGGATACCGCTTTTCAGAGCTGGCTGTCGGAAGTGAAGGTGGCGCGCGTGCGAGGCTGTTCAGTGGATGCGGGGTCGTCGGCGTACCTGACACAGGCGGTGCAGTCGTCGGACTTCCCGGTTCCCCTGATCGCCGGCAGAGAGGCGCTGCTCAGGGTTTTCGTGGTGGCGTCGCGTCCTGCCAGCGCAGGCATCCCGATGGTCCGCGCGACCTTCTACCTCGACGGAGTCGAGAGTCATGCGGTCGATATTCCGGGCTCGGGGACCCCCATTCCGACCGAGATCGAGCACGCCCGGAGTTCGTTGCAAGGGTCGGCCAACGTCACAATCCCCGGATCGGTGATCAAGCCCGGATTGGAGATGGTGCTGGAGATCGACCCGCACGGAACGCTGGCCCCCGAACTGGGCGTGACGAAGCGGATTCCCGAGGAGGGCAGGGCGCCGGTGCAGGTGGAGTCGGTGCCCAGCCTGGACATGACGGTGATTCCGTTCCAGTGGGCGCCGAAGCCCGGTTCGTGGATTGTCGATGTCGCCACACGCATGGCCGAGCGTCCGCATACCCACGAAATGCTCGGCGATGTGCGTGCCATGCTCCCGGTCGCCGATATCGACGTGGCAGTCCACGAATCCGTCCTGACCTCGACGACCAAATCCCTCGATCTGCTTCGCGAAACGCATCTGATACGGACGTTGGAGAGCGGTACGGACTACTATCTGGGCATCCTCCCCGAGCACGTTGTCGGGGCCCCGGTGGGGATTGCGTTCGTTGGTCTCCCAATTGGCTATTCGGTTGCCGATCCCTTTGTGATCGCGCACGAACTCGGACACAACATGGGTCTCCATCATGCGCCGTGCGGAGGTGCCGGTGGTCCGGATCCGGCGTTCCCGCAGACCGACGGCTCGATCGGCTCCTGGGGATTCGACTTTCGTGCCGGCGGCAGGCTGGTATCGCCGCGGACCCGGGACGTGATGTCCTATTGTGGTCCTCCGAATTGGATCAGCGCGTTCAGCTTCTCCAAAGCCCTGAACCATCGGCTCGAGGGGGATGGGCGCCCGAGCCCTCTGGCCCGAACCGCCGGCGGAGAGCCCACGCGCAGCCTGGTTCTGTGGGGTGGCGTGGACGAGGACGGGAGTCCGTTCCTGGAGCCCGCTTTCGTGACGGACGCCGCGCCCAGCATGCCGCAATCCGGCGGTGACTACCAACTCCTCGGCCGCAACGCCACCGGCGACGAACTGTTTTCGCTGAGTTTCGACATGCCGGAAGTGGCCGACGCAGAAGCGGGGTCGTCTTTTGTCTTCGCGCTGCGCGTGCCGGCCGAGTGGGTGGGCGTACCCGAGAGCATAACGCTGTCCGGCCCCGGCGGATCGGCCACGACCGACCGGGCGACCGACCAGCCGATGGCAATTCTGCGCGATTCGGCGAGTGGCGAGGTGCGAGGGGTCCTGCGCGGTGAGGACGCGATGGACGTGATGCGCGTGGCGGCTGAGGCCGTCGGACCCGCCGGGCCGCGTCTGCAGGTAGTGTTCAGCCGCGGGATACCCGACGAGAGGGACTGGCGGCCCTGACCTCTACTCCCGCCAGGGATACGGCGGCCGCCGCATGTGCCAGTTCGTCTCCCGCTGGTACGCCATCCCGAAGTCCAGCACGCCCTGGTCGTCCATCGGCGAGCCGACGATCTGCAGCGACAGCGGCAGTCCGTCCTCGTCGAAGCCGCAGGGGATCGCCAGGCCGGGGTGCCCGACCAGGTTGGCGATGTAGTTGAGCCGCGGGGTGCGCGCGCTGACCTCTCCCGGGGGCTCCCATTCGTTGCGCGCGGGGATCGGCCAGCCGTCGCGCACCTCCCGCATCGCCGCGCCGTTGGGCCACGTGGGCGCGATCACCGCGTCGTGGCGCGCCAGGATCTCGTCGGCCTCGCGCACGAGCTGATTGCGGATCCGCTGGGCGGTCAGATAGTCGGCGGCGGGCAGCATGCGTCCGGCCATCCAGCCCGCGCGCCGGTCCTCGTTGAACGAGAACATGTCGGCCGCGCTGCCGTCGTCGAAGAGCGACTTGAAGTTGGTGCCGCTCTCGACGGTGACGATGGTCGTAAACAGCGCGCCCGTGGGCCGCAGCGGCAGTTCCACGTCCTCGACCTGGACCCCCATCTGCGCGAAGACGTCGAGCGCCTCCTGGAAGACGCGCCTGGTCGTCTCCGAACCCGACAGCTCGAACTCCGCCCGGTGGACGCCCAGGCGGCGGCCGCGCATGGCCCCGGGGTCGGGGCGGAAGACGAAGGGGCGGTCCACCGTGGAGCCGTCGCGCGGATCGTGCGCGGCGATCTCCTGCAGGATGTGCCCGCAGTCCTCGGCAGAGCGCCCCACGGGGCCGATCTTGTCCAGGCTCCACGACAGCGCCATGCAGCCGAAGCGGCTCACGCGCCCGAAGGTGGGGCGGAGGCCCGACGCGCCGACTGCCGAAGCCGGAAAGACGATCGAGCCGCCGGTTTCCGTGCCGATGCCGAAGCCGATCAGTCCCGCCACGGCGGCGGACACCGTGCCGCTCGACGATCCGAAGCTGGTGCGGTCGAGTTTCCAGGGGTTGAGGGCGGAGCTCGTGTTGCCGCCGGCGAATTCGCCCAGAGACATCTTGGCCATCATCACGGCGCCGGAGGATTCCAGCAGGTCGATCACGGCGGCGTTCCGGTCCGGAATCCGGTTGGCGAAGATCCCCGAGCCCCACGTCGTGCGGATGCCGCGTGTGTCGAGCAGGTCCTTCACGCCGTAGGGGATGCCGTGCAGGATGCTGCGGCGCGGGCCCGCGGCGAGTTCGGCGTCGGCGCGCGCGGCGGCCTCGAGGGCGTGGTCGTGCGCGATCGTGACCATGGTGGCGAGCTTGCCGCCGTGGTCCGTGCGCGGCTCGCTGGGCAGGTCGAACGGCGGCACGTCGAGGGCGTCCGCGCGGTCCAGGTAGGCTTGCGTGAGTGCGGTGGACGTCACCGCGCCGCTGGCCAGCCGGTCGGCGAGTTCTCTCACCGTGAGAAAGAGGATGTCCTCCTGCACGGTTCAACCCCTCCGGAAGACGGTCAGCGGAGGCTCGTCCGGATCGAGCGGGAACTCCCGCAGCTGCCGCTGCACGTTGATCATGTTGGCGAGCGCGGCGCGGAGCCGGTCGAGTTCTTCGACCTCTTCGTAGATGCCGCGCGGGCCCTGGTGATCGAGGAGCGTCCGGGCGGTCGCGGCCGACACCTCTCCGGTGTCGGCCACCTCGGTGCACGCCTGCTGCCAGAGCAGCGCCATCGCGCCGGCGCCCGTGGCGGCGGATGCGGTGAACTGTCGGCGGTCCATGGTCATGGCTGAAATCCGTACATTGCCTCCGGGAGGAACGTGGCAATCTGGGGCACGAACGCGATCAGCACCAGCAACGCCAGCATCGCGAGCCAGAACGGGATGATTCCGCGGTAGATCACATCCATCGGGACGTCCGGGGCCACGCTCTTCACCACAAACGTGTTCAGGCCGACGGGCGGGGAGATCAGTCCCATCTCCAGGGTGACGACGATCAATACACCGAACCAGATCAAGTCGACGCCGAGCGAGGCGAGGATCGGCTGCACCAGCGGAATCGTCAGGACGAGCATCGCGAACCCATCCATGAACGTGCCCAGCACGATGAACATGACGAGGAGCAGCGCGACCACCTGGCCCCCCGACCATCCCTGCTCGGCCACCCAGCGAACCGCTGCGAACGGAATCTCGGTGAAGCCGAGGAAGACCTTGAACACATAGGCCCCGATCAGGATCAGGAACACCGTTCCGCTCGCCCTCAATGTGGAATGGACCGCCTCGCCGAACCCCTTCGGAGTGAGGGTGCGACGCGCCAGCGCCACCAGGAAAGCCAGGAATGCGCCCACGCCCGCGGCCTCCATGGCGGAGAAGACGCCGGCGTAGATCCCGCCCAGCGTCACCACCGCCAGCCCCAGAATCCAGTAGGCTCCCGCAGGCGCCCGCTGCCGCTCCAGGGTCGGGTTCGTCGGTCCCACGGATGGCGCCTTGTGCGGTTGGAGCCTCACCACCAGGAAGACGGTCAGGACGAAGAGGAGCGTAAGCAGGACCCCGGGAATCAGTCCCGCCATGAAGAGGCGGCCGATGCTCTGCTCGGTGAGTATGCCGTAGAGTACCAGCCCGGCCGACGGCGGAATCAGGATGCCGAGGGTTCCACCGGCGGCGACGGCCCCCGCCGCGAGCGACTTGTCGTACCTGAACCGTTGCATTTCCGGAAGCGCGACGCGTCCCATCGTCAGCGCGGCGGCCAGAGACGATCCGGACATGGCCGAAAACCCGGCGCTCGCGACGATCGAGGCGGCGGCCAGCCCACCCCTGAAGCGGCCCAGCCAGAGGTTGGCCGCCAGGTACAACTCCCGGCTCATCCCCGAAACGACGGCCAGATTCCCCATCAGCATGAAGAGCGGGATGATGGTCAGCGCGTATCGCGACGACACTGCGAACGTCTCGCCCGCAATGACGGGCAGCACTGCCTGGGGACGGATGAGAGCGATGCCGGCCGCGCCGGCGATCAGCATGGACAGCCCGACCGGCACCCGGATCAGGAGAAGAATGAAGAGGGCGGCGAACCCGAGGAGCGCAACCGTTGGTCCGTCCATCAGATGCCCTGTCCCGCCGGCTCATCGGCGTCGGACGCGGCCGGGCGCCGGATCATCCGGGATGTCAGGAGCAGGGACCAGGTTGCCAGAGACGTTCCCAGCGCGTAGTAGAACGGGGTGTGTACGATGGCAAGGCTCCCGGTGACATCGCCGCATTCCAGACCGCAGCCCCCCTTGGCGAAGAGTGCCGCCGCCGCGACCGCTGTCGCTCCCACACCCAGAAGCCGCGCGAGTACGTCGGCCGCCTGCCTGGCGCGGCTGCCGCCGAAGCGCCGGATGAGATCGACGGACACGTGGCCGTCCTCCTGTGCCGCAAAGACCACCGCGGCTGCCACGACCACCGTGAGGCTCATCGTCACGAGATCCTCGGCGCCGAGCAGGGAAGCCCCGAGGACGTGGCGCGCGACAACCTCGGCCACCGTGATGCCCAGCAGCAGGAGGAGCGCAATCCCTCCGGTGATTGAACAAGCGGTGGTCAGACCCTTCTGGAGCGCATCATGGACCGGGCTGCGATCCCGATCCGGTTCCCGGTGCAAGACCGTCACTTCGCGCGGAACCGTTCGATGACCTCGGCCACGGTCAGGTCGCCGAGTCTTCGGGAGAGGTGCGCCTGGTAGGTGCCCGCGACGGCGTCCTCGAAACGCGCCTTCTCCCGGGTTGAGAGATCGATGAGCTCAACGCCCGCCTCACGGGCCACCCTGAGCCCGCGGGCGCCGGTGGCCTCGTACCCCTGGGCCCCCGACAGCGACAGCGAAGCGTCCGAAGCCTGATCCACCCAACTCCTCTCCGTGGCGGTGAGGGACGCATAGGTGTCCTGGTTCATCAACAGGACGAACGGAGCCGCGGAGAGGGGTAGCCAGGTCGTCACGTAGGCGGCCGCTTCCTGCAGCTGATACGGAAGAATCCCCCCGGCGGTGATCACAACGCCGTCGATGACACCGTTGTGCAGGTTCTGCTGGACTTCCGATATCGGCTGCATCACGGGGCTCGCACCCAGCGCTTCGATAAACGGCATCTCGAGCCGCGACGCCACCCGCAGCTTGAGCCCCTGCAAGTCCTCCAGCCTCCGGACGGGCCTGTCGCGGGTGATCAGCACGGGAGGTGTCGCGGACCAGATCGCCAGGATTTTCGCATTGTATTCGCCCTCCAGCACCGGACGGGCCCGCTGCAGCGCGTTCGTGCAGTCGATTGCGCTGTCGCACACGCCCGGATAGACGCTGAGCACTGTCATGGGGAATACCGCGGAAGTGTATCCGGGCAAGGTGGCGACAACGTCCGCCACACCATCGAGCAGCAAGGAGTAGTATCCACGAGGCGACGAGCCGAGAGCTCCCCCCATGTACTCCGTCACCGTAAGCCTGCCCTCGGAGAGTTCCGCCAATCGCTCCGCGAACGGGACCACGACACCGGTTCTCACGCTGCTCAGAGGCGACATGAAGTGCGCCAGGATCAGAGACCTGCCCTCCGGGCCGTGGTCCGACCCAGGTGAGCAACCCGAAATCACAAGGAACAGCAGAGGTGTCAGCGGGACGCCTCGAAGCAGCCGCGAGTTCAACACGTCAGCGCTTCCCGCCGGCCCGTCACTCGGCCGCAACCTTCAGGGTGACGATATCCACGTTGCGAAACTGTTGGTGCCGAACGGACGACGCCAGATGCCGAAGCAGCCGGAGCGAGATCTCCTGCTCCTCCGGCGCGCCGGAAGCCTCGTCCCCCAGCCATTCCAGTCGATCCTGCAGGTTCAGTTCCTCCTGCCCGGCGGCGGCCGCCTTGAACTGCAGGACGGCGTGTCCATCCTCCCTGGACGCGGTCACCAGAAGCGCACGCGTCTTGTGCTCGGGGTCGTCGGCCTCCCGCATTCTGGCGCTGCGCGACTCGATGAGCATCAACAGCGTCTCTTCGCAGGCGGCTTCCATGCGCTTCGCGGATGCCTCCAACCCATGACGGCGGGCGAAGCCCGCGATGAAGTCTCTCATCATGGGCAGTTCGGCCACCTCCAGGCTTCCGCTGAACCGTGCCACGCGCGGCATCGTCAGGGTCGCGAGCAGGATGGCCACCAGGCCGCCCGCGGTCATCCCGTTGCTCAGCAGGCCGCCGGCCAGCTCGTCCAGGTAGTCCGCGAAGACGAGATCGAACTCTACGGCAATACCCGTCCACACCGAGATCCCGGCGATGAGACCGTTTCCCGGATTGGTTCGGGTTCCGGAGACCACCTCGCGCATGCCGACCACGAACAGCATGCACATGACGACAGCGATCGACGCCGCCACGACCGCATCCGGAATGGCGAGAATCACCGCGACCAGCTTGGGCAGGCACGCCAGGGCGATCAACGCGAGCCCGGCTGCAACACCTACGCTGCGGGAAGCCACGCCGCTTGTCTCGATCGCGGCGATCGGCGTGGGATGCAGGGTGTTGGGAATCGCACCCGCCAGTCCGGCCAGGGCGTTCCCGGCCCCCTCGGCTGCTACGGCGCCCTGCACTGAGCGAAAATCCACAGCGCGCGGGCCACGCCATGATGCCCGTTGGGTGGCGACGGCCACACCGACTGACTTGGTGGCCCCGACGAGTGCTATGAACAGGAAAGCCGGCAGGAGCGCCCAAAACGCCGGGCCGAAGCCAAGGTCGAGGCCTGGTGGACCGTCCGCCGGCAGGCCGATCCAGGCGGCTTTCGCGACCAGCCCGGCGTCGTAGAGTCCGAAGAACGCGCCCACGATCGACCCGGCCGCGATCCCTGCCAGGGGTGCCCATCGGCGAAGCCCGCCGGTTCCCTTCAGGTAGATCCCGACGGCGGTTGTCAGCGTGGCGACGGCGCAAAGGGGACCAGCCACGGCCGGGGCCCCGCCTGGCACCTCGTCGAGCAGGCGGAACAGAATCGGCATGACGGTAACCGGCAGCAGCATGATCACGGTGCCCGTCACCACGGGTGTGAGAATCCGGTGCAGCAGGGCAAGACGCTCGGAGAACGCCGCCTGCGCCAGCCCCGACACCAGCACGAGCGTCGCGAGCATTGTCGGTCCCCCTTGCAGAAGAGCCGCGACACAAACGGCGATGAAAGGAGAGGAGACTCCGTGCAGCATCAGGTATCCGGCGCCGAAACGCCCCAATCCGACCGCCTGCACGACCGTAACAATGCCGCAAGCCAGCATGCCGACGAAAACCGCCCACAGCAGGAACTCCTCCGCGCCGCCGGCCCGAAATACGATGGTCGGCAGCACCACCGCCGAACTCAGCGTTAGAACCGCAAGTTGCAGTCCCAGACCCGAAGCGAGCGGCCGGGCGATCGGGTCGGACGCCT
Source organism: Longimicrobiales bacterium (assembly GCA_965205005.1). Taxonomy (GTDB): domain Bacteria; phylum Gemmatimonadota; class Gemmatimonadetes; order Longimicrobiales; family Gaopeijiaceae; genus Bin94. The sequence continues at coordinate 4,453,288 of OZ242028.1, read as the reverse complement.
GGTAGCGGAGGGTATCGTCCGGTCTCATGCACCTGCCGTTCGCTCGGACACGGGTGTGGTTGCCGCGATTGTCATTCAGCCGGCGCCAGGGGTGACCAAGCTACGCCGTCGGCCCCGACCTTGCCAGGCGGCGCTGCAACACCACCACACGGCATGCTCCCCCTCGCGCGCCCCGGGGCCGCTCCCTAACTTCCCCCGCCATTTCCATCCACCCCGACCGACACCACAGCCACCTTGCGAACCCTTCACGTCGAGCCACTCGCGGACTGGATCCGCGCCCTTTTTCAACGCACCGCGGACGAAGCCGGCATCGAGATCACCTGGGGCGCGGAGCTGGATGGGTCCGCACTGCTCGACGCGGCCGCGGGCGCCGATGCGCTGGTCACGGCCACCCGGCGGATCGGGAGCGACCTGATCCGGGCCGCGCACGGGCTGCGGCTGATTCAGGTGCAGGGGCGGGCGCCGTGGGCGGTCGACATGGAAGCCGCGTCGGCGGCGGGCGTTCCGGTGTCGGTCCTGCCGCACCGCGGGGCGATTGCGGTGGCCGAGCAGACGATCGCCCTCATGCTGGGCCTGTACCGGAAGATCGTCCCGGGCCACCTCGGAACCCGCAACGCGGACTACGTGGGGCTGGGGGTGGAGCCCGTCCGAACGACCGAGCGCAGGATCGCCTTCAACTGGCTGGGCTACGACGATGTCCTGCAGTTGCACGGCCGCGTCCTCGGTCTGGTGGGACTGGGAGGCATCGGCCTCGAGGTCGCCCGGCGGGCACGGGCGTTCGACATGGACGTGATCTACACCAAGCGCTCGCGCTTGCCGCGCGAGTACGAAGCGATGGCGGGCGTGCGCTACCTGCCGCTGCACGAACTGCTCGCCGCGAGCGACGTCGTGAGCCTGCACGCGCCGCACACCGGGCACACCGAGCACATCATCGACGCCGACGCGCTGCGCCGCATGAAGAGCGACGCGATCCTGGTGAACACGGCGCGCGGCGGACTCGTCGACGAAGCCGCGCTGCTCGACGCGCTCCAGTCGGGGCAGATCGCGGGTGCGGGGCTGGATGTGTTCCTCGACGAACCGCTCCCTGGGCAAAGCCCCCTGCGCCACGCACCCAACGTGCTCTTCTCGCCGCACGTGGGCGGGGGCACCGGGGGCGGCCAGGCCGGCATGGCCCGGGACGTGGTGGCCAACCTCGCAGCCGCGGCCGAGGGGAGAATCCCATGATACGAGAACCCGTCCTGGTCCTGGCCTTCATGCTGGCTGTGGTCGCGTTCGCGCGCTGGCTGGAGGAGCGCTACGACGCAATCAGGAAGATCAGCTCGGCGGTGGTGTGCACGCTGCTCGGGATCACGCTTGCGAACGTGGGGGTGATCGATCACACGGGACCGGCGCACGAGGGCGTGTTCACCTACGCGATCCCGTACGCGATCGTGCTGGTGATCATGGGGACGCACATGAAGGAGCTGGCCCACGCGGGGCGGCCGTTGCTGGTCGCGTATCTGGTGGCCTGCGGGGGCAGCTTTGTCGGGGGTGCGGTGGCGGGCGCGACCATGGCGGGATGGGTCGGTCCGGAGACATGGAAGCTGGCCGGGGCGTTCTCGGCGGCCTTCGCGGGCGGCGGGATGAACTTCGCGGCCGTGGGCCAGGGGCTCGACGTCGAGCCGAGCACCTTCGCCGCCGCGGCCCTGGCCGACAACATGTCCACCGTGCCCTATCTCCTGTTGCAGGTGTGGCTCGCGGGGGTGCTGGCCGCAATGTTCCTTCGCCGTTGCGGCCCGGGGCGGGCCGCCGCGCCGTCCGGGGGCGCCGGCGAGGACGACGACCGCGGGCCGGACGAAGAGGCCATGCGCCGCCGCTGGACCGATACGGACATCAGCATCACCGACTTCGCCGTTCTGGGTGCGCTCCCTCTCGCGGCCCTGTGGGTGGCGCGCCTTGTCAGAGATGCCTTCGGCGAAGCACTCGCCACCATTCCGGATACCGCACCGCTGTACGGACTGGTCGGCTTCCTCAGCGAAGTGCCGGAAGTGCTGTGGCTCACCACCATCGCGCTCGTCGTGGCCCAGCTGCCGTGGGTCAGGAAGCTCCGGGGCGCCGAAGTGCTCTCCTACTTCGCGCTGCACATCTTCTTCATCGCGTTGGGGGCGGCCTCCGATCTGGCGACGGTGGTCGACGCCGGCCTGCCCATCTTCAGCTTCATGATCGTGATCATCGGCATTCACGTCGTCCTCGCGTACGGGCTGGGGTGGCTGTTTCGCATCGACTTGCCCACGGTCTCCATCGCCAGCCAGGCGGCGATCGGCGGGCCGGGATCGGCGCTTGCGATCGGCATGGCGATGAAGTGGCACAGACTGGTGGCGCCGGCGGTCATCGTCGGGATCTTCGGGTACGCACTGGGGAACTACCTCGGCTTCGCGTGCGCCCGATTCGTGAACGTACTGCTGGGCTGACGCGAGGCTGGCAGCGAGGCGATGGATCCGCTCCAACCCAACCGCGCTGAAAGCCTCAAGGGTATCGACGCCCTCGTCACGGGAGCCGGGCGGGGGTTGGGAAGCGGCGTCGCTGCCGCGCTTGCAGCGACAGGCGCGCGTGTCTGGCTGGCGGCGGAGGTGGCCGAAGAACTCGATTGGACGGCCAGGCGGATTCGCGATGCCGGCGGGCGGGCGGAAGTCTGCGTGGCCGACCTGTCACGCGAAGACGAACGCGACCATCTGGCGCGACGGGTCACCCGCGAAGCCGACAATCTCCGTGTGATCGTGAACAACGCCGGGGTCCTCGAGCGGAAGCCTCTGGACACACTTGACCGGGATCACTGGGACCGCACAATACGCGTGAACCTGGAGGCGCCGGTGTTCCTTACCCGCGACCTGCTGCCGCTGCTGCTGCGCGCTGGCGGCTCGGTCGTCAACGTCTCCTCGCGCGCGGGCGTCGAGGGCTTCCCCGCACAGATCGCGTACTGCGCGTCCAAGTTCGGCATCGAGGCATTCACCCGGTGCCTTGCCCTGGAACTTGCCGGATCGAGCGTCAGCGTGAACGCGGTTACCCCCGGTATCCATCTCAAGCCGACTTCGCTCACGCGGCGCCAGGCGGACCGGACCGATGCCGCGACCCGCGCGCGCTGGGAGGATCCCTTGAAGCTGGGCCCCGCCTTTGTGTTTCTGGCGGGACTGCGTGGTGAAGTCAGCGGGTGCCGTTTCGATGCGCGCGTGCTCACGCAGGCTTTAAAGGAGTTGGGGGAAGAGGGCGTCGTGCGCCGCGCGGCCGAGGTGGCCGAATACGGACCGGAGAGCGGCCCATGATGGGACGAAGGGAAGGGTGCAGCAGGTGAGCGCGGTCGAGATGGCGCTCGCATGGCGGGCACGCACCGCGCTGGAGGCAGTGCGCGGGAACAGTCAGGACTCCCCGGCCACCGCGCCCGCGACGCCCACGCCGGCGCCCGAACTGCTGGGCAGCCTGCGCCACCACCTGCTCGCCGGCGAGACCCACTACCCGGACCGCCCGGGGATGGCCGAACTGCGCCGTCTCGTCGGCAACGCCCTCCCGAGTGTCGGCTACCCGGCGCGCGGTCCGGACGGCGTCCTCATCACGGCCAGCGAGGGGGAATCCCTCTTCGTAACGCTGCTCGGCGTGGGGCTGGACGCCGAGGTCCGCTTTCTCGGAGGCGCGGATGAACACGACCGCCTGCGGCGGTGGATGCGTGCGGCGCCAGGCGATGGGGGGACCTCCGTTCATGCCCTCGGCGACAGCCTGTTCGCGGTTGACGCGCCGCCGGTCGACCGGAACCACGGTCTCGCCAACGTGATCGTGATCGGGTCCCTGGACGGCCTGCACGCCATGCGCCCCTTCCGTCTCGGCTTCGTGGCCGCCCCGCCGGAGACCCTGAAGGGAATCACGAAGTGGAAACAGGCGTCGTCGATCTGCTCGCCCGCACCTTCGCAGCGCGCGGCGCTGTGGGCGCTGGGGGTGAGGCCGTGACGGCGGGCCGTTCAGCCCTGCGCAAGGGCGACCGCGGCACCTCTCTCCGCTACCGCATGATGGCGCTGGCCCGAACGCGCGAAAACGTGATTTCACTCGGTCGCGGCGATCCCGATATCGACACGTCGGCGGCCATCGTCGAAGGAGGACTGGCACGGTTCGCGGCGACCACCGAAGCCGGGCCCGTCCGCGGTCTCGCCGCATTGAGACATGGCATCGCCCGCCGCTACGCGCGCGAAAAGGGCGTCGAGGTCGACCCGGACCGCGAGATCGTCGTCACCAACGGCGCGCAGGAGGGACTTTTCCTCGCCATGCTGGCGCTGGTCGACCCGGGCGACAGGGTCGCGTGCCAGGATCCGCGCTACAGCTCCTACGACCAGGCGATCGGCGTCGCGGGGGGAGAGATCGTCCCGGTTCCGACCGGTGGCGATCGACCGTTCCTGCTCGGCGGGGGCGAACTGCGCGAACATGCCCGGGGCGCGAAGGCGCTCGTCTTCGTCAACCCCTCCAACCCCACCGGCGCATGCGTGGACGGAGACGGGGTCGAGGCACTCGCCCGGGCCGCTCGCGACCTCGACCTGATGGTGCTGTCCGACGAGATCTACGAGGACGTGGTGTTCAACGAAACGCCCTTCCGCTCGTTCCTCGCAGCCGATGGCGCGCGGGACCGGACCGTCGTGCTGTCCGGCTTCTCGAAGGCCTACGCGATGACCGGATTCCGCGTCGGCTACCTGGTCGGGCCACCGGCGTTCATCGACGCGGTGGAGGCGCTCAAGAGCACGACGTCCGGAGCCTGCCCGGTGTTTTCCCAGTGTGCCGCGCTCGCAGCGCTCGAGGCGGATCCGGATCCGCGGCCGGCGTACCTGGCCCGCTATCGGGCGAGGCGCCAGGCGCTCCTCGACGGTTTCGCGCGGACCGGAGTCCCGCACGGACCGCACGGTGGCGGTCTGTTCATGTGGGCGGACATCTCGCGCTTCCGAATGGACGCGGAGACCTTCTGCTACCGGCTGCTGAACGAAGCGGGCGTGCTCATGTTCCCCGGCAACGCGTTCGGGCGGCGGTGGCGGAGTTGGGTGCGGGTGTCGCTGTTGGCTCCGGAGGCGGAAATCCGCGAGGCGATGGACCGGATCGAGGAATTCACGGGCGGCCTGGTGGCGGGAGACTGACGGCACTCGCTATGATGCCCTGCGCCGCCGCAACCATAACAGCCAGAGGAACCAGCGTGACACTCAGAATCAACGACGTGGCCCCCGACTTCCGGGCCGACACGACCGACGGACCGATCAGCTTCCACGACTGGATCGGGGATGGATGGGCGATCCTCTTTTCGCATCCAAAGGACTTCACACCCGTATGCACCACCGAACTGGGCGCGGTGGCCGGACTCAAGGCCGAATTCGAGCGGCGCAACTGCAAGGTGCTGGGCATCAGCGTGGACGGGGTGAGCGATCACCACGCCTGGTCGAAGGACATCGAGAGTTCGCAGGGGCACGCGCTGAACTACCCCCTCGTGGGCGACCCCGAACTCCGGGTCGTGAAGCAGTACGACATGCTGCCCGCGGACGCGGGGGACACGAGCGTCGGCCGGACCCCCATGGACAACGCCACCGCGCGCTCGGTGTTCGTGATCGGTCCCGACAAGCGGATCAAGGCCACGCTGACCTATCCGATGAGCACGGGACGCAACTTCGCCGAGATCCTGCGGCTGCTGGACTCGATCCAGCTGACGGCTGCGGAGCAGGTGGCCACTCCCGCAAACTGGGAGGACGGCGAAGACGTGATCATCCTGCCTGCGGTCTCCAACGAGGCGGCGAAAGAGAAGTACCCCGACGGCTGGGAGGAGCCGCTCCCGTACATTCGCATCGTGCCGCAGCCGGAGTGAGCGAACTGCTGATCGCCGGGGGCACGGTCGTCACCGCAGAGCGCATGGAGCGTGCCGATGTGCTGGTCCGTGACGGCCGCATCGCGGCCATCGGGCCGAACCTCCTTGCCGGCGACCCATCCAGCCATGGCGCCGCCCGCGTCATCGACGCACGCGGCCACTGGGTCATGCCCGGCGGCATCGACACCCACACCCATATCGACCACCCGATCGACCGCCTGGACATCCGCACCGCCGACGACTTCCACACGGGTACGGTGGCCGGCGCCTGCGGCGGCGTCACGGCGTTCATCGACTTCTCCCTTCAGCGACGCGGCGAATCGATGCTCCACGCCCGCGACCGCCGCCTCGCCGAGATTGAACCCGACGCCATCATCGACTACGGCTTCCACACGATCGTCACGGATGTACGTGAGGATGTCATAGGTGAAGTTCCTGTCCTGATTGAAGATGGATTTCCGTCCTTCAAGGTTTACATGACCTACGGGGACAAGATCGTCGACGACGCGGGGCTGATCAGGCTGCTCGAGGCCACCGGGGCCGGCGGCGGCCTCGTCTACGTGCACTGCGAAAACGACTGCGCGGTCACCCACCTGATCGAGCGGCACCTGTCGGCCGGCAGGACCGGGCCGGCGTATCATGCCCCCAGCCGCCCGCCCGAGGTCGAGGCGGAGGCCACGGATCGCGCGATCATGCTGGCCGGTCTGGCGGAGGCGCCCCTGTGCATCGCGCACGTGACCTCGGCGGGAGCAGCGCGGCACGTCGCGCACGCACGGGCCGAGGGCCAGCCGGTCGCGGCCGAGACCTGCCCGCAGTACCTGGTCCTGGACGATTCGGTCTACGACCCGGACGGAGGGTTCGAGGTCGCAAAGTTCGTCTGCAGCCCGCCGATGCGCGCGGCCGAACACCGCGATGTCCTCTGGGAGGCGCTTGCCGCGGGGTCGATCCAGCAGGTCTCGTCCGACCATGCGCCGTTCCACTACGAGAACCAGAAGACGACCGGGCGCGGCAACTTCACCCGCATCCCCAACGGCCTGCCCGGGATCGAGACGCGGCTCCCGCTGCTGTTTGCGTACGGCGTGAGGACCGGCCGCCTGTCGCCCAGGCAGTTTGTCGCGGTCACGGCCACCAACCCGGCGCGCATCTTCGGCCTCCATCCCCGCAAGGGAACGCTCGATGTCGGCGCGGATGCGGACGTGATCGTCCTGGACCCGGACGCCGAGGTCGCAATCGACGCGGCGGCGCTCCACTCGGCCGTCGACTACAGCCCGTACCAGGGAATGAAGGCGTGCTTCCCCACCTGGACGCTGTCGCGCGGCGAGGTGATCGTCGAGCGCGGCGAGCCCGCGGCGCAGCGGGGCAGGGGACGGCTGGCCGAGCGCGGCCCGATCAGGCCGGAGGCGCTGCCCTGACCTCCCGCACCTCGTCGATGATCCCGAAAAAGCAGCACCACTCGCCCGCCAGCACCGCCGGGCGCGACCGCAGCCCGAACACGACCCCGTCCACGGGCGCGACCACCTCCGCCCGCACCTCGCCGTAGAGGTCGTAGACGCGCCCAAGCGGTGTGCCGGCCGGAATCTCCGTCTCGAAGGGCACGTCCGCGCTGCCGACCCACATGCCGGAGGCAGGAGCCAGCAGCGCCCGCTGGTGGCCCATCCGCAGGCGCCCCGCATAGCGCGCCTCGCCGTCGAGCATGGCGTAGTGCCGCATGACATTCACGTAGCTTCCCGCCAAATCCTCGGCCACCGCGTGAAAATCCGCAGTCAGCGTGCGACAGTTGCCGCCGAGCTCGACGGTGATCCCCGCCTTCCCCCGCTCGGCGATCTTCGACGACGGGTTGGCGCCGCCGACCCCGCTGCGGAAGACGAGGTCCCACTGCGGCCCCATCGCCGCCGCGAGTTCCAGGCTGGGCGGGTTGTCGGCCGCGAAGATCATGTGCGCCAGGTACGAGTGCTCGCCGCCGGAATGGACCGCGATCTGCAGGTCGCAGGCATCGCGCATCGCCTGCCAGTGCGCCCACGCCGCGCGCTCGGTGGGATAGCCGTCGGCGCGGCCGGGATAGATCCGGTTCATGTCGTGCGAGAAGGTGTCGAGCGGATCGCCGCGCTTGCCGACCACGAACGCGGGCACGTTCATCGCCGGTACGCCGACCACCGTGCCCCGGAGCGCCTTCGGATCGAGGTCCTCGAAGAGCTTGAAGATCGACAGCGCGCCTTCGGGCTCGTCGCCATGGGTCGCTCCGTTGATCCAGAGGACAGGACCGTCCGCCTCACCCCGGCAGATCAGGACCGGAATCTCGCTCGTCCGCCCGGTGGGGTCGATGCCCACCGGGATCGCGCCTCTGGCGTGGGTACCGTGCGCCGCGTTGGCCGTCCCCACCTGGAGAATCATCCCGCCACCGCCTCCGGCGCGAACGGCACCCCCAGCTCGGCGGCGAGTTCGCGCAGCTCCCTGACCGTCGCCCCGTCCACCGGGATCCCGCGCTCAAGACGCCGCCGCGCGCGCTCCTGCTCGGCCTGCCCGGGGAGCTGCACCGGCCGGGACGGGTCGATCGGCGGCGCGGACAGCACGTCGGCGATCAGCGCTTCGAGGCGGTCGGCGAAGCGCAGCCGGGGCATGAACGCGTCGATGGAGATCGCGATCATCGTGTGGGCCACGTCGTAGTTCCGGTCATCCTGAAATACCTGCGCCCCGAAGAGCGACCCCGTCAAGACGCCGGTGAAAATGTCGGTCATCAGGCTCAGGCCGTACCCCTTGTAGTCGCCGACCGGCAGCAGCGGCCCGTCCATCGCGGCGCGGGGGTCGGTGGTGCGTTCGCCGTCGGGGGTGAGCGCCCAGGTGTCGGGCATCGCCAGCCCGGCGCGCTCCAGCCACCGCATCATGCCCTTGCCGGACTGGGTGAGGGCCATGTCGAGAATGATCGGATCGCGCCCCGCGGTCGCGCCCCCCGCGCGCCCTCCCCGCGGCACCGCGATCCCCCACGGGTTCGTGCCCAGCACTGGCCGCGCGGCGCCCCACGGGGCCATTTCCGCGCCCGCGTTGGTCATCGCAATCCCGATCAGGCCGGCGTCGGCCGCGCGTTTCGCGTGATAGCCCGCGATCCCGAAGTGATTGCTGTGGCGGACGGCCGCCATGGCGATCCCGGCTCCGCGTGCCATCTCGATCGCCCGGTCCATCGCGCGGCGCGCGGCCACGTAACCGAGCCCCTTGTCCGCATCCAGCAGCGCCGTCGCGGCGGTCTCGCTGACCCACGTCATCGCCGCGGCGGGCCTGATCCCGCCGTTTCGCATCCGGCGCGCATAGCGGAACAGCTTTTCCAGGCCCTGGCCCTGCCCCGGGTGCCACCACAGCGACGCGGTGACCACCCCGTCCGCGTTGACGCGCGCCTCCTCGGCCGTCGCGCCCAGCGCCCGCAGCACCGCCTCGGCGAACGCCCTGAGCGACGGCTCGGTGAAGTGCTCGACCGCGACTCGGTCGTCGAGATGGTAGGTCAGGGGATCAGCCGCCGCGCCCGCGGCCGGACGATGAACAACCCTTCCCGCCGGCTCGACAGCAGCACGCTCCCGCTCTCGAAGTAGGGGTAAACGCTCCAGGTGCCGTCGAAACCGGCCTCGTCCGCGCTCCATGGCGTGGTGTCGAAGTAGCCCAGTTCGACCGGGTTCTCGGGATCGCTGATGTCCAGCACGCGCAGCCCGGCACGGTTGTTCGACATGTAGAGCCGGTCGCCCTTGACGTACATGTTGTGATCCGTGGCCCGCGTGGGGTTCATGTACTCGCTGAGCAGAAGCGGGTCGTCGAGGTCCGCGAGGTCCCAGATCAGCGTGCGCGTGGCGTCCACCAGGCCGCCCACCTCGTCGAGCTCGTCGTTCGAGTAGAAGTAGCGGTGATCCTCCGTCAGCCAGCCCTGATGCGCGTACGCCACGTTCGGATAGTCAGCGGCGGCTACGGCTATGGGATTGTCCTTGTCGGTCACGTCGGCGATGGACAGCGCGGTCTCGTTCGAGTTCACGCAGATCTCGCGGCCGGCGTAGTCCTCGTCCGGGCCGTGGTAGATCACGCACTGGGTGTCGTGGGAGTTGCCCGTGTTGCGGCGCCCCGTGTTGGGGTGGGCGAAGCAGCCCGCGAAAACGGGGTTCAGCGGGTCGTTGATGTCCACCATGTGCGATCCGCCCCCACACGTCTCGCCGCCGTCGGAAGACCCGACCAGGTAGGCGAAGCCCGTCTCCTCGTTGATGGCGATGTTGTGGGAGGACGCTATGCCGGTGTACATCGCGGTCGCCTCGAACTCGCGCGGCTCGGTCACGTCCCGAAGTTCGGTGAGGTCGAAGATCTGCATGCCGTGCTGGCCCGCGCCGTCGGCGACCACGAAGGCATGATCCCGGAACACCTTCATGTCGCGCCAGCTGTTGGCCCGGCTGCCCTCGGTCTTGGCCAGGTTGCCCAGGTAGCGCGGATTGTACGGGTCGGTGACGTCGACGAAAGCGGTCCCGTCCATGCGGCCGACCAGCGCGTACTCGCGCCCGTCGAGCGGATCGGTCCAGCCCCACACGTCGTTCAGGCGCGCGCCCCGTCCGGCGCCCAGCTCCGCCCACGGGACGAACGAGAGCAGGTCCACGTGATCGCAGTCATAGCCGGCGGCACCGCCGTCGGCGCAGGCGACCTCAGCGCCGCTGATCGCGGGGAGTCCCGCGTATTCGACCTCGAGCACCGCGCTGCGCGTCCACGCACCGGAGTCGCTGGAGAACACAGTGGCGGCGCCCAGTCCGAAATCGACCGAGGGATTACCCAGCACCGCGACATCGCCCGCCAGCGCCAGCGTCTGGTTCGGCGTGATGACGCCCCCCTCGTCGTCCGGACCGAACACATCCACGGTGCCCTGAAGGCTGAACCCGCGCCCATAGACGAAGAGTCGCGGACCACCGCCCACCAGCAGCGTTGTGCCGTCCGCGGCGATCGACATTCCGAAGCCCTCTCGCTCAGCCGCGTCCTCCGGCTGCAGCGTGCCAGCCGCCGTCCACTGACCGTCCGCGCGCGCAAAGCGGTGCACGACCCCCTCAATGGACACGTTGCCGTCGTCACCCAGTTCCACGGTCATCTGTCCGACGAGGATCTCGTCCTGGAACAGCGCCACGGTCGTTCCGAAGGGCATCCCGCGCGGGCCATCGGAGTCCGGCGCGTTCACGACACCCGCGGCTTCCCATCCCTGGCCCCCGGCCCCGCGCTCGAAGACTCTGAGAGCGTTGGCTCCCGGATCTCCGACGATGAGCAGGTCTCCCCGGAGGTCGAACGCCGGCGGGCCCGGTCCGCCGCCCTGGGCGGGAATGTCGACCGTTCCGCTGGCTGACCACTGGCCGTCGGACGCGCGGCGGAAGGTGGCCAGCACGTTGCCGTCGTCATTGGCTGCGGCCACGGCCAGATCGCTGCCCGATGCAGCCAGCGACGTCCCGAACCCGCTCAGCCCCGAGCCGTCGAGAACCTGGACCGGGCTGGCGTCCCCGCGCGCCACATCGTCGAGGCGGTACGCATACACGATCCCATCGGCCCCCACGAGCAGCAGTTCACCCGCCCGCGCGAGCGACGTCCCGAACCCGTCCCGCACCTGCGGTTCGGGAGCCCGCAGGGTGGCGACGACCATCCATTCGCCGTCGTCCGCGTACACCCGAACCGTTCCCGGATCGCGCTCGTGGGCGGCTTCACCGACGTAGACGCGTCCGTCTGCCACGAGTACGGCGCCGCCGAAGGCCTGGGCCGCCACCGGGGCGGGAACGATCAGGCAGCAGGCTGCCAGGACAAGGAGCGGGTTGACGTGCGACTGCCGAATCCTCACGGGAATCCTCCGCTTTGGGGTTTGGGGACGAGTGCGGAATCTACTCGACTCGCCGGCGGTTCACGAGATGCATCGAACCAGCTCCGCGGCCAACCCGGGTAGCTGATCCGGGTGAACGAACGCCGCCGCTCCCTCGTCGAACCGATGGATCGTGTCGTCGAGAATCCTGACTCCGCGCTCTCGCAGCCCGGCCACATCGCGTTCAACGTCGCTCGTCTCCAGGGCAATGTGCTCCAGGCCCTCTCCGCGCTCCCGCAGGAATTTCCCCGCCCTCGACCGGGGATCCCGGCTCTCCAGAAGCTGCAGCGAGCACCGGTTGTCGAAGTGAATGTGCGCCTCGCGCATCGCCAGCGTCTCGTCCGCCGCAAAGTCCTGCGCGACCAGTCCGAAGTACTGCTCGAAGCGCCGGCAGGCATCGTCCAGGTCGCGCACGCAAAGGCCGATGTGGTGGAGACGCGACACCTGCAACGAGTTGCTCACGGGCTCGCCGACGGCTTCGGGGGGATAGTACCAGCTGCGTTCGTGCGACTGGATGAGCTCCACGGTCAGCCCGGGAAGCTTGTCCGGGAATACGAATGCTTCGTACCCGTCGTTGGCGTCGAGGATCCGGTCCTCCCATACGCCGACCCCGATCTCGCGGAGATGCGCGACATCCGCCTCGATGTCGTCGGTCTCGATGCAGATGTGCTCCAGTCCCTCGCCCCGCTCGCGCAGGAACCGGTTGACCCGCGATTCGGGATTCCAGTTCTGCACCAGGTGCAGCCAGCACTCGTTGCCGAGGAGGATCCGCGCATCAAGCTGCATGCCCTGGCCCTGATCGTCGCGGAAGTCGCAAGCCGGGAGGCCCAGGGCGCGCTCGAAGGAGCGGCACGCCTCGTCCAGGTCGCGCACAACCATGCCGATGTGCTGGAGGCGAAGGATCATCGTGCCGTCACGGGTTCCGGTGAGCCACCGCGCGGCTTGCCGCCACAAGCAAAAAGCGCGAGCAGCGTAACGTCCGTTGTGCCGGCCTTGATCATGAGTGCCCTCCCAGGTGTGTCCGCAGGGCCTGAATCATGATCGGCAGAGTCGGAGATCGTCAATGCAGACCGTCGCTTGGTTGTGTGGTCCGCCCGATTCCTGCGGCCTGTCCCGCAGAAACATGCTCGTGTCCCTGTTTTCGCCGCGGAAACGCGGACGGTGAGCCGGACGTGAGTGGTGCTGCCGCAACGGGGCGTGCAGACCCGTCCCCGTCGGGTGGCCCGCCGACTCGTGCCCGCACCGACTCCCGTCCCCGCCGGCTCGCGTCCCCGCCGGCTCGTGTCCCCGTCAGGCTCTCGTTCCCGCCGACTCGCGCCCCCGTCAGGCGGCTTTGGTCCGCATTCCGTTCTTCACCTCCTCCGGTGGAGTCTGTTCCGTGCCGGTGGCCTGTCCCATTTCTGCGGCCTGTCCCATTTCTGCGGCCTGTCCCATTTCTGCGGCCTGTCCCATCGCAGCATGCTCATGTCCCTGTTTTTGCCGCGGAAACGCGGGCGGTGAGCAGGGCGTGGTCGCGTCGTCGGGCGCCGGCCGCTCATCCTCCAGCGCCGGTTTCTCCAGCGTCGGTTTCTCCAGCGCCGACTTGTCCAGCGCCTCCTCGACGGCCTCGCGTGCCGCGGCCTCGATCTCCCACGGGACCGCGCCGTTCGCGAGCCGCGCAGCGCCGTTGTACATCTGGCCGGGCCGGAGCGGTGGGGCGGGGGGCAGGTTGGGCGTCAGCTTTGGTTCCTTCAGCGATGGCGGCACGCTCGCGAGCATCTTGCCACCGCGCGTGAAGAACACGGCCTGACCCTTCGCGTCGAGCGCCATCCGCACCCCGCCCTCGTGCACCAGCCGGTGGTGACGCCGGCAAAGCAGCACGGTGTTCGCGAGACTCGTCTCGCCGCCGTCGGCCCAGTGCTTGACGTGGTGCGCCTCGGTGAACCGGCTCCCGCACCCCGGGTACCGGCAGCCCCGGTCCCGTTCCTCGAGCGCGCGCCGCAGGTGCGGCGGGATGGTCCGCGTCTTCCGCCCCACGCTGACCACCTGACCGTCCCGGTGCAGCATGTGCACCACCGACGCATCGCACGCCATGCGCCGCGACGTCTCCGCGCTCACCCGCACCCCGTCGAGTTCCGACCGGCCACCCTCGCCGTGCTCCTCCAGCGTGCTCATCTCGGTGTGCACCGTCACCTGGTAGCGCTCGGCCCGCGTGCCGCTCGGCACCGCCTCGTCCGCGTCCGCGTCCGCCCCGAACCCCGCCGCCAGCGCCCGCTCGGCCACCAGTCCCGCCGCATCGGCCCTGCGCTGGCGGCTCGTCGGCCGCGCGTCGGGGTCCTCGCCCCGGTACAGCGCGTCCGTCGCGGCTTCGATCGCCCGCATCAGCACGGCCCCGGCCTCGGGCTCGAGCCGCCCCCGCACTACGTACGTCCCGTCGGCGTCGATCACCACCGACAGCGTCCGGCGCTGGTGCCGCACCTCCTCGGCCGTCAGTTCGCCGTCCCGCGACAGGTGCTTCCATCCCCGCACGATCCGTTCGAGCTCCATGGCGGAGCACTTGTCGGCGTACTTGAGCAGTCTCGCCTCGGTCTCCTTCGTCGCCGCCCGCGTGATCGCCCGCACCTTGGTGTACGACAGCCGGCCGACCTTCATCTCGGCGGAGGTCTCGGGAAGATCCTCAAGCGCATGCGCGACGCGCACGTTCTCCCGACAGGTGCCGATCATGCGGCCGGTCCGCCAGGCGAGCCACTCGGCGCAGGAGGTGAACGCGTCGGCCCAGCCCTCGCGGCGGTCGAATTCGGCGATGAGGGTGAGCATTTCGTAGGTGGCGATGTTGATCCGTGCGGCGAGTTCCGCGATGCGGTCGCCAAGTTGGGTGATGGTCATGTCAATCCTCCGAAGTAGAAGTCCGGCAAAGAGTTAGCTGTGGCGGTCCGTCCGCGCACCATAAAGATAACGCCAGTTTCTCAGCCCTCTGGGATGGCCCAGGACGCGAAAAGTCGGCTCAAGCCACGGCAAATGGGTCCCACACCGCCCCTCGGCCGTCCTGGGGCCTCCTACGGCGTTTGGCGGCCATTCTGGCAGCGGTCCCGGTCCTCGCCGAAACCGCACCTTCAGAACCCGTCCATAGCTGGATGGGACTATCGCTCGTCCGTTTGGGACACGCGGGACAGCGGCATGCTCCTGTGGGACCCGCTCGCGCTCGAAGCGGGCCCGCGCGCGCTCCGCCAGCACTCCGGCCGACCCCAAACGCGCCGCACCGGCATTGATTCACCCGCTCAGCCCGCCTCCCCACGTTCCCGCAGCAAATTCAGGGACACCCGCATGCTCGAACGGGACCACCGGCCATTCTGCGACGCTGCAACGGGGGTGCCACGCTCCGGTTGCCACGCTCCGGTTGCCACGCTCCGCCCGCATGCTCGAACGGGACCGCGGTGTGCCTGACCCGTGCGGCTACCGGCTCGGCTTCACTGCAGTCGCCACCGGATCACGTACTGCTCGTCGAGGTCGCCGCGAGAGATTCCCCAGACAGACGATCCGCGGCTTGCCAACACCTCCGAGTCGTTCGGAACCCTGACGCACCTCAGCTGCTGCCCGTGCGCATCGAACACATCGTAGAGCGACGGCTCCTCCCAGGTGATCGTGGGCTCGGTTCCTTCCAGATACTCCGGCCAGAGCTCCGGAATCGGGTCATCCCTCTGCACCGCCTCCACGTAGCGGTGCACCCATATTCGCCCATCCAAATCGACCCACAGGTCCCGGTACGCCGGCTTCCAGCGCGGCACTTCGCTGAACGAACTCCCGGATCTGCGTTCGGCATGCCGTACCCGCGCCCGCCACTCCGCCCGTTCGCCCGGCGTGACCTCCACCGGCCGGAATCGCTCCGGCTCCACCTGTATCGTGCCGGCGGGATCCAGGATGGAGAAGGTGTACGTCCGGTTCAATCCGGCCACCAGGTATCCGCGTGGGCTGAGGGCATCGAGCATGCGTTCGGGGAAGGGACTGCGCTCGCCGCCGCGGGTATGTATGGTGATCGACGGGCCGCTCTGCGGCGGCGACGGCGCGGGTGGAGCGAGTGTGTCGACGGCCCCATCCGGCGAGATCCTCGCGTAGCCGTATTGCGTAGCGGATGACGCCGCCGCCACGAGGATCCGTAGATGGTAGTTGCCCGCGGTATCCGTCAGAAAGGACCGATCCACGAAGGGATACGGAGGGTTCACCCCCCTGATGGGCAGGGTCTCGTCGTGGTCACCGTCAGCGTCGTACACTGTAATCCGGCTGCTGCCCCTGTCCCATACGGCCAGCCGCCCCTCCGGCAAAACGGACACGCCCGCGATCGACCGGAACTCGCCCGGTCCCTCGCCCTGCCGCCCTATCCAGCGAACGAACCGACCGTCCGCGTCGAACTGCCGAAGCGTAGGCGGGTGCGCATCGTCAACGTACACGGCGCCGGGCTCCGAGACCGCGATGGAGTTGATGTCGGAGAACGAGTACTCGACGCCGCCATCGAGTGCTCCGATTCGGATCTCTTCGACCAGTTCCGCACATGCTTGGTGTGCAGCGACTTTGGCCCCGTGCGTCGACGCGCCCAATCCGACGATTCCTGACAAGAGAAGGAATAGAGCGGCCGTCGCCTGATTTCCGGTCACCCCTTCATGCATCCATCCAACACCTCCACAAGGTGCCGCGCCCGCCGACCCGTCCCGGCGCGGATCTGGGCGCGGCAACTGAAGCCGTTGGCGATCAAGGTATCCTCCGGGGCGGCGGCGCGCAGGGTGGGGAACAGGCCCAGTTCGCCCATGGCCCGGGAGGTACGCAGATGTTTCGCGGTGTACCCGAAGGAGCCGGCCATCCCGCAGCAGCTGGACTCGACGAGCGCGCCTGGGATGCCCGCAAGCGCAGCGAGTGCTTCACCCGTGGCCGACGCGGTGCCCGCGGCCTTCTGGTGGCAGTGTCCGTGGATATGAGCGGCTCGGGCATCGGTGGTAAATGGCTGTGGCGGGATGGCAGCGGTGCTGCGCGCGCGCTCGGCCAGGAACTCGTCCACCAGAAACGCATGTTCCGCGACCGCGCGGGCGTCGTCCTGTGCGACCGCGCGGGCGTCCCCGGCCAGCAGATGCAGCGACTCGTCCCGCAGCGTCAGCAGGCAGGAGGGTTCCAGTCCCACGATGGGAACACCGTGCCGGGCGAACGGGGCGAGCGTCGAGACGGTGCGCCGCAATTCAGCCCGCGCGTGGTCGAGCATCCCCGCGCTGATGTAGGTCCGGCCGCAACAGAGGGGTCGGCGGTGGCCCCGCGGGGGGGTCGCCGGAGTTGCCGTAACCGGCTCGTACCCCAGTCGACGCAAAACGGACTGGGCGGCCCGCGCCACGTCCGGGTCAAAATATCTGGCGAATGTGTCCACAAAGAGCAGAATAGATGATCTCTGGTGGGCGTCCGGGGTCGGTTGAGGTGGAGCAGTGGACAAAATATCATGAGAATTTGTCCTACGCAGTTCGGCATCCCGGAATGGCTTCCTGTGCCACTCCGGCAGCGCGCTCGCTGCCGCGATGCCCAGCACCCGCTCACCGAGCCATGCCATCGTCCCGCTCCGGTTGCGCAGATTGAGCAGCCGGGCGAACCAGCTGCCGACCGGTGCGAGCCGGGGCAGGGAAGCGAAGAGGCGGTCTCGCAGGGGGACACCGCGCCGCGCGTTCCTGAGGTGGAGGACCTCGGCCTTCATCCTGGCCATGTCGACTCCGGCCGGGCACTCGCGCTTGCAGGCCTTGCAGCTGACACAGAGTTCGAGAACCTCGGCGACCTCATCCCCCTCCAAACCCTCCGGCCCGAGCTGACCCGTCAGTGCCAGCCGGAGCGCGTTGGCGCGGCCTCGGGTCGTGTCGGCCTCCTCGCGGGTCACGCGGTAGGAGGGGCACATGACGTCGGGGTTCATCTTGCGGCAGGCGCCGTTGTTGTTGCAGGCCTCGACGGCGCGCGCGAAGCCTCCGTTGGCGGACCAGTCGGTTGCGAGCGGCAGCGGCTTTGCCCGGTAGTTGGGCCCGTAGCGGAGGAGGTTGCGGTCGTCCATGCGGGGGGCGCCGACGATCTTGCCGGGGTTCATCATGCCGTCGGGGTCGAAGGCCTCCTTGACCTCGCGGAAGGCCCGTGCCAGACGGCTCCCGAGCATCGGCTCGATGAACTCGGAGCGGAGGATGCCGTCGCCGTGTTCGCCCGAGTGGGATCCCTGCAGGCGCACGGCGAGCCGCAGGACCTCCTCGGCGATCGAGCGGAAGGCTTCGATGTCGGAGGGGTCCTTCATGTTCAGGGACGGACGCACGTGGAGCAGCCCGACCGAGGCATGCGCGTACCAGGTGCTGCCGGTGCCGTGGCGCGCGAAGATGTCCTCGACGGCGGCGCCGAAGTCGGCCAGCGCGGGGAGCGGAATCGCGCAGTCCTCGACGATCGAAACCGGCTTCCGGTCGCCCTTCATGGACATCACGATGTTGAGGCCCGCCCTCCGCACGGCCCAGATCGCCGCCTGCTTGGCGGGGTCCTCGGCGCGGGTCACCTCGCGGCCCGGCCCGGTGGCGCGCACCACCTCCTCCAGGCGGTTGAGCTTGTGCGCCAGCGGCCCGGCCTCGTCACCCGCGAACTCGACCAGGAGCACGCTGTGCGCGCGCGGCGGGATGAGCTCGTCGACCGTGGAGCGGAACGTCGCGTTCTGCCGGGCGAGGCGGGTCAGCGTGTCGTCCACCAGCTCGACCGCGTGCGGGTCGAGTTCGACGATGTGCTGGACGGCATCCAGCGCCTCGAGCAGCGACGGAAAGCCGCAGACCCCGAGCACCCGCCGCGCGGGCCGGCGCGACAGCTTCAGCGTCAGCTTGCGGAAGAACGCGAGCGTGCCTTCGGAGCCCACGAGCAGTTCAGCCATTGATCCGCCCGGACGCTGCAAACGGTGCAGGTTGTAGCCGGCCACGTGGCGCAGGACCTTCGGCACCCGGGCTGCCAGTTCGTCGGCCTCGCGGGCGGCGATGGCGCGGATCTGATCGGCCAGCCGGCGGGCGTCGCCGGAGGGAGACCGGTCGAAGTCCACGATTCGACCATCCGCCAGCGCGGCCTCGATCCGGGTCAGGTTGTCCGCCATGATCCCGTAGCGGATCGAGCGCGCGCCGCCGCTGTTGTTGCCGGCCATGCCGCCGATCGTCGCCCGGCTGGCGGTCGCCACGTCCACCGGGAAGAAGAGCCCGGTGGGGGCGAGCAGGCGGTTGAGCTGGTCGAGCACGATGCCGGGTTCGACCTGGACCGTGCGCGCTTCGCGGTCGAGGGCGAGGATCCGGTCGAGGTGGCGCGAGGTGTCGATCACGAGGGCGCGGCCGATCGTCTGGCCGCACTGCGAGGTGCCCGCGCCCCGGGGCAGCACCGGCACACCCTCCTCGCGCGCTATGGACATCGCCGCATCGATGTCGTCGAGGCTGCGCGGGAGGACGACGCCGAGGGGTGTGATCTGGTAGATCGAGGCGTCGGTTGCGTAAAGCGCGCGGGTGAGCCGGTCGAAGCGGACATCTCCCTCGACGTGCTCGCGGAGGCGTTCGGCCAGCTGGCCTGCCGCGCGTTGCCTCGTGCGCACCGCGGACTCTCCTGGGTGGAAGGGAAGGTTTGCCGGTAAACGTAAGCGCGCGATGGGCGGTTCACGATGGAGAGCGGGTGAAGGGGGGGTTGACGTGCGTGTCCCGGGGGTGCAACGTTGTCCCGCCTGTCACGGTTGAGAATGATTCTCAATCCCAACTAAACTTTCCAGAGTGTCTCCCATGCAAATGAACCTCCGCGCTTCGCCCGCCGTTGTGTTGACCCTGCTGTTGGCCGCCGGGGGATGTGCTTCGCCGGCCGCCGCGCCGGGCGCCGCACCGGGCACCGCGAACCCTCCGTCCGCCCCTGCGGATCAGCCCGGCCTCCTGTTGATGGCCCACGGCGGCGGTCCCGAGTGGGACGGTCGCGTTCTGGCCACCGTCGCCGATCTGCGCGCGCGCATGCCGGTCAGCGTCGCGTTCGGCATGGCCAATCCGCATACGCTGCAGGCCGCGCTCGACTCGCTTCAGAACCAGGGTGTGCGCACGGTGGCCGTCGTGAGGCTCTTCATTTCCGGAGACTCGTTCCTGCACCCCACCGAGTATCTCTTCGGGCTCCGCGCCGACGCACCCGCCCGGGCCATGGTGGGCCATCAATGGGTGGACGGGGACGAACTCGCGCAGCTGCGCACCGACGCCCGGATCCTGCTGGACCTGGAAGGGATGGTCGGTTCGGCCGAAGCGGCGCAGATCCTGCTCGCCCGCGCGGACGCGCATTCATCGGACCCTCCCGGGACCGGGGTCGTTCTGATCGCCCACGGCATGGGGGCCGAGGACGAGAATCGCGCGGTGCTCGCGGCGATGGACGATGCGGCCGCGAAGCTGCGCTCGAACGGCTACGCCGAAGTGGAAGTCGCCACGCTGCGCGAGGACTGGGCAGCGGAGCGCGCCAGGGCGGAGGAGCACATCCGGGCGACCGTGGCCCGCATGGGGAGCGAACACGACCGGGTCGTCGTCATCCCCTATCGCATCTCCGGCTTCGGCCCGTATGCAAGGGTCCTCGACGGACTCGACTACGTGGGCACCCAGGGGCTTCTCCCTCACGAACTCGTCACCGAATGGATCACCGGCAGGGCGACCGCGGTCTTCTGCGCCGCCGGCCTGCCGTCTCCGCTCGGGCCATGCAACCCGACCATGACAAGGATGCCACAATGAAGATCGCTGCCCGGCGTATCGCTTTCGCCGCCGCAACACTGACCGTTCTCGCCTGCGAATCCGAGGTCGTCGCGCCCCCGGAGGTCTTCGAGGAGGGGACGGTCGCGATCGACGCCACTTCGCCGACCGCGCTCGTCTACGTGAACCTCGACGACGGGGCGGTGGTCACGCCCACGGATCCGGACGCCTCCACCGGCTGGCACATGGCGTTCCGCCGCTTTTCGATCCGCCTGAACGGCGGCGTGGCGGGTCCGGGGTCGGTGGCGGGATTCAACCTGGGGAACAACGCGAGCATGTCCGGCGACCAGGTCACGGCAATGACGGACGCGGACGGTGTCGCCGCGTTCCAGGCCGTGACCGATGCCGACATCCCGGTCGTGTCGTCCTTCATGGAAGACGGCCTCGCGCCCGATCCCGGCGCATCGTGGTTCCGGTTCGACTTCCGCACGGGCGGTCTCGTGGCCAATCCGGGCGCCGCCTGGAAGCTGCGCGAGTCGTCCGGGCGCGGATTCGGGATCTTTCGGGTCACCGCGCTGGAGATGGAGGGACAGCGCCCGGTGGGAGTGACGGTGGAATTCCGCCGACAAGTCCCCAACGCTGCGCTGGGCGCCGCGCAGACCTTTGCCGCGGACCTGAGGCGCGGCCCTGTGTTCTTCAG
The DNA here is from genome assembly GCA_965205005.1 of Longimicrobiales bacterium. GTDB lineage: Bacteria > Gemmatimonadota > Gemmatimonadetes > Longimicrobiales > Gaopeijiaceae > Bin94. The sequence goes on along the minus strand of OZ242028.1, from coordinate 4,432,190 downwards.
CCTGGCCGACGGCCCCGCGATGAGTCCGGCGGGGTGCGGCTGGGACCTCGGTTTGACGCCCGACCTGTCGATCGAGGTGAACGCCGACTGTGGGGCCGGCACCTTCCCGCTTGATGTCACGGACGACTTCACGACGCTGCCGCAAGCTGACGACGCGCCCGAGTACGGCGGCTTCCTGTCGACCATCAGCGGCGCCTTCCCGGCCACCGTCGACGACGCCAGCGGCTTCTTCTGGTACAACATCCAGGAGAACAGCCGCATGTGGCCGACCTACAACGTGTTCCTCGTGCAGGCCGACGACCAGGTCTACAAGTTGCAGATCACCGACTACTACGACGCCGGCGGCAACTCCGGACACCCGACGCTGAGGTATCAGCGGCTGAGGTAACGTCGTTGTCGGGCCAGAAGAAGGCCGTGCATCGCCGCATCGCCGCGACCCGCCGCATCGCCGCACTGGCGCTTGCCGCTGTCCCGTGGGGGACATCGGCGACCGCGCAGCAACAGGGGCATGTGCACGATCAGGCGTCCGGTGCGGCCATTGCCGGGGCCCGGGTGGTGTGGTCGGGGGGTGCCGAGATCACCGATTCGCGCGGTCTGTTCCCGGTGCCTGCGTCGTGGGGACCGGAAGGCGCCCTCGTGGTGTCGGCGCTCGGGTACAGGGAGCGCTCGGTGCCGTGGCGGGACGCCGAGCAGGCCAACTGGCGCATCGGACTCCAGCGTGATCCGCTTGCTCTGGACGGGATCGTGGTCACGGCGGGTGGACGGGCTCGGCGCCGCTCCGAGGTGGCGGTGCCGATCCAGACCGTGGAGGCCACCGCGATCCGGGCCTCGGGCGCGCCGTCGGTAGACCGCCTGCTCGGGGAACTGCCCGCGGTGCAGGTCACGGCGGGGGTGCCGACGGGGTCGACTCTCCTCATCCGGGGCATCGGCGGGTCGCGCGTCCTCGTGCTGCTGGACGGCAAGCCGGCGCCCGGCGCGCTGATCGAGAACCGTGACCTGAGCCGGATGTCGCTTGCGGGCGTGGAGCGCGTTGAGGTGGTGAAGGGACCTCTTTCGTCGCTCTACGGCTCGGACGCGCTGGGGGGCGTCGTCAACGTCATCACCCGTGCTCCTGCCGAGGGCCTGCGGATCGACGGGCGGGCGCTTTCCGGAGGCGCGGGACGGCGGCAGGCGGACCTGACCGTGAGCGGCGGCGGGCGGCTCCGGTACCGCATGACCAGCGCCTGGCGGCAGGAGGACCAGATGCCTGGCCTGATCGTTGCCAGCGACGAGGGGTTTGCCCGGGTCTGGGACCTCAGGTCGGACCTTCGCTTCGACGCGAACGAGGCGTGGGACCTCGGCGGCGGCCTCAATCTGCTGCGGGAGCGGCAGCGCTGGCCGGTCGGCGGCGGCTTCTCCGGTTTCAACGACAACACCGGAGTCTCGGGCTGGCTGGAGGCGCGGCGGCCGGCCGGACCGGGCGAGTGGGCGACCACCGCGTTCGTCCAGGACTACGATCATCTCTACCGCAGCGCGCGTGGCGACGCACCGCTCGTGAGCGAAAGGGACGAGACCCAGTGGGAGCGCGAGGGTCGGCTGGTGACGCGGTGCTCCGCCGCGCTCGGACAGCACCAGTTCGATATCGGGGTCGAGGGGCTGCGGCGGACGATACGATCGCCGGGCAAGCTGATCGATGAGCGTGTGGGGGACAGCCAGGCCGCTCTGTTTGCACAGGACGTCTGGCGCCTGGGTGCGCTGACCCTCACGGGCGGGGCGCGTCTCAGCTGGAACAGCCGCTGGGGTTCGAACCTGTCACCGACCGTGGGGCTGACACGTGCCTTCGCCGGGCAGTGGCGGGTGCGGGGCACGGTTGCGCGCGGCTTCCGCGCCCCGTCGTTCAAGGAGCTGACCTGGCATTTCGCGAATCTGGGCGCGGGGTATGTGCTGCAAGGGTTCCCGGACCTGTTGCCTGAGAGTTCATGGAACGTCTCCGGCGGGGTCGAGTGGAGTCCGCGCCCGCAGGTCCGGATCGATGTCGAAGCCTATTCCAATCGGGTCGACGACCTGATCGAGCCCGGGTTTGTGGGCAACACCCCAAGCGGGCTGCTGATCTATTCGCCCCGAAACGTGTCGGACGTGACGACGCGGGGCCTGGAAGTGAGCGTCCGGGCGGTCTCGAGCATGGGCGACATCGTGGCCGGATACGCGTACCTCGATGCGCGTTCCCCCGAATCGGACACACCGCTCGACCGCCGCCCGAAGCACTCGGCCCGCGTCCGCGGTTCCTGGTTGGTGACGGTTCCGGCGGCGGTGAGGTTCGACGTCACCGCTCACTACACCGGCGAAGCGCCCGTGCTCGGGGCCGCCCGTGGCGGACAGATCACGCAGACCGGCGTCCAGGAGCGCTTCGCCGCGATCGACCTGCAGGTTGCGGCCGACCTGTGGCGGAACCTCGAACTCATCACCGGCGTCGACAATTTGTTCGACGCCCGCCCCGAGGGCTGGCACGGACTGATCGAGCGCAGCTTCCGCGTCAGCTTGGCGGTGAAGGAGCTGTTCGGCAGCTGACGCGGCTCAGGGAATGTTCGGGTTGTTGTTCTTCTCCAGCAGCGGCAACGGCAGGCAGGTCGTGCTGCCGTAGAATCCGCCCTTCGGCCCGGAACCCTCCTGGAAGACCACACCCGCGGGAGGCGTGAAGGCAAGGTTCAGGCGGATCTTGGTGTAGAAGTGCTGTCCCTCCAGGAACAGTTCGCGGTTGCGTTCCTGGATCAGCTGGGCCCGGATCTCGGCGTCGCTTCCGCCCTCGAACATCGGCAACCCGGCAGCGGTGTGCAGCTGGTTGATGATGTCCACGGCCATCTGGCCACCCGCGGCTTCGGCCATGATCAGCTGCGCCTCCGCGTAGCGGGCGATCGGCATCGGGCTGTCCTGTGTCGGGTATTTCTGCTGCGTCCACAGCGGGGTCAGATCGTCCGAGGCGGCGGTGCGCCCCTGGTCGACGACCGTCACCCGCGGATCGGGTGTCCCCATGTAGTCGAGGTTCCAGAACGCACGCTCCACGCTCATGCGCTCGTCGCGGTTGTTCAGCGTCCAGATCCGGTTGGAGGAGCGGAACGAGGCGGAGCTGAAGCGCGCGTTGTGCACGAACCCTTCCGGTACCTGTGCCGCGTCGGAGGCTGCGCCCGAGGTGTTCCCCTGATTCAGGCGGGCGCGGGCGCGGCCCACCATCGACATGTTCGTGATTTCCGGCGGTCCTCCGCTGGCGGCCATGCTGAACTTCTCTTCGGCAAGGGCGAACATCTGCTGCGAAGTGAGTTCGGGTCCGCCGTCCACGGCGGCCGAACACATGGCCTCGCCCAGCAGCAGGTGAGCGTACCCGGAGTAGGCCGCAGACGTCGCCATGAGCTGCGCGTCGCCGATCTCCTGGGAGACGCCGAGCGCGTTGTCCGCCGCCCAGCGTGCGGTCGACAGCGTGGTGTAGACGCCGGGGTCGGCGTCCGCGCAGGTGAAGTTCGCATAAACGCCGCCCGATTCCTCGAAGCTGCGGCGGTCGTAGGGCCACATGCGCGCCGCGAGCTGACCGTCCACCAGTTCGTTGCCCATCAGGCCCCCGGCCGCCACCCATTCGCTGAAGGCGCACTCGAAGTCCGCGACCGCGCTGGCGACCAGCAGCGGCGCGTTGTCCGGATTGGCCAGATCGTCGGCCCTGACCCGGCTGGGTGCGTCGATCTCCAGCAGTGTGTCGCAAGCCGCGAGCGGAAGCGCCAGCAGCAGCGTCGCGCCCGCGAGCCAACCGCGCCGGGCCTCCGCCGGGATGTCCCGTCGTATTTCGATGTTCATTTCTCTCCCTCTCCGGTCTCAGAACGACAGGTTCAGCGTCGCGGTGAGCTGATTGAGCTGGGGCGTGTTGTCCTGCTCCAGGAGCGTGTACCCGAACTCGACGAACGACGCCTCGGGATCGAGGCCGGTGTAGTTGGTCCAGGTCATCAGGTTGCGCGCGGTGAGCGTCAGGGTGCCCCGGGAGGCGCCCATGGGGCTGACGAACTGCCGGGGCAGGTTCACGCTCGCCGAGACCTCGCGAAGCTTGGCGAAGCTCCCGTCGCTGAAGATGAAGGACCTGAGCGGGCTACCGGACTGGATCTCGGCGATGCGCGCCGGATCGTACTGCTCCGGGAAGAAGTTCTCGTGACACTGGTTGAAGACCTGGCAGCGCGCCCGGAGGTTGTTGTCGAACTTCGTGAAGCCGGTCTTCCAGTCGACCAGCGCGTAGATGCGCACGCGGTCGAACAGTGTGAGCGTGGTGCCCAGCGACCCCTCCATGTCCGGCGTCACGTGACCGAGGTACAGGCGCGGGGCACCGGCGCACGGCACCGGCGACCCGCCGAGCTCCAGGGGCGTCCCGTCGGGCAGCTTCTTCCCGTTGGGGTCGCCGCCGTCGCACATCGGGTCGACTGCGCGGGCCGTCGGGCCGGTGCCCTGCAGCGTCGCGCTCACGACCTTGCGGCGGAACCACGACGCCACCGGGAATCCCGGGACGCGGCGCTGGCTCCCTGCCGCGATGTACCCCGTGCCCTGGTCGATGCCGCCGAGGTCGATGATCTCGTTGCTGTTCGTCGCGACGTTGAGCGAGAGGTCGACTCCGATCGCGTCGGACTGGTAGGCCAGCGCGTTCAGCTGGATCTCGAATCCCTGGTTCCGGATCTCGCCCGCGTTCACGAACTGGCTCCCCGGGAAACCGAGGGACGGCGGCAGATTGCGCGACAGGATCGCGTCCTGGGTGCGCGTGTCGTAGTAGGTGAAGTCGACGCCGAGCCGGCTGTCGAAGAGTCCGGCCTCGAAGCCGACCTCGATCTCCGAGCCCTTTTCCGGCTCGAGCGCGTCGTTGCCGATGAACTGCGGCGTGACCGCCGCGATGCCGCCGCCGCCGGTCACCGGAGCGAAGGTGCGCAGCGCCGCGTAGTCCGCCGGCTGCTGTCCGGACATGCCGAAGGCGGACCGCAACCTGAATTCGCTGACGCCGGGGAGGCTGAAGAAGTCCTCGTCGCTCAGCACCCAGGAGATGCTCGCCTTGGGGTAGACCACGAAGTCGTAGTCCTTGCCGAAGGCGCTGTTGTCGTCGCCCCGGATCGCCGCCGTGAGGAACAGGCGGTCGCCGACCTCGACGCGCTCCTGCACGAAGAGACCCACGGTGCTGTTCTCGACGAAGTCCTCGCCGCCGAATGTCTGCGCGAGCGCGTCGACGACCGTGAGCCCCGGGGCCGGGAAGTTGTTTCCCTCGGTCACGAGGAACTCGGTGAAGCGGCGATAGTACTGCGCGCCCGCCGTGGTGGCGGAGCGGATGGAACCTGTGAGGTCGAACGAGGCGGTTGCGCTGTAGTCGAAGGTCGTGTTCTCGACGTCCCGCGACTGCACGAACTTTCCGCCACGCGCCGTGTTCGCGCCGAAGAATTGCGCGATGTCCGGTGCCATGCGCTCCCAGAGCTGCATGTTGTCCTCGAAGACGCGGTCCTGACCGACGTTCAGACGGTGGCTGAGCCACGATGTCGGCCGGTGGTTGGCGGACATGCTCAGCGTGAAGCGCTCGGTGTCCTGCCAGAACCTGAACGCTTCGGAGATCACCTCCGGCGGGTAGCTGATGAAGCCGCGGAAGCGGGTGTCCCGGTTGCCCGGCAGGGCGAACATGGTGGCCCACATGCGGCCCCCGCAGCCCGCCTCGCAGGCGAGGTTGGTCCTCCCCTGGTTGTACCCGATCGATGCGGTCAGGTCGTAGCTCGCATCGGTCGACAGTGTGATGTTGCTGCGTGTGCTCAGCCGCCAGAGGCTGTTGGTGGGCTCGATGCCCTCGTTGAGCTCGAGGTCGGCCCCGAGGTAGTAGCGGACGTCGTCGGTGCCGCCGCGCACGTTGGCGCCGTAGCTCTGCAGGTGTCCGGTGTCGAAGATCGTGTTGCCGAGCGCCCGCTCGGACTCGAACAGGTTGTGCTGGTAGGGCTCGCCCGTTACCGGGTCGAACCCCCAGTTCGGCTCGATCCGGGTCTCCGCGTTGTGGAACCAGTTGGCGCCCTGGCGAATGGTCACCCCCCACTCGGGGGCCCCCGATCTGCCCTTCTTGGTGAGGATCTGGATCACGCCGTTGGATGCTTCGGTGCCGTAGAGTGTGGCGGCCGCCGGTCCCTTGATGATCTCGATGCTCTCGATGTCCTCGGGGTTGATGTCGTTCAGGCGGTTGACCACACCGGACCCGAACCCCTGGATCGAGATGCCCGTGCCCACACCGTTGTCGAGCCGCACGCCGTCCACGTAGATCAGCGGCTGCGTGCCCAGGGAAAAGCTCGATGCGCCGCGGATACGGATCGTGGGGCCGCTCCCGACCATCCCGGTCCCCGGCGTCACCACGACGCCCGGAGCCCGTCCGTTGATCAGCTGACTGACATCGGGAGTGGGAGCCAGCGCTACCTGGTCGGCGGCGTTGATCGTCGCGATTGCCGTGCCCACCGCGCGGCGCTCGACCGCGCCCGCCGTGCCCGTGACCACGATCGCGTCGAGGTTGATGGCGGTTGCCACAAGCTCGAACCGGACACCCTCGGCCGGCGCCGTTACCTCTCGCTGCTCCGCACGGTACCCCAGGCTGACCACGCGAATGGTGACCGGTCCGGCCGGCACCGCAAGGCGGAACGCGCCCTGCGAATTGGTGAGCGTTCCGGAACTCGTCCCCTCGACGAAGACCTGTGCGTTGGCGACCGGTGCTCCCTGCTCGTCCACGACCGTGCCCGACACCGCCGTGTCCTGAGCGGCGAGCGGGCCGCCCACGAGTACGCCCGCGACCACGGCGACGCACCATCGAATCCGCCCGCGCGGATTTGCGAATTCCCGCATTGCCCCCTCCTGGCCTGTCAGGGAAAGGTCCGCGCACACACGTGTCGCCAGACCATATTCCCTCTCGTCCAGCCAAGGACTTTCCGCCGGCCGGACGCAAACATCTCGGGGGGCGTTTTCGACTCGGCGGACAACGTAGACTCGCGACCCGGACCGGGCAACACGGGACCGGCCGGGCAACACGTCGCTGAGCCCATCCTGTCTGGCGCGGGCCGCGCGATTCGGGCATCTTGCAAAGGGAAACTCGCAATCATTCAGGAGGTCAACCAATGCGGGAGCGGGCCCGGGAGAGTGACCACACACATCTTTCCGGCCGTGCCCTCCCCGGGATCGGTCGTGCGGTGGTTCTGGCGGCGCTGCTCTTCGCCGCGGGTTGCGCTCCCGCCCCCGAGGAACAGCAGGTCCTGGAGCTCAGCTTCGGGCACGTGGGGGCGCCGGGATCGCTTTTCGCCCTTTCCGCCGAGGAATTCGCCGCGCGCGTCAACGCCCGCCTCGAGGGCGAAGCCGAAGTTCTGGTTTACGGTTCAAGCCAGCTGGGTGGAGACGAAGTCCTCCTGAACAAGCTCAGGCTGGGAACCGTGGACCTGGCGCTGCCGTCGTCGATCATGTCTTCGCGGATCCCGGAATTCGGCATCTTCGAGATGCCCTACCTGGTGCGGAACCGGCGGCACATGGCGCGGATCGAGGAGGAAGTGATCTGGCCCGTGCTGGCCCCGCTCGCGGAAAACCACGGATACCGGATTCTGGGCGTTTGGGAGAACGGGTACCGCCACGTCACCAACAACCTGCGGCCGGTTCGTGCGCCGGAGGACCTGGCGGGACTCAAGCTGAGGACGCCCCGCGGGACGTGGCGCGTGAAGCTCTTCCAGAACTACGGAGCCAATCCCGTGCCGATGGCGTTCTCGGAGGTGTTGATCGCGTTGCGCACCGGCGTGGTGGACGGACAGGAGAACCCGCTCGCGCAGATTCACGCGTCCAAGCTGAACGAGGTGCAGCAATACCTGTCGCTGACCGAGCACGTGTACACGCCCGCGTACGTGACCGTTTCACCCGAGCACTGGCCGGACATTCCGGAGCACGTGCGCGCGGTCGTCGAGGAAGAGGCCCGCGGGTTGCGGGATTTCGTCTACGAGACGGCCAGGCGGCTGGACCGGGAGTTGCTGGTGACGCTTGGCGACACCGAAATCTCGGTCAACTGGGCCAACGGGGACGCGTTCCAGAGGGCGAGCCAGCCCATCTACGACGAGTTCACCACGAGCGTGGAGCTGGGCCAGGAGCTGGTCGATCGTGCGTTGAGGGTGGCCGGATCCGAGTAACGGTGCGCATCGGATGAGGCGTGTCTTCCAGCGGATGCTGGAGGCGATCGTCATCGTCATCGTGGTCGCCCTGGCCGTCGTCGTGGTCACGGGCGTGATCTACCGCAAGGCCGGAGCCGCCCTGGTCTGGTACGACGAGGTCGCCGCGATCCTCCTGGCGTGGCTCACCTACTACGGGGCCGCGCTGGCGGCGCTGCACCGGGGTCACATCGGCGTGCCGGCCCTGTTGGAGCAGCTGCGCGGAAGGGCGCGGACCTGCGTCGTGATCGCGGGGGAGGTCGCGGTGATCGGTTTCTTCGCCGTGCTGGCCTGGGCGGGCTGGGAGGTCCAGTCCGCGCTTTCGGGGACGAGCCTCGTGAGCCTTCCCGGCGTATCCGCCGGCCTCGCCCAGTCCGTGATCCCGATCGGGGCGGTGCTGTTCATCTGTGCGCAGCTGCTCAGTCTTCCCGAGGCGCTGCGCGGCGAACCCGGCGCCGAAGAGGGGACGCTCCCTTGACCGTCGCCCTGGTTCTGCTGTTCCTGGCCCTGATCCTGATCAACGTGCCGATCGCGGTCGCGCTGGGCGTCATGTCCGTGGCGGCGATCATCGCGCTGGGTGGCTGGGCGGCGATCCCCAACGTGGGGCTGGTCATGTTCTCGGGGGCGACCAAGTTCCCGCTGATCGCCATACCCCTGTTCATCCTCGCCGGGACCATCATGAACGCGACGGGGATCTCGCGGCGGCTCATCGCCTTCGCTTCCGCGGTGTTCGGCTTCATCCGCGGCGGCCTGTCGATGGTGAGCATCTCGGCCTCCATGTTCTTCGCCGAGATCTCGGGGAGCGCGGTTGCCGATGTCGCGGCGCTCGGGTCGATCCTGATTCCGGCCATGAAGAAGCGCGGCTATACGCGCAACTTCGCCGCCGCGGTGACCTCCTCGTCCGCGACGCTCGCGGTGATCATCCCCCCTTCGATCCCGATGATCCTGTACGGCGTCATGTCGGGCGCGTCCGTGGTCGAACTCTTCGTGGCCGGGATCATCCCCGGGGTCGTGGGTGGCGTACTCATGATGTTCGCGTCGTACCTGTGGGCGCGGCGCAACAATCTCCCCGTCGAGGAGGCGTTCCGGATCAGGCGCGTGATCGAGACCTTCAGGGCGGCCGGGTGGTCGCTGCTCCTGCCGGTCATCATCCTGGGCGGGATCTTCACCGGCTGGGTGACCGCGACCGAGGGCGCCGGCCTCGCGGTGGTCGCCGCGCTGGTGATCGGCGGCGTGGTGTACCGCGAACTGACCTTCTCAGGGCTGCGCCGCGCGGTTCTCGAGTGCGGGCACCAGACGGCGGTGGTCATGCTGCTGGTTGCGGCGTCGGCGCTCCTGGGCGACTTCCTCACCGAGGCGCGCGTGCCGCAGCAGGTCGCGCTGGCCATCACCGGCCTGACCGATTCGAAGCTGGCGATCCTGGCCCTGCTCAACGTCTTCCTGCTGGCGATCGGGCTCTTTCTCCACTCGGCCGCGGCGATCATTCTCGTAGTGCCCATCGTGATGCCGCTGGTGCAGGCGCTGGGCATCGACCCGGTACACTTCGGACTGATCGTGACGCTCAACCTCGGAATCGGACAGCAGACGCCCCCCGTGGCCTCCGTTCTGGTGACCGCCTGCTCGGTTGCCAAGGCGGACATCTGGGCCGTCACCCGGGCCAACCTGTGGTTCATTGCGGTCCTGATGGCGGTGTTGCTGGTCGTCACCTATGTGCCCTCGTTCTCGATGGCGCTCGTCGAGGTGTTCTACCGATGAGCAACTCCGAGCGCGTCGTTGCGTCCCGCGAAGCGGACATAGTGACCGTGACGCTCAGCTACCCCGACCGGCTCAATGTGCTGGACATGGCCGGCTGGGAGCGTCTGGGCGGGATCTTCGAGGAACTCGCGGCCGACGACTCGGTGCGGTGCGTACTGGTGAAAGGGCGGGGAGGGCGCGCGTTTTCGACCGGGTCCGACATCGGCGCGTTCGGGGCGCAGCGCAGCACGCCCGCGCAGGTGACCCGCTACGCGGCCGCCGTGCGGCGCGGCGTGAGGGGCGTGTACGACTGTCCGCATCCCACGGTGGCCGTCGTGCAGGGGCTGTGCGTGGGCGGGGGGCTCATCATTGCGGCGTGCTGCGATGTTCGGGTGTGCGGGGATTCCAGCCGCTTCGGCGCCCCGGTCAACCGTCTCGGCGCGACCATGGCCTACGAGGAGATGGCGCCGCTGCTCGCCGCGGCGGGGGCGGGGGCGGTGCTGGAGATCCTCCTCACGGGCGACTTGGTGGATGCGCGCCGCGCCCGCGAGATGGGGATCGTCAACCGGATCGTGCCGGACGGGGAGGTGGTGGAGGCGGGCGCCGCGGTCGCGCGGAACATCGCGCGGGGCGCGCCCCTGGTGAACCGGTGGCACAAGAAGTTCGTACGGCGCACGGCCGACCCGGATCCGCTGCGCGAAGAGGAGCGGGAGGAGGCCTACGACGCATTCCGGACGCGGGACTACCGCGAGGGGACGGCGGCGTTTCTCGAGAAGCGTCCGCCCCGCTTCTCCGGGGAGTAGGGTGGTGGAGGGGCCGCTCGCCGGGACCAGGGTGGTGGAACTGGCGCACGTCATGGCCGGGCCGACGTGCGGGCGGATGCTCGCGGACATGGGCGCCGATGTGGTGAAGGTGGAGCCGCCCGGGGCCGGCGACCCGACGCGCGCGTTCGCGCCGCCGGAGATGGGCGGGACCGCTGCGGCCTTCATCATGATGAACCGCAACAAGCGCGGCATCGTGATCGACCTGAAGACGGAGCCGGGCCGGGACGTGGCGCGGCGCATGCTCGCGCGCTGCGACGTGGTGATCGAAAACTTCCGCGAAGGCGTGATGGAGGGACTCGGACTGGGGTACGAAACACTCCGGGAGGCGAACGCCGGCCTCATCTACTGTCAGATCACGGGGTTCGGCAGAACGGGGCCCCTGGCGTCGCAGCGGGGATTCGATCTCATCGCCCAGGGCATGACCGGGCTGCTCAGCGTGACGGGAGAGGGGCCGGGACGGCCACCGGTGAAGTGCGGGCCGCCTTTGACCGACATTACGGCGGGGATTCTCGGTGCGCTGGGCGTCGCTGCCGCACTGTTCGCGCGGGAGCGCACGGGGGTCGGCCAGCGGGTGGACACGTCGCTCTACGAGGCAGGCATCACGCAGACCTTCTGGCAGTCGGCCGTGGCGCTGGCGACGGGGCAGTCGCCCGGCCCGCTCGGTTCCGCGCACCCGCTGGCGGCGCCCTACGAGGCTCTGCCGACCGCGGACGGCTGGATCACGGTCGGGGGCTGGAACCAGGTCAACTGGCTTCGGCTGGTGAAGGTGCTGGAGTTGGGGCAGCTGGCGGAGGATCCGCGGTTCACGACGAACGCGGATCGCATGGCGAATCTGGACGACCTGCGCGTGGCGCTGTCGCGGCGGCTGCAGGCGGCCTCCACCGCGACGTGGCTTGAGCGGCTGGAGCGTGCCAATGTGCCAGCGGGACCGGTGTCCACGATCACCGACATGCTGACGCACCCGCAGACCGCGGCCCGGGACATGGTGGTCCGGGTCCCGCAGGGCTATGGCGAGGCCCGGGCGCTCGGCATGCCGGTCAAGTTCTCGGAGCCGCTGACGCCGGTGGAGCGGAGCGCGCCGCGCATGGGCGAGCACACGGATGAAGTGCTTGCGGACTACGGGTTCGACCCGAGCGAGATCGCGAAGCTGCGTCGGCTGGGGGCAGTGGGCGGTTGACACACGGGGCCGCAGCGGGGACCATGAGCGGGTGCAGTGAAGGCATCGGCGACCGGGCAGGAGCATGATTGTATGAGACGCTGGCAAGGCTTTATGCGGAACCCGGACAGACGGTGCGGGTGGTTGAGCGGACGGGCCGCACATATCGCGGCGGTCGTCCTGGTTGCGTCGCTGGCCGGGCCGTGGTCCGCCGCCGCCCAGGCCCCTGACCCGGGCAGCTATTCTCCCGCCGTCCACGAGGTCATCGAGGAGCGCGGTCATCTGGTCCCCATGCGCGACGGCGTGCGCCTCTCGACCGACATCTACTTCCCGGACGGCGACGGTCCTTTCCCGGCGATCCTCACCATCACCCCGTACGACAACAACGGACCGCGCGACCGGGCGCGCTGGTTCGCGCGGCGCGGGTATGTGGTCGTGCTGGCGGACTCGCGCGGGCGCTACGATTCGGGCGGCGAGTGGGATCCCTTCATCGTCGAGCACAAGACCGACGGGTACGACCTCGTGGAATGGATCGGGGCGCAGCCATGGTCGAACGGGAACGTCGGCATGATGGGCGGCTCGTACCTGGGCTGGACCCAGTGGTGGACCGCCAGCCAGGCGCCACCGTCGCTCAAGGCGATCGCGCCCGAAGTCGCGCCTCCCGACCCCTTCCACAACATCCCCTACCAGCAGGGGATCATGCTGGGGCCCTTCGTGGACTGGGCCGCGTGGATGTCGGGACGGACCGCGCAGGTGAAGGAGGAGGGGCCGTATGGAGGGTTCACGAACTCACGCTGGGAAGACCTGCTGCACGCCCCCTACCTGACCCTCGACGAGGCCCGGGGGATGCAGGACGGTGGCTGGTGGAAGTCCTGGATCAACGGTTACGTGGCCACCGATCCGTACTGGGACGGGATGGAGTATCAGTCGCCGGAGGCCTTTTCGCGCATCACCGTGCCCGCCCTGAACATGACCGGCTGGTTCGACGCCGATTTTCCCGGTTCGCCCATCAACTACCTCGGGATGAAGGCCCACGGAGCGACGCCCGAGTCGCGGCGCCCCAGGCTGATCATCGGCCCCTGGTTCCACGGCCTGAACGACCGCGTCGTCGGCGGCATCGACTACGGCCCCGAGGCCCGGATCGACCTCGACGGCTACATCGCGCGCTGGTACGACCATTTTCTCAAGGGCATCGACAACGGCGTCGAGAACGACCCGCCCGTCCATGTCTTCGTCATGGGTCCGAACCGCTGGTACACGGCCGACGACTGGCCGCTGCCGGGCACCGAGTGGACCGATCTGTACCTGGCGTCGGGCGGCCGCGCGAACTCCAGCCGGGGCGATGGCATGCTCGAATGGGACATGCCCGCGGCCGACGGGACGGACACATACGTCTATGACCCCCACGACCCCACCCCGTCGCCCTACGGTGACCACGGTCACATCCCCGGCGCCGTCGAGGCCGGCGGGCCCGCCCTGCGCGACGACGTCCTCGTCTACGAGACGCCCGTCTTCCGGGAGCCGATGGAGGTCACGGGACCGATCGAGGCGGTCCTCTACGCGTCGACCTCGGCGCGCGACACCGACTGGATGGTGCGCCTCGTCGATGTCGGGCCCGACGGATCGGCGATGCTGCTCGCCGAGGCGGTCATGCGCGCGCGCCACCGCGACGCGGAAGACGACGGCCGCTTCAACCCCGACCGCCTGAGCGAGATCGAGCCGGGGCAGATCTACCGCTACCACATGGACTTCTGGCGCGTGACCGGCAACGTCTTCGGTCCCGGCCACCGCATCAGGGTCGAAATCTCAAGCAGCTATTATCCCTTCTATCTGCGCAATCTCAACTCGGGACGTGACAACGCGGGGTTGGCGGGACCGGACGAGGCGGTGGTGGCCACGCAGATCATCCACCACGGGCCGGCCCATCCGTCCAGGGTGGTGTTGCCGGTGATCCGGAGGCGATGAGGCGATGGACGTACTGGGCATCGATTTCAGCTGGGCCCAGCTGGTGGAGTTGTGGGACGGCGCGGTCGGCTATGTGAGGACCCGGTGGTTCCCGAGCCTGGTGGCCATCGTGCTGGGCGCGATCGCGTATGTCGTGGGAGGCTGGATCCTCCGCCGTGTCCAGAAGCGGGTGGCTGCCAAAACGGAAACCGATCTCGACGACGAGTTGGTGCGTGCCATGCGCCACGCGTTCCGGCTCACGGTGGTCGCCTGGGTGTTGTGGCGGATCCTGGGCGAATGGGTGCCGATCCTCGGCACGGAGACGCCGGAAGGCGACTGGGTGCCCTACGCTACCCAGCCCCGCGACTGGGTGTGGGGAATCTGGATCGGCGTGGTCTTCTTCCCGCTGAGCCGTTTCGTCGGGCACCTCATGCGCACCTTCGAGGCGCAGATCATATCCCGTACCTCGGAGACGGCGCTGGATGAGACCGCGCTGCCGATGATCAACCGGTTCGTGCGCTTCATCGTGATCGCGATCGGCATTCTGCTCGCAATGACGCATCTGGGGCTTCAGATCGCTCCGCTGCTCGCCGGCGCCGGCGTGGCCGGCCTGGCACTTTCCCTTGCCGCCAAGGACACCCTGTCGAACCTGATCGCCGGCGTGCTGTTGATCATGGACCGCCCCTTCCAGGTTGGGGACCGGATCGAGCTGTGGAACGCGCCCCGCGAGACGGGCACATGGGGGGACGTGATCGAAATCGGCCTGCGCGCAACGAAGATCCGCAATCCCGACAATCTCGTGGTGGTCGTGCCGAACAACGAGATCATGCGGCGCGACATCATCAACTACACCATGTCGGGGCAGGACATCCGGCTCAGGATCCCGTTCTCGTGCGCGTACGAGTCGGATATCGAGCGGGCCAAGGTCCTGCTGAAGGAGACCGCAGGCGAAGTGCGGGGTGTGAAGCTGGACCCGGCGCCGATCGTGATTGTGCGGGGTTTCGGGCCGTCGGAGGTGAACCTGCAGCTGCGCGTGTGGATCCAGGAGGCGCGGAATCGGCGCCGGATCGCGGACGAGATCACCGAGAAGGCGATGGAGAAGTTCTCCGACGCAGGCGTTGAGATCCCCTATCCGAAACGGGAGCTGTATATCAGGGGAAGCGGGACGGTGGACGGGCTGCTGCCGAGCACCAAATAGTCAACTACACAGTACATACTGACAAGTATAGTTGACATTTTGACACCCCAAACGCATTGCGAGGCGTTATGCTGATTTCAAGACCGCGAACCCTGCTCTGCCTGGTTGTTTGCTGCTTCTCCCTGTCGCCGTCGGCGATCCGCGGACAGGAACCCGTCCGACGCGTATCGCTGGCCGAAGCCCTCGAGGAATTCGCCGGGCACAGCCTCGCGCTGAAGATCGCACGCGCTGAAGCCGCACGGGTTTCGGGAGCTGCCCGGCAATCCCGCGCCTACGCGAACCCCGCGTTCTCGTTCGGTCGCGACGACCTCGCACACGGGGACGAGACATTCTGGGAAGAGGCCTTCAGCATTTCACAACCGGTGGAATGGCCCGGCCGGACCGCCGCGAGGGGGCGGGCCGCCGAACACGCCATCGATGCCGCCACGGCCGGTTTCCGCGGTGACTCGATCGAACTGGCTTTCGCGGTCCGGGAGGCCTATGTGCGCGCCTGGTTCGCCGAGGAATCCGAACGGATCGTCGGTTTGAGCGGCTCCGTCATTCAAGCGGTGGCCGAAGACGCCGAAATCCGTTTCGACGCGGGCGACATCGCTGCGTTTGAGGCCCGGCGCCTGCGTCTGGAGCGCGTGCGGGCAGAGGAGCAGATGGCAGAGGCCGCGCTGGCGTCCCGCGATGCGCGGAGGCAGTTGGCCGTGCTCATCACTTCCGGGTCCGGGACGGGGGAAGTCGGACCTTCCGACGGCGTGGTCGGTCTGCCGCCGGTGGTGGCCCGCGAAAGCGCCCTTCAGTCCCTGTCCCGGCGACCGGATCTGGAAGTTGCGGCTCGCGAGCTCGATGCGGCCCGGGCCGCACAGAAGATCGCGGAGACCTACGCGATCCCGGAACCGACGCTGGGTATCGGATATCGGCATCAACTGGATGGACTCGGAGGTGCGCGGCTGGCGCTCGATGTTCCCTTGCCGTTCTTCGACCGGGGGACCGCAACCAGGGACGAGGCGACCGCCCGGAGCCTGGCGTCGTCACACCGTCTCGACCTGCGCACGCGGCTGGCACGGTACGACCTGGTGGCGGCGTTCGATCGATACGCCTCCCGGCGGAGCCGGCTCGCGGCTGTCGCCACCGACCTGGTTACAGACGGCGAGGCGCTTCTCGCCTCCGCAAACGCTGCCTACGCCGAACTCGAAATGTCGTTGCTGGAGCTGCTCGACGCGGCGGGTGCGTTTCAGGATGCCCAACTGAGCGCGCTTGCTCTGAGGTCCGACGCGTGGATCGCCTATTTCGACCTGCTTCGCGCCATGGGCGGTGCTCCGGATGGCTAGGGTGAGCTGCCGCTACCCGATGCCACCGCCTGAACTCCTCGCCGGCGCCCGGCACGCGGGCCACTCCGTCCCCTCCGGCATCGCCCGCTGCGTCCGGGGCATCCGCTCCGCGTCGTCCGACGCCAGATAGGCGAACATCGCCGTCATCACCGCGTCGTCGCGCAGGTCCTCGAAGACGATCTTGTCGAAGGTGTCGCGGTTGGTGTGCCAGGTGTAGATGCTCGTGTCCCAGCGGTTGTCGGCGATGTTCCTGCCGCTGCGGCCGTCGCCCACGTGGAAGCTGAACGCCGGCACGCCCGCGCACAGGAAGGACGCGTGGTCGGTCCCGCCGGATTCGGGCATACCCGGGACCTCGAGGGTGACCAGGTCCGCCAGCTCGCTCGGAATCTGCGCCAGCCATTCGCCGAAGCGCCCTGACGCCCCGGCGAACCCCTGCATGGGAATGAAGGTGACCGGTCCGTTCCCGTGATCGATGTTGAACACGGTGTGGGTGCGCTCGAGGATTTCGGGGTGGTCTTCGACGAATGCGCGCGAGCCGTTCAGGCCCTGCTCCTCCCCGTTCCACAGCGCGCCGATGATGGTGCGCCGCGGGTTGGGAACCGCGCTCTTCAGGATGCGCATCGCCTCCATGACGGCGACCGCGCCGGTGCCGTTGTCGAGCGCGCCGTCGGAGCCGTCCCAGGAGTCGAAGTGGCCTCCGAGGATGACGTACTCCTCGGGTTCGGCGCTGCCGGGGATCACCGCGAAGGCGTTGAAGACCGGCACCTCTCCCAGGAAGCGGGCCTGGGCGTCGACGCGCAGCACCGGCCCCTGGTCGTTTTCGGCCAGCCTGTACAGGAGCCCGTACGCCTCGCAGCTCAGGTCCAGCACCGGTGCCCGCTCCGCGCGGGTGTCGAAGATCTTGTTCACGCCCCAGCCCTCGGACCACTGCGAGCGTATGATCCCGGCGGGTCCGGCCGCGTTCAGCGCTTCCGGCAGCCCGCGCTCATGGAACCCGGTGTTCCCCACGCGTTCGCTCCACTCCTCGATTGCGCGCTCCCGCTCCGTGGTCATGCGGGCCATGGTCTCGGGCCGCGCGAACCAATCCAAGTTTTCCGGCGCGCGGCA
This sequence comes from Longimicrobiales bacterium, assembly GCA_965205005.1. Classification (GTDB taxonomy): domain Bacteria; phylum Gemmatimonadota; class Gemmatimonadetes; order Longimicrobiales; family Gaopeijiaceae; genus Bin94. Next base: position 4,414,722 of record OZ242028.1, on the reverse strand, counting down.
ACTCGGCTCCGGGCGCGAGACGAGCACGAACCTGCCGCGCAGCTCCGACAGCGATGCCGCGAAGGCTCCGATGCTGCCCGCGTCGGGCAGAATCACCACCTCCCCCTCAACGGGCCCGTCGGTGGCCGGGCTCCATGCGGCGGCCATCCCCTCCAGCGACCGCACGCGCGGCGCAACGAGGTCGATGTGCGTGATTCCCCGCTCCCACCCCCGCCAGGTGCCGTACTGCTCCTTGTAGGCCTCGATGCCCCACTCCGCGTACTTCGCCAGCGCCCAGTCGTTGGCGCCGGCCATGGCGGGCGAGCCGGTGAGTCGCGGCCCGATCGAGTCCATCATCACCTGGCCGAGTTCGTAGACCTGCGAGCGCTCGACGCCCTCCTCCCAGATCGCGCGGATGACCGGGTCGTCGGAGGGGAAGGACTGGGCGGCTGCCGCCTGGGTCGCCGCGGCGAACAAACAAACGAATGCAACTCGGATCAGGGGCTTCATGGACTGCTCCGCGATCGGGACTGGGTCTGCCGTGCCGGACACTATCCCGATACTATAGAGTCCACATACTTCAAGACCACCGGACGGGGAGCGCTCCCTCCCGCGTCCACGCACCCGACCAACCCCGAGGAAGACACGAGATGCGCCGATCGAACAAGGACTGGTGGCCGAACCAGCTGGACCTCAAGGCTCTTCAACGCCATTCCCGCTCGCCCGATCCCATGGGCGATGACTTCAACTACGCCGAGGAATTCAAGTCGCTCGACCTGGACGCCCTGAAGCAGGACATCGAAGAGGTCATGACCACCTCGCAGGACTGGTGGCCGGCCGACTACGGGCACTATGGACCGCTCTTCATTCGCATGGCCTGGCACAGCGCGGGCACCTACCGCATCAGCGACGGCCGTGGCGGCGGCGGTGCGGGCACCCAGCGCTTCGCGCCGCTCAACAGCTGGCCCGACAACGCCAACCTCGACAAGGCGCGCCGGCTGCTGTGGCCGGTCAAGCAGAAGTACGGCCGCAAGATCTCGTGGGCCGACCTGATGATCCTCGCGGGCAACTGCGCTCTGGAGTCGATGGGATTCCGGACGCTCGGATTCGGCGGAGGCCGCGAGGACGTGTGGGAACCCGAGGACATCGACTGGGGGTCCGAGGACACGTGGCTTGGCGACGAGCGCTACAAGGGCGACCGCGAACTCGACGAGCCTCTCGGCGCCGTGCAGATGGGCCTGATCTACGTGAATCCCGAGGGGCCGAACGGCAAGCCGGATCCCGTGGCGGCGGCCCGCGACATCCGGGAGACGTTCCGCCGCATGGCGATGAACGACGAGGAAACGGTCGCGCTGATCGCCGGCGGACACACCTTCGGCAAGGCGCACGGCGCTGCGGATGTCGGCCGGTACGTCGGCCCCGAGCCGGAGGGCGCCGACCTGGAGGAGCAGGGCCTCGGCTGGAAGACACGCTTCGGCAGCGGCAAGGGCGTCGATTCCGTCACCAGCGGGATCGAGGGGGCCTGGACGACCGACCCGGTCAAGTGGGACAACAACTTCCTGGAGAACCTGCACGGCTACGACTGGAAGCAGGTGAAGAGTCCCGCGGGGGCGGCGCAGTGGACCCCGACCGACGACGCGGCCGTGGGCACCGTGCCGGATGCCCACGATCCGTCGAGGACGCACGCCCCCATGATGCTGACGACCGACCTGTCGCTGAGGATGGACCCGGTCTACGCGCCGATCGCGAAGCGGTTCCTGGAGAACCCGGACGAGCTTGCGGATGCGTTCGCGCGGGCGTGGTACAAGCTCACGCACCGAGACATGGGGCCTGTTTCGCGGTATCTGGGTTCCGAGGTGCCCGCCGAGCCGCAGCTGTGGCAGGACCCCGTGCCGGACGTCGACCACGAGCTGATCGACGCCGACGACATCGCCGACCTCAAGGGCAGGGTGCTGGCGTCGGGGTTGTCCGTCTCGCGGCTGGTCTCGACCGCGTGGGCGTCCGCGTCGACGTTCCGCGGGACCGACAAGCGCGGTGGGGCGAACGGGGCGCGCATCCGCCTGGTGCCCCAGAACGGCTGGGAGGTTAACGACCCGGCCGAACTGGCGAGCGCGCTGGGCGTGCTGGAGGGGATTCAGGACGATTTCAACGGTTCGCAGTCCGGCGGGAAGCGGGTCTCGCTCGCCGACCTGATCGTGCTGGGCGGGTGTGCGGCCGTCGAGCAGGCCGCGAAGAACGCCGGACACGACATGGAGGTGCCGTTTTCTCCCGGGCGCACGGACGCGTCGCCGGAACAGACCGACGCGGAATCGTTCGCCGTGCTGGAGCCGAAGGTGGACGGGTTCCGCAACTTTGGCGGAGACGGCAATGGCAGGCCGACGGCCGAGTTGCTGGTGGACCGGGCGGACCTGCTGACGCTGACCGCGCCCGAGATGACGGTGCTGGTCGGCGGCCTGCGCGCTCTGGATGCCAACTCCGGGGGATCCGGGCTCGGCGTCTTCACCGACCGGCCGGGGACGCTGACCAACGACTTCTTTGTGAACCTGCTCGACATGGACATCGAGTGGCAGGCGTCCGACGGATCGGAAGACCAGTTCGAGGGACGTGACCGCAGGACGGGCGAAGTGAAGTGGACCGCCACCAGCGTCGACCTCGTCTTCGGCTCGAACTCGCAGCTCCGGGCGTTCGCGGAGATCTACGCGTGCGATGACGGGCAGCGTGCCTTTGTGCGTGACTTCGTTGCCGCGTGGGACAAGGTGATGAATCTGGACCGGTTCGACCTGGCCTGATCGTGCGGCTCGAGGGCAAGCGCGCGCTCGTCACCGGCGGGTCCCGGGGCATCGGCCGGGCCATTGCCCTGGGGCTCGCCCGTGAAGGAGCGGACCTGGCGGTCAACTACCGGCGCAGCCGCGCGGATGCCGAGAGCGCCGTGCGGGAGATCAGGCAGATGGGGCGCCGGGCGGTGGCGGTGCAGGGCTCGACGGACTCGCGCGCCGACGTGAAGCGTTTCGTCGCCGAGGCGCACGACTTCCTGGGCGGCCTGGATATCCTGGTGAACAACGCCGGGATCCTGAAGCGCACGCCCTTCCTCGAGATCAGCGAGGAAGAGTGGGACGCCATCGTCGACGTGAACCTCAAGGGCTACTTCCTGGTCGGGCAGGCGGTGGCGCGCCGCATGGTCGAGGCGGGGACGCCGGGCGCAATCGTCAACGTGTCGTCCGCCGGACAGGCGGTGGCCGCCCCGAACCTCACGCACTACTGCGTGTCGAAGGCGGGCGTGGAGATGCTGACGAAGGAGATGGCGCTCGAGCTCGCGCCTTACGGGATCCGGGTGAACGCGGTCGCGCCGGGCCTGATCGAGACCGACATCAACCGGGCGGACATCGCGCAGGACGCGTTCCGCGAGGGCCGCCTCGCGCGCATCCCGCTTCGGGAGATCGGCACGCCGGACGACGTGGTGGGCGCCGTGGTGTTTCTCGCCTCGAACGACGAGGCACGCCTCATGACCGGCGCGTCCGTGTTCGTCGACGCCGGCCAGACGATCTGGTGAGCCGGGCGTGACCGCGCGCCTGGGGCCGGTCCGGGCCGGCTTCGGCCTGGCTGCCGCGGCCGCGCTCCTGGGTTCGGCGTGCCGCGGCCCGATGCCCGGCGCTGCCGACAACCCCGACCCGGGCGACGCCCCCGCCTGGGAGGTCCCCTTCTCGCACGTCCTCTCGGGCAGCTCCGAGCTCCACCTTATGGCGGAGCGCTTCCGCGACCTCATGCACGAGCGCACCGGCGGGCGGTTCCGGGTCGTCATCTACCCGTCGGGACAGCTCGGCGGCGAGCGCGTGGCCTTCGAACAGATCCAGGTCGGCGCGGTCCACATGGCCATCACGGGCACGCCCGTGCTCTCGGGCTGGGTACCCGAGACGCAGATCTTCGACCTCCCATTCCTCTTCAACACGCGGGATCACGGGCTCGCGGTGATGAACGGCCCCGTCGGGGACTGGTGGCGCGACCTCCTTCTTGAGCGCACGGGCGTCCGTTCGCTGGGATTCCTCGACTACGGGTTCCGTCACGTCTACAACAAGCGCCGACGCGTCGAAGCGCCCGAAGATCTCGCCGGACTCAAGCTTCGCGTCCTGCAGAATGCGACGTACCTCGCGGCCTATTCCGCGCTGGGCGTCCAGGCGACGCCGATGAACTACGGCGAGGTCTACTCGGCGCTGCAGCAGGGCGTGATCGATGGCGGGGAGGCCAACGCGATCGGGTTCGTGAGCAGCCGGCTCCATGAGGTGGCGAAGTTCTACAGCTTCACGTCCATCACCTACAACCCGATCACCCTGGTGGTGAACGAGCCGTTCTACGCGGGTCTTCCCCCGGACATCCGGGAGACGGTGGACCGCTCGGCGGCCGACGCACTCGCGTACCAGAGCCAGGTCGCGCGCGAGATGGAGGCGGACGCGATCGAACAGATGCGCGCGAACGGGGTGGAGATCTCACGGCCGGATCTGACGCCGTTTGCGCCGGCGGTCAAACCGCGCATCCGGGATGAGTTGGCCGGGCGGCTCCCGGAGGGTGAGGTCCTGATCGCGAGGCTGGTGGCGGAGGTGGAGCGTGCAGCGGCCGCAGGAGTGGCCGCGCCCAGGGCGGAGCCCCGATGAGGCGGCGATTCCTGGCCCTCAACCGGGCCCTCGTCACGCTTGAGACCCGAGCCGCGGGCGCGCTCGTGATCACGGTTGCCGCCGTGGTCCTCCTTCAGGTGCTCATGCGCTACCTCTTCGCCTACCCGAACCCATGGAGCGAGGAGGTCTCGCGCTTCTGTTTCGTCTGGGTGTCGCTGCTCGGGGCGTCGTTGGCGGTGGAGAACCGCGCGCACTTCGGGTTCGATCAGGTCACCCGGAAGCTGCGCCCGCGCATGAAAAAGGCTGTGGAGGTGGGCGCCAGGGTGGTCGTGCTGACCTTCGCGGTCCTCCTGATCGGCACCGGTGTCGCGCTGATGGATCTCACCATGGGAGAGCGATCGCCCGCGCTCAACCTGCCCGTCGCGCTCGTGTACGCCGCCGCGCCGGTGTCCGGCGCACTGATGGTGGTCCACATGCTGGCAGGGTGGGCTGACGCCGCCGAAGGTGCCCCCTGATGGGCGGCCTGCTCGTCGGTATCTTCGGCGTTCTGGTCATCGCCGCCGTCCCCATCGGCTTCGCGCTCGCGATCGCGGCGGTCATCGCCATCGTCGTCGCCGACCTCCCGCTCGTCGTCATCCCGCAGCAGATCGTCACCGGAATGGACTCGTTCCCCATGCTCGCGGTGCCGCTCTTCATCCTGGCCGGCTTTCTCATGGACGTCGGCGGGATCAGCCGCCGCCTGGTGACGCTGGCGCGGACGCTCGTGGGACACCTCCCCGGAGGGCTAGGGCAGGTGGTGATCATGGCCGAGATGTTCTTCTCGGGCGTGTCGGGCTCGACGTCCGCGGACGCGGCCGCCATCGGGGGCATCATGGTGCCCCAGCTGACCGCGAACGGATACAGCCGCGCGCGCGCCACCGCGATCGTGTCGGCCGCGTGCGGGATGGGGATTCTCATTCCGCCGGCCATCGTGATGGTCGTCTACGGCGTCATCGGCAACGTCTCCATCGGCGCCCTGTTCGTCGCCTCGATCGCGCCCGCGCTGCTGATCGCCGTGGGGCTGATGACGCAGATCGGGTGGCAGGCACGCAGGCAGGGGTGGCCGGCCGCCGAGCGTGCGTCGTTCGCCGAGGTCCGCCGCGCCGCGCTCGACGCCGTGCTTCCGCTTTTCATGATCGTGGTCATCCTGGGTGGCATCCGCTTCGGGCTCTTCACGCCGACCGAGGCCGCCGCCGTGGCCGTCGCCTACGCGCTGCTCCTGGCCGGGCCGGTGTACCGGTCGCTCACCGCCCGCGACCTGTGGAGCAAGCTCGTTCAGACCGCCATCGTCTCCGGGATGGTCCTGTTCGTGGTGGGCGCGGCGCGCCTGCTGGGTTGGGTGCTGGCCATCATGCAGGCTCCACAGTCGCTGGCATCGTCGGTGGTGGCGATGGGTGGCGGCCAGGTCGGCTTCATGGTCCTCACCATCCTCATCTTCCTTCTGCTCGGCGCGATTCTGGAGGGTGTGCCGGCGGTCGTGCTGCTGACGCCGATCCTGCTGCCCCTGGCGATGCAGCTCGGGATCGATCCCGTGCACTTCGGCGCCGTCATCGTGGCGACCCAGGGGATTTCGGTGTTTCTGCCGCCGGTGGGGGTGAGCCTGCTGGTGGCGTGCTCGGTGGGAGGGGTCGAGCCTGCGGAGGTTGCGCGGCCCCTGTGGCCCTACCTGGCGCTGATGCTGGCGCTGACGATGGTGATCGCGCTGGTGCCGGGCGTGGTGCTGTGGCTGCCGGGGCTGCTGGGGTACTGAGGCGGGCGCCCCCGTCAATACCTGATGTCGCTCCGACCGACCGTCATCCCGATGTTGCCGACCGGGCGACCCATCGTGTAGTGCTCGCCGCTCCCTGCGGTCATCCCGAAGAAGTCGACTGCGGGCACGATCAGGCGGTCGTTGTCATCGACCGAGCCCTCGACGACGGTCGTCGCCACGACCTCTGCGATGAAGAGCTTCCGCTCCGGCGGCACCTCGAGTGAGGCGATGGTGCGGCACTCGCAGTGGATGGGGGATTCCTCCACCGTGGGCGCATCGACTGCGGTAGCCGCGCCTCGGGTCAGGCCCGAGAGTTCGAATTTGTCGGCTACGCGGCCGGAGTTCATGTCGACGGTGTCGAAGGCGTTCACCATGGACGCGACCGGGACGTTCAGCACGAACTCGTCGTGCAGCTCCAGCAGTTCCCTCGCCTGATGCTCCAGGCCGGCGCTCACCCCGATCTGGGGCGGGTCGCCGTTGATGACGAACGTCCACAGCACCGAGATCTCGTCGGGGTCACCGGGTCGCCCGTTCACGGTGAGCAGGATCGCCGGGACGGGCGGGAGCATCGGGCCCGGTGCGGCAAGCGGGCGGCGAGGGCCGGTGAGAGGCGCGGGTGGGTTGGTGCGGTCTTCGTCCGCCGCTGGTTCGGATCCGTCCGCCGCTGGCTCGCGCGGCGTGCATCCCCAGACGGCGGCGATGGCCGCGGCCGATCCGCTCTCCAGCAGACGTCTGCGCGACCAGAGGCTCATGAGGCGGTGTCTCGGACCAACCGATACATCCGCACCGTCTGCACGCCCAACTCATCCGTGTGGAACCCGAGGACGAAATCCGCGCCGATGTCGGTGATCTGAAAGTCGCTCGGAGTCACCAGGTAGGCGGCCAGCCGGCCTTCGCCGTCGAAGACGTCCCATTCCTGCGGACCCGGATCCCCGAGCAGGTGGCTGCGGTACCGCTCCACCCACAGGTTGCCCGCCCTGTCGGTGAGGAGGGTTCCGTGGACGGGATGCTGCCTCGCGTACTCGGTCGCAAGAATCCTCTCCACCGCCGGACCCGACGCGCCTTGGAGACTCTGTTCGACCGCGGCCTGGGCCTCCGCCGTCTCCTCCGCCGTCACCGCTCTGGCCACGCGCTCCAGACGCACGATCCGCCGCACGGCCCCGGTTCGGTCATGTGCCACTAGCTCGAAGCGTCCGGACTGCCCCACCCAGGCCACACTCCCGCCCGCCGCGAACTCCGCCCGCGACGCGAAGCCCATCGCAAGGCCGTTTTGGCCCAGCGGGCTGCCCGGGTACTCACCCAGCGTCCCCAGGATCTCGCCATGGCGGTCGACCGCGTACAGGAAATGCGTGGACTGGTCGCGAGTATCCCGTGAAACCGGTCGGGTGAGGGTCTCAATGAGCAGGATGCCGTCCGTCAGCCAACCGACCAAGTTGGGGGCGGACGCGCCGGGAAGCCGGGGGATGGGAAACGAACGGCCGAACACGCCCGCGGCATCGAAGAGGGATACCCGGCCGCCCCGCGGGTCGATCGCCGCGATCGTGTCACCGGCCAGCTCCGCAATCGACCACAGGGTCGTGAACTCGCCGGGGCCTTCACCGGGTCGCCCGAAGGCGTGTATGTGCTCGCCGTCACCGTCAAAGACGCGGATCTCCTGCGCGTGCCTGTCCGCTACGGCGATGCTTCCGTTCGACAGCCGTATGGCGTGCGCGACGGCTCCGAAGAGATCCGAGCCGGCGCCCTGGCCTTCGCCTCGTCCGATCTCCAGGACCGGGGGCTGCTGGAGGGTCCATCCCTCGCCAGCGGTCCCGAGCGGATTCTCCGCGATCAGAATGCCCGCGCTGTCGCGCACGATCGCGGCTTGCGACGAGTTGTCGGCAGGCGCGCAACCGAAGCAGAGGACCGATGCGGCCGTGAGCGAGAAGATGCGGCCGGTCATGTTTGCCTCCGGAACCGTACTCGTGCGACGCGCTGGACACCCAGGGAGTCGGTGGTAGTCCCGTACAGCACCGACTCACTCGCCCAGGTGACGCTGCCGGGCCGTACTCGACGCGGCCACCGATAGCGCGCCACCAGGGCGTCTCCCTCATAGACATCAGCTTCTCGCAAGTCGTTGCCTGCGGCCCCGGTTTTCTCGATCCACAGCCGACCGGACCGATCGAAGTAGATGGCACTGAGCGGCGGTTTGCGGTCCGGGATCCCAAAGGGGTGCTGATCGAGATCGAGCCGCTGCACGTCGCGGTCTATCGAGCTCTGCGCCCAGGCGTGCTCGTCCGGGCTGAGCTCGGCTCCGAGAAGAAGCGGACCCTCGATCCGGGACGCCGTGCCGTCGGCGTGGTGGAGGTTGACCACGTAGTCGGAGGTGACTGCCTCGGCCCAGGTGCCGCCGCGACCGTGAGCGTGAATCCACCCCGGGCCCAAGGGTTGATAGACGAACATGGTGACAGCCGTTTCCCCGAGCATGCGGTCCACCGTGGTCGATCCGGTTGCCTGCCGTTCGGGATCGGCCATCGGCACCTCGTCGTCGGCCCCGTCCGCGCCGAGGTGGAAGCGCGTCATCACGCTCCCGCCTTCGGGCCTGTGCGAAGGACCGATGTCGATGAGACGGCCCTCGGCGTCGAAGGTGATCGGAGCGACCATTCCCTGACCGAAATGGACGATCTGTTGTCCGCGGACGTACTCCGCGCCCGCATCTTCCAGCTGGAACGCACTGTAGCGAGTGGTCTCGCGCACCCACAGCGCGCCGTCCGGGCCGAACGCCAGACAACAGGGATATGTCAGCTCGCCGGGGCCCTCTCCCGGACCGCCGAAGCGGAACATGAAGCGACCCTCGGGATCGAACACGCGTATCTCGTGCGATTGCATGTCGGCCACGATCAATCGTCCGCCCGGGTCCTCGGCGATCGACTCTATTCTGGTGAAGAGGTACGGATCGTCACCGTCGATATCGCCGAATTCAAGATCGACGGTGCCCTCGAAGATTGGTACGGCGTCGAGCGAGCCTTCGTCGCCGTCGCTGTCTTCGGTGCAGGCGGTGCCCAGGTGAACGAGCGCCACCGCAATTACGAGGCTGGCTGAAGTCTGGAATCGTGTAGCGTGCGGCATGGTCGTCGGTTTTCCGTGGCTCACGCCACATTTACTGTCAGGCCTCCGCCCAGTCGCAGCACGGGTTCTACCACGCCACAAGCGTCGGCGTCGCGTCGGGCGCGTCCACTGTAGCCCACTTGACGGGGATCAACCACCCGACACGGTGCTACTGGCTGCTCTACGCCGACCCCAACGACGCTCCGACGGGCCCGGAACGCCAAGGCGTCAAGGTCGGGGTGCTGTTCCGTCCGTAGGGGGAGGGGTGGTCAGTCCGAATCTGCTACTGCTCTGACGCCATTCCTGCTATTGGATGGTGTCCGTTTCTGTCATTATTGTGATGCCGAACCTGCTATTGGGCTCTTCCAGGGGGTCCTCCATTCGGTTATCATGCTTACATCATGACCTACCACCGTAGAATCGTCGACAAGGAGTTGGCCGAGCGCCTGGAGGCCACGGGAGCTGTCGTGATCGAAGGCCCCCGGGCGTGCGGGAAGACCACCACCGCGCGTGAGATTGCCGCGAGCGAAGCGCGGCTCGATGTCGACGATATCGCACGGCGCCTCGCCCGTCTCGAGCCCGCCCGCGTCCTGATCGGTGACGCCCCCCGGCTCATCGACGAATGGCAACTGGAGCCGACGGTCTGGAACCACGTCAGGAGGGCGGTGGACGACCGGCGCCTGCCGGGCCAGTTCATCCTGACCGGGTCTGCCATGCCGGCCGACGACGCGACGCGCCACACCGGGGCCGGACGCCTGACACGCCTTCGCATGCGTCCGCTCTCACTCTTCGAACTCGACCGCTCTTCAGGCGAAGTTTCGCTGGCAGGCCTCCTGGACGGGACCCGTGCCACGGCTGGCAGGTCGGTCATCCCACTCGATGAACTGGCGGAGCTCATCTGCGTTGGTGGATGGCCGGTCAATCTCGGACGCTCCACGCGACTGGCCCTGCGCGCCAACCAGGATCACCTGGACGAGATCCGCCGTTTGGACATCGGTAGCGGAGACGGAAAGAGGAGAGATCCGGTGAGAGTGGGTATGCTCCTGCGGTCCCTGGCGCGGAACGTCGCGACCCCGGCCGCGACCGCAACCCTCGCCTCCGACACCGGCGAAGGCGTGTCCGCCATCAACGTGCATACTGCTGCCGACTATCTGCGAGCGCTGGAGCGGATCATGATCCTGGAGAACCAGCCTGCCTGGCCCACGCATCTGAGATCGAGATCGGTCCTGCGGAGCAAACCGGTCCGGCACCTCGCGGATCCATCACTTGCCGTAGCTGCGGTACGTGCGACTCCCGCCCGCCTGCTCCGGGACCTCGACTTCTTGGGGTTCCTCTTCGAGTCGATGGTCGTACGGGATCTGCGGGTCTACGCCCAGGCGGCGGACGCCGAAGTGTTTCACTACCGCGATAAGGGAGGCCTGGAGGTGGACGCCATCGTGCAAGCCAATGATGGCCGCTGGGCTGCCTTCGAGGTCAAGCTCGGCGAGGGCCGGGTGGACACGGGTGCTCGCAACCTGCTCAGGCTGGCGGAGAGGGTGGATCCGAAGCGCATGGGAAAGCCGGTTTTGCTGGGCGTGATTGTCAGCAGCGGGTATGGTTATACGCGCGAAGACGGGGTGAGCGTGATTCCGTTGGGGGCACTGGGGCCGTGAGGGGGGAGGAGGCATTCAGCATGACGATCAGGCCGATCAGAAACGAGACGGACTACGACGCGGCGCTGGCGCAGATCGACCGCTTGATGGGCTTTGACCCGAACACGCCGGAATCCGACAGGCTGGAGGTGTTGGTGACCCTGGTTGAGGAATACGAGTCGGCTCGGTGGAACATCGACGATGCCTCGGAACCCGGCTGTCGGTGACACAGCGCCGGTTCGGTCCGGACTACCTACGCGACGTCCCGTGGCCGAATCTCGGCAAGTGCGTCGCCCACTTTCCGCTCGGCCACCGCGAGTTCGTACCGATCCTGCAGGTTCATCCAACTCTGGGCGTCGGTACGGAAATACCTGGCAAGACGCAGGGCGGTCTCCGCAGTAATACCACGCCGACCCCGCACAATCTCGTTGATTCGCGCAGGTGTCACCCCGAGCGCCCGGGCCAAGGCAGTGGACGAAAGCGCAAACGGCTCCATGAAGTCGTGCTTCAATACCTCCCCGGGATGCACCGGATCCAGTCGCGTCATGGTGTTTTCTCCATCAGTGGTAGTCGACGATCTCGGCTTCGTAGGCGTTCCCCGCTTCAAAACGGAAACACAGTCTCCATTGGTCGTTGATCCGGATGCTGTGGTAGCCGTGGCGGTCACCCTTCAAAGCCTTGAGGCGGTTGCCGGGCGGAACTCGCAGGAAGTCCAGCGTCGCAGCGGCGTCCAACTGTGCCAGCTTCCGCTGGGCTACCCGCTCGAAGGGCTGGAACCGTCGGACTCGGTATCCACGGGCGAGCCGCTCAGTATCCTTGCATCGGAAGCTCCGGATCATCTACGATGGTATATCGCATATCGATATGCGGCAAGTCTCATCACCGCCGAATCCGCAGCCGGGTCACATAGGGCGTGCCGACCTCGTCCTCACCCGCGAAGAGCATGTAGTCCCCTCTCGCATAGGCCTTGGAGGCGTCGATCCTGACCGCTTCCGGAACCGCGACCCGCCCCAGAAAGACGCCGTCGTCGCGGAATACGTCGATGACCGTGCCCGCGTCGACCCGCGAGGTTTCCGGGGCCACAAAGACGTGGCCGGCGCCGTCCACGAAGAGCCCAACGATGACCGGTTTGTTCTCCGGCAGGGCCTGCAGATAGTCTCTCAACAGCGCAGGGGCGCCGTAGCGCTCAAACGTGGCGCGCAGTTCGTCGCGGTCGGCTTCGTCGACAGGTGCCGGCCTGACTCCACCCAGCGTGAACACCACGGCCGTGTCACCGGCCAGGGAACGCCTGTAGACCCGGTACTCGCCGCTGGATGCGAACCAGACGTCGTCTCTGCAACCCAGGGCCCTCTTGAGCCGTGGTCCGAACCGGGCCGGCCGCCGCAAGCCCACCGATGGCAGATCGGCCAGCTGGAGGACGAACTCCACGTGGGGCAGCGTGTCCAGCCTTTCCGCATCGGGTGACACCCGGACCGGATAGTAGTGGACAAGGTCGACGTCCGACGGGTCGTCGCTTCTCTCCCTGTTCGGATAGCGCACCCCCCACTCCATGTAGCTGCCGTCCGGCGCGATCGTGCAACGGTCCGTGATCATGCCCCAGGTGGCCGTGCGGACCCGCGTCCCGATCAGCGTGCCGTCCGGTCCGAAGATCGAATAGCGCGGCGCCCCCTGGTCGGCCACCCACAGTGTGTCTCCCGGCGCGATGGCCGGTCCCAGCGCTTCGCGAAACTCTCCGGCTCCCTGTCCCTGTCCGCCGAGCGTCCGCAGGAAGCCGCCCTCGGCATCGAAGACATGGATCTCCTGCGTCAGGCCGTCCAGGATGTAGATGTTGTCCCGGGAATCAGCGGCCACCGCGATGATGTCGCCCAGATATCCATCGGGCGGGCCCCAGATCCGCAGATCCTCCTCGAGGGTCCATTCGGCAGTGGTCGTCCAGGCCGAGGCCAGCGTGTTCTCGACGACGGCCTGCGCGTGCGCGCCCATCGGTGCTGCGCCGGTGGCCAGTAAAACGGCCATGGTGACTGCGGCGGGGTATTCGTTCATCGAGGAGATCCTGCGGCGTGGAATCGTTCGACTGACGCAGTGACACAGCGAAGGGCGGAAGGGTTGCCGCGGTGCGAAGGCGTTCATGCCGTCGGCATTGTTTACTTTGGTTTACATTCCGGCAACCGCAGTTGACATTTGGCTTGGAACGGGAAGTCGAGGCTGACCTTGGTGTCACGAGCCGCCTCGCACGTCATCGGCGCAATTCCAACTCGCATCCCGCGCCTTCGGAGCCACTCAACGGGGCGAGAGCCGTCTCAGCACACCTTTCGGGGAGCGGGATATCCCAAGAACCCTCTCTCAAGGGGAAGAGCAGTTCCGCCAGTTCAAGTCGGCTTGGGATCGCCAGCTGCCGCAAAGCCGGACGTGACCATCCCAGTTGCTATTCAACAAATATCCGTTATCATACCGCTATGATTCACACATTCTCAGTATCCAACTACGGTTCAATACGCGAAGACGTGATTTTGGACCTTAGGATCCCAGGCACGGCGCCGGATCTGACCTGCTTCCGCCCAAGTGCAGCCAAGCCGGGTGTCCGACTGCCCGCGGTCACGGTACTCATGGGGCCGAACGGGTCCGGCAAGACCACGCTGCTGCGGGCGCTGACGGATCTGGGCCGCATCGCGTCGTCTCCTACCGATCGCGTTCCGCTGCCGCCGTTTCAGGCGGAAGACACCCGGTGGAAGCCAACTCGATTCTCCCTGGAGGGCGAAGATGACTTTCTAGCGCCCGGCGAGGCTCCGCGAAGGTTCCGGTATGAAATCACGATCGAACGCCAGCCGGTCGACGACGGGACTGTAGGGCTCCACGTCAGCCATGAAGCCTTGATCCACTTTCCCAAGGGACGCCGTCGCAGGTTGCTCGAGCGGCTGGCTCCTGGAAGCCCCGTCTACGTGTCTCGCGATCTGGGCCTCGGGGCCCGGGACGATCGACTGAAGGCGATCCAGCCCGACCGGTCCGCGATTCCCACTCTCGCGTTGCTCAACGTGCCTGTCGCGGCGCGGTTCGCGCACATGATGGACCATTTGCTGGTGGGTGCGAGCAACATCACGGGCAATGACACGTTCGCGCCGGCGACATCGACCGTGATCGGTTGGCTGGAGGCCAGCGATTACGCGAGGCAGTGGGCCCAGACCCAGATCCAGCGGAGCGACCTTGGGATCGAGGGCATGGAGATCGTCGACCGACTCGGCGGCAAGCGCATCCGGTTCAACCACAGCGGCCTTGACACGCCCATCCCCCTCGATTTCGAGTCCAAGGGCACTCGCCGTCTGGTTCATTTGCTGCCGATGATCAGGTTCGCGCTGGATGTGACCGGCCTGGCGATCCTCGACGAGATCGACGGTGAGTTGCATGTCGACATGCTGGCGGAGGTCCTGAGCTGGTTTCGGTCCCGTGACAGCAATCTTGGTGATGCCCAGTTGCTCGTGTCGTCGCATCACGTTGGCTTGCTCGACGATCTGGAGAAAGAGGAAGTATTCATCGTCGAGAAGGACATCGGCGGTGCCACGCGGCTATACGGTGCCCAGGACGTACGGGGCCTGCGGCGAGATGTCCGCCTCTATCCGAAGTATCGGGCGGGTGTGCTTGGCGGAATCCCGAAGTTCGGCTGAAGCACGATGCAGAGGCGGGGTGGGGTACAGCGCAGGCGCATCGTCTTCATGGATGTCAAGCCGGCAACCGGAGGCGATTCCGTGGCGGTCGTCGAGGCAGCCCGGCGCCGCCTGAAGAGGCATTCCGATGACGCAGTGACACGGGGAAGGGCGGAAGGGTTGCCGGGGTGCGAAGGCGTTCATGCCGTCGGCATTGTCTACTTTGGTTTACATTTTGTCAACCGCAGTTGACATGTCCATCATCAGGGCGCAGGTCACCGACAGATGAGTCCACCGACTCCGGCAATCCGCTTCCCAACCATTCCATCAGCCCGGTCTGCCGACCTTGTCGACTCCCTGCGCTGGTACGTCGCGAGCCGCCTCGTCATCGAGGGTGGATTCGACCCCGACCGGATACGGCCACGTCCGCCGATTACCGTGGACCGAAATCGGCACGGGTCGTTCCTCTCGCATGATCCGGATGCCGCCAAACCGGATCGACGGACCCTTCCGGGCGCACTGAAGGCCGCAAGACTGGACGTGACCGTCACAATACCCGCCATCGGGCCCGTGCTCGCATTGTCTTTGGAGGGAATGGAGGATGTGGCGGTCACGCGCGGTCGAGTCCCCGAAATCACCTGCGGGCTGGAGCGTATCGCCGGAGCCTGCGTGAATGTCCACATGATCTACCCGGCGCTCGTGTACGGATTCTGGCACGTCCTCGGCGCAAGCCAGGCCCAGGACCTCGTTCCGGCAGCGCTTCCCGATCCGATCGGCAGCCCCGGCAATCACGGCGACCATGCCCGGCGGAACGGCGAACTTGCGGCGGAAATCCGGCGCTACCACGACGCCCTGGCCCGCCTCTCGGAGCGCGACGACATTCTTGACGCCCCGTCCCGCTACGAAGCCTGCGCCCTGACGCTGCTCGAGCACGGCGCCGGGCACCACGAAGGCACCCTCAGTGCCGAATATCCGCCACCGGGGTCGCTACTCGACTACGACAGGATGTTCCGGCGACTGTACGCGGTCTACGACCACCGGTACGTGAACAGCACGACGGCCCTGAAGCAGACGACCGAACGGAAGGTCTGGCATCGCGACTCGCCGTTGTTGGGGGGATAGTAGGGTGGGAGAACCCGACGCCGACGGAGTGTTGACGTAGCCGAGAATGTTCCCAACTTTTCTGTTCCCAACAATTTCGTTGCCAGCGGATTTGATGTGATCATGCCCATAACGACGAAGAGGTTCTGCGTACGACTCAACGAGTTGGAATCTCTGGCGTATGCAAGCCCACGAGATCCGTGTCCACGCCCGCATCAAGCTAGGGTGACATGTCTGCGGCGCGCCCCGACATTCGCGCGATCCTCGCGAACCTGCCCGGCCTCGCCGAGATGCCGGCGAGAACGGTGACGTGTTTGCTGGCCGGTGGCCTCGCTCTCGGCATTGACGACATGGCCTCCTTTATCCGTGCCTCTCCGTCTGCGAACCGCTTGCTGCCGCTTACCACCGCCTTCGAGCTGGAGATGGGGTTCCAGTCAAGGGTCGCGACCGAGACGATCGAGGTCGCGAAGGACATTCAGGGAGATCTCCGACGGCTTCGGAAGCGGTTGGGGATCGGGTAGCCTTAGAGTTCACACGATTTCGTTTTCTACTAAGTATGCCCGACCCTCTGCTGTGACTGTGTAGCCAAAGGATGCTCCGCCACTTAGCAATCCGGCACGCACAAGATTGTCTAAGTGGTGCCCGACTCGGATGGTGTTTTCCTGGACGTGGTTACATACATGACCAAAATTGATTACGAACGGGTCGTCCGACGGATTAGATTGAGCCACCAACAGTAGTATGTCCTCTTCGGTGTCGTCTAGTAGAAGCACATCGCTCTCTTTACTGTCATTGTAGGACTCGTCATCGTCGTCCGGCGAGCTTGGCTCCCCCTCCCAGTCCAGTTGGTCAACGTCCTTCTTGAGTTGTCTCCAGTTCTTGTGCAGCTTGAGCTTTAGCACCGCCTCGTCGATTGGCGAATTCGCCACCATGTTGATCGATTGCAAGAGTCGACCAACATCCTCAATGTCGAACCGCGTGCACTGGTACTGTGCAAGAGGCAGACCACTAAGGTCCTCCGGCGCGGCGCGTATCAGCAACGGACTAACGTGAGCGTGCCTAACGTATTTGGATATAGCACCAGCCTCGAAGTTCACCCACGGTGATCTTGCCACTTGCGGTGTAGTGATGCACACTATGCAATACGACGTAGCTTCCAACTGCTTGGTCAATTCGCTACCCCACGATTTCCCCTTCTGGATGTCCTCGGAAGACAGCCAAGGACGGGTGTCAGAAAGGACCGTTCGAAGCCATCTCCTGAGGATTTCGGCCAAGCCGTGACTGGTCGATCCGCGCCAGCTAAGGAAGATACTCATTTTTTGCTCGTGCATGTGATCTCCATTGCTCCTACCCAAACCGCGTGTCAACGTACGTCTCCGCACTCTCCGCCGTCAGCTTCACCGTCCCCGGACCGCTCCTCACGAAGAAATCGCCATCGACCTCCTTCTCCATCCCCTTCCACTTCAGGAACACCGGTTCCGGGCTCCTCTGACAACTCACCACACAAACGGTCCCCCCGTTCAGAATCTGCGTCTTGGGATCCACGCATGTTCCCGCGCGGTCCCCGAGCGCGTTCCGGACGACTTGGAGGAGGTGGAGCATGAACTTGTCGTCGTTGTCGAGGCGGTCCTTCTCGATCCCGACCACCGAGCCGTCGTCGGCTACCCCAATCAGCAGGTCGCCGCCCTCGGTGTTGAGGAAGGCAGCGATCGTCTTGAGCGCCGCGTGGGTCACCCTGTTGTCCTTGCGGTTTTCCCAGAGGTTCCAGCGGAGGGTCGACTTGAACTCGAGCGTCTTGGACTCGCCGCGCTTGACGAGCTCCTCGGCGTTGCGGTGCCCGTGCAGGTACTGGTCGAAGAGGAGGGTCTTCACGAGTTTGCCGAAGGGACGGTCGTCGGTGATGCGCCGGTAGAGCTCGAAGTTGGAGTCGACGATTCCCTGGATGGCCTCCTCCACCTTGTGGTCGAAGGTCAGGCGGACGTTCTCGCGGGTGTTGACCCGGGCGGCGGCGTCCAGCGCCCGGTCGTCCTCGAGGCGGTCGATGATCTGTTGGATGGTCACTCGGTGCTCGGGCCCGAACTCGACGCCGAACCGCTCGTTCAGCTCGGCGATGATCCGCGACAGCGCCTCGATCTCGTCCTCCGCGCCTCCTTGCTGGAAGACGCCCTTCTGGGGATCGAGGGTGGCGACGCCGGACGACAGGGAGATGTCGCTGTGCCCGGTGCGCTGGATGCGGTACGACTCCATGTCGATGTTGCGCCGGACGTCGCGGGGCAGTTCGGTCCCGTCGCCGGGGAGGAGACGGCGGAGATGGCGGCCGAAGACGTGGAGCTTCTCCAGGTCGGCGTCGGCGAACGTTAGGATCTGCGCGAGGAACGAGTAGAGACGGTTGTACCGCCGCAGACCGCCCCGGAAGTTCGACCGGGCGTCGGGTCCGAGGGCCCGGAAACGGTCCACCGCGGGCCCGAGGAGGGCGTAGAGACGGTCCTGAGTGGCGTTGGGATCGAAGTAGACTCGGGCGAAGGCGCCTACCTCGGTCTCGCTGTAGACGTCGAAGTCGAGCAGCTCGCCTTGGATGTCGTAGAGAAGGTTCGGGTCGGTGGCCTCGGAGAGGAGCGTCGTCTCGTAGTAGGGCTCGAACGCCGCGCGGATCTCGGCGGCCTCGTTGGCGAAGTCGAGAACGGCGGTATCCTCCTTGCCCTCGTACGTCCGGTTGAGGCGCGAGAGCGTCTGCACGGCGTTGACGCCGCCCAGCTTCTTGTCCACGTACATCGTGTGGAGCAGGGGCTGGTCGAATCCTGTCTGGAACTTGTTGGCCACGACCAAGAACCGGTACTCGGGCCGGGCGAACTCGACCGCCGTCCGGCGTTCTCCGATCACGTGCTCGCCGCCCGCCGAGTTCATCGCCGGTTCGGTGTACTCCTTCCCCCGGTCGCTCACCTTGCCGGAGAACGCGACCAGGCACTTCCACGGATACCCCTTGTCGGCCAGATAGGCGTCGATGGCGAGCTTGTAGCGGACGGCGTGGAGGCGGGAGCGGGTGACGATCATGGCCTTGGCCGAGCCGCCGATCCGGTCCTGCACCTGCGACGCGAAGTGCTCGACCATGATCTCGACCTTCTGGCCGATGGCGTGCGGGTGCAGCTCGACGAACGATCTGAGCAGGTAGGCCGTCCTCCGCTTCTCGTAGCGCGGGTCGTCCTCGATGGTCTTGAGGAGTTTCCAGTAGGCGGAGTACGTGGTGTAGTCGGCGAGGACGTCGAGGATGAAGCCCTCCTCGATGGCCTGCCGCATGCTGTAGAGGTGGAACGGCTCGAACCTGCCGTCGGGGCGCTCGACGCCGAACAGCTCCAGGGTTCTGGCCTTGGGCGTCGCCGTGAACGCGAACGTGGACAGGTTGGGCAGCGGACCGCGCCTCTCCATCTCGGCGAGGACGGCAGCCTCCAGCTCCTCCTCGGGCGTGGCGGCGCCGGCCTCCTCCGCCTCCGCGGCCTCCAGATCTCGCGAGGCGAGCACCGTCTTGAGGCTCTTCGAGCTCTCGCCGGACTGGGACGAGTGCGCCTCGTCGACGATCACCGCGAACCGGCTGCCGGGCAACGAGCCGATCTCCTCGGCGATCACCGGGAACTTCTGGAGCGTCGTCACGATGATCCGCTTGCCGGACTCCAGCGCGCCCCGCAGCTGCCGCGAGGTCCTGTCGATGTTCTCGACCACCCCGAGCGTCTGTTCGAACTGGCTGATGGCGCGCTGCAGCTGCCGGTCCAGCACGCGGCGGTCGGTGACGACCACGACGGAGTCGAAGACGGAGCGGTCGCGGGCGTCGTGTAGCGTCGAGAGCTGGTGTGCGAGCCAGGCGATCGTGTAGCTCTTGCCGCTCCCGGCGGAGTGCTGGATCAGGTAGCGCTTGCCCGGACCGTGCCGGCGGGCGTGGGCGACCATGCGTCGCACGGCGTCGAGCTGCTGGTAACGCGGGAAGATGAGACGGGTCGTCCGTCGCCCCCGGCCGTCCTCCGTCTTCACCTCGTGAATGAACTGGCGGATTAGGTCGAGAACGCTGTCGCGCGCCCAAGCATCCTCCCAGAGGTAGTCTGTGGGATATCCCTGTCTGGTTGGCGGAACGGGCGGGTTGCCGGACCCGCCGTCGCTGCCTCGGTTGAAGGGCAGAAAACGGGTCTTGCGGCCTCGGAGGCGGGTGGTGACGTACACCAGATTCGGGTCCACGGCGAAGTGGGCGAGACAGCGGCGGTGGGCGAAGAGCGGTTCGCGCGGATCGCGGTCGCTCCGGTACTGCGCGATGGCGTCGCGGACATCCTGCCCGGTGAGGGGGTTCTTGAGTTCGGAGGTGAAGAAGGGGATCCCGTTGAGGAAGAGCGCCAGGTCCACGCTCCGTTCCGTCTTGGCGCTGTAGCGGAGCTGCCGCACGACGGAGAAGAGGTTCGCCGCGTGCAGCCGCCGGGCCTCCTCGTTGAGGCCGCTCGCCGGTCGGAAGTACGCCAGTTGGAACTTGCAGCCCGAATCCTTGACTCCCTTGCGGAACACGTCGAGCGCGCCGCGCCGCTGGAGTTCGCGGGCGAGGCGGGTCAGGAAGCGGTTGCGAACGTTCGCGCCGTGGTGCTGCTTGAGGCGGTTCCAGATCGTCGGCTGGGTGGCCACGAGGAAGTCGACGACGTCGCGGGGGATGAGGCAGAGGTCGCGGTCGTAGTCGGCCTCGGAGGCGCGGCGATGGTAGCTGCCGGGGGCGAAGCCGGCACCGTAGTGGGGTGGGGGGGTGGCGCGGACCATTCCGTCGCGCTCGGGGTAGGCGTCGGGGCCCCACCGGAGCAGCGCGCACTCGATGGCGTCCTCGAAGGCGCGTTCGGAGACGGGCGCGGGGGTCATCGGGTCTCTTCGGTGGTGGGGGGTGGAGTGGGTGTCGTGGTGGGGTGGTCGCGCACGTCGATCTTGCCGGTGACCGCGGCGGAAGTCAGGGCGGAGCGGTACTCGTCGAGGAGGTCGATGGACTCGGTGATCTTGGCGGTCAGCGCGTCGATCTTGGCGGTTTCGCGGTCGAGGTGGTCCGCGATGGCTTGCTGTTCGGCAAGGGGGGGGAGTCCCACACGCTCATTCAAGTAGGAATCGCCGTCAAGATTCTGGATCCCGATGCTCTGCTTGATTGAACGGACGGTGACCCGCGTCGAATAGAGCCAGGCGTGAAGATAGACTAGAAACCGAGAACTATGGCCGGGATGTACAGGCATCCGAGCAACGAAGTTGGAGCACACGGCGCTCACATCATGAGAGAAGACAACTACGATACCAACCGGTTGCCGATCTCCTCCACCGGATTTCTCGAGGAGAAGATCGCCCGCCCGTAGCCTGTGTGCCGCCATTGCCTTCGGATCCACGGAACGGAGTGTCAGGTGGGACGAGTGCACGGAAAAGGCTCGACGATTGAAGTCAGCAACGCGGACGCAAGCGATGTCGTTCCTTCCATCCGGCTCTTGGCCCCAAACGCCGTTCTGGCACTTTGTCACCGTGTCCTTCAGACGGCCGACCTCCCAATGCGCCGGAATCTCGCCGAGCCACTCGACGCCTGAGTCCTGCATCGAAGCATCGGGATCGAGGCCTTTCGTCACCGCATGGCTGATCAGCGAGGTGCGTTTCTCTTGCAGCCGGTTAATCAACTCGCGCTGCTTGGCGACCAGACCGTCGATCTTGGCTGTTTCGCGGTCGAGGAAATCGGCGATGGCTTGCTGTTCGTAAGGAGGTGGCAAGATCATCGTGGCGTCTCGGAGATCCCTCCCGTAGATGTGCAGGATGGTCATTCCGCGACCCAATCGGGACTTCTGATGCCTCATGTATGGCGCGTTCGTCGCGTAGCCGAGGAACCTAGCATCCGTCGGAATCGCTGACCGTAGCAAGATGACGTCTCCACCGCACAGGACTCTTCCGGTCATCAGGTTCACGCAAGATTTCCCGATATCGTCGAGGGTTTCACCCGACGCCGCGAACAAGAGGTCTCCATACCCGATCGTCGTGTACGCCTTTGCGCGTTCCGCTGACACGAATGCGCGACTCCGGGTTATCGATGAGCCATGATGGGTGTAGAGGTCTCCATACCGAATGCAGGAGATTCCGTTTGGCACGTCGTCGGCTTTGCCGCCTCCGCTACACTTCGCCATACGACCGATGGCTCCAAGCCGCAGCACCTCCCAATGCGCCGGAATCCTTCCCAGCCACTCGACACCAGAATCCGTGTAGACCGGATAGGACACGAAGCCCGATGCCCCGGTGGCCGAGTGGGCACCCGACTCAGCCATCGACGACATGGCCGCTGACCGCCTCGGTTGGCTTGACCCAGGGACCACCCGGAGCCCACGAGAAGTCGAATGGTTCTCGCTGGACAGCGCTTCGCCAGACAGGTTCCAGGAACCCTCGCAGCATGTGGGCGGCATCGGACAGGGTTGCGGGTTCCGAGGACAGGACCGTGGTCCCCTTGTGGAACGACGACCAACGGCTCTGGCTATCGTCCCCGTAGAATGACGCCTTAAAGGGGGCCGGCAGGTCAGGCGTAGGAGTGAACCCACGGTGGCGGAAGGTTCGGTCAACCGCGCGGCGCAGCGTAGGGCCATGGAACGCGAAGTGGGCCGCCAGCGCGGCGATATCCCAGATGTCCTTGATCCGGGAGTGCCGTTGGCCGAACCGGACCATGGCGTGGAGTTTCTCGGCGACCACCGTCTCGCGAGGATAGGTCCAGATTTGCGGCCGTGGATGGTTGAGCAGGGTAGGGAACTCCAGCCGCTGCCTTTCGGGCGTGATGACATCGCCGAACCCGATATCGATCTGCAAGGAGAGTCTGGCCGTGTGCAGGGTGCCAGCCAGCTTGACCCTCACTGGACCCCCAGCTGTCGAGGGATCCCGGGACACGCCAGAGATGCTGATGGACTCCGGCGAGAAGACCACGCAGTCATCGGGGCATGGCTCCATGCAAACCGCTTCGAGAATGCGCCGAAGCGCATCCGTGCCGACGTAGGCGGAGCGGACAAGATCCACGTCACGCGTGCCGCGTAGCGCCACACCGCCCCACGCGAGGAATAGGGTCGCGCCCTTGAGCGTAAATCGGTCGGCTTCCGGCGATATGCTCAGCCGGTAGAGGAAGCGTTCAGCAGTGTACTGTTGGAGGAGACGGTTGAAATCGCGATGTGGGATGCGAAGGTCCCGCAGATCGGCGAACACCGCAGCACCAAGGTCTCGGCGGCGAAGGTCACTCACGGCTCAGCGTACCCTCGCGTCCAGCAACGGCTCCACCAGGTACCGTGCGCGGCAGGCCTCGGCCGCTCGCCAGATCTCGTCCGGGGTCGCCTTCCGCTCCATCAGGACCTCGTCGAGGGCCTCGGTCGCTGCGTCGAGTCCCACCCGGCTCCGAAAGCGGAAGCAGTCGACGACGGTGCGGGCCGGGGTCGTGATCCTTGCTGGCACTCCCTCGAATCTCGTCTCGACCACACCGTACCGAAGCGAGGCACCGGAAAACCGCGTGACCTCCAGGGTGACGCTGTCCATCGAGGGTGCCCGGTCTCCGTGGGGGATCGCGATCCAAGTCTCCCACGGTACCTCGGTCCCGATGTCGTGGACCACCAGGGCGGTGAGGAGGCAGACGATCGCGTTCGGCACCCGGGCGCAGACCGCCGCCACGGTGTGGTGCTCCGTGATGTCCGCGTCCGTGCGCCAATAAAGGCCCCACCCCTCCCGCGCCACCAGCCCGGCGTCCTCCATGCGCCTCAGGTGGCCGTATGGAATCCCGGCCGCCACCGCGTCCCGGGGGCGGAAGAAGGCTGGCAGTGCGGCATCGTGGAGCCGCTGCGCGTCGGGAATGGGCTGTTGGAGCATCCTCGGTCTCGGGAGAAAAGGTCACACTCACTCACGGATGTGACATTTTCGCAAATCACCGGACTGCTGTCAAGCCGTCATCGGGTCCGCATCATCAGCAATGGGCCGACCAAGGAGAGAGCTCTGCACTCCTCCGCAGCCCGCCGGATCTGGCCAGTAGTGGCCTTACCGTCGTCGAGTACCTCGTGGAGCGCCTCAAGCGCGGGTTCGAGCCCGATCTTGCTCCGGAACCGAAAGCAGTCCACGACCGTGCGGGCCGGGGTCGTGATCTTCGCCGCCACGCCCTCAAACTCGGTGGCCACCACCCCATAGGTGAGGGCCTTGGCACTGAAGCGCGTAACGCGAACCGGCAGTCTCCCCAGTGCGGGAAGCCGGGCCTTGTGGGGAATCGCGATCCAGACCTCGCGAGGCATCTGTGTTCCGGTCTCATGCACCTCCAGCGCCGAGAGCAGGCAGACCACCGCTTGCGGCACACGGGCGCAGACCGCCGCGATGGTGTGGTGCTTGGTGATGTCTGCCTGCGTCTGCCGGTAAAGGCCCCAGGTCTCTCGCTCGACGAGGCCCAGTCCCTCCAGGCGGCGGAGTTGCGGATAGGTGATTCCAGCCGCCTCCGCGTCCCTCGGACGGAAGAACGTGCCGAGGTCTGCCTCGGCGAGCCTTTCGATCGGGGGTCTTTCGGTCATCGGAGGACCTCCCCATCATGTCGAAAAACGTCGGCAATGGCACGCGGATGCCGACATATTCTCACCTGTCGGGTGCTGGCGTCAAGTGGGGTCGAGTGGCTCGACGGCAGCGCGCGGGCCGCTCAAGTGGCTGAGGGGGTTGCGTCGCGTCATTGGCTTCAGTAGAATAGTAGCGTGTCGCGCGACACAATACACTTATTACTCAGGAAGGTCTGTCATGGCTCATGGAGCGAGAGAAGCGAATCACGTTGGATCCTTCATCAGGACCCACGTTATCCCCACTGGTATGTCGGTCACCGAGGCCGCGAAACTGCTGGGGGTTGGTCGGCCCGCGTTGTCGAACCTCCTGAACGGCAACTCTTCGCTGTCACCCGAGATGGCCGTCCGGTTGGCGAAGGCCTTCGGCGCGGATCGAAACGAGCTGCTGGAGCGTCAGGGGGAGTTCGATCGCCGAGGCCAACTCGGAGAGGATCAGGCGATCGTTCGCGCCTATGTGCCGCCGTTCCTTCAGATCAAATCCCGGCGAATCGACGAGTGGGCCGACCGGATCGAAGCTCGCCACCTCCTCCCCGTGCTACTTCGCCTGCTGATCGTCTCGACGCACGACGGTCTGAGCCGCCTCACATTCCCCGGCCATGACGACGGACAGCGGCACGGATGGGATGGTCTTGTGGAGGCCGACTCGGCGACTCCTTGGATTCCCCAAGGGTCTTCGTGCTGGGAGTTCGGGACAAGCCGGAGGCCGCGAAAGAAAGCTCACCCGGACTACCGCAATGCCCTTCGGCGCCGTGTCCCTTTCCGCGATCGCGAGGAGAACACATTCGTGTTCGTCACACCGCGCAGGTGGGATGACGCGATCGGTTGGGCAGCCAGGAAGCAGCGTGAAGGACATTGGAAGGCCGTGAGGGCGCTTGATGCCAGCGACCTCGAGACATGGCTAACCCAGTCGATCCCGGCTCAGATATGGCTTGCTGAGCAACTTGAGATCAACACCCGTGGGGTTGAGACCTTGGACCGCTTCTGGAACCGCTGGTCTTCGGCCGCCAGTCCCAAACTCACGTCTGAAGTATTCAGACCCTCTCTCGTCGCGTATCGCAAGAAGGTCGCAGATTGGCTCAAGAGCGAACCGAAGCGACCGTTCGTGATCTCCGCCGATTCAAAGGGCGAAGCGATCGCTTTCCTTGCATGCCTGTTCCGCGAGTTGGCCGCCGAATCGACCGACCACGCGGTTCCGACAAGCCCGACCGACTTGGCTGCGGTATTCGACTCTCATTCCACGCTGCGTACTCTCGCCGAATCGCGTACTCGCTTCCTACCGATAGTCCACAGCGACGACTGCGAACGAGAACTCGCCCCCATTCACCGCCGACTGCACTGCATCACTGTTCGTCCGCGAAACGCGGTACAATCGGACCCTGACATAGCTCTGGATCTTCTGAACTACGAGGGCTTTACACAAGCACTCGACTCAATGGGCATCGATCGTGACAGGAACCGGCAACTCGCTCGGGAATCCGGGCGGTCACCGACCATCCTCCGTCGTCGGCTCTCCACCATCGAATCCATCCGACACCCGACCTGGGCGCAAGAGAACGCTACGGCAAGAGCAATGATACCGTTGAGTCTGGTGGGGGCATGGAACGAAGAGTCGCAAGCCGATCGGAGAGTTGTCCAGGAGCTGGCCAAACGCCCCTACCGTGCGGTTGAAGAAGACATCGCCGGCATTCTGCTTCTGGATGACAGTCCTGTGTGGGCTGCCGGGCAACATCGTGGAGTCGCCTCGAAGATCGATGCTCTGTTTGCAGTTAGCAAACATTTCACATCGACGGACCTGCGGAGACTCTTCACAGTGGCCCACTATGTGCTTGCGGAGACTGACCCGGCTCTTGAGCTACCAGAGGATCAGAGGTGGGCCGCCGGGCTCTACGGCAAGGTACGCCATCACTCGGGTGCTCTACGCCGCGGAATCTGCGAGACGCTCGTGATTCTCGTGGTCCACGGTGACCACCTTTTTTCGGATCGGCTTGGCGTGGATGTCGAGGTCGAAGTGGCCGCCCTGATCCGCAAGCTGCTGACACCCCTAACCTTGGAGACGCTCCTGTCCCACAACGACGACCTACCCCGGTATGCCGAAGCCGCACCCGAGGTCTGCCTCGGACTGATTGAGGACGACTTGCGGGCCGACTTCCCAGTCCTCCTGGGCCTCCTCAAACCGGCGGACGGTGGATTCTTCAGCGGGTGTCCTCGCACAGGACTGCTGTGGGCCTTGGAGTCCTTGGCATGGAAGCACATGCCCCGTGTGAGCAGGATTCTCGAGCAGCTGTCGACAACTGCGATTGATGACAACTGGGTCAACAAGCCCATCCACAGCCTCAAGGCCATATACCGTTCTTGGATGCCCCAGACCGCGGCTTCCCTCGATGACAGAAGGAGGGCTGTCACGAGTCTGGCACGCCGGTTCCCAGATGTAGGGTGGCAGGTATGCATGGACCAGTTGCCTGACGGGATGACATCAATCGGGCATTACAGCACTCGACCGCGGTGGCGTAGCGACGCAACAGGTGCCGGGCGAGGAGTGACCTGGAATGAGCGACGGGAGTTCACCCGTCATGTACTGGACATCGTGCATAACTGGCCGCGTCTCAATCGCGAACAGTTGGAAGACTTGGTCCAGCGCGCAGCATGGATGACGGAAGATGACCAAGTGCGAGTTTGGGATCGCATTGTCGCTTGGGGGCGTACGCAAGGCGACTGCCAGGCAACGGCTTCGCTCCGCGAGCAAATTCGGCGACGGTACCTCACACGTAGGGGACAGTTGAGCGAGTTCTCTGCTGCAACAATCGAACGGGCACGCACGACGTACGAGTGCTTGGAGCCGCAAGACACTACCATGCGGCACCAGTGGCTTTTCGGCCGTCATTGGATCGAGCCGTCTGCCGACGATATCGGCAACCAAGACACCTGGCCTTCGGATCGCAGAGAGCTCATTCGCAGGCAGCGAGAGATTGCGATTACCGACATCTGGGTGACCCGGGGCGTGGCAGGTGTGATCTCGCTTCTGGCTAATGGCGCGACGGGGAATGTCGTGGGGACCGCTCTAGCGCCTGTGATCCACCCAAAGGCTTGGCCTGACTTCATCAAGCGATGCCTAGCATTGTCTGGTGATCTGACGATTCCCGTCGATGCTTGTCTCCAAGGATTCCTGGATGCGCTTTGCGATGAAGATCTGTCATTGCTCCTCGAGACCGTGCTCGGAAGCTGCGACCTATCAAATGCCGCGCGGTTGCTTCAATGCGCACCGTTTCGCGGCCATACTTGGCGGCTCGTCGAAAAGGCAGGTCGGCAAGTCGAGGACTTCTATTGGGCAAACGTAACGCCGCGTCCGACGACGCAGCACACTGAGTTGGAGTTGACGGAACTTGTCGATCGTCTGCTTCAGGCGATGCGTCCGCGCACTGCCTTTTGGGCGGCGCACCTCGACTGGTCGCTTGTGGAGACCTCTCGTCTCCGACGACTTCTGTACGACGTTGCCACAATGGAGCCCGGACAGACTGACCAATATCGGCCCAGTTCATTTGACATTGGAGACGCATTGGAATCTCTCAACGAGCGCGCCGGGATCAATTCCGAAGATTTGGCAGCGCTCGAGTTCATGTACCTCGATGTCATCGAACATGGCGAATACGGCCTTCCGAACCTGGAGAAGCAGCTTGCATCCTCGCCTGCCCTCTACTTTAGGACCCTGACCCTTGCGTTTAGGCGTCACGACCACGGCGAAGACCCGGCAGATTGGCGAATCGAAGATCCCGAGCGCGCTCGAGCTGTGGCGGCCAAAGCCCTCAAGCTGCTGGAGCGGGTCAAACGGCTTCCGGGCACTGGCGAGGATGACGTGGTTGACGTGACGGCGCTGTTTGATTGGGTGGGAGAAGTGCGTCGGCTCTGCGAGAAACACGACCGCGTCGCCATCGGTGACCAGACGATCGGCCAGCTCCTCGCCCGGATCGATCCGATTCCAGAAGACGGACCCTGGCCGAGAGACGAAGTCTGCGAGGTGCTGGAGCAGACTGCCGCAAAGAACATCGGAGCGGGATTCGGGGTTGGTGTCTACAACGCCCGTGGCGCGTATATCAGCGGTGACGATGGTGATGCGGAACGGAACCTTGCCGCGAAGTTTCGGAGGATGGCGAAGGAAAGGGGTTTCGACTATCCGTTTGTCGCCAGTATTCTTGACGAGATCGCGGACGGGTACGATAGAGAGGCAAGATGGCACGACACGGAAGGAGAGGTGCGTAGAAGGCTGGACTGACGGGATGATGCCGGGGCACCGCGCAGGGATCTTGAAATCAGTGGCGCGGGGTCGTTCCTGGTCGCGGTGGGTCCCATACCCGTGGCTGATTCCGGGCATCACACACCCCCCGCCACCCCCCTCAGCATCACCACCATCTCCTCCTCGATCCGCCGGATGTCCGCTTCGATCTCCCCGAGTGGCCGCAGTGGCCGGAACCGGTAGAAATACCGGTTGAAGTTGATCTCGTACCCGACCAGTCCGACCCTTCCGTCGCGTTGGTCGCGCTTCGCGGTGGCGATCCAGGCGTCGGGCGCGTGGGGCCTGACCTCCCGGTCGAAGAACGCCTGGACACTCGCGGGAATCCCATTGTCGTCCACCGGATCGTCGGCGTCTGGAAGGGGCACGCGCTCGATGTCCCGGAGCTGCGGGTCGGGCTCCGGCTCCCCCCATCGGTTGAAACAGACGGCTGCGGTCGGATCGCGTTCGGAGAGTGCCGTGAGAATCGCCTTCTTCAGCGGTGCGGTGAGCTTGATTTCAGCCTTCCGCGCGACTGCGGCGAGCTCGGCGGTGAACACCTTGCGGTCCTTGTGGAGGGTGTCGGGCATGAGCCGAAGCGCGATCCTGACGGATTCCTGGCGCGCGCGTCCCTCCGCCCTAGCGCGTTCACCGGCCGCCCCTCGGATACGGGAACGCACCAGATTCACAAACGCCCGCTGGTCGTCCAGCCTCGCGATTCTCTTCTCGCTGGCTTGGAAGTTCAGCCGCAGGGGGCGTTCTACGGTGATCTTGCGGAAGCCGAAGCGGGTCGTCGGGAAGACGCGGCTGACGGCGACCTCTTCGGCCTCCCCGTCCTTCGACACCGTGCGGGTCGCGCCGTCCTCGAAGTCGCAGAGCAGCGCTAGAATGTCCGCCGCCTTCTCCGGCGGGATGTCGCGGCGCTTGTTCCCCAGGTTCTTCTTCAGTGACGACGAGAAGGAGGTTGCGTCGATGAGCTGGACCCTTCCGGCGCGCTCCGGATCCTTCCGGTTGGTCAGCAGCCAGATGTAGGTGCCGATGCTGGTGTTGTAGAACAGTTGCTCGGGCAACGCGACCAGCGCCTCCAGCAGGTCGTTCTCCAGAATGAAACGGCGGATCTCGCTCTCGCCGCTCCCCGCGTCGCCGGTGAAGAGCGGGGAGCCGTTCATGATGATCGCGATGCGCGCGCCCCCCTCTGTCGTCGGCTTGGCCCGGGCGAGCATGTGCAGGAGGAAGAGGGTCTGTCCGTCGCTGATCCTCGGGAGCCCCGGACCGAACCGGCCCGCCGCTCCGCGCTCGTGCTCCGCCTTGACCGAGACCTTGTCGCGCTTCCAGTCCTTCCCGTAGGGCGGGTTAGCTATTAGGTAGTCGAAGCGGCGGTCGGCGTGCCGGTCGTTGGAGAGCGTGCTCCCGAAGACGATGTTCCTCGCGTCGCGCCCGCGCGGATCCTTCATGAAGAAGTCCGACTTCGACAAGGCCCAGGTCTCGGGGTTCACCTCCTGGCCGAAGACGTGGATTTCGGCCGCCGGGTTGATCGCGGGCCGGACCGGCTTCCCATCGTCGTCCCGGCCCGCCCGAATGTGCTGTTTGGCGATCATCAGCATGCCGCCCGATCCGCAGCACGGGTCGTAGACGCTGCGGACCACCCCGGTGCCCGCGATCCGCTCCTCGTCGCCCGCGAGCATCAGCTCCACCATGAGGTGGACCACGTCGCGCGGCGTGAAGTGCTCGCCGGGGTTCTCGTCAAGGGCCTCGTTGAAGCGCCGGATGAGTTCCTCGAAGATCGTCCCCATCGTCGGGTTGTCCACCTTGTCGGGATGCAGGTCGATCCTGCGGAACCGCTCCAGCACCTGGAACAGCAGTCCCGCTTCGTCGAGCCTGCTGATCGTGTTGTCGAAGTCGAACCGCTCGACGACCTCGCGCATGTTCGAGCTGAAGCCCGCGATGTAGTTGCGTAGATTGGCGGCCGCCTGGGGCGCGTCCGCCAGAAGCTTGCGGAAGTCGTAGTGGGACGTGTTGTAGAAGGCGAAGCCGGAGGCCCGCTCCAGCAGTCGGCGGCGGTCCTCTAGGCCGCGGTCTCGCAGCTCGGCGTTTCGCGCCAGCACCTTCTTCTTGGTCGGAGCGAGCACGCAGTCGAGCCGTCGCAGGACGGTGAGCGGCAGGATGACGTCCTGGTACTTCCCCCGCTTGAAGCTGTCGCGGATCAGGTTCGCGACGTTCCAGATGAAGGAGACGATCTCGGTGTGGGTCATCGGGCGCCCCTGAAGTTGACCCGCCTCGTCATCTTGAAGGCGCTTCGGGCATCGTGGCGGGCGGCCTCCATCTCACGTTCGGCATCTGTAGCGCGGGGCGGCGCGTCCCGTTCGTACCGCTCCAGGATCTTCCGCTCTTCGGCACCCAAGCGATCATTCATGGCTATCGCCCTATCCGATGCCCCCGCGTCGCCTTCCGGCCGGGGATGATGGTCTTAGGAATCGTGTCCCATCCGGGGCGGTTGGGGAAGGGGCAGCCATTGCCGTCGCTCTGCTCGTCGGGCTTGCCAATGCACTTGAAAACCCATCGGAGGAAACAGAAAATGTCCGCATGGCCAGACGGATATGGACATTTTCACCGCGCCCCCCGACGCTCGTCGAACCATCCGTTGGGGGCGGCGACTATCGGGTTTGCTCCCGCACCTGCCCACGCAGCCGATGGACCCCCCGAAGAACCAACATCACTGCCTGTCCGATGAAAACGTGTGCTTGCCAGCGCCTTACTCTCCTCTCGCGACAACCCGTTGGCACGCGAGTCGCCACCATAGGCGAGATTCGTGCCGTGGGCGAGAAGCTGAAGCACGAGTTTGGCCGCAGCCTCATTGAGGTGTCCTTCGCTCATACCCAAGGCCGCCATGTCAGGACTGTCGGACGTTGAGATGGCAATCGTCATCGGGTCCCACCCGGTCTGCCGCGCTCATGATGGTTCCTCCGCCAACCACTGGGTCATGGTCCGCAACCGGAGATCGGTTCCGGTCGCCCGCAGGATCCTCACCCCCCCCTCAACTCACCGGCCTCCCCCGCGGCCGCAACACGAACAGCCCCTCGCTCCAGCTCGACACCACGACCACGCCGCTCTCGAAGAACGGGTAGTTGCTCCAGGCCCCGCCGAACGCAGGAAGTCCCACATCATCCGGCACCGTGTCGAAGAACCCGACCTCCACCGGATTCTCCACGTCGCTGATGTCCAGCACCCTCAATCCACTCATCAGATTCGCCTGGTACAGACGGTTGCCACGGATGTACTGGTTGTGGTCGATGGTTCCGGTCTCGGCGAAGTGCTCCTTGAGCAGCAGGGGGTCGTCCAGGTCGGCCACGTCCCAGATCAGCGTGCGGGTGCGATCCACGCTGCCCTGCGCCTCGTCGCCCTCGTCGCCCATGAAGAAATGGCGCTGGTCCTCGGTCAGCCAGCCCTGGTGCGCGTAGCCGACGTTGGGGTACTCGCCGCGGGCGATCGCGACGGGATTCTCGCGGTCGGTCACGTCGGCGATGCTGAGCGCGGTCTCGTTGGCGCCGAAACAGATCTCGCGGCCCTGATAGTCCTCGTCGGGGCCCCGGTAGATGACGCACTGGGCGTCGTGGGAGTAGCCGGTGCGCTGGCGTCCGGTGGTGGCGTCGGAGAAGCAGCCCAGGAAGGCGGGCTCGGCGGGCGTGCGCACGTCGATCATGTGCAGGCCGCCGCCGCAGGTCTGGCCGCCCATGCTGCTGCCGACCGCGTACGCCATCCCGGTCTCCTCGTTGATCACGATGTTGTGGGCGCTGGCGATGCCGTCGTAGCGCGCGGTCTCGGCGAAGGTCACCGGCGGGCCCGCGGCGTCCCGAAGCTGCGTGAGGTCGAAGATCTGCACGCCGTGCGCCCCCGCTCCGTCGGCGACGATGAACGCGTGGTCCGCGTACACCTTGACGTCGCGCCAGAGGTTCTCGGTGGCCCCCTCGGTCAGCGGCAGCTCGCCGGCGTACCGCGGGTTGGCGGGGTCGCTGACGTCGACGAAGGCCGTGGCGTCCGAGCGCCCGACCAGCGCCCAGTCCCGGCCGGTCACGGGGTCCGTCCAGCCCCAGATGTCGTTGAGGATCGTGCCCGGGTCGGCTCCCAGCGACGCCAGCGGCACGAACGCGACCAGGTCGACCTGCGAGCAGTCGAAGGGCCCGGTGGCGCCGTCTGTGCAGGGGGCCTCCTCGCCGGTCACTGCAGTGAGTGTTCGAGTGGATTCTCTGAGGGTTGAGCCCTCGGCCCAGCCACCGTCCCCGCGCTCGAACACGACGGCCGCACCCAGCCTCATGTCAGCGTTCGAGGCGGCAACCACGGCGACATCCCCGCGCAGGGCGACATGCGATCCAAACAGGGCGCCGCGGGAAAACCCCGGCGCAGGGATCGTGTTCTCGCTTTCGAGGGTGACGGCGGCGTCGGGTGCACGGGCATCGGCCGCGGCAGTCCCGGCGACCCGGAAGACCTGCGCGCCGCCCGCGCCCTGGCTCACGCCGCTCGCGCCCACCCACGCGCTGCGGCCGTCGAAGGCCACCGCCGAGCCGTATCCGGCCGGGCCCGCTTCCGGGAAGGCGAGCCGGGCGGTCTCGTGCCACTCGCCGTCGTCGCCACGGGTGAAGAGGAGGGCCGCGCCCGCCCCTTCGTCCGCGCCGGGCGCCCCGACGAGCACGGAAGCGCCCGAGGCGGCGACGCTGGTGCCGAAGGCGTCGCCGCCGCGACCGTCGTCGAGCGCCAGGATCGCGGTGGGAGAAGGGCCGGTGGCCGGAAAATCGGCGTCGAAGGCGTGGGCCGCCCCGCGATCGCCGCGGGTCCCGGGCGCGCCGACGACGAGGAGGTCGCCGGTCAGGGAGAGGGCCGCGCCGAAGCGGTCGATGGCGGAGACGACCGGGGAGGGGAGCAGGGTGGCGGACCCGCCAGCCGCGGCAAAACGCAGGACCGCTCCAGGGCCCGTATCCGAAGGCGCCCCGAGGTAGGCGGCTTCACCGGACAGTGCGACGGAAGCACCCGCGCCCCGGATCTCCCGGTCGGCCGGGGGCACGAACTCGACCGTCTGCACCCACGAGCCATCGTCACCCCGCGCGAAGATGTAGGCTCCGCCGACGCCACCCGCCCGCCCGGGCGATCCCACCAGCAGCCGGTCGCCGTCGACCGCCAGCGCGGCCCCGAACTCGTCCCCGATCTCGACATCGTCGCCGCTTATGACGTAGGCGAACTCCCAGCCGTCAGCGGCGCGCTTGAACACGTAGACGCTCCCGGGCGAGGGATAAATCGCGCCCGCGATCCCGCCACCCGTGCGTCCGACAAAGATCTCGCCGTCGCCGATGGCGATCGCGGCCCCGAAGCCGGCGGCGGCCCAGTTGAACTCGCGGTCGGCAACGCGGGACTGAGCGGTGAGCGGCGCGGCCTGGCCGATTGACACGATGCCAACCCCGGATCCTTCGCTCCACTGCACGAATCCACCCAGAGCCAGGGCTGCGCTGGCGACGATTGTCTTGGCTCGGAAATCCATGGCGGTCCTCCTGTGTCGCTGTCGAGTCGTCTCAAGATCCACCGCGCGCGCGTCACACGCAACCGCTCGCATTCCCTCACAATATGTAAAGTAAACATGACATCATGTAAACCAGACATTACAAATCTGAATCTGTCCCATCCAGTCATTCAACCGCCCCTCCTCCTTGCCCACGTTGATGGGTCCTGATTGCCACACTTGGCCCTCTGCCTGGGATCCAGAGATCAACTTTTCGACCCTGGAGGAACTGAGTCCGGAATTGGTGGGCGAAGCGCTGGTAAGGCGTTATCCCGACATGTTGTGGGCTGCTCGCACCCGCGATGGGTCCGGTCGAGTACTGATCCTGCTGGAATTCCAGGGCGCCCACGATCCGCTCATGCCCCTTCGGATCGCCATCTACCAGTTGCTGGCCGTTCAGGCTCTCCTTCGGCGAATGCGACCATCCGCGACCCCTCGATCCGTGGAGGTTCTGTCCTTCGTCATCTACCACGGCGAGGGACGTTGGAGGACGGCGGCGAGACTGCAGAATCTCTTCCCGCGCTGGGTGCCGGGAGACTATCGAGTGATTGCCCGCGACCAGGACGAGGGCACGGCACGCACGAGCGGTCGCGACCTGGCCCGGACCATTCTGGACCTGGAGAAGGACTGGTCGGTTGCCGGCACGAGGGCGACACTGCGAGAGCTGACGCAGATCGCCGACGAGACGGGCAGTCGATACGACGATCTCATGGCCGAGTGTGTATTGGAAATGCTAGTATCAAGTGGTCGGATTACGAGAGACCAGGTACGGGAGGTGACGACGATGGCTCAAGTGATGACGGAATACGAGCGCAGCCTGGAGGAGTACGGGAAAACCTGGTATCGGCTGGGGCGGGCCGAGATGCTGTGTCAACAGGTTGACATGAAGTTCGGTCCCGAGGTGGCCGAGAAGTTGCGTACGATACTCGGTGAGTTGTCGGAACCTGGCCGAATCTCGGAGGCCGCGAGCGCGGTGATCGACTGTGCTACGGCCGAGGAGTTCATCGCCCGCGTGCGCCGGACACGACCTGCCTGATCGACGTTCCGCCGAGCCTCCCCCAGACAACCGACCCGGCGACCTCTCCCAGCAGCCGTCCTCCGTCCATCTTCACCGTCCCACCGCTGACCTGCTCGGAGATCCTTGCCCTCAGGGCCGCATCGAACTCGGCGGCCTGGCGTCGCGACATTCGGTCCCTGGAAAAGCCGTTCTGCGAGTGTCGTCGCTCGATGTACTCGTCTACCGTCGGCGTCCACGGAACAGGACCTGTGTCCTCCTGGCCCAGGCGCTCGAAAAGGCCTGCTTCCTCGAGTGCCGTCACCGGATCCCAGGGCACGTAGCCCCGGTTCAGCGAGTAGCGGGGGATGATGTCGTCCTCACGCAGCCCCACCTGCGCGCTGCGATCGACTACGGCGAGAACGCCATTCTCGGTCAGCAGCTCGGCGAACTTCGGGATGACGACGCCCAGGTCGAACCAGCTCAGGCTGTCCGCCGCCGTGATGAGCGCATAGGGTCCGGCCAGGTCGGCTTCTTCGATCGACGAGCATAGCCAACGGATGCGCGGGTCATCGCCTCCCGGAAGCGAACGGGCTGTCTCGATCATGCCCGCGGAGGAGTCGACCGCTTCCACCCGGTCACAATGCCGGGCGAGCCCGCGTGCGAGGTCGCCAAGCCCGGTGCCGGCGTCCAGCAGCGACCGCGGATGGTCCACGATCAACTGGCGCAGGAGGTCAAACGTCCCGGGTGGATGCGGTGGGCGGTGCCGATACGCGGCCACCACGCCGGGGTCCTTGAACGTCTCGGCAAACTCGACACTTCGGCAGGCGGGCCGGGTCAGCATGTCCCCCGCTCCTTGTCCGCAGCGCCGCCGCTCAACTTGCCTCCGAGCTTGTCAAAAGACATCCTCAATCCCCTGACCGGAGGAAGGTATCATGGCGACCCCGAGCGACACGACACGGCGCGACTTTCTGGCGCGGATGGCAGGCCTCGGCGCAGTGTTTGCCGCCCCGCGTGCGGTGCTGGGGAACACGCCTGCGCCGCACACCACCCCCGTGCCCCAGGCCCTCCCCACCCGCCCCATCCCCGGCACCGGCGAGACCCTGCCCATCGTAGGCTTCGGTTCGTCCAAGCCCGTCCTGGAGATTCCGACCGAAGGCACTGAGCCCGTGGCGGCAGTGATCCGGATGCTTCTCGAACACGGCGGCCGGGTCGTCGACACTTCGCCGCGCACGCCCGAAATCGACGCTGATTTCGGCCGGGTCCTGACCGCGCCCGAGTTCAGCGGCCGCCTCTTCGTCGCGACCAAGATCAACACGGACGGCGAGGAGTCGGGGATCACGCAGATGCGGCAGAACCAGCGACTCGTCGGCCGCCGCACGCTGGACCTGCTGCAGGTCGAGAGCATGCGCGATCTGGACGTGCATTGGCCGAACGTGCTGGAGTGGAAGGAGTCGGGCGAGGCGCGCCATATCGGTGTCACCGTGTCGAACACCCGCCAGCACGACGCGTTCGAGTCGGTCATGAGGGCGGAGCCGCTCGACTTCGTGCAGATCAACTACTCGGTGATGGAACCGGGCGCGGAGGATCGGCTCCTGCCGCTCGCGCAGGACCTGGGGATGGCCGTGCTGATCAACCGTCCGTTCATGAACGGCAGCTACTTCGGGCGCGTGAGCGGGCGCGAGCTGCCGCCGTGGGCGGCCGAGTTCGACTGCGAGAGCTGGGCGCAGTTTTCGCTCAAGTACATCCTCGCGCATCCTGCAGTCACATGCGTGCTGACCGAAACCACGAATCCGGTTCACATGGCCGAGAACATCCGGGCCGGCCTGCGCCGCCTGCCGGACGAGGCGACCAAGCGGCGCATGGGGGAGCTGGTGCGGGACTTCTGAGGGGGGGTTGAGTGGTTCGATATGAGTGTGTATTGTACACACCATGTCGAGCCGACAGATCATCCGACGGCTGTTGGAGGATGACTGGTCACTTCGGAACACGCGCGGGAGCCATCACCAGTTCGTTCACCCTGACAGGCCCGGCCGAGTAACGGTGAAGCATCCCAGCAAGGACATCCCGATCGGGACGCTTCGCAGCATCTATCGGCAGGCCGACTGGAAATGGCAGGATCGCTGATGCGCTTTCCAATCGTGATTCACAAGGACACCGACAGCGGGTATGGAGTCACCGTACCCGATCTTCCTGGTTGTTTTTCGGCCGGCGATACCCTTGACGAGGCGATTGAGTCCGCCCGTGAGGCGATCGCATGCCACATCGAGGGGCTGCTCATGGACGGGGAGCCGATTCCAGCCAGGGCCTCGTTGGAATCCCATCAGGCCAGTGGCGACTTCCGCGAAGGCGTCTGGGCGATTGTCGCCGTGGACATCTCGAAGCTCTCCAGCAAGAGCACACGGATCAACATCACCCTGCCGGAGCGCGTGCTGGCCATCGTTGACCAGGCGGCGGTACGGGAAGGACGGTCGCGCTCGGGACTCCTGGCCCAGGCGGCGCTGAGCTATATCCAGAGCCGGCCGGAGACCGATTTCCCCACGCTTCTGACGGACAAGAGAAGGAGGGCCACATGACACGCCGCACAGCCACCGCGCTGCTGCTCCTGGGAGTGGCAGCCTGCACACCCGCCGGTGATCCGGCAGGGCAGGGCACCGACGAGCCCGCCCAGATCGACAAGGCCAAGCTCCACGGCGTCTGGCAGATCATGACGATCGAGAACCTGGAGACCGGCGAGGTCGACTCGGTCGCCAACTACCGGACCATCTGGACCCACTACACCGACTCGCACTGGACCTACGTGTGGATGGACGCTGGCCGCGAGGGGAGCACGCCCGAGCAGTTCGCCGAGCTGTCCCCCGACGCGCAGCACGCCGAAAACCGGGCCAAGATGCTGGACGACGAGGGCGAGTGGCGCTTCTGGGGCAGCGGGGGCGAGTGGTGGCTCGACGGCGACGTCATGGGCTACACGAACGTCGTGTCCATCGAGCCCTATCAGGTCCAGATGGGCGGCGTGGAGAAGGTCGTCTACGTCAACGACACCGCGTACGCGTACCACACCATGCCGGACGACGGCGAGGCCGTGCTCGAGTTCACGCACCGGCGCCTCGACACCATGGGCGAGCTACCCGTGACGCGTCAGGGCGACATCGATCCGGCCGATCTGCGCGGCAACTGGCAGATCACCTCCACCCGCAACCTGGCGACGGGCGAGGTGGACGAGGTCTGGCAGCACCGGACCGCCTGGTTCCATGTGACCGATACGCACTGGACCTATGTGTGGATGAAGAAGGGTCGCCCGGTCGTCACGCCCGACGAACTCGCGCGCCTGCGGCTCGACGACAAGGTCTCGGCACGCTATGCGCAGATTTGGGACGATCGGGGTCAGTCGGTGTTCTGGGCGAGTGGCGGAACCTACAGCATTCAGGACTCGATGTTCGTGGTAGGGCCACGGGTGCTGTCTATCGAGCCGTTCTGGATCGGCGTGGAGGGCGAGGAGCCGATCACACGGCTGGACCGGGACGCGTACGTCTACCTCTCTCCGCCGCGGCCCGACGGCACCGTCATCGAGACGACGCACCGACGGATCGACTGAGTTCAGGCCCTCGCCGGCGCCCTGCGATTGAACTTCCGCCGGTAGCGGCGGGTCCAGATGGCGATCGCCGGGAGGCCCACGACGGTGGGCAGGATCCACGGCACGACCGCGAACGGTCCGGCGAGATCGTAGGCCCACAGGCGCTGGACTCCGAAGACGGCGAACGCGGTGTGGAACGCGATGCCGCCGCCGATCATTGATCCCAGGTGGCTGTAGAACCACCCCATGCGCTCCGCCCCCGGGTTCCGCATCTGGCGCAGCATGTTCCGCCCGGTGAAGAGGCCGATCGGGCTGAGTCCCAGCAGGATCGGAGAGACCGGGGACCACGCCACGAGCGCGAAGGCGATCAGGGTGACGCTGCCGGCCATGGACGCCCACGCGAGTGCCTCATGGAAAGGGGTGCGCAGCGTCTCGGGCGCCCTGCGCGTGGCCAGGGCCCGTATCCCCTGGCGGACCGTTGCGAAGGTCACGACACCGAGATAACCCAGGAACAGGGAGATGCCGTAGAGTTCCGGGTCGTCGGCGAGACGGATCCCCGCGACCTGGTGGGAGATGATCCGCCCGGCCGCCGCAGTGACCGCCGACAGCGTCACGACGTACGCGCAATACACGTAGACCCGTCCGGCGCGCACGTGCGTCCGCCCGCCCTTGCGCGCGAACACCGGAATCCAGAACGCGGCAAGACCGACGAACCCGGTTGCGACATGGACGAGGATGAGGACCTCGAAGAGCATCACGATGCGATCCGCCGGTCGATCGCCGCCAGCGTCTCGTCGCACCAGGCCACCTTGGCCTCGATCGAGTGAATGCCCATCCGGAGGGCTGCGAATTGGTGGAATCCCGCGTCGCTGTAGTGCTCCGGGGCGTCCCCGTAGGTGGTGACGATGTCCTGTTCGACCGCCTGGAGCTGCGCCAGCCAGGCCGAGTGATGGTCGCGGAGAGCGCTCATGAACGCTCGCGTCTCGTGGATGTCCCCGACTGCGTCCATGAAGTACAGCTGGGCCAGGTACGCGAACCGCTCCGTGCCGACCGCCGGTTCGCTGCGCAGCCAGGTCATCAGTTCGGCCCGCCCCTTCTCGGTCACCGTGTAGACCTTGCGGTCGGGTCCCTTGGGCGACGGCTCCCGCCGGCTGCGCAGCATCTTTTGCTGCTCGAGACGCTTGAGGGTCGGGTAGATCTGGCTGAGCCGGGCGGACCAGAAGTGCCGCACGGTCTCGCTGAACACGTTCTTGAGGTCGTACCCCGTGGCCGGCTCGCGGAGCAGGCCGAGGAGTATGTGGTCGAGGCTCATCTCGCTGGATCACCTCCGATAGCTATGACCGTGCTGATATAGTAACTATATAAGAAATGTCATAGCTACGCAAGTGGTGACAGCAAGAGTGGGGACCTGGTGCGCCGATCCGCAGCCTGGAGCCACCGGGCCGGAGCAGCGGCCCGACCATTACCTTGTGCCGGTGAGTTCCGCTTCCAGGTCGTCCAGGGCCACCGGCCAGCGCGGATGCCGCGCGGCTCTGATCCGCTCGATCGGTCCTGCCACGACCGTCATGAAAGTCGACGGATCGAGGTACTCCCGCGCGACCCTCTTGACGTCCTCCGGCGTTACGGAGCGCACCGCCTCCGGCCACGCCATCAGGTGATCCGTGCTTCCCCGGCGCACGTGTTCCACGGCGAAGGTCTCGCTCGCACTGGTCGCGAGTTCCAGCGACCGTCGCCAGACGGCGTCCACCAGCCAGCCCCTGGCGCGCGAGACCTCGGCCTCGATAACGGGCTCGGCCGGGTCGTACATGCGCTCCAGTTCGTCCAGACTGTAGCGGACGAGCGGCGCCACGGCTTCCGGACGCCCGCCCGTGCGAACGAGGAGGAGGCCGGCACCGTGCCCCGTCACGGGAATCTCGAAATCGTCGCGGTTGGCGAGGCCGCGCATCTCCCGGGCGGCGATGTTCAACCGCTCGGCGAGGATGAAGCGCAGGGCGGCCAGCGCGGCTCGATCCGATTCGTGCACGGCGCCGACGGCGCGGCCGATGGCGATCCATCCCTCCAGGCTCGGGACGTCCACCGCGTGGAAGCGACCGGGATTGGGGGTCGCCGCCGGCTCGAACGCGGCGGCCTCCGTCGCCGGCGCGTCGCTCGACGCCCAACCACGGGTCGCCGCCTCCAGCAACCCTACCACCTCGTCGCGGGAGACGGGCCCGCCCATCCCGAACACCACTCGGTCGGCGGCCAGGCTTCTGGCGGCCAACGCCCTGACCGCGGCTGGCGAGACCGCTGTCCCGGGGTCCGGAGGCGCCAGTGGATACCCGTGTACCCGGCGCTCCAGCTCGACCTTGGGGCGGAATCCGTTTCCTGTGATGCCGGCCATCGGCATGGTGTAGCCGGGGCCAGTGCGGTACTGGCGGATCGACGCGGCGTCGAGGTCGGGGGCCCGCACGAGGGCCACGAGCAATTCCAGTCCGGCCTGCCAGTCCTCCGGAAGCACCTGGAGGGAGATGTGGGTGACATCGAGGGCCTCGACGGCACTTAGCGAAGTCCCGAGTTCGGCCAGGCGAAGCGAGAGCGGTCTGCTGGCGCCCACGGGTGCTCGCGTCGTGATCAACCGGGTTAGCAGAGCCGACGCCCCGGCCTCGCCCTCGCACTCATGCAACCGGCCCAAGGGCAGGGCTGCGGTGAGGCGGACCAGCGGGCCCGGGGCTGTCCCGGCAACGACATAGGCACGGGCGCCGCTCGATGTCTCGAAGAAGGCCTCACGCGCATCGGGCGGCGTGAACGCAGCGGGCCCGAATGCGAAGTCGTCCGGATCCGGCCAGTCGTGCTCGAAGATCGGGCGCGAGCGGCCCGGCAGCGTGTCGTTGGCGCCGTCGCCGCAGCCGACCTGGGTGGCCGTGCCGACCAGAAGGAACGCCGCCAGAACTGCCGCCACCCGCGTCTCCGCCACCCGCCCCCCGACCACCCGCTTCCCGGCCCTCATCGCCCGTCTCCCGGAAGTTCCGCCCACAGGAAATCAAGCCAGCTCGGCCCGTTTCCCTCGGGCGGCTCGGCCCGCGCCACCGCGATCACCCGGTTGGACGGCACAAAGTACCTCGAAGCCACCCGCTGCACGTCCGCCGCCGTCGCCGCATCCCTCGCCTCGATCAGATCCGGCAGCACGCTCCAGTGGTTCATCGTCTGATGATGCCCGATCAGGAAGGCGAGCTCCTGGGGATTGTCGAGGAATTCCGCCCACTCGACACGCAGACGCTTCCGCGCCCGCTCCAGCGCACCCGCGTCGATCCTCCCCTCGCGGAGGTCGGCGATGACTTGCAACAGCGCGTGCTCAACGGCGATGAGGTCCCCGTCCGCCCCCGCGTGCGCCACCAGATTGAACGCGCCCGGGGACCCGAAACGGTGGGTATGGATGACACGGAAGTCGGCCGATACCGCGGCCGGGATGCCGCGCGCCGCCAACGCCTGACCAGCGAGTCCGTGCGGTCCGCTCACCAACGCCGCAACAAGATCCAGCACGGGTCGGTCGGGATGCCCCATCCCCGGAATCCGATACCGCACGTGCACTTGTGGCGACAGCGGCTCCGTCCAGTCGAGCCGCACCGACCCGCCGGGGACCTGCTCCGACTCGATGTCCAGGTCGGCCGGAGGCTCGGGTCCCCGCGGCAGCGCTCCGAAATACCGCTCCGCGAGGGGCACGATTTCGTCCAGGGTCGTGTCGCCGACCAGCACCAGCGTGGCGTTGTTGGGCACGAAGTAGTCGTCGTAGATCCGCCACATCGCGGCCCGCGTGAAGTTCGCGAAGTCGGGAAGGTGCCCGCCGTCCGGCGTGTAGACCGGATGGGACTGCGCCGTGACGCCGTCGATCGCCTCGTTGAACCGGGTTTGCGGCCGACTCAGTCCCCCGAGTACCTGCTCCAGCACCGTGAACCGCTGCGCCTCCCACCCGCGCAGGACTGCGTTGGTCATTCGTTCCGCCTCGAACCGGAAGAAGAGTTCCATGTGCTCCGGCGGGAGCGCCATGTTCATCTCCATGTAGTCCTGCTCGGTGCTCGCCGGCACCGGATCGGTATGGCGCACGAACCCGCCGTGCTGCATGTACCACTTGTAGGTGGTCCAGAAGTCGCGGTACTCGTTGTCCAGGTCCTCGAGTTCGTAGAGCCGCTCCCTCAACGCCCGCATCTCGGACGTCTCCGGCCAGCCCAGCTCGTCGAAGAAGACGTCCCGCTCGCGGAGTCGGTTGCGCTCCCGGTTCCGCACCGCGATCCACTCCTGCTCGGTGTCGTGAATCTCCTGCAGAATCGGCAACTCGGCGGCCAGGTCACGGGTGCCGAGGGTGGTCGTCCCCTGGTGGATCACGTGCTCGAGGAAGTGCGTGATACCGTGCAGCCCCTCAGGCTCCAGCATCGACCCGACGCGAACCCAAAGGTTGGCCGCGACCCGCGGCGCCCGATGATCCTCGACGAGCAGGATCGTGAATCCGTTGTCGAGCACATGCTCCTGGACCTGGAGCGATGGGGAAGGGGATTGGGGGGCAAGAGCGACCCGCGGCGGACCCGCACGCGGTCCCGCCTCCGAGTAAGGCGCCGTTTGCCACGCGAAGGCGCCGATTGTGCCCACCGAAACGATGAAAAGCAGGATCCTCATGACTGCGGCCCTCTGAATCCCTGGTGACGAACGGTGCTCCCACGCAGAATGCGGCAGGTTGCCGGCTCGGGCCAGTAGGCCGGCGCGCGGTGAGAGGGAATCGGGCGGCTTCCATCCGCGGCCGGAGCGAGGGCAGCATCGCGGGCGTAACGCGGTTATCCGACCCCGCCGACCCTATTCCGCTACACACCCTGAAACCTGGCTCGTTCAGCCATTCAAGCGCCCCTTCTTTCCACCATCTTGGTAGGTCCTCGGCGTGGCCCGCCACACGCTTTCGAGGGTTCTCCATGGACACGCGGCGATTTCTCCGGAGATGGCCATCCGTCTGGAGAGGGCCGGCTGGTCCAACGCTGACTTCTGGATGCGTCGTCAAGCGGCCTACGACCTGGCCCAGGCTCGGAAAAACGAAGACCGCATCAAGGTGGAACGATACTCGGCACGGGTGGCTGGCTGAGGTGGATTGACTTCTGGAGTGGTTCTCGTCACCGTTGCGGCCATGGTTCGCCACAAAAAGTGCCGCCTCGCATACCCGCTGCTGTCCGCCCTGGCAGCGCTGACTCTCACGTCATGCGAATCCGGATCGCCGCATTCCGCGACGGTGGAGATCGATGCCGCGGCGCTCACCGTCTTCGATGAGG
This sequence comes from Longimicrobiales bacterium, assembly GCA_965205005.1. GTDB lineage: Bacteria > Gemmatimonadota > Gemmatimonadetes > Longimicrobiales > Gaopeijiaceae > Bin94. The sequence continues at coordinate 4,370,643 of OZ242028.1, read as the reverse complement.
GCGAACAGCTGTGGGGTGTTCGCGATGTCGTCCGGTCCGGCGACGCAATCTGGGCCCTTACCGAGACGGAACCGTTCCTTCGCGCCTACTCGCTGTCCGGCCGGTTGCTTGCCGAGTTCGGCAGCCTGGGTGAGGGGCCCGGGGAGTTGCGCAATCCGCGGGCCGTGTCCGCCGCGGCGTCGGACGGCGGTGTGGTCGTCTGGGACCTGGCGACCGGCAGTCGCCCCGTCTTCACGGCCGAGGGCACACTGGTTTCGTCGGCTCCCGTGCCGAACGTGCGCAGGCGCGCGCGCATGGACATCGAGAGCGTCACGTTCGGAGACCCGTTTCGCGTGGCCGAGGGCGATGGAGGGACCCTTGTGGTCGACTATGGGACTGGCCCCAACCTCCCTGACGACATGTGGTCCGGCACGATCGTGCGCGTTGCGGCGGATGGATCGGAGACCGCCGCGCTGGTCGACTTCGACGCTGATCTGGAGGGGGCGGAGAGCCGGACCACGACGCTGATGGGGCTGGCCCCGGTGCCGCTGTGGGACCGGTGTCCTGATGGCAGGATCGCGGTGCTCGATCCGGTGGCGGTCCATCTGCGTTTGTTCGGGCCCGACGGCTCGTCCGACGGCTCGTCCCGGGAGCCGGTTCCGCTTCCCTGGACCCCGCGGGCGCTCCTGCAAGAGGAACTCGTGGGATACATTCGTGCGCGGATGCAGGTCGAGACGCGGGAGCAGGACGTCAGCCCGGCCGAGATTGAACAGGCTGCCGCGGAGGCCGTGGCAAACGCGGGCGACATGCTGCCGTCGGAGACCCCGCTCGCGGTCGATCTTCTTTGTTCCGGCGACCGTGTGTGGGCACAGGAATTCGACGGCCTCGCCCATCCGATGGGATACGGCCGGGCGTGGTGGTCGGTCTTGGTCGAACCCGGGGCCGATCGCTACGGCCGCGTCGAGCGGGTCATCTTCCCGGAACGGTTCGCGCCGTTCCAGATCACGGACTCGACGGCGACCGGGATCGTCACGGATGCAATCGACCTGCAGCGGGTCGCGGTCGTGCGTCTGCCCGGCCGGGGGAATGTAAACTAAACCTTACGTCCTCCCCGGCCGCGTCCTATCCGGGAATCATTTGCAGAACGGGCCGCTCCTGGATTCGATTCCCTTGAGCCAATCGACAAAGGCTGCCGTGTTCGGCGCGCAGGCACTCCGGTTATCCCCGAAGTGGAACTCATCCAACCTTCCGAGATCCAAGACAGTGGCGGGCAGCCGGCCCCGCAGCTTGTTGTTGTCCAGCCGAAGATCCTCGAGGCAGGTGTGCGATCCGATTTCCTTCGGGATCGGGCCCTGCAGCTGGTTGTCCCCGAGATCCAGCACCACAAAGCAGGAACGGTCGTGGAAGTCGAAGAGGCCCGAGGGAATCCTCCCGGTGAGCCGATTCCCCCCGAGATCCAGCACGTGCAGACGCCAGAGACCGCCCAACTCCTGCGGGATCTTGCCATTGAGCCGGTTCCCCGCGGCGGTCAGGTCTCTCAAATCCTTGAGGTTGCCGAGTTCCGCGGGGATCTCGCCCGCGAGCCGGTTGCGCTCGAGCGCCAATTCCTTTAGGTCCACGAGCTTGCCGAGCGCCCCGGGGATGGCGCCCCGGAGCCGGTTCCTCGCGAGATTCAACACTACCAGGGTGTGCCGATGTCCTACTCCGTTGACATAGCCAATGTCGCCGAGCTCCGCGGGAATTCTGCCCGTGAGCCGGTTGTCCTGGAGCGTCAGCCAATCCAGGGATAGGTTTCCAAGTTCGGGGGGGATCGGTCCCGTGAGCCGGTTGTGCTCGAGGAACAGTTTTACCAACTCCTTGAGGTTCCCAAGCTCCGACGGGATGTTGCCCCCGAGCCGGTTCTTTGCGAGCCACAGGATTCGCAGGTCGGTGAGGTTGCCCAACTCCGGTGGGATCTTGCCCTTGAGATTGTTGTTTGGGAGCCGGAGTCCGCTAACGCGACCGCTGAATCCGCTGACCTGAACGCCGTACCAATCGTCCAGCGGGGCATTGGTGAGCCATTTGTCCTGCCGGGACCAGTTCTTGCCGCCGGCCGCTTCGTAGAGTGCCGTCAGGGCCGCTCGGTCCAGGGCTTCGCCATCCTGCTGCGAGGCGAGGCCTTCGTTCTCAGGCACCGCGCCGCCCGATGGGTCCTGTCCAGGATTCGACATGCCAACCGGATCCGTAATGCCACAACCGGCCAAGGACAGCGCGGCCCAGCAGCCCAGAAACATGATTCTCGGGTCAGTTGTCATGGATCGGCTCTCCCTCCTCTACGCGGCACCTCCGTCATGTGCCAAATTGCGCCAGTATCACGTATTAATGCGATATTATGGCACATATGTCGCTATTGCAAGGGAAATAGTGACGATACTGACCCGATATCTGCGGAACGGGGAGAGGGCGAGAGGTCGGCTTCCGGAACGTTCGGGTTGGGACTACCCTCGGAACACCACCACGACACCCCGCCTTCCGAGGACGAACGCACCGGACCCTACCGGGCACCGCGCCACCCCCTGACTCTACTTCACCCCGGCCTTCTCGCCCGCACCGGCGGATCCGGCTCGGCCAGGATCTGCACGGCCTCCGTCTCGAGCAGCCGCATCGCTTCGGCCACCGCGGCCTCCAGCTGCGGGTCGCGCCCCGCGATCACATCGGCGGGGATCTGCCGCACCTCGATGTCGGGCGCGACGCCCTCGTTCTCGACTCGCCATTCCCCGTTCAGGTCGAAGAACCCGCCGCGCGGCGCCGTCACGAGGCCGCCGTCGATGAGCGGCGGCACGTCCCAGACCCCGACCAGGCCGCCCCACGTCGTCGTGCCCACCAGGGGCCCGATCCCGCGGAAGCGGAACATGTAGGGGAGCAGGTCGCCGCCCGACCCCGCCGCGTCGTTGATGATCATGACCTTCGGGCCCCAGATCCCGGCGGCGGGCAGCTTGAACGGCGTGCGGTCGGCGACCGGATTGTTGAAGTAGCCGATCAGCGGCCGGGCCATGAGATCCACGATGTAGTCGGCAGCCGAGCCGCCGCCATTGTAGCGCTCGTCGACCACCGCGCCGTCGCGGTCCTGCTGCGCGAAGTAGTAGCGGTTGAAGTAGGTGTAGCCGCCCTGCGCGGTGTTGGGGAGCCACACGTAGGCGAGGCGCCCGCCGCTCATCTCGTCGACCTTGCGGCGATTGTCCTCGACCCATTCCCGCGACCGCAGCGCGCCCTCGTTCGCCACCGGCACGACCTGCACGACGCGCGACCCCTCGCCGTCGGGCGACGCGCCGACCCGCACAGCGACCTGCCTGCCGACCGTGCCCTCGAAGAGGCTGTACGGGTTGGTGGGGGCGCGCAGCTCCACCCCGTCGACGGCGATGATATAGTCGCCCTCGGCGACATCGATCCCGGGAGCGCTCAGCGGCGACTCCAGCCCCGGGTTCCAGTTCTCGCCGGTGTAGATGTGGGCGATCCGGTACCGTCCCGCGTCCTCCTCCAGGTCGGCGCCCAGGAGCCCGACGGGCACGGTCTCGACATCGGGCGTGTCGCCGCCGAAGACGTACGAGTGCCCGATCGCGACCTCGCCGGCCAGCACGTCGAGGAGGTAGTTCATGTCGGAGCGGTGGCCGACGTGGTCGATCCAGGGCTCGTACATGTCATGGACGGCCGGCCAGTCGGCGCCGTGGACGTTCTCGACGTAGAGGAAGTCGCGCTGATAGCGCCACGCCTCGCGGAAGAGCTGCCGCCATTCCTCGAGCGGGTCGACGCGCATGCGCACCGCGGTATCGATGCGGCCGTCGCCGACGCTCGGGCTTCCCGACGTGCCGACCACGCCCCACGACGGACCGCTGCGGTAGAGCAGCTTCTGGCCGTCGGCGGAGACGGTGTAGCCCTGGATGGGGGACAGGAAGGGCGTGGCCTCGTCGTCTTCCAGCGAGTAGCGGTAGAGGGTGCCCGCGCCGGGACCCGTCAGGGCGGCCATGGCCGACGCGCCGCCTTCGCCCGGCCCCGCGAAGAAGACGACGCCGTTCGGCCCCGCCGTGAGACCGGTGTAGTCGCGCGCGGGGATCCCGGCCGCGAGGATGCGCTGGTCCATCCCTTCGAAGTCGATGCGGATGTCGCCGCCGTCCGCGCCGGGGTCGTCGGCGTCGCCCGGATCGTCGCCCTCGCTCCCCTCCTCATCCTCATTCCCGGCGCCCGCAGCCTCCTCTTCGTCGCTCACGGGCAGGAAGGGCGAGGGCTCGTCGTCCTGCAGCACGGCCAGGTACAGCGCGCGGCGGACCGGCCGCTCGTAGGACGTCATGTCGAGCCAGGCGGTGTTGAGCCCGTAGTCGGTGCTGGCGAGGAAGTAGAGGTACTTGCCGCCGGCGTCCCAGACGGGCGAAAGCGCGTCGGAGAGGCCGTCGGTGAGCTGGCGGGTGCTCCCGTCGGCGAGCGAGTGCACCATGACGGCGTGGAACTGGTTGTCCAGGCGCCTGGCGTAGGCCAGCCAGCGGGAGTCGGGGGACCACACGGGATCGACGGTGCGGATCGGGTGCGCGTACTGGTCGGTGTCGACGAGGGTGATGTCGCCGCTCGCGACTTCGACGCGCCAGAGGTTGAGGTCGGCGTCGGTGAAGGCGAGGTGCTCCGAGTCGGGCGACCAGGCCGGGGTGAAGAAAAAGGTCGGGTTCGGGATGGCGATCTCGCGGGCCTCGTCGAGGCCGTCCTGGGTGCCGATCATGAGGCGGTATTCGCCGGATGCGTCCGAGAACCACGAGACGTGGCGGCCGTCGGGGGACCACGCGGGGCTGCGGTCGGCGACGCCCGGGGTGCGGGTGAGGTTGCGCCAGTCGCCGTCCTCGGTCGGGACGGTGAAGATCTCGCCCCGGCCCTCGAAGAGCGCGCGCACGCCGGTGGGGGACAGCGAGGCGTTCTGGAGCGCGCCGCCGACGTCCTCCCAGTGGGGGCGCAGCCAGGGGAAGTCTCCGCGCACGGTGATGTCGACGCGGTTGGTGGCGCCGCTGGCAGGGTCGTGGAGATGGATGTAGCCGCCCTGCTCGTAGACGACCGCGCCGCCGCCTGCGCTCCCGGCGCCCGGGCTCCCGCCCCCCGCGTTGCCGCCGCCCGCGTCGAGGCTCTTGACGTCGAAGTCGGCGTGGCGGGTGACCTGGCGGACCGTGCGCGTGCCGGTGTCGTAGGCCCAGATGTTCGTGGCCCAGTCCCGGTCCGAGAGGAAGTAGACCTCGTCGCCGAGCCAGACGGGATCCAGGTCGTTGCTGTCGTCCCACGGAACCTCCTCGAGCGCCCAGTCGTCGGTGTCGACGATCCACACCGGGTTGACCTGACCGCCGCGGTAGCCCCGCCACTCGGGGTCGTTGAGGCGCCGCTGCTGGTAGGCGAAGCGCGCGCCGTCGGCGGAGAAGTCGCCGGTCATGCCGCGCGGGAGCGGCATCTCGTCCGGGAGCCCGCCTTCGATCGCCACCGTGAAGAACCGGGGATACGCGATCGGCGCGCTGGTGCGTCCCGAATTGAAGACGACGCGGCTGCCGTCGTGAGTCCAGCCGACGACCTGATCCGCTCCCGGGTGCCAGGTGAGGCGTTTGGGGTTCCCTCCTGCGGAGGGCAGGACGTAGACATCGGTGTTGCCGTCGTACTGGGCGCTGAAAGCGATGTGCCGGCCGTCCGGGGAGAAGTGAGGGTCGGTCTCCTGGCCCTGGAAGCTGGTGAGGCGCCTGGCCTCGCCCCCGGCCCGGTCGACGATCCACAGGTCGTTGGCGTACGCGAACGCGATGTGCGTCGCGCTGACCGTGGGCTGGCGCAGCAGGCGGGTGGGCTCCTGGGGGGCGGCGGGTGCCGAGGCGATGGCGAGAAGCGCGGTGGCCAGGGCGGTGCGGGTGGTCGGCCGGGTGGCGGGCGCAGTCGGCCGGGCGGCGGGCGCGAGGATGTTCGTGTGAGTCACTGCTGGGCCTCCGTTGGGCGGGCTGTCTCTCAGGTGGTCTCCCGTGCGTCGGCGTGCCACGGGCCATTCACGATAGTCGCTTACGACGGTTGCCGCAGTTCGGGTTCGCCGATCCACGCGGGGATATCGCGTCGGCCGTGGAGGATGCGCCATACATCGACCTGAGTGCGCCCCTCCATGTAGAAGACGACCTGGGGGTGGGACGTCAGAGCCCAGGACCGCAGACCTGGCAGGTTCAACTCATGCCCGTAGCGGGACGACCCCGATCGTGGATGGCGGGAGATGTGGCGGATGGCGGCGTCGAGGGCGCCGATGAAGCCCAGTGCGACGTCCGGGCCGGCGGCTTCCGGATAGTGCTCGATCGCCTCGTCCACGTCTCGCCGGGCTGCTGCCCGGAGGACTGCCGGCTTCCCCGTCACGTCTTCGAACGTCGGCGAACTCCACTGCGCAGGGACTCGAAATAGGCTTCGTCCGCAGTCACCGAGGGTGGGGACTCTCCACCTTCGAGCAGAAGGCCGCGCAAGTGCTGGCGATCCTGATCCCGCCGGATCAGTTCACGGATGTACGCGCTCGACGTTCCGTATCCGCGTTCGACAGCCTGTTCGCGCACGAACGACCGAAGGGCGGGTGGAAGCGAGATGTTCATGGTCTTCATGACATGAACGATAAGAGCGATGGCAAAAATTGGCAACGCCCCCGGAGGCCGCTCGCGTAGCTCTTCCGCTCCGCTACCTCTCGCGCCGGATCACCGGCAACACGATGTGCGAGGCCCGGTCACCGCCGTGGTACACCCGCTGCGTGGCCACCACGGCCTGGTCGCGTGTCACCATCGCGGCGTTGTCGGCGCCGGTGTTGAGGTTGGGGAGGTAGTACGAGTACCAGCTCGACGAGATCTCGATCCCGATCCGGTGGCCTTCCTTGAAGAGGTTCCCGGTTCCTCGCCAGAAGCGGATCGTGTACTCGTAGACCTCGTCCGGCTCGATGGTGCTGAGCCGGGCGCCGTTGAAGCGGCCTCCGTCGTCGGGGTCGCGGTTGCGGGCCCGCATGACGCCCTCGGTGAGGAGCGCCGAGTAGCCGTCCGGGTGGACATCGACGAGACGAACGAACCAGTCGGTGTCACGGGCGGAGGTGGAAGCGTAGAGCCTGGCCTTGATCGGGCCGGTCACTTCCACCGATTCTTCGAGCGCAGGCGTGCGGTAGACCAGTACCTCGTCGCCGGATGCGGATTCGCGCGTGTCCAGCGCCCCGTCGATGTGGCCGTTGGTGTTGGGCCAGCTGTCGAAGGGGGTGCGGGTGGGGTTCAGCGGGTCGTAGACGTAGGTGTCGTGGCCAGTGGTGGCGGGAGGTGTGGTGGTGAGCAGGCCGTCCCCGTCGATGGAGTTGGCGCCGGACCGGGAGGTGAGGTAGTAGCGGGTCCACTCGGTGTTCGGCAGCGGCCAGTCGTCCTCGGCGTACCACCTGTTCTCGCCCATGACGAAGACGTAGACGGGCGGGTCGTCCGTGACGCCGTTGTCGATGCCCTTGAGGAAGTGGTCGAACCATCGCATGACGTAACCGTCGATGTCGATCACGGCGTCGGGTCCGTAGTCGATTCCGCCGAGGGTGCGGGTGTTGATCCCGTGCGTCCACGGTCCGATGACCAGGCTGGGGCGCCGGGCCTCGGGCGTCGCTCCATGCTGCTTCATGCCCACGTAGTTCATGGGCGACCCGGGGTGGTTGCCGTCGAACCAGCCGGTGAACGCCAGGGAGGGGACCGTGATCCGTGAGTACGACTCGGGGGTCTGGTACTTGATCGCGTGCCAGTAGGGGTCGGTGGACCTGTTCTGCCGGTACCAGGTCTCGAACCAGGGAGCCGAACGCAATCCGCGGACCTCGTTGATCTCGATGTAGGGCGTGTGCGGCGGATCTGGACGGTGCTGGGGCCAGCCGTTGTAGTAGCCGGTGTCGGCCAGTTGCGCGGTGCGGCCCGACGATCCCGCTGCCCAGTCGAGCATCCAGCCGCCGAGGAGCACGCCGTGCTGGTAGGGCAGGTTCTCGAAGGGATCCGGGGGCGACACCTTGGGCGCGATCGCGACTAGGTGGGGCGGGGCGGTGCTTGCCGTCCACCACTGGGTCCAACCCAGGTAGGAGCCGCCGATCATGCCGACCTTGCCGGTGCACCAGGGCTGCGCGGCGACCCACTCGACCAGGTCGTACCCGTCAACCCGGTGGAGTGCTCCGAACGGATCCCATTCGCCGTCCGAATCGTACCGCCCGCGCGCGTCTGCCGCGACGACCACATAGCCGCGTTCGGCGAACCAGGTTGCGGTTTGGCGCTGACCGTTGTTGTCGTAGGGCGTATGGGTCAGGATGCCGGGGTGCGGGCCGGAGGACCCGCGCGGCGCGTAGATGTCCACGGAAAGGCGGACGCCGTCCCGCATGGGGACGAGGACGCCCCGGGTGACGTCGACCTCGTACTCGGCGCGGGAGTAGTCGCCGGGATCGGGGGGCTGGGGGTGGGCGGGGGTTGGTGCCCCCAGGAGGACAAGCGTGACCAGCGTTGTGCGGCCAAAATGTAAACTGGACATTACAGGATGTAATGTTTGCATTACTCCCGCCGGATCACCGGCAGCACGACGTGAGAAGCCCGCTCACCGCCGTGATGGATCCGCTGCGTGGCCACCACGGCCTGGTCACGCGTCACCGTCGCCACGTTGTCGGCCCCGCTGTTCAGATTCGGCAGGTAGTACGGGTACCAGCTCGACGAGATCTCGATGCCGATGCGGTGGCCTTCCAGGAACAGGTTCCCGGTGCCGCGCCAGAAGCGCAGCGTGTACTCGTAGACCTCGTCCGGCTCGATGGCGCTGAGCCGGGCGCCGTTGAAGCGGCCCTCGTTGCCGGGGTCGCGGTTGCGGGCCCGCATGACCGCCTCGGTGAGGAGTGCCGAGTACCCGTCGGGACCGATGTCGACGAGGCGGACGAACCAGTCTGTGTCGCGTGCCGAGGTGGAGGCGTAGAGCTTGATCTCGATGGGGCCCGTGACCTCGACGGCTTCCTCGAGGGGCGGTGTGCGGTAGACGAGGACTTCCTCGCCCGCGGCCGAGGCACGGGTGTCGAGCGCGCCGTCGATGTGGCCGTTCTTGTTGGGCCAGGTGTCGAAGGGGTCGCGGGTGGGGTTGAGTGGGTCGTAGACGTAGGTGTCCTGGCCTTCGTCGGCCGGTGCATCCTGGGTGAGGAGGCCGTCGCCGTCGGATGAGTTGGCGCCTGTGGTGCTGGTCAGGTAGTAGTTCGTCCACTCGGTCTGCGGCAGCGGCCAGTCCTCCTCTGCGTGCCACTTGTTCTCGCCCATGACGAAGACATGGACGGGCGGGTCGTCCGTGACGCCGTTGTCGATGCCCTTGAGGAAGTGGTCGAACCAGCGGACCACGTAGCCGTCCACGTCGATCACCGCGTCGGGACCGTAGTCGATTCCTCCGGACGAGCGCGTGTTGATGCCGTGGATCCAGGGTCCGATGATCATGCTGGGACGCCTGGCTTCGGGCGTGGCGCCGTGCTCCTTCATCCCCAGGTAGTTCATGGGAGAGCCGGGGTAGTTGGCGTCGAACCACCCCGTGAACGACAGCGAGGGGGCGGTGATCGCGCCGTACGACTCCGGCGTCTGGTAGGCGATGCCCTGCCAGTAGTCGTCCGTCGACAGGTTGCTGCGGTACCACTCCTCGAACCAGGGCCCGTCCCGCAGCCCGCGCGACGCATTGATCTCGGTGTAGGGTGTGTGCGGCGGGTCCTGGCGGTTTTCGGACCATCCCAGGTAGCCGCCCTCGCCGGCGATCTGCATGGTGCGGCCCGACAGCATTGCGGCCCAGTCGAGCATCCATCCGCCCACGAGCACGCCGTTCTGGTACGGCAGGTTCTCGAAGTGGTCCGGCGGGGCGACCTTGGGCGCGATGGCGGCCAGGTGGGGTGGGGCGGTGGAGGCCGTCCACCACTGCGTCCAGCCCAGGTAGGAGCCACCGATCATCCCGACCTTGTCAGTGGACCAGGGCTGCGCGGCGATCCACTCCACGAGGTCGTATCCGTCGGTCTTGTGGAGCGGGTTGAAGGGGTCCCACTCGCCCCCCGAGTCGAATCGTCCGCGCACGTCCGCCGCGACGACGACGTAGCCGCGCTGGGCGAACCAGACGGCGCCCGTCCTCGCCCCGTTGTTGTCGTAGGGCGTGGAGGTGAGGATGGCGGGCGCGGGCTGTTCCGCCCCGGCCGGGGCATAGATGTCGACGGACAGCTCGACACCGTCCCGCATGGGCACGAGAACGCCCCGTGTGACCTCGACATCGTAGTCCGCGCTCGAGTATTGGCCGGCATCCGGCGCCTCCGAATCTCCTGCACTGCTGGGCGCCTGTGCCGCCGGTCCGCACGAACTGACCACAATTAGTGCGGTCAATGTGTAAACTATACGTGACATGTTGTAATCTTTTCTTACATTTGTGGCGAGGATTCCGCCGCCTTTTACAGGTTCGGGTTCGAGTCCCTCTCTCTGCGCGGGATCTGCATGCACGTGGTCGTGCCGTACGTGTTCCCGTCGTACGGGTGCGTTCCCGTCGCGAAGGGCAGGTCGTGGCGCAGGAAGTCGAACAGCCTGCGGCCCTCCAGGAAGAGTTCGCGGCTGCGCTCCTCCATTACCTGACTCATGATCTCCGCTCCGTCGTTCACATCGGCGGGTTCGTACGCCGGCAGGCCGGCCGCCGCGTGGAAGCCGTTGATGATGTCCACCGCGGTCTGCCCAAGCTCGATCTCGGCGATGATCAACTGCGCCTCCGCCGCGTTGGCGATCGCGATGGGGCTGGTCCACGAGGGGTACTTGTGGATATGCCGGAGCGGCGAGCCATCCTGCCCGATGCCCGCGAGCGTGCTTTCCACCCGCGGATCGACCACCCCGCCGAACATCAGGTTGTCGCCGTCTGTCGTGGGCTGTCCGTTCTCGTCGTTGAACTCGGGCGAGAGGAACCCGTCCACATGGTTGTGCTGGTAGATGCGGTTGTAGCGGTAGAGGTCCGCCGCCGAGTAGTTGGCGTCGTAGCGGAACCCCGCCGGCACCGCCGACGCGTCCGACATGGCCCCGGACTTGTCGCCAAGATACAGGCGTACACCCGCGCGCCGGACCTGCGCCGCCGTGGCCAGATCGCTGCGTCCGGCGGCCTGGGCCAGCGACATCGCCTCGCCCAGCGCCGACTCGGCGCTCTGCAGCATCTCGGTCTTCGACATCAGAGGTCCGACGTCGATCGTCATGTCGCAGAAGGCCTCGCCCAGGATGGCGCGCGAAAACGCGCCGTAGGTCGCAACCGTGGCGATCTTCTCGGCTCGTCCGGACACGTCTCCGTCGCCCCACTCCTCGAGTCGCGTCCGGGAGGATTCGGCCGACACGCGCGCCTTTTGCACCGGCGTAAACACCCCGTAACCGAAGTTGCCGTTGCAGAGGGCCACGTCCCGGTCCTGTCCGATCTTGCGGTGGTCCCACTCGGTCATCACCAGCCAGCCCGAGCTGTGCCTGAGCTCGTCGGTCAGCTGTCCGCTGGCGGCCACGAACTGGCTGAATGCGCACTCGAACTCGCCGATGGCGCTGTTGACCAGCACTTCGGCCACCGACGGGTTTTCGAGGTTTTCGGCCGCAACCTTGGTGGGCAGGTCCACCTGCAGGAGGTCCTCGCACGCCGTGTTGAAGGAAGCCAGCAGGAGCGTGGCCACGGCCACCGTGACTCGCCGCGAACCCGTCTGGGTCTTTTTCTCATGGGTCAACATCGTCTAATCTCCCCGTTGTGTGCGGTGTCGGTCAGTAGCTGAGTCGCAGGGTCACGCCCACGGTGGTTGCGGGCGGCATGGACGTCTGGTGATAGGCTCCCCCCTCACGCAGGGCGTGCCACTGCCGCGTGAGTTCGACATCGATCTCCCTGCGTCCGAAGGTTCCCGACTGGGCTTCCCAGAGGTTGAAGAGATTGCGTGCCGCGATGGTCAGCGATCCGCCGGAGCTGCCCGCCAGACCTGCGATGTCCTCGGACAGCGAGTAGGAGAGCGACAGCTCGCGCAACTTGGCCAGGCCGCCCTTGAGCACGCCCGCCTGGAGCCAGTTCCCCACGATCTCGCTCATCGCCGCGAGTTGCGCGTCCTCCCGTTCGAGGATCTGCTGCGAGTTCTGGAAGAGCAGGTGGGACGCGGCGAGGTCGCCGCTGATCTTGGTGAAGCCGCCGGAGAAGTCGACGAGCGCGAAGAGCCGGAAGTTCTGGAGGAAGCGCAGCGATGTGTTGACGCCCCCGAACCAGGTCGGGATCGACGGGCCGCGATAGACCGGCTGGGCCATCGCGCACGGCACCGTGCCGCCACCCTGCTCGGGCGTCGCCTCGCACTGGTCGTTGACGATGTTTCCGTTCGCGTCGAAGTCCGCCGAAATCACGTTCTCGACGAAGATGCCGCCGACCGGCAGCCCTTCCTGGTGCCGCTGTCCGAAGAGGAAGATGGTGGGGAGGCCGCCCAGGTCGACCACTTCACTGTTGTTCGTGGCGTAGTTGAAGCCGATGTCCCAGTCCAGGAGCTCGCTGCGTACGAGCGTCGCGGTCCCCTCCACCTCGATGCCCCGGTTGTTCAGCAGGCCGACGTTGACGAACTGCGTACCCGCGAATCCGCTGGACGGCGACACCGGGCGTGCGATGATGGCGTCCTTCGTGTCCTTGTTGTAGAAGGTGAATCCGAGCCCGATCCGGTCGTTGAACAGGCTGGCGTCGAACCCGATCTCGAGTTCCTCGCCCACTTCGGGCTGCAGGTCGGGGTTGCCGACCGCGTCGGTGGTCAGGCCGGGCTGATCGCCGCCGGCCGTGATCGGAGCGTACAGGCGGCGCGCGGCGAAGACGTCGGGCTGTCGTCCGGCCTGTCCCCATGCCGCCCGCAGCTTGAGATTGTCGATGAAGGAGGCGTTGAAGAACGATTCATCGCTCACCACCCAGGAACCGCTGACCTTGGGGTAGAGCACGAAGTCGTAGTTCGTGCCGAAGGCGCTGTTGTCGTCACCGCGCATGGCCGCGGTAAGGAAGAAGCGGTTGCCCCAGCTGAGCTGCTCCTGCACGTAGACGCCGAGCGTCTTGTTCTCGATGAAGTCCTCCCACCCCGTCTTGACCGCGGCCGAGGACACCGTGCCGGGGCCGGGAGCGGGGAACTGGTCGCCCACCGCGCCGAACTCGTGCGTCCTTTTGACATAGTACTGGGCCCCGAACGAGGTCTCGGAGGTCGTGCCGAGCACGGGCAGGTCCACCGTCGCCGTCGCGCCGTAGTCCACGTTGGCCTGGGTGACCGCGCGGTCGGTCGTCTCCACGTGTCCGAGACTCATCGAGCCGAAGAAGTCGGCGGAACCCAGCGGCGACCTCGGCACCATGCGTCCGGAGACCGTGCTTCCGAAGTCCGCGCCGCCGGTAACCCTGTGAACCAGCCAGGGGAACGGGCTGTGCCGTATCGTTGTGCTGGCGATGATACGGTCGATCCCCTCGGTGACGTCGACCGTTTCCATGGCCCAGGGCGGGGTCCAGTTCCAGCCCCGGCGCCGCTCGTCCTCGGCCGCCGCGGGCGTGCCCCAGTAGATCGAGGACACGAACTCGATGGGGAAGGGGCCGCCTCCGTTGAAGCGCGACTTGGAGCGCACGAAGCCCATGTTGGTGGAGATGCTGAGCTGTTCGTTCGGCGTCAGTTCCAGGTTGGCGCGTGCCGAATACTTGTTCTGGTGGTTCCAGTCGACGAATCCCTCGTCCCGGTCCATCTGGGCGGACACGTAGTAGCGGATGAGGTCGGTCCCGCCACTGGACGAGATCCCGTAGGTCTGGTCGTGCCCGTAGGTGAACGGGATTCCGTGGCCGAGCGCCTGCTCGGATCTGAGCACCTCGAACTTGCGCACGCCGCTCGGGAGCATTTCGCAGTTGGGACACGCGGCCGTGCCCTTGTCGTATACGGCCGGCCAGCGACCGACCGCGTTGGACAGGTAGGACACGCCCTGCCTGACGGTCACTTCCCACTGTGGAGCGCCGGCACTGCCGCGCTTGGTGGTGATCTGGATCACCCCGGCCGAAGCCTCGGTTCCGTACAGCGTGGCCGCCGCCGGGCCCTTGATGACCTCGACGCTCTCGATCTCTTCGGGGTTGAGGTCGTTGAGGCGGCTGACCGCGCCGCCGCGCATGGTTCGGGTGCCCTGGTCGCTTCCGATGCGGGCGTTCGAGTTGTTGTCGATACGAACACCGTCCACGTAGACGAGCGGTCCGCTTCCCAGGCTGACGCTGCCGATGCCCCGGATCTTGACGGCCCCGCCCGTCCCGACATTGCCGGGGCCGGTGGCCATGTTCAAGCCTGAGACGTTGGAGTTCAGCAACTCCTGGATGGAACCGGACTGACCGACCCGCATCGCCTCGGTCATGTCGATTTGGGCGATCGTGGTGCCGATCGCGCGTGTCTGCGATCCGCCCGCCGTACCCGTTACGACGATCGCGTCAAGGTCGATCGCGGTTTCCTCCATGTCGATGCGTACGGCGCTTCCGACCGCGACGGTCTCGGTGTGGTCACGGTAGCCGATCAGGACAACGCGCAGGGTCACGGTGGCCCCGGAGACGTTGGTGATGAGGAACCGGCCCGATGAGTTCGTCGACACACCCTGTCCGGTACCCTCGACGACCACCTGAGCGCCCGCGAGAGGCTGGCCTGTGCGTGCCGACACCACCATGCCCGTGACCGCCTCCTGCATCGGCGTGGCGGCCAGAGCGGCGTCCGGCGCCAGCAAAGCCGTGGGGGCGGCGGCCAGGGCCAGGCGGCCCGCCGATAGAAGTTTCCGTAGACCTTGCATGATTACACACTCCTCCCGCTGAAGGGGCCAACCGGGGTTTCCCGAACCGGGCACAGGCACGTGACGGATCGTCGGAGCGATTGTCCTGCCTCGGCCGGTCCCGCCATGGCCAACTCCCACGAGTGTCCTGCACGAACGCGACGTCCTCGTCCCGACTACTGCTGGTTTCAGGCCGTTCGCAGCCGCCGGGACCGAGGTGCCCGGAGTCTAACGTGTACGAGTGTGTATACAGGTTCGCAAGGGCTAAGTGTATTCAGCCAGCCAGGGAACTGACCCCCGCTGCCTCAAGACCCGCTCAGCGCGGCCCCTTCCATACCTCGCTGCACACCCGCAGCCAGTTGCGGCCCAGGATGCCGCGCACGTCGTCGTCCCCGTATCCCCGGCGCAGCATGAGGTCGGTGAGCTCGGGCAGCTGCTCGACCTCGAAGCAGGCCAGAGGCTCCCACAACCCCTGCTCCTTGCCCGGCCATTCGTCCGGCCTCGCGTCGATGAACCGCCGCAGAAACTCCAGGCCGGGCTTGTCCAGGTTGTCGAGGCCGATTCCGGCATGCTCGGGTCCCACGAGCTGGACGACGTGGTCGAGGTGGCGGAAGTAGGTCTCGGTGCTCGTGTCGCCCAGGTAGAAGCCGGCGCTGGTGATGCCGATCACGCCTCCAGCGGCGGCGCACGCCTCGATCTGGTTGTCGCGGACGTTGCGGAAGTGCTCGCGGACGGCATGGCAGCCCAGGTGGGAGAAGATGACCGGCGCGCGCGACACCTCCATCATCTCCAGCGTCGTGCGGTAACCTGCATGGGCGGCGTCGACGAGCATCCCGACACGGTTCATCTCGTGGATGACCTTGATCCCGAACCGGGTGAGCCCGATGTCGATCCGGTCCGCCGAACCCCCGCCGATCGAGTTGACGAGGTTGAATATGGGGTGCACGAAGCGGACGCCGAGCCGGTAGTAGGTCTCGATCAGGTTGAGGTCGCGCTCCAGACAGCGGAACCCCTCCAGGTGCAGGCCGACAGCCAGCTTTCCCTCGCGCTTGGCAGCCAGGATGTCGTTGACGGTGTCGACCAGCACGTAGCGGTCGGGCCGGCTGAGGATCTGATGGCGGCAGCGCGCGATCCGCTGCATGGCCTCGCCGATGTTGTGACGGTCGCCGGCGGGATGCACCGACACGAAGTCGACGCCGGCGGCCCGCCACCTGGGGAAGAGGCGGGCGTCGTTGCCGTAGTCGGGCTCGAAGACGAAGACCATGTCCCACACCAGGGCGTCGTCGTGGAGCGCGGCGGCGCGGGGCGAGATGGCCCGTTCAGCCATGGTGTCGCCCATCCCCTACTGCTCCCATTCGATGTGTCCGTCAACCGCGATCACCTGGCCCGTCACCCGGCCCGCCCCCTCCGAACACAGGAAGACGGCCATGTCGGCAATGTCCTCCGGCTCCACCTTGCAGCGCATCGAGATGAACTGCAAGAACTCCGCCTCGACCTCGCCCGCCGGGCGCCCCTCCTGGTCCGCGATTCGCTGCACGACTGCGCGCATGCGTTCGTTGTTGACCATCCCCGGCTGGATCGCGTTGACGCGCACGTTCCACGGCCCCAGCTCGCGCGCCGCCGTCTTCGTCAGCCCCTCGACCCCCCACTTCGACACGTTGTAGACCGAGCGGTTGAGGGGCAGGGTGCGCACGCTGCCCGTCGAGATGTTCACGATCGAGCCCTCGCGCCTGGCCTTCATTCCCGGCACGACCGCCTTGGTCCAGAGGAAGGGGCCGTAGAGGTTGACCCGCATCGTGCGGTCCCATTCGTCGTCCGGCATCTCCTCCACCGGGGCGCGGGGACCGGGGATGGCCGCGTCGTTCACCAGAACACCCACATGGCCCATGGCTGCCTCTGCCTCGCGCATGCCGGCGGCGACGTCGGCCGCCACCGACACATCCCCGACCGTGCCCGAGAGGGTGGCGTTGTCGCCCAGCGCCATTGCCACGGCCTCGGCGTTGATGTCGAAGATGTGGACCCGGTAGCCGGCGTCCGCGAACCGCTCGGCGATCACCCGCCCGATGCCGCTCGCTCCTCCGGTGACGACGACGGTGCGCACCATCGCTTACCTCCTGTTGAAGCGCACGCCCCGAACCCGGTCGAGCGAGACGTGCAGGGTGGATACGCGGCCGCCGGCGTCGCGCTGGAACTTCACGGCGAGGGGCGGCAGGGAGAGCAGGTCCAGCATCGGCGGACGGTGCGGCTCCGCGATGAATGCGTCGGGGGTGGTGCGCACCAGGTCGAACGTCTGTCCGGTCTGGACACCCGCGCCGATGCGCAGGGTCAGGCGGGTTCCGCTGCCGGTGGCCGCGGCGCGTTCCACGTGCCAGTGGACACGCAACTGGTTGGAGTAGTAGGCGCCGAGGTAGTCGGCGAAGGGGTGGGGAGAGCCTGCTCCGGCGTCGCCGGCCGGCGCGCGCAGGAAGCGGCGCGGAGAGTCCCAGGCGCTCCAGTGGACGTGCAGTTCGGCGGGCGGCGCCGAGACACAGTCCGGCGCCACCACCTCGAGGGGCGGGATGTGGACGCTGCGGACCGTCCGGAAGGTGCAGTCGCCGAAGTCCAGCAGGGGCGCGGGTGCGCCGGAGAATTGGTGCGTGAGCGCGCCCGGCTGACCGATGGAGCGCAGGTAGTCGCCCGTCTCGGGATCTACGAACGTCCCTGCGAGGAGTTCCTGCTGGTCGGCGGAGAGCGGGGCGGGGCCGATCTCGCCAGGCACTGAGTAGCCCGAGCCGAGGTCCGAGGCCAGGAATGCGTCCACCACTTGCCTTTGCAGCGCGCCCGCCGACAGTCTGCCGAGGTGGTTCGTGAAGACCGCGACGATCAGGTCGATCTCGGGGTAGAACGCCCAGTGGGTGCCGGTGGCGCCGCCGTGCCCCCAGCCGCGCAACCCGCGGTGCCGTTCTTCGCCGAGGCCGAAGCCGTAGGAGAGGTCGGTGCCGTTGGCCAGCCGCGCAGGGCCCTTGAGCCGGTCGAACATCGAGGTGCCGTCCTCGAAACCTTCGCGCAGATGCCGGGGCCAGCGGAGGAAGTCGTCGAAGGTGGTGAGCAGCGACCCGTCGCCCGACGTCTGAAAGGGAAACTCGAAGCGAAATGATGTAATGCCCTCGCCCGCATATAGATATGTCGTCCCTTGGCCGTCGTATACTTGCGCGACATCCGGGGGCGCCAGCGTCCGGTCCATGCCGAGCGGCGCAAAGATCAGCTCGCGCAGGGCGTCCTGCCACGAGGCACCGGTCACCGACTCGATGACCCGGGTCATCGTCCGCCAGTTGGTGTCGATGTAGTTGTGCGCGGTGCCTGGCACGTAGTTGAGCGTGTCCTGGCGGCGCACGAGCGCATACATCTCGTCCAGGGTGGCGTGCCCGGTGACGCCCGCCATCGGAAGCAGCCACTCGTCCTGCCAGAGTCCCGAAGTGTTGGTGATGAGGTGACGAATGGACGGAGGCGCCGGGAACTCCGGGAATTCGGGGAGGTGCAGCTGCACCGGATCGTCCAGATCCAGCTTTCCGGCGTCGGCCAGCAGAAGGGTCGCGTGCGCGGTGAAGCCCTTTGTGATCGACGCGATCCGGTAGCCGACGTCGGGCGTCCACGGGACCTGGAACTCCCGGTTTGCGGAGCCGTAGCCGTTGAGATGCACGATTCGGCCGTGGTGAATGAGCGCCGCGATCCCGCCGGGGCTCCCGGGCGCATCGTGTCCGGCAAAGAGCGCGTCGACGCTCGCAGACAGGCCGGCCGACTCGGCTATTGCCCAGTCCCGCTCGGGCGTTGTCGGCGCGCACGAGGCGGTTGCCAGCACGAGGGTCAGTGTCTGCGCTATCGTACGTGCGGACATCGTGGTCAAGAGTCTCCCTCCTTCGGACACGCTGCGCGGTCCGGCTCGATCGTGACAACGTCCGCGCGCCGGTCACATTAGCCGGGCGGCCCGCACTTGTGCTAATCTTTACGGCTGACAGCCGGCCTGACGAGCAGGCTCGGGAGGATCCCGCGCACCCTGGGAAGCGATCGATGAGCAAGAAGACCGTTGACGAAGCCGTTCCTGCAAGCCCGCCAGCCGGGCAGGCCACTCCCGCCGCCGCCGACGAATCGCTCGGGCGCCGGACATTCCTGGGCAAGGCTGCGACCGGCGTGGTCGGTGCGGGTCTGGTCACCGCGTGTGGAGGCGAAAGCGGTGGCGGCGAATCCGGCGGAGCCCCGGCAGTGGTTACGCAGCCGCGCGTGATGTGGAGGATGGCTTCGAGCTTCCCCCGCGGCCTGGACGCGATCTACGGCTCGGGCGAGATGCTCGGCGAGATCACCTCCTCGCTGACCGGAGGGCGCTTCCAGATCCGGGCCTATCCGGCCGGCGAACTCGTGCCGGGCTTGCAGGTCATGGACGCCGTCCAGCAGGGTACGGTCCAGGTCGGCCAGAGCACGAGCTACTACTACACGGGCAAGAACCAGGCGCTCGCCTTCGACGCCGGCGTGCCGTTCGGCATGACCGCCCGCCAGCAGGACGCGTGGCTGAACGAGGGCGGGGGGCTGGAAGTGGTTCGCAGCGTCTTCTCCGACTTCAACATCATTTCCTTCCCGGGCGGCAACACCGGCGGCCAGATGGGCGGATGGTTCCGCCGCGAGGTGAATTCGGCGGAAGACCTGCGCGGCCTCAAGATGCGCATCCCCGGGCTGGGCGGCGATGTCATGGACCGCATGGGCGTCACGGTCCAGGTTCTGGCCGGCGGCGACATCTATCCGGCGCTCGAGCGCGGGGCCATCGACGCCACCGAGTGGGTGGGTCCCTACGACGACGAGAAGCTCGGCCTCCACCAGGCCGCGCCCTACTACTACTACCCGGGCTGGTGGGAGCCGTCGGCCTCCGTTTCCTACGAGGTCAACCAGCAGGCGTGGGACCAGCTTCCGAGCGACTACCAGGCGGTCTTCGAGGTCGCGGCCAAGGCCACCGCACGCCGGATGCTCTACTACTACGACGCCAAGAACCCGGGCGCGCTGCAGCGCCTCATCGAGGGCGGCACCCAGATGCGGTCCTTCTCGGACGACATCATGAGCGTCGCGCGCACGACCATCGGCGAAATCCTGGAGGACTACGCGGCTGCCGACCAGCAGTACCGCCAGGTCTACGACCACTGGCGGAACTTCAAGGAGGCGTCCTACCGCTGGTTCGGCACGGCCGAGCTGCGCTTCGCGAGCTTCGCGTTCGACACAGCGTAGGTCAAAATGACGTTGGAGCCGTCATTTTGCCTGTCAAATTGACGACTCCGCCGTGATTCCGCGCCCTCAGCGCACCAGACCCGTCACCAGCCCGGGCCACTGGATGATCAGCAGCAGGCCGATGAGTTGGATGATGATGAACGGAATCACCGCACGGTAGAGGTCTGTCGTCTTCACCTCCGGGGGAGCCACACCCCTCAGATAGAAAAGCGCGAAGCCGAACGGCGGGGTCAGGAACGAGGTCTGCAGGTTCATCCCGATCATCACGCCGAACCACACCAGGTCGATCCCCAGCAGGGACGCTGCCGGGGCCAGCAGCGGGATGATGATGAAGGCGATCTCGAAGAAGTCGAGGAAGAACCCGAGGATGAAGATCGTCAGGTTGGCGACCAGCAGCAGACCGATGTGCCCGCCGGGCAGATTGGTCAGCAGGTCCTCGATCCAGATGTCGCCGTAGAGGCCGCGGAACACCAGCGCGAAGGCCGTCGACCCGATCAGCAGGAACATCACCATCGTGGTCAGCTTGGTCGCGCCGATGCACGATTCCCGCAGCACGCTCCACGACATGCGGCGCCGCGCGGAGGCGAGCACGATCGCGCCGACCGACCCGATCGCCCCGGCTTCGGTGGGCGTTGCGATCCCCGCGAAGATCGACCCCAGCACGATCAGGATGAGCGCGAGCGGCGGCAGCATCACCACGGCCACCTTCCGCATCAGCGTGCCGAAATCGACATCGGTCATCTCGCGGGGCAGGGCGGGCGCGGCCTCCGGTTTCACGATGGCTACGCCGCCCACGTACATCGCGTACATCGCCGCCAGCATGAGCCCGGGAATGAGTCCGCCGATGAACAGGTCGCCCACCGATATCCCCAGTTGGTCCGCGAGCACCACCAGGACGATGCTCGGCGGAATGATCTGCCCGAGCGTCCCCGAAGCTAGGATCACCCCCGACGACAACCGCGCCGAGTACTTGTAGCGCAGCATGACTGGCAGCGAGATGCTGCCCATCGCCACGACCGACGCGCCCACGACACCGGTGGCCGCGGCCAGCATCGCCCCCACCACGACCACGGCCAGCGCCAGCCCGCCGTGATGCCTGCCGAAGAGGGTGCCGATGGTGGTCAGCAGGTCTTCCGCCAGCTTCGCCTTCTCCAGCACAAGTCCCATGAAGATGAAGAACGGTACCGCGAGCAGGACGTAGTTCGACATCACGCCGAAGATGCGCTCGGGCATGGCAAACAGCAGATGCCAGTCGAAGTAGCCGAACTGCACGCCGATGAAGGCGAAGATCAGCGACGCACCGCCCAGCGCGAACGCGACCGGATACCCGCTGAAGATGATCAGGAAGACCACCACGAACATCAGCGGAGCGAGGATGTTCGTTTCCATCTACAGGCCGATCCCTCCGGCCGGCGCCTCGGCGGCCTCCTCACCCTCGTCCCCGTCGTCTCCACCCCGCCGCAGGATCCCGATGTCCTTGATCAACTCGGAGATCCCCTGCGCGATCAGAAGCACGAACGCCACGATGATCACCGCCTTCAGCGGGTAGCGCGGCAGTCCCCCGGGATCGGGAGACGCTTCGCGCACCGCCCACGACGCCCGGATGGAGGGCCACGACACCCACAGCACGAAGACGGAGAACGGCAGCAGCATCAGCACCGACCCGACCACGTTGATCCATGCCCGCGCCCGGCCTTGCAGCCGGCCGTAGAGCACGTCGACGCGCACATGGGCGTTCTCCTTGAGCGCGAACCCCGCGCCGAGCAGGAAAATCAGCGAAAACAGATACCACTGGAGCTCCAGGTAGAGGTTGGAGCTCAGGTTGATCCCGATGAAGCGTCCCAGGTACCGGACGATGGCGTTGTAGGCGCCGATCAGCACCATCGCCAGCGCCAGCCACGAGATGAAGCGCCCGAGACCGGTGGTCACGCGGTCGACGACGCGGGTGTAGGGGTTGTCGCTCATGTCGCGACCAGACTATCACACGGCGGACGTGGTCAGCAAGCTCTGCCCCGTCATTTCACTCGGCTGGGGTATTCCCATGAGATGAAGGACGGTGGGGGCCACGTCGGCGAGGATCCCGTCGCGGACGGCCTGGCGGGGAGATCCCGGCGGCGAGGAGAGGATCAGCCGGACCGGCCCGGTGGTGTGGGCCGTGAAGGGGCTCCCGTCGGCGCACAGCATGCGTTCGGCATTGCCGTGATCGGCGGTGACCAATCCGGTACCCCCCGCCCGCGATACGGCCTCGAGCACCCGCCCCACGCACGCGTCCACCGTCTCCACCGCCGCGACCGCCGCCTGGGTGCTGCCCGTGTGGCCCACCATGTCGGCGTTGGCGTAGTTGACAAGGATGAAGTCGTGGCGCCGCTCGGCGATGTGGGCGAGCAGCGCGTCGGTGAGTTCCGGCGCGCTCATCTCGGGCCTGAGGTCGTAGGTGGCGACCTTCGGCGACGGGATGAGGTGGCGGTCCTCGCCGGGGAAGGGCGCTTCCACGCCGCCGTTGAAGAAGTAGGTGACGTGCGGGTACTTCTCGGTCTCGGCCGTGCGGAGTTGCGTGCGGCCCGCCTCGGCCAGCACCGCGCCCAGGACGTTGTCGAGCGCGCGCGGCGGGAAGAGGACGGGGTGGGGGAAGTCGTCCTCGTAGCGGGTCATGGCGACGAGGCGGTCGCAGGGGCCGCGCGGCCGGGCGAAGTGGGGGAAGGTGTCGTCCATCAGCGCCGCGGTGAGCTGCCGGGCCCGGTCGGCGCGGAAGTTGAAGAAGAGGATGGCGTCGCCCGGGCGGATGCCGTCGACGGGTCGGCCGTCCCTGTGTCTGCTCACCGCGCTGCCCCCGCTCGGCGCGACGACGGCTGGCGGCAGGAACTCGTCGGTGGTGCCCGCGGCGTAGCACCTCGCGACGTGGGCCGACGCGCTGGCCGCACGGGGCCCGTCGGCTTCGGTGATCGCGCGGTAGGCGCGCTCGGTGCGGGGCCAGCGCCGGTCGCGGTCCATCGCGTAGTAGCGACCGGACACGGTGGCGATGCGGGCGCGCGGCCACCGGGCCGGCTCGCCGTCTTCGCCGCGGCCGCCCATGCTCGCTTCCAGCTCCTCGATCCAGCCGAGCCCCGACGTCGGCGACGTGTCGCGTCCGTCGGTGATGCAGTGGACGCGGGCCGCGACGCCCGCCCGCTCCGCCCAGTCGAGCAGCGCACGCAGGTGGCTGATGTCGCTGTGCACGCGGCCGTCTGAGCACAGGCCGATCAGGTGCAGCGTGCCGTCACGGCCGCCCTGCGTGCCGCCCGACCCCCTCGGCGCGCCGCCCGGGTGGCCCTGCGCCCCGCCCGGCCCCTGCAGCGCGGCCCCCAGTTCGCGCAGCGCCGGGATCTCGAAGAACGAGCCGTCCCGGATCGCCATCGAGATCCGCGTCACGTCCTGGTGCACGATCCGGCCCGCGCCTAGGTTCAGGTGCCCGACTTCGGAGTTGCCCATCTGGCCGGCAGGCAGCCCGACTTCCTCGCCCGAAGTGACGAGCGTGCTCCACGGGCACTCGGCGAGCAGCCGGTCTCGCACCGGCGTGTTCGCCATGGCGACGGCGTCCCCCCGGCGTTCGATCTCCACCGGATCGGTCGCACCAATGCCCCACCCGTCGCAGATGATCAGGACGATGGGACACCCGGAGCGGATCTGTCGGCTTGCTCGTTCCACGCTTCTGAATCCTCCCGATTCGGCGGTCGGTTATCGCCCAATAGTAGCGATTCGCAGCCGCGCAGGTGCGCGCTGGCCTGGCGTCGCTTGACGGCCCAACTCCGAACCGGATACCCATTCGTATGCGCAAGCAATCCGTTTTTTCGCCGGACCATCCATGCGCGGGTGTACGGACGGGTAACGCCGCCGCGGCTGCCAGGAGGTTGCTTGTGCTGGTACCTGCCGTTCTCGCGGCGGCGTGCACATCCACCGAAGAGCCCGCCGAAGGCACCTGGGTAGCATTGCACACCAATCCCGTGGGTGGGCTCCCCGAGCGTTCGCTGCTGCCCATGGGCAGACTTCGTCCCGACGGCGGATGGGATCTGCCCTGGCCTGGGTCCTTTGGAGTGTCACGGGGGTTCCACGACCCCACGTCGTCGGTGCGCGTCGACGCCGACGGTTTTCTGATCCCGCGAGAAGAGCGCGCGGACGCCCCGGTCCGCCCGGGGCCCCACTGGTTGCTTCCGTATGAGGTTGGAGATTCGGGGCGATTGCGGTCGGTGGCCCCGGTCGACTGGTACACATACACCGCGAGCGGTCCTGCTCAGGGTCGGCCAGCCCGGGCGAACCGGTTGCTTCACAGCGATGCCTTCTGCGGCGTCTGGGTCCTCGGTGGCCTGGAGGAAGCTCACGAAGCCGAAACTGCCGGACTGGCCCTGAGCCGTCCGGCACTTCGCGGACTCTCGGAGGACGACTTTCCGCGTCTGGGTGAGACTCTCGCCGCCGCCGGGTTTCCGCACCAGCCGTCCGACGCGGACGGGGGCTATGACTGCGACGGGGACTTCCGCAACGCCTCCGGACGGTACCCCCGGCGCGCGGTGGTCGGGCTCGCGAGGATCCGCGAGGGCATGGACATTGCAGTGGTCCGGTACGAAGAGGCCGGCCCCCGGTTTGGTGGTCATGTCACAACCTGGACACTCGTTGAATTGCGTGCAGGGAAAGCGACAGTCGTTTCCAGCTTCGCCGGCCGGGGGTCGGGATGTGTGCCGCGACCAGCCCAGGATCGAACCGAGACCCTTTGGGTGGCTCTGGTGTCACAAGCGGGCGGGTCGCTGCTCGACCCCATCGGACGGCGGCATCCCGACGGGCGTTGGGACTTGCCGTGGCCCGATGTCCTTGTGGGAGGGGAGCTCGACAGAAGCGGCTACCTGAATCCGTGGCGTTCCTCAGGCTCAGGCGACGGTTCGGCCGGCTGGTGGCCCCTCCCCTTCCAGGTTGGCAGTGGGGGACGGCTTCGGATCGAAGTTCCGCTGCAATGGTACCGATACACCCGCCTGGGAGTCGTACCGGGTACGGTCACCCATGTGACCCTGGCTGAAAGGGGGTGCAACGCTGGGTGGTCGTTGGGCCTGAATCCCCTGAGGGCCGTCACTTACCCGGTCAGACGCGGCGTTGCCGTGGCGCTCACCACACCGCATGCCGTCGAGCTGGCTGAAGACGACGTGCCCGGTCTGGACTCCATTCGATCCACGCTCGGACTGCTGGACCGGCCATCCCGCGACCGAGGTGGCTACCGCATGGGGGATGACTGGTATCCGAAACGTGAGATCCTTGGACTCTACCGCCTGCAGGACGACATCATGATCGGGGTGGTGGGAGAATACGGCTACGAAGGCCAGAGTACCATCGTATTCGAGGTATCGCGGGACTCGACCAGGATCGTCTCCGAGGCCTCTGGAGGCGGCTGCTAGCCGGCCGTCTCCGGGTCTGCGAAGAAACGTGTCGACTGGCCTGACCCGGTGCTCAGGGACGGGATCTTGAACGACTCCTGGCGGAATAGCATCGATCCGGAAGGGGGTCCCGCTGTGCCGGTGGACTGGCCGTCAGTGGTGCGATCGCGCGATGTCCAGGCGCTGCGACGCTGGCGTGCGGCAGTGGGTCCGGCGAGGGTCTATCGCGCGGATCCCGGCCAGCTCGCTCCCGACCGCGCACGGCGCCGACCCCTCACGGTGGCCGCGTGGAACGCGGGCGTCGGGGCCGGTGCGATCCGGGCGCTGTGGGATCACCTTTGCGGGGGGCACGAAGCCGTGGCGGCGCCCACCGTGCTGCTGCTGCAGGAAGTCTTCGCCACGGGTCCGCACCTTCCCGCGCCGCCCCCGCCGGCCGCCTGGGCCAAACGCATCACGGGCGTTCCGGAGAGCGAGCCCCGCACCGACATCGTCACCTTCGCCCGTGAGGCGGGTCTCTCGCTGATCTACGTCCCGTCCATGCGGAACGGGGGCCGGGACGAAGGCCCGCCCGAGGACAGGGGAAGTGCCATCGTGGCCAACGTGCCGCTCGCCTCGCGGCGCGCGATCGAGCTTCCGTTCGAGCGGCAGCGCCGCGTCGCGGTCGCCGCCAGCGTGACGCACGACGACCACACGATCCACCTCTGCTCGGTCCACCTGGAAAACCGGGCCCCGTGGCGCCGGGCCTGGCGCGGTCTCGGCAACGGGCGCCGCCGCCAGATGGCCGCCCTCTTGACCGTGTTCCCGTCCGCCGACGCGGTCGCATCCGTTCTCGGTGGAGATCTCAACACCTGGGTGCGCGGCCGTCGTGAGAGCGCCTACCGGCTTGCGCGGGCGCGGTTTCCCCTCCCTGAGCGACCGGATCCCAGGCCGACCCACCACTTCGAGATCGGCGGACGGCTGCGTCACTCCGACCACATGATGTTCCGGCTGCCGCCCGGCTGGCACGCCGACTACCGTCGCCTGGACGACACCTTCGGATCGGACCACTATCCGCTCGTGGGGGCTTTGGGGCCACGCCCGCCGAACTGACGCCCAGTCCGCGCAAACCCTGACGTTACGTCATGGTTGGAGGCGATGCCACTGGCTGAGCGCGGGCGTCGGTTGAACAATGCACGTCGCCATCTACCGGTTCCTCACCCTGATCCAGCGCTGGTCCGGGAGCGGCGGCGCATGCTGGCGGGGGACGACGCCGCAGCCGCCGAGCGGGCGGCGCGCCGACGTTCCAGCTGGAACGTCTGAACGCCTCTGCTGGCCCGGGGTCGAATGGAGAGCGTGGGCCTCATCGTACTCCTACGGTAACCTCGGTGCTGGCTCACTCGCATCGGTGCTGGCTCACCGGCATCGGTGCTTGCCCACCGGCCCTTGATCTGTGACCCTTACGCCCCGAACCGACCTGGAGTGGAGACGATATGGCTGGACGGGTCAACTCATGATCGCAACGCCCGACGCGCGGGGCCTCATCGCGAAGGCATGGCGAGCACGCTACGACGCGCTGCAGTCGCCACCGGACGACGGCGCGACCCTGGCTGCCGTCATGGCACGGGTCGAGGCCGACCTTGTCAGGGCCTGCGAGATCTGCGAGCAGATCGGTGACAGGAGGGTGCACTCGGTCGCGTTGGGGAAGCTGGGACACGTCGCTCTGGACCGGGGCGACCCGGACCGGGCCCGTGCGCTGTTCGAGAAGTCCGTTGCGGTTGCCAGGGACGCCGGCGATCCGCTGCGGGTCGCGCACGCGGTTCGGCATCTGGGGCAGGTGCACCGTCACCTGGGCCGGCTTGAAGAAGCGGAACGCTGTTACGAGGAGGCGCTTGCACTGTACGAGGCGGGCGGGACGGCGGATGGGACGGCGCATTCCCTGGACCATGCCAACGCCATTCGGCCCCTGGCCGCGCTGAGGGAGGAACTCGGCGACGTGGAAGCCGCGCGGCGCCTGTGGAGCAGGGCGGCGAAGCTGTATGGTGCGGCCGGCGTCGAGGAAGGTGTGCGCGAATGCGAAGCGCGGCTGGCAGGCATCGCGGTGTCCGGGGGCGGCGGGCCCTCTTCCGGGGGCGGTTAGTCCCCCGTCGCCCAGTACCCGCCGCGCGCGCGATCGAACGCGATTTCGCGGCCGAGCGGTTCGGTGGCCACGCGCCCGTCGGCGAAGACCGTGCGGCCACCCACCCACGTCCTCACGGGCCAGCCCCGGAGTCTCGTTCCGTGCCAGGGACTCCAGCCGGACTTGCACCGCTGATCCTCGTTCCTCACCACCCGCTCCATCGCCATGTCCACCAGCACCAGGTCCGCGTCGTAGCCGGGCTCGATTCGGCCCTTGCCCACGATGTCCCAGATCCGCGCGGGGCCGTCGCACATCCACGCGGTGACCTCCCCGAGCGTGCAGCGGCCCCGGTTCACCTCGTTGAGCATGAGCGGCAGCGCGACCTCGACCGCCGGCACGCCCGAGGGCGACCCGGGGTAGGGGACGGCTTTCTCCTCAAGCGTGTGCGGCGCGTGATCGGTGGCCACGATCTGGATGGCGCCGTCCTTCAGCCCCCGCCACAGCGCCTTGCGGTCGGCGGCCGTCTTCACGGACGGGTTCATCTGGACCAGGGCGCCGAGGCGGGCGTAGTCGGAGGTATCGAAGAAGAGGTGATGCGGGCACACTTCCGCCGTGATGATACGATCGTGATGAGCGGTGATGCGGTTGTGATCGGCGATGATCGCGACCTCGTCGGCGGTGGAGACGTGCAGCACGTGGAAGCGGTGCCTGTAGCGCACGGCGAGGTCGATCGCACGCCGGGTCGCCGTGACCGCGGCGCGGTGGTCGCGGATGCGGGAATGGTCCTCGATCGACAGCGGGGGATCGAGCGCGGCGGCGTTCGCCCGCACGGTGGTCTCGTCCTCGCAGTGGGCCGTGATCGGCAGGGTGGTTTCGGCGAAGATGGCCTCGAGGCAGTCCTGGTCGTCGACCAGCATGTTCCCCGTGCTTGAGCCGATGAAGATCTTGATTCCGGGCGTGCGCTCCGCCCGGCACAGTTCATCCAGATTCTCGGTCGTGGCACCCATATAGAAGCCGTAATTGACGATACAGCGTCTGGCTGCAAGTGCCAGCTTGTCCGCGAGCGCCTCGACCGTGACCGTCTGCGGCACGGTGTTGGGCATCTCCAGGAACGAGGTCACCCCGCCCGCCGCACACGCGCGGCTGCCCGTGCGAAGGTCCTCCTTGTGGGTGAGCCCGGGGTCGCGGAAGTGCACCTGGTCGTCGATCACGCCGGGCAGAAGGTGCAACCCGGCTGCGTCCACCACCTCGTCCGCACGGGCGTGCATCGCCGCGTCGACACCTGAGATGCGCCCGTCCTCGATCAGCACCGAGGTCTGCGCCAACCCGTCGCGCAGCACGACGGTCGCGTTGCGGATCAGCGTGCGGTGCGGCGGCGCCCCGCTACGAGAAGTAGGGGTTTTCCCCACTCGCGTGGTCGGTCACGTCATGGATCTCGGTCACTTCCGGAACCGACTGCGACACCATGCGCTCCACACCCTGGCGCAACGTCATGCGCGACATCGAGCACCCCTGGCAGCCGCCCGCCATCTCGATGAAGATCTCGGTGCCCTGAACGTCCACCAGGTTGATCACGCCGCCGTGCGCGGCGATCGCCGGGTTGATCTCGGTGTCCAGCACGTGGCTCACGCGGTCGGCGAGTTCGCCCTCGGGACCGGCGTTCTTCCTCGCGGCCTTCGCGGCGTCCGGATCCGGCGTGATCTGGAACCCGCTCTCCTGGATCGTCTCGACGAAGTCGACCTTCGCCCCGTTCAGGCGGTCCACGCTCGCCTCGTCGACGAGCACGGTGAACGCGCCTGCGTCGACCTCGACATCCGAATCGGCGCGCTGTTCGGTCTCCACCAGGGTGAGTTCGTAGTTGGGGGCGAAGGGGCTCCCGTCCACCGCGATCCGCAGCGCCTGGAGTCCGTCCTCCTCCATGTCCATGAACGACACGACCATGTCGCGCGCCCTATCGGTAAAGCTGAGCTTCATGTGTTCCCTCGCGTTCGCGTGAACCGGAAGCGCGGCGAAAATGCGTTACCATTCCAACGCAACCAACGCAGCCGCTCATCCGGACTGCCTATGAATATGCCGCCTCCGCGCGCACTGGAGCAACATGGAATGAAATCGCAGCAACACGGAACGAAGACCGTCGTCATCACCGGCGGGAACCGCGGAATCGGCCTTGCCGCGGCCCAGCGACTGGCCGAGCAGGATCATTGCGTCATCCTGGTGTGCCGGGACGAAGGGAGGGGCCGCGACGCGCTGGCCAGCCTGCCCGACCTGCCGGGTGACCCGGGTCACCATCTCGTGATTGCCGATCTGGCATCGCTCGCGTCGGTGCGCGCGGGCGCCCGGGCCATCACGGAGCTGGGCTTCCCGCTCGCCGCCCTCCTCAACAACGCGGCGGTCCTTCCGGCTCGCCGCATGCTGAGCCCCGACGGGTTCGAGATGCAGCTCGCGGTCACGCATCTGGGGCACTTCCTCCTCACCAACCTGCTGCTTCCGCTGCTGACGCGCCGCCCGGACACGAGCCGGGTGATCACCGTCTCGTCGGGGGCCCACGCCGGTCCGCCGTTTGACTTCAGTGACCCCAACTTCGACGAGCGCCCCTACCGGCGGACCCAGGCGTACCAGCAGAGCAAGCTGGCCAACGTCCTCTTCACGCTGGCGCTGGCCCGCCGCACCGCGGACACCGGGATCGAGCCCGTGACGCTGCACCCCGGCGTCTACGACACCGCGTTGCTGAAGGACTACATGGGCACCGTCCCGGGCAGCCGGCTGGTCGCCGGCGTCCTCGGCCGCAACCCTGCGAGAGCCGGACCGATCCTGGCCGATCTGGCTGTCGGCCGGAGGGACGAAGACCTCACCGGAGCCTATCTCGACAAGGAAACGGTCGACACTCCGTCGAAGGCGGCGCTGGACACGGAGGACCAGGAGAAGCTCTGGGCATGGAGCGCGGCCGCGGTGGGCATCCGCAACGACGGGGCAACCGGGGCCACCGGCCTGCGCTGATCCCGGCGGGTCTATAGCCGCCCACCGCATCTTCGGTAACTTTCGGACGCGTTTTTTGCGCGCCCCGGCGGGGCAGCGCGCGGACGCACCCACACACACCCCGGGGGGACGCGACGTGGCGGACCGCATGGAGAAGATCGTCTCGCTGTGCAAGCGGCGGGGATTCGTCTTTCAATCGTCGGAGATCTACGGCGGGGCCGCCTCGGTGTGGGACTACGGGCCGCTGGGCGTCGAACTCCGCAAGAACGTGGCCGACGCCTGGTGGTCGGCCATGGTCCACGCGCGCGACGACATCGAAGGCCTCGACGCCGGGATCCTCATGCACCCCCGCGTATGGGAGGCTTCGGGCCACGTCTCCGGCTTCACCGATCCGCTCCTCGAATGCAAGACCTGCAAGAAACGCTGGCGGGCCGACCACATCGATCAGGCCGGCTGCGCGCGCAAGCCCTCGGTCGCCCCCGGTGCCCACGCCGACTGCGACCTCGGCGAGCCCCGCCTCTTCAACCTCATGTTCAAGACCTTCATGGGACCCGTCGAAGAGGACGCGTCGGTCGTCTACCTGCGTCCCGAGACCGCGCAGGGCTCCTACGTCAACTTCCTCAACGTGCAGCAGACCTCGCGCCAGCGTGTGCCGTTCGGGATTGCACAGCTCGGCAAGGCGTTCCGCAACGAGATCACGCCGGGCAACTTCATCTTCCGCACCCGCGAGTTCGAGCAGGCCGAGATGCAGTTCTTCGTCAAGCCGGGCAGCGACGACGAGTGGTTCGACTACTGGCTCGACCAGCGCATCGCCTGGCACCACGAGATCGGCATCCGTCCCGAGAGGCTGCGGCAGCACGCCCACGGCCCGAATGAGCTCGCCCACTACGCCAAGACCGCGGTCGACATCGAATACGAGTTCCCCTTCGGCTGGCAGGAGCTCGAGGGCGTCCACAACCGCACCGACTTCGACCTCGCGCGCCATCAGGAGTTTTCCGGCAAGCGCCTCATCTACATCAATCCGGCTGGTGGAGAGCGGTACCTGCCTTTTGTGGTTGAGACGGCGATGGGGGTCGGACGGGCGGCCCTGGTCGCGCTTGTCGATGGATACCGCGAGGATGAGGTGGGAGGGCAGAAGCGTGTCGTGCTGGGACTCTCCCCGCGCCTGGCGCCGATCAAGGCCGCGGTCTTCCCGTTGATGAGGAAGCACGGGCAGCCCGAGCTGGCGCAATCGCTGCTCAGGACGCTGCGTGGAGCGCGCATCCCGAGCGCCTACGACCAGGCAGGCTCGATCGGCCGCCGCTACCGCCGCCAGGACGAAGCGGGGACGCCCTGGTGCGTCACCATTGACGGCCGGACCAGGGACGACGACAGCGTCACCATCCGCGACCGCGACACCCTGGAACAGGTGCGCGTGGGGCTGGACCACGTGGTCGGCTGGATCACGGAGCGGCTGTAAGCGCGCGATAAGGTCGCGCGATACGCTTGGCCGGACCGCCGGGCGGGGCTACCCTTGCCGGCCGGCGGCCGCCAGTTCGCGCGCGAGGAACCGCGCGGCCTCCCGTTCGGCCCAGAAGCGCGGACGCCACGGGAACGCGCCCTCCACGAACCCGAGATGGCCTCCGCGGTCGGTGAACGCCGCCGCGAGGTGGGGGTTGGCGGCGGCCACGCCGTCGGGCGTCGAGCCGCGGGGCAGGAAGGGATCGTCCCGGGACTGCATGAGCAGCGTCGGGACCCGGATGTGCGCGAGGTGGCGCCGCACGTCGGCGCGCGCGTAGTAGTCGTCGGCATCCAGGAAGCCGTGCAGCGGTGCCGTGACGGCGTCGTCGAAGTCGCGGAGCGTGCGCGCGGCGAGCGCGCTGTCCACATCGACCTCTCCGTTCAGCAGGTGTGGCTTGGCGCGCACCTTGCCCTTGAGCGAGCGCAGGAAGTACGCGCCGTACGTGCGCCCCATGACACCGCTGGAGAGGCGCCCCGCGCTGCCCGGCAGATCGTACGGAACCGATACCGCGACGGCGGCGGCGATCGCGGCCCGGCTGCCGCGCTCGCCCAGGTGCTTCAACAGCACGTTGCCGCCGAGGCTGAACCCCGCGGCGCCGAACGGCCGGCCGGGGTGGCGGTCCCGGAGCCGGGAGACCACGTGCGCTAGGTCACCCGTCTCGCCGGAGTGGTAGAAGCGCGCGCGGCGGTTCGGCTCGCCGCTGCAGCCGCGAAAGTTCATGCCCACGCCGCGTAGCCCGCGGTCGAAGAGTTCCCGCATCATCAGGCCGATGTACTCGCGCCGCGTCGAGCCTTCGAGACCGTGCAGGACCACCACGAGCGGCGCGCCGGGCGCCGGTTCCGGGGCGAAGTCGAGGTCCAGGAAGTCCCCGTCCGGCGTGTCGACTCTGTGACGCTCCAGCGGCAGCGCCGCTTCCGGTCGCAGGAACCTTCCGGCCAGCGTCTGGGCGTGCCGGTTCCGGAGCCACCACGCGGGCCGGAAGCGGGCTCGGTCGTCCTGTGCCGCCATTGCGCAGGCTCCTGTTCGGCAGGAAGGTGAACGGCCCCCGGGGGGCGCTGGCGCTCGGGCAGCCTTCACGATAGCCTATTCGGTGGCCGAACAGGGCCGGCAGGGCTGGGCCCCGGACCCCAAAACGCACCCGACAGGAGCCGCCAACGTGGCCACCAGATCCGAAGTCTTCACTACCCGCTGGGGAATGTTGCTCGCCATGCTCGGCATGGCCGTCGGCACCGGCAACATCTGGCGCTTCCCGCGCATTGCCGCCTCGAACGGGGGCGGCTCGTTCCTTGTCGCGTGGGCCGTCTTCCTGCTCCTGTGGTCGATCCCGCTGCTCATCCTCGAGTTCGGGATGGGGAAGGCGACGCGCCGCGGCACCATCGGCTCGTTCATCAAGACGATCGGGCCGAAGTTCGCGTGGATGGGGGCGTGGATCGCCTGGGTCGCGGTTGCGATCATGTTCTACTACTCGGTCGTGATGGGGTGGACGATCCGCTTCTTCGTCGCGACGCTCACGAGCGAGATCCCCACCTCCGTCCCGGGCAGCTTCTGGGATGCGTTCAACTCGACCCCGCAGGCGCTCATCTTCCACGCGATCGCCGTGGGGCTCGGCGTCTTCGTCGTGTCGAAAGGGGTGCGGGGCATCGAGAAGGCGGCGCGCTTCCTGATCCCGTCGCTGATCGTCCTGGTGGTGGTGCTGGCGATCAAGGCGCTGACGCTGCCGGGCGCGTCGGCGGGACTCGCGTTCCTGTTCACGCCGGACTTCAGCCAGCTGGGCGACGTCAGGATCTGGCTCGAGGCGCTCACGCAGAACGCCTGGGACACGGGAGCCGGATGGGGGCTCGTGCTCTCCTACGCGGTCTACATGCGGGCGCGCGAGGACACCGCGCTCAACGCCTTCGTGATCGGCTTCGGCAACAACTCGATGTCGCTGCTCGCGGGCATCATGGTGCTGTGCACGATCTTCTCGATCATGCCCGAAGCGGCGGGCGAGATCGTGGGCGCCGGCAACGAGGGGCTGACCTTCATCTGGGTGCCGCAGCTCTTCGCGCAGATGCCCGCCGGCCAGTTCTTCATGGCGCTCTTCTTCCTCGCCCTGGTCTTCGCCGCGTGGTCGAGCCTGGTGGCGATGATCGAGCTGGCGTCGCGCATTCTGATCGACCTGGGGCTGACCCGGAAGCACGCGATCATCGCGGTCGGCTCGGCGGGCTTCCTGTTCGGCGTTCCGTCGGCGATGCGGATCGGCATCTTCCAGAACCAGGACTGGGTCTGGGGCGTCGGCCTGATGCTGTCGGGCTTCTTCTTCGCGTTCGCGGTCGTGAAGTACGGCGTGACGAAGTGGCGTGAGAAGTTCATCAACACGGGCGACTCCGATGTGCGCATCGGGGCCTGGTGGGACTGGGTCGTGCGCCTCGTGATGGTCGAGGCCGTGGTCCTCATGATGTGGTGGCTGTGGGCAGCCGGCGGGGGTAACCTCGGGTCCGCCGAGACGTGGACGCTCTTCTCGCCGTACAACGTGGGCTCGGTGCTGATCCAGTTCGCGATCGTGCTCGTGGTTCTCTTCGCGCTCAACGGGTGGATGGTGCGCAGGATCCAGGCCGCGCAGGCCGCGCGGGGCGGGGCGGCCGTGGCCGGCGGCGACGGCGGAAGCGGGTAGGCGTCACCCGCCCGCAGCGTGGCCATCCACGACGCCTACGCCCGGCTGACGCCGTACGAGATGCTGCTGCCGGAGCCCGACTTTGCCGATCGGTATTTCCCCCCGATCGGGGAGGAGGCGGCGGAGCGGGGCGTCGACCCCGGGAACCCGGCGGCGTTCGTCATGCTGGGGGCCGCGCAGGGCGCCATGGCCGAACTCCGGCCCGACGACGACGCGCCCGAGTCGGCCAACGACCACGGCAGCGTGCTCTTCTTCGCCTACCATCTGTGGCGGACGGGTGGAACGCTGGTCCTCGCGCAACAAAAAACGTTGCGCGCTCTTTTGGCCGGTGAAGGCGACGCGCCGCAGGAGGACCGCAATTCGTTGTGGGCAAAGGACTTTGGCGGCAAGGCGGGGTACGTTCAGCTTCCCCGGTACCTGGTCTGGATCGAGGAGGCGCGCAACGGCGAAGGCGCGCGCGACGATCCGCCCGAATCGGTCGACGGGTTCTTCTGGTTCGGGGACGCCCACGGCGCACTGCACCTGGCGCTGGTGGCGGGGATGCGAAGCGACCGTCCCGGTTTCGGCGTCGTGCCTGTCCCGCCGGTGCCGCTCGACACCCTGCCGGAATGGGCCACGGGCCCGGCGCGCGAAGGCGGCGGCGACTTCACGACGTCGCTGCCCGGCGCCGACCTGGACGGCCTGCTGGGCATCCGCACGCCGGCGGAGGTCTTCAAGCTGGCGGCGCTGCTTCTCGGTCGGATCGCGCGTGAGCGGCCGGAGGCGGGCACGGCCCCTCCTGTCGCTGAGGCCCGGCAGCCACGTCCTTCGGCGCTGCCGTTCGCAACCCTGTGACCCCGTGAGGCGTGCGATGAACCCGATGCTAGTCCCGCTCTGTCCCGCGACGGCCTCATGACTCCGCGCAGGCGCAGCCGCCGCGAATCGCAGAAGGCGCGCAAGGCCCGTGCCGCCGAGATCTACGGCATCCTTCAAACCGAATACCCCGACGCCGAGTGCGCGCTACGCCACGCGTCTCCCTATGAACTGGCCGTCGCGACCGTCCTCTCGGCCCAGTGCACCGATGCCCGTGTGAACATGGTCACGCCCGAGCTGTTTCGTCGTTATCCGGACGCGGAGTCGCTGGCGGCGGCGATCCCCGAGCAGCTGGAGGACGTGATCCGCTCGACCGGGTTCTTCCGCAACAAGACGCGCAACCTGATCGGCATGGCCAACGCGCTGCTCGACAGGCACGGCGGCGAGCTTCCGCGCAACATGAAGGAGCTGTCGGCGCTGCCCGGGATTGGCCGCAAGACCGCCAACGTGATTCTGGGCAACGCCTTCGGGATCGACGAGGGCGTGGTCGTGGACACGCACGTCAAGCGCCTGTCGGGCCGGATGGCGTTCACGAAGGAGGCGT
Source organism: Longimicrobiales bacterium (assembly GCA_965205005.1). Lineage (GTDB taxonomy): Bacteria > Gemmatimonadota > Gemmatimonadetes > Longimicrobiales > Gaopeijiaceae > Bin94. Next base: position 4,334,620 of record OZ242028.1, on the reverse strand, counting down.
CGCCGGTGAAGATCGAGCGGGACCTGATGAAGCTGTTCCCGCGCGGGGTCTGGACGATGCTGGCGCACCTGCTCATCTATCACGGGCGGCAGGTGTGCAATGCCCGCAAGCCGCGCTGCAACCAGTGCGCGATCTCGCACCTGTGCCCGTCGAGTCTGGTGTGACGCGTGGCGCGCTCTGGTGTGACGCGCGCCGCGCCGACGTTGGTCAACTTTACTTGACACGATGTAAACTCTGATTTCCACTTCACCTGACAAATAGCGAGGACTCCGAGATGCCCACCCGATCCGCCGCCGTCGCCCTCCTCGAGGAATGGGTCTCGAGCGAAGCGCTGAGAAAGCACATGTACGCGGTGGAGGCCGCGGTCCGGCACTACGCCCGCAAAATGGGCGAGGACGAAGACCTGTGGGGCCTGGCCGGGCTGCTGCATGACCTGGACTGGGAGCGGCATCCCGACGAGCACCCGCGGATCGGCGTCGCCCGCCTGCGCGAGCTCGGCTATTCCGAGGAGGTCGTGCACGCGATCGAGGCCCACGCGTACCCGGACCGTACCGATGTCGTGCCCGAATCACAGCTTGACCGCGTGCTCTACGGCTGCGACGAGCTGAGCGGGCTGGTTTACGCCTGCTGCCTGGTGCGCCCCAACGGGATCGACGACCTGAAGCCGAAGTCGGTGGTCAAGAAGATGAAGGACAAGGGGTTCGCGCGGGGTGTGCATCGCGACGCGGTCCACCGGGGAATCGAACTGGTCGGACTGCCGCGCGCCGAGCACATCCAGAATGTGATCGAGGGACTGCGGACGGTAGGGGATGTGCTGGGGGTGCGGGGGGTGGATCTGGCGCGGCGGCGGGCGGGGCGGTAGGCATCTCGTCCGCCCGTCGCTCGGAACCGAAGGAGAAGCCTGGCGTCACAACATCGGCCCACCGGAGGCTCTTGTCGCATTCGACTCGGGCGAGGGCCTGAGGATCTCCGCAAACACAGGGACAAGCTTGAATGGCGACGAGTCCCAGGTCAGGCATTTGCCCTGCCAACTATCGGGGATCAGGTCTCCCACGCATACGCCCCAGGCCTGGGCATCTGCGGCCAACCTGACATCGGCTTTCATCGCATTTGAACACGCATCAATGGAAAAGGGATCCAGCCGGCATTCCTGTGGCAATCCGGGAGCGGTTGCGAGTGCATGCGGCCCAACGGTTTCACTTGCGGTCAAGACTACGTAGGCGAGTACAGGACCTTCCTCGGCAACCACTGTCGGGACACCTTCCACATTCCAATAGCGCAGTTCCTGGAGCGCAGGCTGACTCGCTGTTGCTTCGGGGCCCGCCACGGATGGTGATTCGGCCGCGTCTGCGGGCGCTGTCGGTAATGGTTGGTCCGCAAAGCCGCAGTACACGAGCCCAAGGGGCAGCAAGCAGACTGTCGCCATAGCACCCGCCATGCGCTTCCAACGGGGGGCTTGAACGGTCGATTTGCCGGATATGAGCATTCTGATTCTCCTCTCGAGCGCTTTGGGACTCCGGTTGCTTGCAGCGCCGCTGGCGAATGCCGGGATTGGTGGCGTCGGAGGCTTCGACAAGAGTTCCACTGCGCGTAGCAGGGACTTCGCGTAGTCGCGAGGCGCGCAATTGAGCGCCGTCACACCAAGCGCGTCACAAGAGGCTTCTTCAGCGGCCCTCAACTCGCGGCGGGCGAACCAGGCCACCGGATTCCACCAGAAGGCCGAGCAAGCCAGCCATTCGATCCAGCGCACGAGGTGGTCCCGCCTGCGAACGTGCGCGAGTTCGTGCGCAAGCACGGCGCGGAGTTCGTGCCGATCGAGGCTGGTGAGGAGGCATGACGGGATCACGAGCCGGACGCTGCCGCCGGTCCAGTACACCATCGGAGACACGCGGGCGGTCGTGGTATGCACCTCCGGCATACGGGCCAGCCCCAAACTGTGTCCGATCTCGGCGACCTCACGACGAAGCCAGGTCACGGCCGGCCGCGAACTTCGTACGAACCAAAGCCTGAACCGGAGGGCTCGAGCCAGGGTCCACACGAGCAGCAGCGCCGCGACGGCTAGCCAAACGACGACTAGTGCTGACTTGCCGTTGTCGCCAATGAGGGCGGGGAACTGCACCTCTCGCTCTATGGACTGGATGCCGGGTGCAACAGCCCCGACACTCGCGGGCGCTTCGCCCGCAAGTGCCCCTTCTTCGGCAACCAGCGCAGCCAGGCCGTTCCCCCCCGGAAGCACCGGCAGCGCGACCACCGCCGGGAGCAGCAGCACCGCCAGCACCAGCAGCCATAGCGGATGCGTATTGGCAGGATGGCCAGCGCGCTGCTTTACCATCCAGGCCAAGCCCGCCAGCACCGTCGAAACGACCAGTTTCGCCGCGCCGATCTGAATCAGTACGTCGAACATGCTAATCTTCCACGACGCGTCGCCGCTTTCTGGATTTCGGCGCGCGTGAGCCGATCGTCTTCGACCAGGCATGTGATCATCGGCGCCAACGCTATCCTCCGTTGCGTTCCAACGACCACAGCTGCACGTACTCCACGCCGAGGTCGTCGGTGGCGCGGCCAAGGATGTAGTCCGCCCCGATTTCATAGATGTCCAGGCCGGCGGGAGTCTCGACGAAGCCGAGGACGCGTCCCTCCGGGTCGAAGACGGTCCACAGGGGATTCTCCCGCTCCTCGCCGGGCAGGTCGTATTCCTGGACCCAGAAGTGGCCAAGTGCGTCCGCTATGATCTCGTCGAAAGCCGGAAAAGTCTCCGCAACGGGCACCTCTTCGAAGGTCTCGCGAAGTCCCCGGCGCCGCTCGGCCTGTTCTTCGGGGGGACGGAGGGCCACCCGTCGCTCGATCTCTGCGTCCAGATGTGCGGGTGTCGGGGCGATCAGGTCGTGATCGCGCCGCACGATGCGGCTCAGTGTCCCAGCGGGTCCATGGGCCCTGATCTCATAGGTATCGTTGGGGGCTACGACAAAAAGCCCCGCCCACGCGGCCGTACGAGTCAGGCGGGTGAAGGGAATCGACATGATCCGGTAGACATTGCCGGCGCCCGAGGTGTGCATTTCGGTGTCGGGATAGAGCCCCACAGGGGCGTGTACCTGTCCGTCTGCGTCCACGACTACGTGGTCGCGTTGCCGACGAGTCGGCCCATCATCCAGGCTGAATCCGTCGGCACTGAAGTGAGACGCGAGGACGAGCCCGGTCGGCAGGACCATTTCCACCGTGTTGCGCAAGTCGCCGGGGACCAGTGTCCGGCCGAAGTTCCCTTGGGAGTCGAAGACCGAAAGACGATCATCCTGCGAATACCACGCGATCAGCGAATCGCCCGGCCAGTGCGCGACCTGCACCAGGCTGTTGAGTTCACCCGGCCCTTCGCCGTCTCCTCCCCACGTAGCCACGTGGACACCCGACGCGTCGAAGACCCGTAGCTCCTGCGAACCCCGGTTTACCACGACGATGCGGCCGTCTGCCATCTTCAACCCGGCCCGAACCTGATGCAACAGATAGGGGTCTTCGCCTTCAAGAGCCCCGATCGACAACGAAGGCTCTGAATCAACGCGCCAGCCGAGCCGCGATCCGTCGGGGGGACGGGCGTTCTCAACGATGCGGATACCAGCGCTGTCTCTTGCCTCGGATCGAAGATCAACCGGGACGCCCTGCTCGCCGCAAGCAGCCGCGGCCACGACGATTAACGCCGTACGGTTCACGATTCTCATCTCTGGCTCCCGGCAACTGCGACACTCTCTACCAACACACTGCCGCTGCTGTTGCCGCGAAGGCGGTGTCGAGCGTTCGAATCCCGCTCCCAGCCCTCGCAGATGCCGCGCCACCCGCTTGCCTTGCTGCCCCATACCACGCACACGTTCCGATAGTCATAAGAGCCCGCCCCTCGAAGATCAGCCGACAGCACCCTGGCGCACGCGGCCATGGCGTCGTCGCGGGCGTCCGCGTCCGATTGTTCCGTATCCAGCCGGCATTCCGGCGGCTGCACCGGCGCGTCAGCGAGGGCGTGGGGGCCCTCGACGCCACTCGAGGAGAAAACCCAGTATGCGTACACCGGATCGGCTCCCCAGAGCTCGTCGAGGTCCGTTGTACGATCCTTCGGGTTGGTGCGTTGCTCCGGTACGACGACGAGCGTGGTCTGCGGAGTTGCCATGAGCGGCTCCGGCGTTGTTGGTGCCGTGTGGTCCGAGGCACAGTACACCAGGCCGAGCGGGAGCAGGCACACTGCCGCAGCAGCGCCCGTCACGCGGATCCAGCGAGGGCCGTTGTCACTCGATCTTCCACTTGCGAGGATTCTCAGCCTTCTCTCAAGCGAATTGGAGCTTCGCCCACGTACAACGCCGGTCGCGAAGGCGGGCGTGGCCGGCGTCGGCGGTTTCGACAGGGTTTCCATCACGCGGAGCAAGGAATTTGCGTAGTCGCGGGGTGCACACTTGAGCGCCGTCACACCGAGCGCGTCGCACGATGCTTCCTCGGCGGCCCTCAGCTCGCGCCGGGCCCACCAGGCCACCGGATTCCACCAGAAGGCCGAGCACGCCAGCCATTCGATCCAGCGCACGAGGTGGTCGCGCCTGCGGACGTGCGCGAGTTCGTGGGCCAGCACGGTGCGCAACGCCTGCCGGTCGAGTCGGTCCAGCAGGAATGTCGGGATCACGAGCCGGACCCTGCCGCCGGCCCAATGAACCATCGGCGATACGCGCGCAGTCGTGGTGTATACTGCCGGCAGCCGGGCCAGCCCAAGCCTGTGTCCGATTGCGGTGAGTTCGTTTCGCAGTTCCGGTGGCGCGGGCAGCGAGGTGCGTGCAAGCCAGCGCCTGAAGCGGAGTGCCCGTGCGAGGGTCCATCCCAGAAGTACGGTGGCGACTGCGAGCCACGCGACGGCGAGTCCGGGTTTGCCGCGTTCTGCCATCCGGGCGAGAAGAGTTGTGCCGGGCGCAGCGCCTTCCAGGCCGGCCGCGTGGACCTCAGACTGGCTGGCCGACCCACCCTGGAACGCAGCTTCTTCGACGCCCACGGCTGCCGCACCGCCTTCACCCGGCAGCACCGGGACCGCGACGACCGCCGGGAGCAGCAGCACCACAAGCACCAGCAGCCACATGAGATGCGCCGCACCAGGATGGTCCACCTGCCGCTGCACCGCCAGTGCCAATCCAGCCAAAACCATCGATACCAACAGCTTCGCCATGCCGATCTGAAGCAGTACATCAATCATGCTATTCCTCCAGGATCCGGCGCAGCCTGGCGATCTCGGCCTGCGACAGCTTGTTGTCCTCGACGAGCCTCGTGATCATCGGCACGAGCGAGCCCTGGGTGAGCCGGTTCGCGAGCGACTCCAGCTGCCCGCTGGCGTACTCCTCGCGGCTGAGGGCGGGCGAGTAAATGTTCACGCCGAGGTCGCGGTCGCGGGCCACGAAGCCCTTGGCGCGAAGCCGCTGGAGCAGTCGCTGAACCGTGCCGTGCTGCGGTTTGGCGACATCCGGGTAGAGTTGGTCGAGGATCTGACGGGCGGTGAGGCGGCCCTCCCTCCACAGCAGCTCCATGACCGCGAGCTCGGCGTTGGGTAGCGATTGAATCGTCACGGTCGCTCTTCCTCCCCAATCACAAGGACACACGACAACATGTCGTATTGTTAAGACACGATGTCGTAGATGTCAAGTCGGGAATGCCCCGTGATACCCGGGTTGCCCCGGATTGACGGCGGGCCTCGCCGGCGGCGGGCGGGGCGGTAGCTACCGGTTGGTCGCCGCCACCGGCTCGAACGCCTTGAGCACCTCGCGCGTCATGTCCCACCGGTCGAAACCCTGGCGTCCGTAGTCGAGGCCGCGGCGGACGATGACGACATCGTGCGAGGGCACCACGACCACGAACTGGCCGCGGTTGCCTGCGGTGGAATAGGCATCCGCAGGCACGTCGGTGCGGTCGTCCGGCACCAGCCAGAACTGGCCGCCGTAGAAGTTGCCGCTGTCCGCCGTCGCGGGAGCCGGCGTCCGCACGAAGTCGATCCAGTCCTCGGAGACGAGCCGCTCGCCGTTCCAGACCCCGTTTTGGGCGTAGAGGATCCCGAAGCGGGCCAGGTCGCGGGCGGTCGTGTAGACCTGGCTGCTGAGGATGAAGTCGCCGAAGCGGTCGGTGCTGAGGAGCGTGTTGCGCATGCCGATCCGGTCGAGGAGGCGTGCGCGCGGGAACTCGAGGTAGGCTTGCGCGTCCCCGATCATCAGCTTCATCGCGTAGACGCCGAGCAGCGTGTCGTAGTTCTCGTAGTCCCAGAAGGTGCCGGGCTCGCGCATGAGGGAGCGGTTGCGGGCGCCGTCGACCGAACTTGTTCCGGCCCAGTAGGAGAAACCGGAGCCGGTGGCGTATTCCATGCCCCAGCTGTCCACGGGGTAGAGACCGCTGGACATGTTGAGGACGTGGCGGAGTGTGATGTGGCGTCGCGGATCCGTCTCGGCGGAGCCGGCGTTGTCGGGGAGCCAGTCGAAGGGCAGGGGGTCGTCGAGCCCCAGCTTGCCCTCGTCGACGAGCATGCCGATGAGGGTGGTGGCGATGCTCTTGGCGGTCGACCAGGTCCGGGTCTTCGTCGACATGTTCACGCCGGGGGCGTAGCGCTCGTGGAGGATGCGGCCGTTCTGCAGCACGATCAGGCTGAGGGTCACCTGCTCCGGGGATTCGCGCTCGAAGGCCCAGTCGGAGGCGTCCTGCAGGGCCACGGGATCGACGCCGGCGGGGAGCGGACGGTCTTCGACGAGGTCGCCATCCGGCCACGGGATGCTGGCGGGGTCGCCCGGCGGCGGCGGGGTCTTCAGGACCGGCAGGCCGTCGATGTCGTCGAACGTCTGGTCGGGCGACATGATCACGCACCCGATCCCCTCGCGGAACGCGGCCCGCATGGTCGGGATTGCGCCGTCCGCCCCGATCGCGACCGCCTTCCTTTCCCGGTCGACCACGTAGTCACCGCCCTCGGCCGTCCCAACGGGATCCGCAAGATAGGCCAGTTCCTGGTCGAAGACCTGCTCCGGTGTGCGGTTGCTGGTGAACAGACCGTTGCACTGCAGAATGGCCTGCACGCCCCGCTGAATCATCTCCCGCTGGGGTGAGAAATAGTCGTAGGACCGCTCCTGCTGACCGTGGACGGTTGCGGGCGGAAGGAGGACGAGCGCGATGGCGGCGGCGGTGAGGCGTTTCATGGCTTCCCTCGGGAGTAGGGCAGGACGGGTCGGACCGGCTTCAACATGCACCGTGCGGGTCGCCCGGCCAAGGCGGTATCTTTCCGCATGCTGATCAACTGCGACATGGGCGAGAGCTACGGGCCCTGGGAGAAGGGTGCCGACGAGGCGGTGATGCCGTTCATCGACTGGGCGAACATCGCGTGCGGAGGCCACGCGGGGGACCCGGACACGATGGCGCGCACGCTGTCGCTGGCCGTCGAGCACGGGGTGCAGGCGGGTGCGCATCCCGGCTATCCCGACCGGCGCAACTTCGGGCGCCTCAGGCTGGACTGGCCGCTCGATTCGCTGGTGCTCGAGATCCAGGCGCAGATCGGGGCGCTTCAGGCGGTCGCCGCTGCCGTGGGGGCGCGCCTGCGGCACGTGAAGCCGCACGGGGCCCTGTACCTCGCCATGATGAACGACGACCGGCTGCTCACGCGGCTGGCCGAAGGGGTGGCTGCGGTGGATCCGTCGCTCACCTTCGTCCTGCAGGCGACACCGGATCGGGAGCGGCACGCGGCCATGCTCGAACACACGGGGCTGGCGCTGGCCTTCGAGGCCTTCGCCGACCGGGCCTACGCGGCCGACGGGCGCCTCCAGTCGCGTTCGATCCCGGGGGCGGTCCTGAGCGACCACGACGCGGTCGCGGAGCACGTGGCACACCTGCTCGGCGGGTTCGTGGAGACGCCCGAGGGCGTGCTGCCGGTGCGAGCCGAGACGTTGTGCGTGCACGGCGACAACCCTTCGGCAACGGGGCTTCTGCGCCGCATCCGCGAGCTGGTGCCGCGCCGCAGGTGATCAGCTTTCCGGGCCCGGTCAGCGCCCTGGTCACCCTGCCGGTGCCCGCCGACCGGGACGGGATCGCGCGCGTCCTCGGCCTGGAGCGCCTCGCACATGACGCATTGCCGGATGTGCGCGCGACGATTCCGGCTTTCAATCGCCTCCTGATCGAGGGCTCGCCGGACAGTTGGGACCCGGAGGAGGTCGAGGCGCTGCTGTCGGCTGCCGCGAGGGAATGCATGATGAAGGCGCCCGAGGTCGAGGCGGGCGAGCCCGTTTCGCTGCCCGTGTGCTACGACCCGGAGCTGGCGCCGGACCTGGAGGATGTGGCGGTGGGCGCGGGCCTCAGCGTGGCGGAGGTGGCGCGGTGCCACAGCAGCGCCACGTACACGGTGCTGGCAACCGGGTTTGCGCCGGGGTTCGCATACCTGGGCGACCTGGATGCCCGGATCGCCATGCCTCGCCTGGCCACGCCCCGGCGGCGGGTCGAGGCCGGCTCGGTGGGGATCGCGGATCGGCGCACCGGGATCTATCCGGCGGCGGGCCCGGGCGGCTGGCGCCTCGTCGGTCGCGTACCGGAGCCGTTTTTTGCGGACCCCACGGAGCGGATCTCCCGCTTCCGGGCGGGCGGCACGGTCGAATTCCGCATGATCGGTCGTGACGCCTACGAGGCGCACTGCGGATGAGTCCGCACGGCGTGGTGCAGCGCCCGGGGCCGTTCTGCACGATCCAGGATCTGGGAAGGCGGAGCGGCCGCCGCGCCGGCCTCGCTCCCGGCGGAGCCATGGATCAGCGGGCCTACCTGTGGGCCAACCGGCTTCTCGGCAACGATCCCGCCGCGGCGGCCGCGCTCGAGATCACGCTGGGTGGTTTTGCGCTGCGCTTTGGGGTCCGGACCGTGGTCGCGATCACGGGAGCGGGTTGCGCGGCCACACTGGACGGCGTCGAGACGGGCGCGTGGCGCACGGTGCGGGCGCGGCCGGGCCAGGTGCTCCGCCTCGGGTACGGTGCGACCGGCATGCGAGGCTACGTGGCTTTCCCCGGCGGGCTGGACGTCAAGACCGCGTTCGGCTCGGCCTCGGCGGTGCTGCGCGACGGACTGCCCGGGTTGCTGGGCCGGCCCATCCGTCCCGGCGAGCCATTGCGCTGGCGCGCCCCCGACCATTCGTGTCCGGTCCGCCGCGTGCCCGACGAACTGATCCCGCCGGCCGCGGACTCGCTGACGGTCCCGCTGGTCGCCGGTTACGAGTGGGCCGCGTTCTCGCGCGGCGACCGGACGGCGCTGTTCGACGCGACATGGACCGTGGACCCGGCCAGCGACCGCACCGCGATTCGCCTGGCCGGTCCCGCCCTCGCCACGGGTCCGCGCGTCCTCGATTCGACACCTCTCGTGGACGGCACCGTCCAGGTCACCGGCGACGGCCGTCCGCTCGTGTTCATGCGCGACCGACCGACGATCGGCGGCTACGCGAAGCTCGGCTCCGTCGATCCGATCGCGCTCGACGACCTTGCGCAGGCCCGTCCCGGCACCCCCGTCCGCTTCGTCCGGGCCGAGCCCGACAGGCTCCGCACCGCGCTCGCCCGGCGCGAGTCGTTCTTTCGCGTCCTGCCTTGCCCCTCCACCCCCGTTTCCGCACCTTAGTCCGGCCCCGGAAAAGGCGCTCCCCGCCCGGCGCTTGCCGCCGATCCTTCTTCCGCGGCCGCCCCATATGCCCACCGCGAAGTTGAAGGGAGCCGGTCACAAAATGACCACCGCAACCTGGATCACCATGATCGTGATCATGGCGTTCGTGTGGGGAGGCCTCACCATGGCACTCCGCACCGCGGTCCGGAAGGAATCCGAGAAGAGCGCCGACTAGACGTTGCCTAAACGCACCGACATCGACTCGATCCTGATCCTGGGTTCGGGTCCCATCGTCATCGGGCAGGCCTGCGAGTTCGACTATTCCGGCACCCAGGCCGTGCGCGCGCTCAAGGAGGAGGGCTACCGGGTCGTCTTGGTCAACTCCAATCCGGCGACGATCATGACCGACCCGGATCTGGCCGACCGGACGTACATCGAGCCGCTCACCCCCGAGTGGGTCTTGCGTGTGATCGAGCGGGAAAAGCCCGACGCGCTTCTCCCCACGATGGGGGGACAGACCGCGCTGAACATCGCGATGGACCTGCACCGGCAGGGCGCGCTCGCCGCGCACGGGGTCGAGCTGATCGGGGCCGACGAGCGCTCGATCAAGATGGCCGAGGACCGGGAGGAGTTCACCGCGGCGATGAACCGGATCGGGCTCGCGGTCCCTCACGGAGGCTTCGCGCGCAGCCTGGACGAGGCGCTCGAAATCATCGAGGACACGGGCTACCCGGCCATCATCCGGCCGTCGTTCACGCTCGGGGGCACCGGCGGCGGGACCGCGTACAACCTGGCCGAGTTCGAGACCCAGGTGCGCAAGGGGCTCGACGCGAGCCCGATCGGCGAAGTGCTGATCGACCGCTCGGTGATCGGGTGGAAGGAGTACGAGCTCGAGGTCGTGCGCGACGGCGTGGACAACGTGATCATCGTCTGCTCGATCGAGAACTTCGACGCGATGGGGGTGCACACGGGGGACTCGATCACCGTGGCGCCGGCGCAGACGCTCTCCGACGCCGAGTACCAGGTCATGCGCGACGCCGCGATCGCGATCATCCGCGAGATCGGCGTCGAGGCGGGGGGCTGCAACATCCAGTTCGCGGTGAACCCCGAGAACGGCGAGATGCTGGTGGTCGAGATGAACCCCCGGGTGTCGCGCTCCTCGGCGCTGGCGTCCAAGGCGACCGGTTTTCCGATCGCGCGCGTGGGCGCGAAGCTGGCGGTGGGGTATCACCTGTACGAGCTGCCGAACGACATCACGAAGACGACGCCGGCCTCGTTCGAGCCCGCGCTGGACTACGTGGTGGTGAAGTTCCCCAGGTTCGCGTTCGAGAAGTTCCCGGACGTGGACGACACGCTGGGCGTGCAGATGAAGGCGGTGGGCGAAACCATGGCCATAGGGCGCACCTTCCGCAGCGCGTGGCAGAAGGGACTGCGCGGAATGGAGGTGGGGCGGATCGGCTGGGTGACGGGCAGGACGCTTGCGGACGACGGGCTCGAATCCGACGACCCGGACTCGCTGCTCGCCGCGGTGCGCCGGCCGACGACGCTGCGCAAGTACCAGCTCAAGCGCGCGCTCGAGGCGGGGATTTCGATCGGGCGGCTCCACCGCGCGACCGGGATCGACCCGTGGTTCCTCGACCAGCTGGAGCAGATCCTCGAACTGGAGCGCTGGTTTGCCGACCTGCCGTCCCTCGATGCGGCCTCGGTGCGCCACATGAAGCGCGAAGGGTTCGCCGACGCGCAGCTCGCTGCATTGCGTGGGACCGACGAGGCCGCCATCCGGTCGCGGCGCTGGCAGTGGGGGATCCGGCCGACGTACAACGTGGTCGACACCTGCGCCGGGGAGTTCCCCGCGGCGACGCCCTACTACTACTCCTCCTATGAATCCGAGGACGAATCCAACCCCACGGATGCGCGCAAGATCGTCATCCTGGGCAGCGGGCCGAACCGGATCGGGCAGGGGATCGAGTTCGACTACTGCTGCGTGCAGGCGGTGCTGGCGCTCAGGGAGGCCGGTTTCGAGACGATCATGGTGAACTCGAACCCGGAGACGGTGTCGACGGACTTCGACGTGAGCGACAAGCTCTACTTCGAGCCGCTGACGCTGGAGGACGTGGTCGAGATCGTGGAGCGCGAGCGGCCGGTGGGGGTGATCGTGCAGCTCGGCGGGCAGACGCCGCTGAACCTGGCGTACGCGCTGGAGGAGCTGGGCGTGCCGATCCTGGGGACTTCGGTCGATGCGATCGACCGGGCGGAGGACCGGCGGCGGTTCGAGGAGGTGTGCAGGCGGATCGGGGCGCGGGTGCCGGCGAACGGGACCGCGGTCAGCGAGGAGGAGGCGCTCGCGATCGCGCGCGAGATCGGCTTCCCGGTGCTGGTGCGGCCGTCGTACGTGCTGGGCGGGCGCGCCATGGAGATCGTCTACGACGGGCAGTCGCTGAAGGGGTATTTCGCGCGGGCGGTCAAGGCGTCGCCCGACCATCCGGTGCTGATCGACCGGTTTCTGGAGGACGCGTTCGAGGCGGATGTGGATGCGCTGTGCGACGGCACCGATGTCGTGATCGGCGGCATCATGCAGCACATCGAGGACGCGGGCGTCCACTCGGGGGACTCGGCGTGCGTGCTGCCGCCGTACCTGCTCGGGCGCGAGGAACTGGACGAGATGCGGCGGCTGACCCGGCGGTTCGCGCTGGAGCTGGGGGTCGTGGGGCTGCTGAACGTCCAGTACGCGGTCAAGGACGGGCAGGTGTACGTGCTGGAGGTGAATCCGCGCGCGTCGCGTACGGTGCCGTTTGTGGGGAAGGCGACCGGGGTGCCGCTCGCACGGCTGGCCGCCCGCCTGATGGCCGGGGAGAAGCTGGCCGATCTCGGGGTGGTGTCCGAGCCGGAGGTGAACGGGGTCGCGGTCAAGGAGGCGGTGTTCCCGTTCAGCCGCTTCGACGTGGACACGCTGCTCGGACCGGAAATGCGTTCCACGGGCGAAGCCATGGGCGTGGACGACTCCTTCGGGATGGCGTTTGCCAAGGCGCAGGTGTCGGCGGGCAACCGCCTGCCGGAGGGTGACGACGATCTGTCGGTGATCGTGACCGTGAACGACGCGGACAAGCCCACGGTGACGCCGCTGGTGCGTCGCCTGGTCGACCTCGGGTTCCGTGTGGTCGCCACGGGGGGCACGCGCAGTCACCTGAACCAGCTGGGCATTCCTTGTGAAAGGATTCACAAGGTCGGGGAGGGCAGGCCCCACATCGTCGACCGGATCGTGAGTGGGCGGGTCAGCCTGCTCATCAACACGCCGCTCGGCAAGAAGTCCCAGTACGACGACTACGCCATGCGGCGCGCGGCGATCGCGTACGGCGTCCCGTACCTGACGACGATGTCGGCCACCAGCGCGGCGGTGGACGCCGTGACGGCGCAGCGGACGCGCCGGCCCGAGATCCTGAGCATCCAGGAGCGGATCGCGCGGACGGAGGCCCTGGCGGGCGCCGCGCCGGCGTAGCCCGGGGGGCGACGATGAGCGTTCGCGCGCCGACCGCGTTCCTGATGCACGCGGCCTCCGTGCTGCACGATACCGGGTGGGGGCACCCGGAGCACCAGGGGCGGCTGCGCGCCGTGGCGTCGGCTGTGAAGAACGACCTGGTCGCGCTGCACGGGCGGGTGGAGCAGGTGGCGCCGGATGCGGCCCGGGAAGAGGACCTGCTGCTCGTCCACACGGAGGCGCTGGTCGACACGGTCAGGGGTGCGGCCGCCGCGGCGCGGGAGCAGGGCCGCGTGGGTGCGCTCGACCCGGACACGCGCATCTCGGGAGCGTCGTGGGAGGCGGCGCTGGGCGCGGCGGGGGCGGGCCTCGAAGCGGCGCGCGGCGTGGCGGAGGGGCGCTTCCGCAACGCGTTTGTGGCCGCGCGGCCCCCGGGGCACCACGCCACGCCGGACCGCGCGATGGGGTTCTGCCTCTTCAACAACATCGCGATCGCGGCTGCGGGACTGCGCGCGCGCGGGCTTGCGCGGCGCGTCCTGATCGTGGACTGGGACGTCCACCACGGAAACGGCACCCAGGACGCGTTCTACGACGACCCGTCGGTCTTCTTCCTTTCCCTGCACCAGTATCCGCACTACCCGGGCACCGGCGCGGCGAACGAGACCGGGAGCGGCGCCGGCGAGGGGTTCACGCTCAATGTCCCGCTGGCGCCGGCCACGCCGAGGCGGGATTACCTGAACGTGTTCCGGATGGCACTCGAGACAGCGGTGACCCGGTGCGCGCCCGAATTCATCCTCATCTCGTCCGGCTTCGACGTGCTTGCGGGCGACCCGCTGGGCGGCCAGCTCCTCGAACCCGGGGACCTCCACGAGATGGCGCGCCGGGTGATGGACGCAGCCGACCGCTGTTGCGATGGCCGCGTCGTGGTATTCTTGGAGGGAGGATACGACCCGGAGCGAACGGGTGCGGGGTGCGTGGCCGTGCTCCGGGCCCTCGCGGGGATCGACATGGACGGGGCCGCGATGGACGGAGGCAGTACCGCGTGAGTGAATGTCCTGTGCGCAGTGTCCGGCGTTGCGCCGGGGGCGCGGGCGGTGCCGGCGCCACTCTGCGGGCGACGCTGGTCGTGTCGGCGAGCCTGGCGGCGGTCCTGCTGCTTCCTGCCGGCGCTTCTCCCCAGGAGACCGCGGCCCGGCAGTACCACCCCGAGGCGGAGGAGGCCATCTCGAAGATCCGCTCGCCCTTCTGTCCGGGACAGACGCTGGAGATCTGCCCGTCGTGGCAGGCAGAGGCGCTGCGGGACAGTATTGACGAGTTGGCGTGGGACGGCCTCGCCGCCGACAGTCTCATCGAACTCGTGGTCGCGAGCCACGGCGAGGAGTATCGCGGCTTTCCCCGGCGAAGTGGCACGGAACTTCTGGCGTGGCTCATCCCTCCCGCGGCTCTGCTTCTGGGTCTCGGGCTGGTCGTGGTGGTGCTGCGCCGCCTGAGGGGGCCGGCAGCGGCGGTGGTGGAGCAGGGCGGATTGTCGGAACACGAGAGAGAGCGGCTCGAGGCCGCCCTCGCCGAACTCGAAGCGATGGAGGATACGGAATGACCAGAGCCCCGGCCGACACCTCCGCCGTGCCGCTTGCGAGCACCGCCGGTGTCAGTGAGGTCCAGGAGGCAATCCGCGAGCGCGGGTTCGACGCGTGGCTGATCTACGACTTCAAGGACCGCAACCCGATCGGCCGCTCGCTTCTCGGCCTGGAATGGACCACCCGGCGCGGCTTCGCGCTCATCCCGGCGGAGGGTTCTCCGCGCCTCCTGATCCACGCGATCGAGCACTCCTCCTGGCGCCACCTCGACTGGCCCAGGCGGAGCTATGCGAGCCGCCAGGACATGGAGAGAGAGCTGCGCGACCTGCTCCAGGGCCATGTCCGGGTGGCCACCGAGACGTCGCCGCGCAGCAACGTCCCATACCTTGATCTGCTTCCGGCCGGCATCCGGGACGTGATCCTGGACACGGGCACGGAGCTGCACAGTTCGGGCGACCTCGTGTCGACCTTCTACGCGGTGTGGACCCCGGCGCAGCGCGATGAACACGGTCGCGCCTCCGAGATCGTCAAGACGGTGGCGCGTGACGCCTTCGCGCGCGCGGCCAGCCACGTGGTGCGGGACCGCCGGATCACCGAGGGGGCGCTCGCCACCTGGATCCGCCACGAACTGAAGCGCCGCGGGTTGCCCGACCAGAGGGACTGCATCGTGGCGATCGGCCCCAGGGCCGCGGATCCCCACTACGATCCGGGGAAGGTCGGGGAGCGGATCAAGGCCGGCGACCTCCTGCTGATCGACCTGTGGGGCGCGTTCCACGAGGACTCGGTCCCGGCCGACCAGACGTGGATGGGGTTTCTCGGGTCCGAACTGCCGTCGCGCATCGGCGAGCTGTGGGACACGGTCAGGGCGGCGCGCGACGGTGTCGTCGGGTCGCTGCGCGAACGCCACGCGCGCGGCGAAGTGATCCGCGGCTTCGAGGCCGACGACGTGGCCCGCGGGATCATCAGCGACGCGGGGTACGGCGAGTACTTCATCCACCGGACGGGCCACTCGATCGACCGTGACGTCCACGGGCGAGGCCCGAATCTGGACAACCTCGAGACGCGGGACGACCGCGTGCTCGTCCCGGGAGTGGGCTTTTCCGTCGAACCCGGCATCTACATCGCGGACGACGTGGGGCTGCGTACCGAGATCAACGTGTACATGGGTCCGGACGGGCCTGAGGTTACGGTGAACAGGCCCCAGCAGGACGTCTTTCTCCTTCTGGACGGCTGATTCCCGAACCGCCCGGGGGTTTGCAGCGTGGCTGACTTAATGCCGGCAGGGCGGCAGTCGCTGGTGAAGGTCGCGCTGCCGATTCCGGTGCGCCGCGGGTTCACCTACAGCGTTGCCGGCGAGCCGCCGCCGGTGGGCGCGCGGGTGGTGGTTCCGTTCAGGAACCGGACGGTGGTCGGGTGGGTGCTGGGCCCGGGGACGAAGGTGCCCGGCGTGCGGGCGGTGCGTTCCGTGATCGACGCCGAACCCGTGGTGGACGACGAACTGCTCGCGCTCGCGCGCTGGCTGGCCGACTACTACGTGGCGCCGATGGGCATCGTCCTCAAGGCCATGTTGCCCGCCCGCATGGCGAGCGCTTCGTCGGGCTTCCGGGGTCCGCGCACGAGGGCCGTGGTCACCGTGGCCCGATCGATCGGCACCCTCGACGAGCTCGAGATCACCTTCGGTCGGGCGACCCGGCAGCGGGAGGCGTACGAACGGCTCCAGGAATCGGGCGGGAGCCGGACGCTGGCCGCCCTGGTCGAGAGCGGCTTCAGCCGCAGTGTGGTACGGGGACTGGAGGCCAAGGGGCTCGCGCGCGTTACCAGGGAGCCGTTCCTGCGCGACCCGTTCGCCGACGACCCGGTCGAGGATGGGCCGTCGCTGGTACCTGCACCCGCACAACGCGGCGTCCTGAACCGCATGTACGCCGCGCTGGATGACGGCGGCGGCACCTTCCTCCTCCACGGCGTCACGAGTTCGGGCAAGACGCTGGTCTACGTCGAGCTCATCCGGCGCGTAATCGAGCGGGGGGGCGGTGCCGTGGTGCTCGTGCCGGAGATTGCGCTGACGCCCCAGACGGTGTCGCGCTTCCGTCGAGCATTCGGCGACCTGGTCGCGGTGTTGCACTCGGGGCTCTCGGACGGGGAGCGCTACGACGCGTGGCACCAACTCCGCTCGGGAGTGCGGCGGATCGCCATCGGGCCCAGGTCGGCGGTATTCGCGCCGGTCGCCCATATCGGCGCGATCGTCGTGGACGAAGAGCACGACGGGAGCTACAAGCAGTCGGAATCCCCGCGCTACCACGCCCGCGACGTGGCGGTCGTGCGCGCGGCGCGGGCGGGTGCCGTGTGCGTGCTGGGCTCGGCCACGCCTTCGCTGGAGAGCTGGCGCAACGCGCATTCGGGGAAATACTCCCTGCTGGAACTCCCGCACCGCGTGGGTGGGGGGGTACTTCCGGACGTGCGGGTCGTGGACATGCGTGCGCGTCCGGGGCCGGGGCCGGACGACACGCGACCGCACCCCGCCGACCCTCCCGCCCGAATCCTGTCGCCAAGGCTCACCAAAGCCCTGCGCGAGCGACTTGAGCGCGGAGAGCAGACGGTGCTCCTGCTCAACCGGCGCGGGTACGCGTCCTTTGCCCTCTGCGAAACCTGCGGCGCCGTTGGCGAGTGCTTCCAGTGCTCGGTCTCGATGACCCTCCATCGGGGTCGCGGCCTCATGATCTGCCACCACTGCGGCCATACGGAGGCCCCGCCGGAGCGATGTGCCCAGTGCGGCTCCCGCAGCCTGTCGTTCGGCGGCCTCGGCACCGAACAGGTGGAACGCATTCTGCTGCAGCACTTTCCCGGCGCACGCGTGGCGCGCATGGACGTGGACACTACGCGCGGCAAGTGGTCCCACAGGGACATTCTCGATCGGGTTCGTACGGGGAGGGTGGACATTCTGCTGGGAACGCAGATGATCGCCAAGGGGCTGGATTTCCCCCGTGTCACGCTCGTGGGCGTGATCAACGCGGACATCGGATTGCATCTGCCCGACTTCCGCAGCTGCGAACGCACGTTTCAGCTCCTCGCGCAGGTCGCGGGGCGCGCGGGCCGGGCGCACCTGCCCGGCGAAGTGATCGTGCAGACCTACGTGCCGGACCACTACGTGATCCGGGCCGCGGTCGCGCACGACTACCGGGGGTTCGTGGAACATGAGCTGGAGGCGCGGCGCGAACCTCCCTATCCCCCCCGCCTGCGAATGGCGAGGATCCTGCTCAGCAGCCCGGTCCAGGCCGATGCCCTGGCGTGTGCGGAAAGGCTCGGCGACTGGCTCCGCGGGCACCGGGCGCCGTGGCCGGAGGTGCTGGGACCTGCACCCGCCCCCATCGAGAAGCTGCACGGCCGCTTCCGGTGGCATCTGCTGTTGCGTGGAGGGGTTGCCGCGGTGGGGCGGGCACTTGCCGCCGTCGCCGCCGACTTTCGCCCCGCGGGCGGCGATGTCAGGATCGCGATCGACCGGGATCCGCAGCAGCTGATGTAGCGGGGGCCATCTTTCACCCCGCCGGGACGATGCGTTATCGTGATTGGGCCCGGATGGCGCCCGGGGCCGCGCCGTCCGGGCGGCTCGTCGAATGGACTCCCGAGCAGGAGGCTGTGGGGTGAGTTGCCTGGCTCTCAACGCATCGTACGAGCCGCTGATGATCGTCCCTGCGCGAAGGGCGATCCGGTTGGTTCTGGACGAGAAGGCCGAGGTCCTGGAAGAGGATTCGCACCGCGCCTTTCGCTCGGTACGGTCGCGGTATCCTTTCCCGCTGGTCATTCGGCTGGTCCGTTACGTGCACGTCCCCAAGCGCTTTCGCCGCCAGGTCACCAACACCTTCCTGTTCGCCCGGGACGGGTACACGTGCCAGTACTGCCAGCGCCACAAGCGCGACCTGAGGGTCCGCGAGTTCCTCACGCGCGATCATGTGCTTCCGCTTTCGCGGGGCGGGGGCAACTCGTGGGACAACGTCGTCACTGCGTGCTCGACCTGCAATCACCGCAAGGGCAACCGTCTGCCCGCCGAGGCGGGGTTGAAACTGCCCCGGCGGCCGATGGAGCCCGATCATGTGCAACTCGTGTGGGCCGTGCGCAGGGTGACTCCCATTCAGGCGAAGTACATCCGGATGTTCTTCGGCGCCGACGCGGTGCCGTTCGTGCGGGAATCCGCGGTTTCGAGTCACTGATCCATGGACAGACCGGGCGACCGAGACACGCGACCGGGCGACCGCGCTTCCGGAGGCCGGCGGGTGGCCGCGCAACCGGCGCGTCCCGCCTCGGTGCGGGAGGTCATGAAGCAGCCGCGGTCATACCGGGCGTCCCCCGTTCCGGCGCGGACGCGGTCACCGCTGAAGGCGGCACGCGAAGCCGCTCAAGCCCGACCCGATACGGCTCTTTCGCGCGAGATCGAGGTCGAACGGGAGACCTGGACCGTCCGGGTAACGGGAACAACCAGCGTGGGGACGGGCGCGGACGCGGGGCCACGGCTCCTGCACCTGAGTTTCGCCGCTCCCGGCGACCGGCCGAATCCGGACCGCACGGTGTACGTATTGGCAAGGGGAATCGACGAGATTCCCGAAGCGGAACTGGCCGAGTTGGTCGCCGACGTCCGGCGCGACCCCGAAGCTCCTTCGGCCGCGGCGAAGGGGAGAGGGCGTGGGGCTTCCGGCTCGCGCCCGTTTCGTCGCCGGCGGCGCGCGACACCGACGCGGAAGTGATCGCTCGATCAGGCTAACAACGGCCCCGGCGGGGCTGTCCAACCACCGATAGCAGGCGCAACTGCTTCAACGGGGAGACCGCTAAAGGTGTCTAATCCCAGGGAATGAAGGAATGGTCCGACGCCGAGTTGGTGATCCAGGCGCGCAACGGAGACACCGAGTCGTTTGGAGAGTTGGTCCGGCGGTACCAGAGGCCGGCGTTCTCAGTGGCTCTGAGTGTGATTGGCAGGCAACAGGACGCGGAAGACGCGGTCCAGGAGTCGTTCATGGTGGCGCTGCAACGGCTGGAAGACTGCCGGAGTCCGGACCGGTTCGCCGGCTGGCTGCTCACGATTGTCAGAAACCGTTCGCGCAACGTGATCCGGCGGGAGAATCTCCGCAGTGGAGATCCGATTCCCGCGAGTGCGAGCACAGCGGGCCCGAGCCCTGAAAAGGCGGCGAGCCTGGCGGAACTGAGAAACAGCCTGGAGGAGGCTTTGAACAAGTTGAGCGACGTGCAGCGGGAGATTGTCCTCCTGCACGATCTGGAGGGCTGGAAACACGCCGAGATCGCGGAGCGGCTGGGGATGCCCTCCGGGACGGTCAGGTCGCATCTGCACTTTGCCAGGAAGACTTTGCGCGTTGAGTTGTCCGGTTGGCGGGACTACGTATTGGCGAGTTGAGGTCGACATGAGAGACGAAAAGCGAATCACGCTGCTCAGGGCCCTGGACCCCGCGCACGATCGCCCCGGCTACTGGGAGCGGTTCCGCGCGGAGATCATGGAAAGGGCCGCGTTCGAGCTTGCGCGGCGGCGCGAGCTGGCGCGGGAATCCGTGGAACTGGTCCTTTCGGGCTGGTCGCGCAGCCTTGTGCCCGTTGCGGTGGCCGCCGCGGTGATCGCGGTGATCATGCTGGGCAGCGAAACCACGCAGGATCCGGGCCCCGGCACGCCCCTGGTTCTGGAGGAAGTGCTGGCGACCGACCTTGGTGATGAGGTTCTGCAGACCGTCATTGCCGGTGAGGCACACGCGAGCGCCGTCGCCTTCATGGCCTTCGTGGAAGGGGGCCGCCCGTGACGTCCCGGCTGAAGCGGGCGCGAGTCGTGTCGGGGGCACTGCTGATCCTGGTCGCCGCGGCGGGTTTTCTGGGTGGGTTGGCCTGGCAGGGTGGCGGCATGGGTTCCGAGCCGTCCGAGGAAAGCGACGCGGGCGAAGACCGGGGTCGCGAAGGCAGGCGCCTGGTCATCGACCAGGTCGGCCTTGCGCCGGCGAAGCGGGCGGAGGTGGACGAGATCATCGAACACTTCACGGTTCGCATGCGGGCGCTGGACGAGGAGTTTCGGGCGGCGTACGAACCGATTCGGGAGGCGTACGAACCGCGGCGGAGAGATTTGTTCCGCGCCACCAGGGACTCCATCAAGGCCGTCCTGCTGCCGGAGCAACGGGCGCTGTACGACTCGCTCCTGGTGGTCAGGTTCGGCAATCGCGACCGGGACCGCGACTCGTCCGGAGGGGGGCGGAGGGGCGGAGGGACGGAAAGAAACGGAGAACGCTGATATCGTGAAACACACGTTTGGAATAAGTGGAGCCGGACCGGGCATGTGGGGAGCCGGGCTGGCGGCACTTGTGCTGCTTGCGGCTGGCTCCGACCTGGATGCCCAGGACGAAGGCCGGGAAATGACACTGGCCGAGGCTCTGGAAATGGCACAGATCCACAGTCCGCAGCTGGCTCAGAGCCAGGCCAACCTGAGCAACGCCGGCAGTTCGCGCCGGCGCGCCTGGGGGTCCTTCCTGCCCAACGTCAGCGTCGGCTCGGGCGCATCGGTGCAGAGCCTGGACCGCTTTGATCCCAACACGCAGCGCATCGTTACGGGGAGCAACGACTCCTACAACGCGTCGTTGAACGCGAACTACCAGGTCTTTCAGGGCGGGCGCAAGTTCTACGAACTGGGCCGCACCGAGTCGAGCATTCTGGAAGCCGAAGCCCGGCTGCTGGACCAGCGCTTCGCGGTCGTGCTGCAGACGCGCACGCTGTTCATGAACGCGTTGCGCCAGTTCGAGCTGGTGGCCGTTGCCGAGGCAAGCGTGGAGCGGGCCGAAGAGAGTCTGGCGATCAGTCGTGCGCGCATGCTGGCGGGCACGGCCACGCGTTCCGATACCCTGCGTACCAGGCTGGAACTCGCAAATGCGCTCCAGTCGCTCCTGCAGGCCCGCAACCAGCTGCGGGTCGCCCGCTTTTCGCTGGGTCGCCAGGTGGGCGCCAGCGGGCCGGTGGTGCCGGTCCTTCCGGGGAACCTGGAGCCGGCCCCGCTCCCGCTGAGTGAACAGGAGATCATTGCGCTGGCCGAGTCGGTGTCGCCGGCCGTGCGCGCCGCCGAGGCGGCCTCATCGGTCGCCAGCTCCGCTCTGGGCAACGCGCGAAGCTCCTACCTGCCTTCGCTGTCGTTGTCATCGGGGTACACCTGGGCCAACCAGGATCCCACGTTCAACGGTGGCAACACGAGTTGGAGTTTCCGCCTCTCGGGCAGCTACCAGCTCTTCGACGGCTTTCAGCGCGAGCAGAACGTCAGCCAGGCGTCCGAGAGCCGGCGGGTTGCGCGGCTGTCGGAGGACGACGCGCGCCGGGGCGTGCGCCAGAGCGTGGACGCGGCCCTCAGAACGCTGGAGACGCAGACACAGGCCATTGCGATCGCGCAGGACGCGGTCGTCGTGGCCGAGGAGGACCTGAGGCTCATCCGTGCGCGCTATGGCGTGCAGGAGGCCGGGATCCTCGACGTGATCACCAGCCAGGTGGCATTGGATCAGGCCGAGGCGAACCTGGTGACCGCCAGGTATGACTACGCGCTCGCCAAGGCGGAACTTGAATCGATTGTTGGGAGGGATCTGTGATGATGAACGGGTACGGAAGTGACGGATACGGGAGCGGAATCGGAGTGAACGGGACGATTATTCAAACGGAGGGGCTGCGCAAGTACTACGTGCTCGGAGCCGAGACCGTGCGGGCGGTTCGGGGCGTCGACCTGCAGGTTCGCCGCGGCGAATTCGTGGCGATCATGGGTCCGTCGGGGAGCGGCAAGTCGACCTTCATGAACCTGATCGGGTGCCTGGACACCCCCACCGACGGCCGTTACTGGCTGAATGGGCGGGAGGTGTCGGAGCTGTCGGACGATCAGCTGGCGCGTGTCCGCAATCGTGACATCGGCTTCGTCTTCCAGACCTTCAACCTGCTGCCGCGGGCGAGTTCGCTGCACAACGTGGAGCTGCCGCTCATTTACGCCGGAGTCCCGGCCAGGGAGCGGCGGAAACGCGCCGAAGAGAAGCTGGAACGCGTGGGTCTGGGCGACCGGATGCACCACAAGCCGCCCGAACTCTCCGGGGGCCAGCGCCAGCGCGTGGCGATCGCACGGGCTCTCGTGAACGATCCGGCGCTGCTCTTGGCCGACGAGCCGACCGGAAACCTGGATTCGGAGACCTCGCGCGAAATCGTCCGGATCCTCGTGGAGTTGAACCGGGCCGGCCAGACGATCCTCCTGGTGACCCACGAATCCGACATTGCCCAAGCCGCGTCCCGGCAGATCCACCTGACCGATGGACTGGTCGAGCGCGATTTCAAGAACGAAGGGATGTTGACCTGATGCGAATGCGATTCTCAGGCGTGATTGCCGCCACCATGCTCTCAGGGCTTGCCATCGCCGGATGCGAGGCGGCCCCGGAGGAGGAGGCGGTCAGCGTTCAGTCCGCCCCGGCCGAGATCCGTGACCTGCGGATCACGGCGGAAGCGACGGGTGAACTGGAGCCGGTGCTCAAGGTCGAGGTCAAGTCCAAGGCGTCGGGCGAGATCCTGCAACTCCACGTCGACTCCGGTGACGAGGTGGAGCCGGGCACACTGCTGGCCGAAGTCGACCCGCGGGACGTCAACAACGCGTTCGAGCAGGCCGAGGCGGACCTCGCGGTGGCGCGCGAGCGCATGAACATCGCCGAGGCGCAACTCGAGCGCAGCAAGGACCTGCTGGATGTCGAGGTCATCACCGCGCAGGAGTACGAGAGCAAGCAGCTGGAATTCGCCAACGCCCAGTCTTCACTCGTCCGGGCCAGGACGAACCTGGAGCTGGCCACGCTGCGCCGGACCGACGTGACCATCCGCGCGCCGATGGCCGGGACGATCCTGGAGAAGCTGGTCGAAGCCGGGCAGGTGATTCAGTCCGCGACCCAGAACGTGTCGGGGGGTACCACGCTCTTCATGATGGCCAACCTCGACGACATGCGCGTGCGGACGCTGGTCGACGAGACCGACATGGGGCAGCTGACGTCGGGAATGATCGCCACGGTGCGCGTCGAGGCGTTCCCGGACCGGACCTTCCAGGGAGAGATCGAGAAGATCGAGCCCCAGGCCGTGGTCAACCAGAACGTGACGATGTTCCCGGTCATCGTGCTGCTGGACAACCGCGCGGGCCTCCTCAAGCCGGGCATGAACGCCGAGGTGGAGGTCCTGGTGGACGAGCGCCAGCAGACCCTGACGGTGCCGAACAGCGGCGTGGTTCAGCCCTACGAGGTCGCTCCCGCGGCGGAGGTGCTGGGACTTGATCCGCAGGTCGTCAGCGTCGACAACGGTGCGTGGGGCGAACTGATGGCGCAGGCGGCGGCGCGGGCCGGGGTCGATATGAGCGAGCGCCGTGGCTTCGGAGGCGGCGCGATGGGCGGGGGCCCCGCCGCGGCGGAAATGGCGAGCATTCGCGAGCGGATCCAGTCCGGCGAGATTACCGCCGATTCGGCAAGAGCGCTCGCGGCGGCGATGCGCGCTGCGGGGGGCCGGGCGACGGCCGGCGAGGCACGCCCGAACGGCGGTCCCGGCGCAGCCGGGGAACGCGGCCAGTGGATGGGCATGAGGGGCAACCGTGGCGCCGGTGGCGGGATGATGGGCGCGATGGGTGGAAGCATGGGTGATCCGGCGTTCAGTCCCGCCGTGGTGTTCGTGGTGGACGAACTCGGCAACATCGCGCCTCGCCCGGTGGTGATGGGGATCAGTGACTACGACTATGCGGAAATCCTGGCCGGGCTGGAGGAAGGTGAGCAGATAGCATTGATCGGAGCAGCCCAGCTCCAGGCCCAACAGCAGGAGCGCATGGAGCGCATGCGCGGTCGCATGCGTCCCTTCGGATAGCCCCGGACTGACAGGAACCAGCAATGTTCGTCATCAGGGAAACGATCTTCGTCGCCTTCGCCTCGATTCGCGCGAACGCGCTGCGCTCGGGGCTCACCACCCTCGGGATCGTCATCGGTACGGCCGCGGTCATCACGATGGTGGCACTGGGCGAGGGCGCGCAGCGCCAGGTCCAGGAACAGATCGAGAACATGGGGACCAACATCCTCACCGTGCGGCCCGGGCAGGGGTTCTTCCGCGGCGTGGCGAGCGGCAGCCGCCGCCTGGAGGAGGACGACGCCGTCGCGCTGCGCGACCAGGTCGGCGACCAGTACCAGATCGCGCCCGAGATCGAGTCGCGTCTGCAGGTGTCGTACCTGCGCTGGAATTCCTCGAACTCGGTGGTGGGGACGTGGCCCTCGTTCTTCCCGCTGCACAACCACGAAATCGAATACGGCCGCTTCTTCGACGAGGGCGAGGTGCAGGGAAGGCGCCGCGTTGCGGTCCTTGGCTCGAATGTTCCCGACGACCTGGGCACACCGCCGGGCCTCCTGGTGGGCCGCACGATCCAGATCAAGGGCATCCGCTTCGAGGTGGTCGGCGTCCTCAAGGAGAAGGGCGGGGCGATGTGGATGCAGCCGGACGACCAGATCTACATTCCGCTGTCCACCGCGATGTACCGGGTGATGGGCGGGCGCGACCGGCTACGCTCGATCTACGTGGCCGCCCCGTCTCCGGAAGAGCTGGATCCGGCCTGGGCGGACATCGACCGGGTGATCAGGCGCGAGCACCGGATCCTGCCGACGGAGGAAGCCGACTTCTCCATCCAGCAATCGTCGGAGTTCCTTGAGACCTTCAACGAGACCACGCAGACGTTCACCTTCCTGCTCGCCGGAATCGCGGGCGTCAGCCTGCTGGTTGGCGGGATCGGAATCATGAACATCATGCTGGTGAGCGTGACGGAGCGGACGCGGGAGATCGGCGTGCGCAAGGCACTGGGCGCTACGCGCAAGACGATCCTCTTTCAGTTCCTGATCGAGGCGCTGGTGCTATGTGTCTTCGGCGGCGTGCTCGGTGTCACGGCCGGGACGGGCGGTGCCAGGCTCATCTCACAGCTCTACGGGGCCGAGACCGCGGTAGCTGCAGGCGCCGTTGCGGTGGCGCTGGGGTTCTCCGCTGCGATCGGGCTCTTCTTCGGGATCTGGCCTGCCCGGCGGGCTTCAACCCTTGATCCGATCGACGCGCTACGCTACGAGTAGCCCTGCGCTACGCTACGAGTAGCCCGGGCTTGAGGCACTGATCCGCGCGGACGCGGCGGGACTCAGCGCGGGTAGGCGATGGTTACGCTGCTGCCCTGACGCGTGACCGTGAGGTCAACCGGGAAGACAGCCTGCACCAGCAGAGCGCGGAGTTCCGCGACCGTGCCGGACGTCTCGCCGCCGACGGCCGTGATCACATCGCCGGCCCGGAGCCCGGCCAGGGCCGCGGGGCTGAGACCCATGACGTTCGTGACCAGCACGCCCGACTCAACCCCGAAGACGCTGCCCAGTTCGTTGGTCAGGTCGCGGACGAACGCCCCACCGAGTACCACGGGACTGCTGAGCACGAACGGCGCCAGGAGGTGCGGTCGGGCGGTTTCCACCACCTCGACGCGACGAACCCGGGGCCCGCCGCCACCGCCCGCGTCCGGGGGTTCCATGGGATCGCGGAGGCGTTCCTCGTCGCGGCTCGCCTCCGTCCGCGCTTGCGCCTCACGTACCATTTCCCGGGTCGCCTCCCACAGGCGCTGCTCAGCGGAGAGCATGCCCTCCGTTATGTCGCCCCAGTCGATCACCATCTGGAAGAGGGAGTCGACGTGTCTGCTCATGCGCGCCTGCGCGTCGATGAACCTCTCCATGGCGGCGCTCGGCCGCAGCGTCGCCGGCCGGGTACCCGCTACGATCGCCACATCGTGCTCGGCCGTGCCGCGCTGCACCGTCAGGTGAAGCGTCTGGCCCGGTCCCAGGCTCCCCACCGCGCTGACCCACGCGTCCCAGGTCGGGAGGCGACTGCCGTCGACCGCGACGAGGCGATCCCCGGCGATGACTCCACCCTGGTCGGCCGGTCCCGACCGGTACACATCGGTGATGACGATCTCGAAATAGGCGCTGTCGGCGCCGCGCGTCCCGGTCAAGCCTGCATCCAGACGAATACCGAGCCAGCCGCTCGGCTCTGCCGCCCGAACCGAATCCTGCGGTGCGGCGGCGGTCGGCAGCGCGGCGAGCAGAGTGCCGAGGACCAGGAGAAAGCGGGATCTCATCACACTAGTGCCAGTTCGCCTGTCTGATCTGCCGAAGCGTCTGCTGTCTCTCGGCGAGCGTGCTCACGACCAGTCCGTTGAAGAACTGGTCCGCCGGAGACTCCTCCACCGCCGCCGTACTCGCGGCGAGAAGCGCGTCGATGGCGGCGAGCCTCACGGCCGGATCCGCCGGCAGCTCCCGCTCGACCTGCGCGCCCAGCAGCCGTCGGTACTCCCCGAAAGCCGTTGTCCATTCCCGCTCGGCCTCCTGCACCGCGAGCATCGCCTCTTCGAGCGACGCGAACGACGCCGATCGCGGCTCATCCATCCCGGCCACCATCGATGCGCCGTCCGGAGCGCCGGGAGAGCTGGCCGTCGCCCAGCCGAAGGCCGTTCCCCCTGTGAAAAGAACCAGGCCGGCGGCGATCTGAATCCACTTGCGCCAGAGGGCGGGGCCCCCTCGCCGGCCACGGACAAGACCCTCCGCCACCAGTTTTTCCCTCAACCCCGGCCAGCTGTCGGGGGGTGGCACCATGGCCGGCAGATCCTTGAGCGCGCCGGTCTGGGCGCGCAGCGCATCCAGCTCGCGCCGCAGGCCGGGGTCCGCGTCGAGGATCGCCCGTTCTGCGGATGTCGGCCGTTCATCGACCAGCCGAGCCAACTGTTCCAGACTCAAATGCTCCATGCTTCCACTTCCCTCGGCTGTGATTCGTAACCTCTCAGCATGCGCCTCATCTTCGCTCGCGCCTTGAACAACTGCGACTTGGACGTGCCCGAGGTCACCCCCAGGGCCGTACCGATCTCTTCGTGTGTATAGCCTTCCACGTCGTGCAGGATCAACACCTTCCTCATGCCTTCGGGAAGCTTGTCCATCGCCTGCTCAAGCTTCCGTTCGAGCAGAACGTCGCCGACGCGAGGACCCACCGCGACAACCTCCGGCAACGGCACCTCGCGCATCCTCGTCGTCTTCGCCTTTCTGACTGCCTGCAGCGCGGTATTGACCGCTATCCGGTGCAGCCAGGTCGAGAAGCGCGCTTCGCCGCGGAAGGATGGAAGGGCGCGCAGGGCGCGGATCCATGTCTCCTGGGCGTAGTCATGCGCCAGGTCGTCCTCACCGGCGATGCGCCGCACTACCGCGTAGACCCGGGGGGAATACCGGTCGTACAGCGCCCGGACGGCCTGCTCGTCTCCTTCACACGCCTGCCGTATCAGTTGTGCTTCGATGTCTCCCCCAGGTGGGATGGCGCGTCGTGCTGCCTGCATGTCGTGGGTTGAGATGCGTGAACCCGTCGCCAGGGTTGCTCGCTCACAAAGGTTTCACAAGGACGCCCTGCGTGCCAGCTTTTACGACTGCCCGGCCCGCCGGCCGTGCACCGCGAGCCTTTCGGGCCGCGGCTCCGCCAATCTTCCAGCCTTCCAACCGCGAGACGATGCGAGATCCCAACGACACACTCCCGGGGGCCACCCACCTCGAGTGCACCGCCACCGGCGCCACCTTCGACTCCGAGTCCCTGCTGGGGCTCTCGCCCGCGGGCAAGCCGCTTTTCGCCCGCTATGATCTCGACGCGATTCGGGATCGGTTCACCCCCGAGACGGTGGCCGGCAGGGCGCCCACGCTCTGGCGCTATGAAGAGGTCCTGCCGGTCCGGGACCGCGCCTGCCAGGTCAGCCTCGGAGAAGGCTTCACGCCGCTGCTGGAGTCGCCGCGGATGGCTCGCAGGGTGGACGTGCGCCGTCTCTGGATCAAGGACGAGGGGCAGAACCCGACCGGCTCGTTCAAGGACCGAGGGCTGTGCATGGCGGTCTCCCGCGCCCTGGAACTGGGAGCCCGGGAGCTGGCGATCCCCTCGGCGGGCAATGCCGCCGGGGCGGCCGCGGCGTATGGGGCCGCCGCCGGGATGCCGGTTCACGTCGTGGTGCCCGAGGATACGCCGGTCCCCATTCTGGCCGAGATCCGCGCGCTAGGCGCGGACCTGCAGCTGCTGGACGGCCTGATCAGCGACTGCGGCAGGGTCGTGCGCCGGCGATGCGACGAAGACGGCTGGTGGGACCTGTCCACCCTGAAGGAGCCGTACCGCGTGGAGGGGAAGAAGACGATGGGATACGAGCTGTTCGAGCAGCTGGGCGGACGTCTTCCCGACGCGATCGTCTACCCGACGGGCGGGGGCACCGGCCTGATCGGCATGTGGAAGGCGTTCGCCGAGATGGAGGCGCTCGGATGGATCGGGGCCGAACGGCCGCGGATGTTCACCGTGCAGGCGACCGGCTGCGCACCGATGGTGCGGGCCTGGGAACAGGGCAGGGAGGACGCGGGCCTGTGGGACGACGCGGCCACGTACGCCGCGGGGTTGCGCGTGCCGGGGGCGGTGGGAGACTTCCTCATCCTGCGTGCGCTGCGCGAATCGGGGGGCGGGGCGGTGGCGGTCACCGATCACGCCATGGAGGAGTGGGTCGACGTGATGGGGGCCGCGACTGGGGTCTTCGGCGCGCCGGAAGGCGGGGCGACGGCAGCGGCGGTGCCCCGGCTGCTCGAGATGGGGCTGATCCGCGAAAGCGACGAGGTGGTGCTCTTCAACACCGGCAGCGGGCTCAAGTACGTGGGGATGGAGCCGGTGGCGTGACGGAACCGTTCCTCAGTCGCGCCGCCAGCCGTAGCTGAATTCGGGCAGCGGCACGAGGCCGGTGCGAAGCGGTCGCCCTTCGTCCGGTCCGGGCCGCTTGACGGCCAGCGCGCGATTCAGGTGAACGGTGAAGGCGGCGTTGTGCCGTGATCCGAAGTCCCAGCCCACACCGACGGGGAAGCGGGCGACCAGGCCGAATCCGGTGCCCCCGTCCTCACGGGCCGTGATCGCCCACAGTCCCGCACCCACGAATGGCTCCACCGAGGATGAACCCACGTACTGCCGGGCCGTGACCGCCAGGCTGAGGTCGCGGAGCCGCCATGTGCCCGCCTGCACCTCCAATCCCTGGTGGTCCCAGCGGTATTCCGCGACCAGCCCCACCATGCTTGCGCCGAACACCGAGATGCCGAACCGGTACTGGGCGGACACAGGTGCCGCCGCACCGACGACAAGCATGGAGGACAGCGCCAATGCACGGGGGATTGCCGGGAGACGCCGCCGCCGGGGGGTGCGGGAGCCGTCACGGACGGGTCGGTCAGGGGGGTGGGGGAGCGGGGGCGTCATGGTGGCCGAGTATAGTACTGCCCCGGGGCTGGAGCGGCTATTATTCCCGCATGTTCGCTCCGATCCAGGCCGGCCGCGCTGTACGCGCGATGTTTGTGGCCGTGCTGGTCGGACTCGCGGCCGGGTGCAGCGCCGCGGACGATCCCGCCGACCGGCCACCTCCGCTGCCGACAGCCGCGCTTGCGTACGTGACGCCCGATTCGCTGCGCGCCGAGCGGATCGGTCCGGATGTCCACTACCGCTACCTGTGGTCGCCGTCCGGTCCCTGGGCGATCCACCTGGTCTCCGCCGACCTGGACCGATGTGAGCTGGATCTGAGGGTTGTGCCGGCGCTGGATGCGGACGGAGTTACGCGCGTCCGCAAGTCCGTGACGGATATGCGGCCCTCCGCGCCGATACGGGTGCTGGGCGGCGTCAACGGGGACTTCTTTGCGCCGGACGGGACGCCGGTGGGACCGGAGGTGACGCGCTGGACGAGGCGTTCCTCCGCGCGCCCCGCCCTTTCGTGGGGTCCGGACCGCGTCCTGCATATCGGTCCGGCCGATACGGAGTCCGGGGCGGTGCGCGGACCGCAACAGGTCATGGGCGGCTTCCCCGAGCTTCTCGACCGGGGGACCCCGGTGGGTGATCTGGGTGTCGCCGAGCGACCGTCCTTTGCCGCGGCACGGCACCCGCGAACCGCTGTTGGTCTGGACAACGAGACCGGGGTGCTGTGGATCGTGGTCGTGGATGGACGGCAATTGCCGTACGCCGCCGGAATGTCCCTGCCGGAGCTCACGGAGCTCTTTCTGGCGCTCGGGGTGGACGAAGCGATCAATCTCGATGGCGGCGGTTCGTCTGCGATGTCGGTCGGCGGGCGCGTCGTCAGCCGCCCTTCGGATTCCACCGGAGAGCGAGCGGTGGGGAACAGCCTGTGGCTCGTGCTCGACGAGACCGGGTGTCAGCGCTCCCCGTCCCAGGCCAGCGACAGCCCCACGTAGCCGCCGCGGTCGGGTCCGGGTTCGAAGTACCGGCCGCCAAAGGCGTTGACGACTACGGAAGACGCGTAACGGACGTTGGTGAGGTTGGTGATCGCCGCAAAGGGCGACAGGCGCAGGTTGCCCGCCCGGACTCCGGACGCCCCGGCGCGCAGTTCCACCAGCGTGTAGCCGCGGGCGCTGGCGTCGTTCGCATCGTTCGCGGGGACCTCGCCCCGGGTCTCCACGCGCAACTCGCCGAACCAGACCCCGCGACCTGCCCGGAGGCCGGCCTCCAGCCGGTGCGGAGCGATTCCGGGAATGCGGTTGCCGTCGAAGACGTCGTCGCCGACGGAAAACTCGGTGAACCGGGCGCTCACGTAGCCGTAGGCGAGTCGCACGGCGACGGCCGGGGAAAGCACTGTCCGCGCCGAAGCCTCGAAGCCCCGCACGGTGGACCGGCCCGCGTTGCGGTAGAAGCGCCGGCCGGGGGCGGCCGGGACCTCGAAGGGAACCAGCTGGTTGGAAAGACTCGACGTGAACGCGGTCAGGTCGTACGTGGACCGGCTCCCCAGCGCGCCCCGGAGTCCACCTTCGGCCGTCCATCCGCTCTGGGGTTCCAGTCCGGGGTTGAACCCGCCTGCGCGGGTGGGCTGATTGGCCAGCTCGGTCGTGGTGGGAGTCTCGAAGGAACGGGCGATGGACGCGAACAGACCATGATCGCCCAGGTCGACGTGCAAGCCCAGTGACGGATTCAGCCCGCTCATGGTGCGGGAGCCCGAATCGTCGGGGTCGTCCGCCGCGACCATGCGATCCTGTGCGCTGAAATCGAAGTGGTCGAAGCGCAGGGCTCCCATGGCGCTCAGCCGCCCCGCCACGGGCACCTGGAGCTGACCGAACACGGCTGCCGCCCGCACCCGCTCATCCTGGTCGAGGACCAGCGGGCCGCGTTCGCCGCCCTGGTTGGCGAAGTTCTGCCGGTCGTCGCGCTGCACCTCGGTCTCGACTCCGAAATCGAGGCGGCCCCGGCCGGCCTGCGCGTTCCATTCCCGGCCCAGCGCGACACGCACGCCGCCGCCGTTGCGCGTCAGGTCGATCACCCGCGTCGGGATCGGGTTGTCCAGCTCGCGCCTGACGCCGTAGGCGGAAAACGCGCCCTGCAGGCCGCCGAGTCCACCCGTCCAGCTCACTCCCGCCTGTCCCTGGCGAACCAGTTTCCGTGTGCGCCGGGCCACGTTGAATCCCCAGGCCTGGTTGCTCCCCTCGTCGAAGAGATTTGCCGGCAGGGAGCCCGCGTTGAGCGCGTCGAGGTCGAGTCCATTCAACTGCACCGCCAGGGTTCCGCCACCCAC
Source organism: Longimicrobiales bacterium (assembly GCA_965205005.1). GTDB lineage: Bacteria > Gemmatimonadota > Gemmatimonadetes > Longimicrobiales > Gaopeijiaceae > Bin94. The sequence continues at coordinate 4,302,336 of OZ242028.1, read as the reverse complement.
CGACGTGCTGAAGCCGGCGTTGACGGTGGTCCGGTCCGCCTGGCTGTACGGGTCTTCACCGGACTCCGAGATGTTGTTGCGGAACCCGTCGAAGTGGCTCCGGGCGACACTGGCACGAAAGCCGACCGCGCCCGCCGTACCCGATCCGGTGGCCTGGAGCCTCAGCAGCCCGTCCGACCCGGTCACGAAGGTGGCTTCCTGGCTATAGCTGCCCGCGTAGGGAGCCGCGCTGCGAAAGAGGAGCACGCCGCCCGCGCCGTTGCCGTACAGAGCTGCGGCCGGGCCGCGCAGCGCCTCCACGCGGCCCAGAGATCCGATGTCGAGGTGGTCGAGCGTGGTCTGGCCGTCGGGCAGCGTCGCGGGGATCCCGTCCACGAAGATCTTGATTCCGCGCACGCCGAACTGCGAGCGCGCACCGAACCCGCGGATCGAGATGCGCTCGCCGACCGACGCGTTGTACCGGTTCTGCACCCGTACGCCGGGGAGCGCGTGCAGCGCCTCCTCCAGGGACAGGCCGGCGTTGCCTTCCGCCAGCTCGGGGCCCGCGATCACGGAGGCCGAGAACGGGAGGCGGTCCAGTCGTACGGGCGAACGAAGAACCGAGACGACGATCGGGGCGAGTTCGACGGTGTCCTGCGTTTCGGTCTGTGCCGTGGCCGAAGCGTCGGGATGGAGGGCTGCCGCGCCAAGTGCTGCAAGCGCCGCGGCTATCGTGTGGGCATGGAAGGGGTGGTATGAAGGTCGTGTGATCACGCTGTTCGCCGTTGGTGGGAGGGGGCTGGCTGCCGTTGGTGGGAAGAGGCTGGCTGCCGTTCAGGGCTGTTTCGATTCAACCCGCAAGTCAAGTGTGGCGTACAGTTGGTCGGAGGGAATCATGACCTCCTCCTCCCTCGATGCGATCATCTCGGACAACGTATAGGCAACCTCGAGCGTGTTGGGGTCGAGCTTCTCGCCGGGATTGAGCACCGCCACGCGCAGCTCGGTGTTCACCGGGATCCAGCAGGCGCGGTAATACCCCGAGGCGTTCGTGGTGACCGCCACGCCGGCGCGTCCGCTCCGCAACCGGGTGTTGACAACCGAAGTCTCCTGCGTGGAGGAGATGTCGTATTCGCGGGACAGAACGCGCACCGTCGCGCCTGCCACGGGACGCCCGCCCTCGTCGGTCACGCGACCGACCAGGATGCCGTGGCTTCGCAGCACCTGTCCGCCCGGGAGGCTGGTCGTCTCGCCGGGCGCCTCCACCTCGCGGCACAGCCGATCCAGAACCCTGCCCATCGTGGGGGCCGCGAAGTTCACCTGGACCGGGTTTTCGGCTCCGTCGACCACCTCGACCTCCCAGGGCTGGGGCCGAAACGAGAGCGGCTCCAGGTATGCGTGACTGAAGTTGACCGAATAGATGCCGGGCTGCAGATGGGTGAACTGGAAACGGCCCTCGCGATCGGTGGTGGCCTCCATGCCGGTTCCCTCGATGAAGACGCGGGCATTCCGGAGCCCCGAGCGCAGGCTGTCGAACACGATGCCAGCGATGCGGCCGCCGACATCGGCCTCCATCACGGTTCCCTCGCGGCCGTGGACCTTCAGGACATCGCCGCCCTGCTCGGTGATCCCGTCGAGCACGGTGATGACGCGCCCGTCGAAGGGGCTGACGCCGACCCTGCTGCGTGGCATGCGGATCCGCCACGAACTCACGATCCAGGTTCCGTTGGGCAGCGCCTCGAACTCCACCGTTCCACCCGGATTGGCGCGATCCAGCGCGCTCGGCAGATTGAGGTTCTGGTAGTTGTAGTCCAGCCGCTCCAGCCGCGCGCCATCGGCTTCGAGCCACAGCGTTCCCCGGATCTCCGCGATCCTCCTCCCGGGAACCGGTTCGAACTCGAGTCCGATCAGCCCCGGCTGGCTGTTGTCTGACCTGATTCGGAAGCAGTGGGTGTCCAGGAACGCGTCCGACAGGAGAACGCCCGCATCGGGGGCCCAGTAGACGGACTCGTTCGGCGAGAGCTTCGCAAATCCCTGGGCAATGAGGGAATCCGCCGGCAAGGAGACGAACGGGTATTGGCGATACGCCCGCTCGAAGTCCCGGTCCTCCCTGATCACCTGGCGGCCCTCGGGACCCAGTTCGCGGAGAACGCCCATCATCTCGTAGCGGTAGTACCCCCGTTCCTGGGTGAACGCCGCCGCGTCCAGCGCCTTGCGGGCCTCGTCCCACACCCTGGTGACGGCGAGCCCCTCTTCCGGTCGCACCCGGCACCGACGGTCCGCCTCGGCCTCGATTCCCCTGAGCGAGACCGCCGCGACCGCCGAAGTCATCCCGATGGTGAGCGTGTCGCCGGCCGCAAGATCGAAAAAGTCCGAAAAGCTGGTCGCGTACCCTATCCGGTCGGCCCTCAGCCGGTATCTGCCGGGCGTGGCCGCCTCGACCTCGAACAGCCCCGTGCCCCGCGTGAGTACCCTGGAAGACTGGTTCCCGTCGCGGTCCAGCAGGCTGATCATGGCCCCGCTCACGGCGGCCTCGTCGGCGGCGTCCACGAGCCGGCCCCGGACGACCTGGGCATTGGCGGGCGGGACGACTGCCGCGAGCAGCAGGGCGAGGACGGCGGGGCGGCTGACCATCGTTGACGGCGGGCGCGGCAAGGGCATTCTCCGGGCGTGTGAAGCTGGCTACAAGGTAATACGTCGAACACGGGCCGGCATGACCGCAGGCTTCGCGGCTGCGCGGGCAACTTGAGCCCGATCCCGGTCGCGCCTTACCTTGCCGTCCCAATGTTCAGCGCAGTATGGGAGTCAGCGATGGCACCACGAAGCTCTATGTACGGTATCGGCGTCGTATCGGCCGTGTTGGCGGCTCCGCTTGCGGGGTTCGGCGCGCTGGCAGCGCAAAGCCGCGGGTATGCACCCGACGACTACTACGGCCTTGTCGGCGTCGGCGAGGTCGCGGTAGCGCCCGACGGCGCACATGTGGCCTTTACCGTCACCACCGTTGTCGAGGCCGAGAATCGGCGGCACCGCGAAATCTGGCTCCAGCCGTTGTCGGGCGGCCGCGCCCGTGGTCAAGCCTTCCCGGTGACGAGTTCCAACGAGGAGTCGAGCGGACCACGCTGGTCTCCCGACGGCTCGCTCCTGTCCTTCACGTCGTCCCGCGGCGACGACCCGAACCCGATCTGGTTCGTGCGGGTGCGCGGGCCCGGGGGGGAGGCCTTCCACATCGACGGAGTCGACGGGCCGCCGGTCTGGTCCCCGGACGGGAGTTCGATTGCCTACGTAAGGGCTCCCGAACGGGGGCCGGGCGAGTTCGACGGCACCGGGGCGGAGGGCCGCGAGGGCTGGATTGCGCCGGACGCCGTTTCCAACACCCTGGACGCCGCCCGCTTCGACGGCCGCGTTGTGACCTCGATCCGGTACAAGCGCGATGGCCGGCTCGCGTTCCAGCCACACTACCTGACGCGCGAGAAGCGTCAGCTCATGGTGGTCGACGCGCAGGGAGGCGTACCCAGGCAGGTGACGGATGTCTCGTTCGACGTGGGCGGCCCGGTATGGTCCGAGGACGGGCGCGTGGTCTTCTTTACCGGCGACGAACGCCAGGACGTGGAACTCGACAGCGAAAACACCGGCGACATCTGGGCCGTGGACGTGCGCGCGGGCACCGTCCGGCGCCTCACGGCAAACCCGGGCACCGAGAGCGCGCCGGCGATCTCCCCCGACGGTCGCCGCATGGCCTTTCTGTCGACCCCTTCCCGGGGTAGCCAGACGGATCTGATGGTCGCGGAGATCGGGTCGGACGGGCACTTCCGCGGCGAGCCCGTCAACCTGACCGATGCCTGGGACCTGCGGCCCGGCGCGCCGATGTGGTCCGCCGACGGCGCGAGCATCCGCTTCTCCGCCGGAACCCGGGGTAACAGCCACCTCTTCCGCGTCCCCGCCGACGTGCAGGAGGCCGCCGATATGCAGGGGGCCGCCGATGTGCAGGAGGCCGCGGTGGGCCCGGTGGACCGGGTCGAACAGGTGACCCGCGGCGCGAGGCGGCTTTCCGCGTTCTCGTTCTCCCGCGCGGGCGATGTCATGGCCTTCACGGCCACCGACGCGGTCACGCCCGCGGAGCTCCATGTCGGGCCCGGGAACGGTTCCAGCGAACAGAAGGTCACGGGCTTCAACGACGACTGGCTGTCCGATGTGACCCTGATGCCGGCCGAGGAACTGACCTGGGCGGCCGAGGACGGCACCGAGGTCCAGGGCTGGGTGATCCGGCCCGTGAACTTCCGCGAGGGCGGCTCCTTCCCCATGGTGCTGAAGATCCACGGCGGACCGCACTCGGCGTACGGGAACACCTTCTTCCCGACCTTCCACGTCCTGTCCGCAGCCGGTTTCTTCGTGCTCTACACCAATCCGCGCGGATCGTCCGGCTACGGTCACGACTTCCAGTATGCGACGCGCGGCGAGTGGGGCATCGTCGACCGCGAGGACTACCTGGCCGGTCTCGAGGCGGCGCTGGCGGCCTACCCCGAGATCGACGCCAACCGGCTCGGCGTGTCGGGCGGCAGCTACGGCGGGTTCATGACCAACTGGCTCACGGCGACCACGGAGCGCTTTCACGCGGCTGTCACGTCCCGTTCGATCACGAACTGGGAGAGCTGGTGGGGGACCTCGGACGCGCAGGGGCTGACCGAGTACGAGTTCTACGGGCCGCCGTGGGAGCAGCGTGACCTGTACCGCAGGCTGTCGCCGATATCGTACGTGGAAAACGTCACCGCGCCCACGCTGATCATTCACAGCGAGCAGGACTACCGCACACCGATCGCCGACGGCGAACAGTGGTTCATGTCGCTGAAGAAGCTGGGGGTGCCGGTCGAACTGGTCCGCTATCCGCGGTCGTCGCATGGCCTGTCCAGGACCGGTGAACCCTGGCTGCTCGTGGATCGCCTGGAGCGGATCAGGAGCTGGTTCGAGCATTTCCTGATCGACGAACCGCCTCCCGCGAGACGCGCCGGGGTCAGACCGGGGAGCCGGTGACGGGAGTCCCACCGCTCGCCTTCGAAGGCAGGCGGGCGCGAGCACTTGCCCGCATGTCGCGTGCGTCCATGGTCCTGCCCGCCGCACCAATCAGGTTCAAGAGCGGCGATTCGGAGTACCGCTACCGTCCGGACTCGGAGCTGCTGTACGTGACGGGATGGAGGGATCCGGGGTGCATCGCCGTGCTGCGGGGATTCGCCGACGAGAACCGCTTCGTCCTCTTCGTGCCCGAGCGCGACGAGAAGGCCGAATTGTGGACGGGGCCGAGACCCGACATCGACGAGGTCAAGGCCTCATTCGGAGCCGACGCCGTCTTTCCGCTGAGGGAGTTTGGGGAGAGAGGGCGGAGACTCCTTCGCGGCGGAGATACGGTGTACTACCGGCTGGGTGCCTCTGCGGTGTGTGACGATACCGTGGCCGCCACGCTGCGGGCCGGCCGCGCGAGGCGCACCAGGCGGGGCGCGGGGGCGCACGCCCTGGTCGACCCGGGCGCGATCCTCGACCCCATGCGGGTGCGCAAGGACGCCGCCGAGGTCGCCCGGATCAGGGAAGCGGCGCGGATCTCGGTGGCCGCGTTCCGGGACGCGCTGCCGCGCGTGCGGGGCGGGGCGGGGGAGTGGGAGGTGGAAGCCGCGCTCGAGGGCGGATTTCGCAGCCGGGGCGCGGACGGCCCGGCGTTCGCCACCATCGTGGCAGCGGGCGCGAACGCGTGCACGCTCCACTATTCCGCCAACCGGGCACGGATCGGGGCCGCGGACCTCGTGCTGCTGGACGCGGGCGCCGAGTTCGACTGCTACGCCGCCGACATCACGCGTACCGTGCCGGCCTCGTGGCCGCTGGAGGGTGCACGCCGGGACGCCCACGAGATCGTGCGGCGCGCGCACCGGGCGGCGCTGGCGGCGTGCGCGCCGGGCGGGACGCTCGATGCAGTGCACGAGGCGGCCAGCCGCGCGATCGCGGCGGGGCTGGTGGGGATGGGGGCGGTGGACGGGCCGGTCGATGAGGTGCTCGACAAGGGGGCGCACCGTGCGTTCTTCCCGCACCAGACCTCGCACTGGCTGGGTCTGGATACGCACGACGCGGGCGCCTACCGCGACGGGGACGGCCCGGTGGCGCTCGAGCCCGGGATGGTGTTCACGGTCGAGCCCGGCCTCTACTTCGCGCCCGGCCGCTGCCCGCGCCTCCCGTCGCTGGAGGGAACCGGGATCCGGATCGAGGACGACGTGCTTGTCACGCCGGACGGCGCGGAGGTCCTGACCGCCGGCCTGCCCACGTCGCTGGACGATCTGGCCGCGATTGCCGGGAGCGCCCCGTGATCGCGATTGCCGGCAACGCCGCGTGACTCCGCCCCCGCCACCCCATCGCCCCCGCCCAGCCGACCTGCTGCGCCGTCTGAACCAACCCGAGCCTCTCGTCGCGGTCGAGTTGCGGCCGCCCCGCCGCGGCATGGACACGTCCCGCAGCATGAGCGTATGGATCGACATGCACCACGCGGTCCAGCGTCTCGCGCGGCAGGACACCTTCATCCTCCTCACCGACGACGCGGCAGGCGACCGGGAAGAAGAGAGTCTGGCCCACCTTGCCGCGAATCTGGGCGCAAGCGCCGACTTCGGCGCGGTGGTGCCGTTTCTCACCTGCAAGCACTCGCTGGACTACTGCCGGATGTTCGCGCGGCGGGCTTCAGGGCTCGGGGTGGCGGCGGTCGCCGTGGTCGGAGGCGATCATTCCGTCGGCCCCGAGCGATGCGTCCCGCACGGCAAGGACCTCCGCCGCATTCTGCGCGCCGATCAGCCGGACCTGCCGCTGGGCGGATGGGCCAACCCCCACCGGGATCCGGTGAAGCAGGCCCGATTCGTCGCCGACCGCCACTTCAGCGCCGACTTCGTCCTGACACAGATCGTGTCGCACCACTCTCTGGACCGTGTCGAGCGTTTCCGCGAGGAATTGACGCGCCTCGGGATCGAGCTGCCGGTCGTCCACGGCGTCTTCCACTACCACAGCGCCAACCCCCGCACGCTGGACTACCTGGGGCGCTATTTCCCGGTCCCGGCGCGGGAGATCACCCGGGAATTCGCCGCGGGGGCGAGCGCGGAAGAGATCTGCCTGCGCACCATCCGCGGATTGCGTGCGATCGGCGCCGACAAGGTGTACGTGAGCAACCTGCGCATCCGGGATGTGGCGAGGCGGCTCAAGGGGATTGGGGAGGCGGTGGGGTAGGGCCGACGAGGAGAGATTGGAGTGTCAACTCCGGTTTACGGGGTGGAAACCAGAGTTGACATTTTGGTCGTACCAGGCGGGTTGATGTGGGTAGACAAAGACGTTCGCGTCAACGAGGACCAGAGCGGACATACAGTTCGTCCCGGGATGGCCGACGCCCGTCAGGCCAGTCAATCCTGTGCGGCTTTCTGGCCAAAGCCCGTTTCATGGCGATCTCGTAGTCGTCCTCGCGGTGCCGCTCCCGCTCCACGAGTTCGCAGATCCACTGGGAGACGGTGCGATCATCTTTTGCGGCCTTGGCCCTCAGCCACCGGGCGAGATCCTCCGGCACCGTAATGGTGAGCTTCTTCACGCTTCTGGTCCCATCACTGCAGGTGGTCTCCTTGCCCGCCGGTGCCCCCCGCGGCAGATCCCCCGGGTTCACCGCCCGAGCCTGACCTCCGAGATGTCGTACCAGTCGATGGCCCTCTCGGCGATCCCTTCCGGTCCCGGTGCCCTTTCGACGAGGGCCGCCAAGGTGGAGCCGAAGAGATCGTAGCCCATGAGGCGGTCCCGAATCCTCACTGTCCCGACGTACTCGGTGCCGATCCAGACATCGAGATACGAGTAGGCGTCGCGGTCCCTGGTGGTGCCGACCCACAGGCGGCCCTTCCGGTCGAACTTGAAGGGTATGCCGGTGAGAAACCACATCTTCGGGTCCTCCCGGTAGCCGGCCGCATACGGTTCCATTGCCGACCTCGCCACCGAAACGCCTCCCGCAGCCTGGGCCATTGTTCCCGCCAGTTGCGCAAGTCCCTCCGTGTAGTCGTCCACGTCCCTCTGGTTGGGCAGTTCCTCGACGTAGGTGGGCGATGCTACCACCGTCGCGGTCGTGTCATCCCGGTCTTCGAGGAACACGAGGAGCTCCTGGCACGCGCGGAATACGTAGCCGCCGCGCGGATCCGGCATTCCCAGGACTACCGGTCCGCACTCGAGGTCGACGACATCCCGGATATCCGAACGTTCCCAGACGATCTCCCCGGATGCAACGTCGATTCCCATGTGGGTGGGCCTCAATACATCGTCGGGTGATCTGTTGGCGACGTCCGAGAAGTCGACGTTCCTGAAATGATCCGTTCCAAACGCCCGGGTTCCGACGAGCACGCTCGGGAAGAAACCTCCCGGCATCGACGCAGCGGACTCATAGGTTCCGGTCGTCAGGAAAAAAGAGATACGCTGGAGTTGCAGGTCGATGACGGCGAGAGTACCATCTGGCCCACGTTCGACCCCGGAAGCTCCCCTGAATTCTCCCGGGCCGTCCCCGTCGCGGCCGAACACGCCCACCACGCTGCCGTCGCGGTCAGTGCACCGAACCCGGTACTCGTAGGAGTTGATGACGCAGGCGACTTCTTCGGTGACCAGCGCAATGTCGTCGTCGTAGCTCATCGGCGCGGGCGACGAGGCAACCGGCTCCAGGACAACGACCTGGGGTTCACCGGGAGGTGGGAGTGGATCATCCGGCGTCTGCGAGCAGCCGCTGACCATGACCGCCGAACAGGTCATCGCGATGGTCGTTACAAACGGTCGGCAAGATTCGACAGCGGACATTCCGCCTCCGTGCACTGGCCCATGGGACGACCGATCGTGTGGGGGATCGGCCATTGGCAGAAACAACTATGTAATTAGTAGCATCTGCCGTTCGTGTCAAACCGTCCCAATTCCCTCCAACACCCCCACCGCTGCTCCCACACCCGGCCGCCTGTGCGCCGCGACTTCCAGTCCCGCGACCTCGCCCGCCAGCGCCGCCGCCGTCTCGCGCGCGATCGCGACGCCCTGTGCCGCGGCGTGATCGGCTCCCCGCGCCTCCGCCCGCCGCATCCGCTCCAGCACACGCTCGGGCAGGACCACGCCCGGCACCTCGTTCTTCAGGAACTCCGCGTGGCGCAGCGAGCCGAGCGGCTGGATCGCTGCCACGACCGGGATCCCGGGCCCTTCGTCGCCGACGCCCGCGAGGAAGTCGACAAGGTGCTCGGCGTCGAAGACCGGCTGGGTCACGGCGAAGTGGGCGCCTGCGTCCACCTTCCAGTGGAAGCGGCCCAGCTCCCGGGCGGGGTCGCGGGACCCCTGACGCAGCGCCACGCCCACCACGAACCCGGGCGGCGGACCGATGTCGTTGCCCGATGGATCGACCCCGCGGTTCATGGCGGTGACCACGTTGGTGAGGCCGATCGAGTCGACATCCACGACCGACCTGTAGTCGGGGTAGGGAGCCGCGCCGGGCGGGTCGCCGGTCAGGAGCAGCACATTGCGGACGCCGGACGCTGCCGCGCCCAGCAGGTCGCTGATCATCGCGAAGAGTGTGCGGTCGCGGCAGGTGTAGTGGGCCAGGGGCTCTCCCGGACACGCCTTCGCGATCAGGCCGGCCAGCGCCAGCACGCTCAGCCGGGCGGTGCGGCGGTCCTCGTGGATGCCGATGACATCGGCGCCGGCCCGCGCCAGGGCGTGGCAGTCGTCGAGCATCCTGGTCGTGTCCCACCCCCGTGGCGGCAACACCCGGGCCATGGTCACGAACTCGCCGCTGGCAAGACGGCGGCCCAGCCCCGTTCGCGACTCCAGCGGGGGAGGGGGCTTGTGGGCGGAGGACCTGCCCACGGCGCGGGTCACCCGGACCGACGCGCGCCCGGGCCGGGTCGCCGAGACGACCTCGCGGATGGCGCGGATGTGCTCGGGCGTCGTGCCGCAGCAGCCACCCACGATCCGGGCGCCCGCGTCGATGGCGCGCCGGGCGTACTGCGCCATGTACCCGGGTTCGGTCACGTAGATCTTGCGGTCCTCGATGGCGCGCGGGAGTCCGGCGTTGGGCACGGCCGAGAGCGGCAGCCGCGTGACCTCGGCCATCCGTTCCAGGCCGTCGAGGATGACCGCGGGCCCCACCGAGCAGTTGAGCCCGACCGCGTCCGCGCCCCAGCGCTCGGCCGCCCGGGCCACGTGCTCCGCCGGCGTCCCGTGGTCCGTCGCGCACTCCTCGCCGACCGTCACCTGCGCGATCACCGGCAGATCGCAGCGCGACCGCACCGCGCGGAACGCCTCCCTCAGCTCGACGAGGCTGGAAAACGTCTCGAGGACGAAGCCGTCGACGCCGCCCGCCAGCAGTCCGTCCACCTGCCGGCCGAAGTAGTCGCGAGCCTCTTCCAGCGAAGTGGGGCCCAGCGGCTCGAGCCGGATACCCAGCGGCCCGACGGCGCCCGCCACGGCCACGCGTCCCGACGCGGCCCGCACGGCTATTGCGGCGGCGCGCGCGTTCAACTCCTCGGTCCGCTCCTCCAACCCGTGAGGCGACAGCTTCACCGGGTTTGCGCCGAAGGTGTTGGTCTCGATGATCTCGGCGCCGGCCCGCATGTACTGCTCGTGCACCTCCTCGACCAGCTCGGGGTGCGTGACGTTCAGCTCGTCGTAGCAGACATTGAAGAAGACGCCGCGCGCGTACAGCATGGTGCCCATTGCGCCGTCCATGACGTGGACGCGCTCGCCGGCGAGCATCTCCCGCAGGTCAGCCATGTGGGGTCTCCGCCGCCAGGTTCGGACTGAGCCATTGCGTTGCCCGGTCGATACTTATTCCCTTACGCTTCGCGTAGTCGTTCAACTGGTCGCCGGCGATCCGGCCAACGCCGAAGTAGAAGCTCCCGGGGTGTCCGATGTAGAGTCCCGAGACCGAGGCGGCGGGCATCATCGCGCAGGTCTCGGTCAGCGACACGCCGATCGCGCGCGCGCCCAGGAGGCGGAAGAGCGTCTGCTTCTCGGAGTGATCCGGCGAGGCGGGATAGCCCGGCGCGGGCCGGATTCCGGCGTACTCCTCGGCGATGAGCTGGCTGTTGGACAGCGATTCATCCGGCGCATAGCCCCAGAACTCGCGGCGCACCCGTTCGTGCATGCGCTCGGCGAACGCTTCCGCGAGCCGGTCGGCCAGCGCCTTCGCAAGGATGCTCTGGTAGTCGTCGCCGGCGGCCTCGAACCCGGCACACAGCTCGGCGACTCCCTCGCCGGCCGTCACCACGAACGCGCCCACGTAGTCGGCGACGCCTGAACACTCGGGCGCAACGAAATCGGCCAGGCAGAGATTGGAGCGGCCGTCGCGCTTGGCGAACTGCTGGCGCAGGCAGTGGAAGACCGCGAGCGGTTTGCCGCGCGCCCCGCTGTCCCAAACAGCTATGTCATCGCCCACCGCATTGGCCGGCCAGAGTCCGACAACCGCCCTCGCCGCCAGCAGCCGTTCGCGCCGGATACGCCTGAGCAGCGCCCGCGCGTCCTCGTACAGGCTCGTTGCGTGCTTGCCGACCTCGGGGTCCGACAGGATGGCCGGGAACTTGCCCTTGAGATCCCAGGCCCGGAAGAAGGGCGTCCAGTCGATGCGCGAGGCCAGTTCGTCGAGGTCGTACGAAGGGGAGGCTCCGGAGAGGGAGGCTCCGGAGGGGGAGGAGGAGAGCGCAGATCTCGGAGACGCCGACGCGCCGTGCCCGAATGCGACCCCGACGGCCCCGTCACGAGGGAATATGCGCGTTCCCGTGAACGTCGGCCGCACCGGCACATGGCGATCCCAGTCGAGCTGCAGACGGTTGGCGCGGGCGGCTTCCAGGGTCAGCAGCGGCGCGCGCTTGCCCGGCCCGGCACGCCGTCTGCGAATCCCCTCGTATTCTTCGCGGATGGCGGCCGTGTACGCCGCGCGGCTTCCCCGGTCGAGCAGCTTGCCCGCCACCGTCACGCAGCGCGAAGCGTCCAGCACGTGAACCGTGGCGCCCCTGTAGCGCGGCTCGATCTTCACGGCCGTGTGGACGCGCGAGGTCGTGGCGCCGCCGATCAGGAGCGGCTGGGTCATCCCGGTGCGCTCCATCTCGCTCGCGACGTGCACCATCTGGTCGAGGCTCGGCGTGATCAGCCCGGACAGTCCGACCAGGTCGGCGTCGACCTCGCGGGCCTTGTCCAGAATGTTCTCGGCCGGGGCCATCACGCCCAAATCGAACACTTCGTAGTTGTTACACTGCAGCACGACCCCGACGATGTTCTTGCCGATGTCGTGCACGTCGCCCTTCACGGTCGCCATCACGATGCGTCCGGCGGAGCGGCGGCCGGGGCCCCCGTCGCCGCCCGCCCCCTCCTCGTCCGCCTCCTTCTCGCGCTCCAGGAACGGCACCAGGTACGCCACCGCGCGCTTCATCACGCGGGCGCTCTTGACCACCTGCGGCAGGAACATCCTGCCGTCGCCGAAGAGGTCGCCGACGGTGTTCATCCCCGCCATCAGCGGCCCCTCGATCACGTGGAGCGCCCGGTCGGCGCCGCCGCGCGCCTCCTCCGTGTCCTCCTCGATGTAGTCCGTGATCCCGTGCACCAGCGCGTGCTGCAGCCGCTGGCCGGCGGGGGCCTCGCGCCACGACAGGTCTTCGGTGTCCCCCGCGGCGCTTCCCCGGTACCGGTCGGCCAGCGCGGTCAGGCGCTCGGTGGCCTCCGGGTCGCGGTTGAAGAGCACGTCCTCGACCGCGGCGAGCAGTTCGCCCGGGATCTCGTCGTAGACCGCGATCGCGCCGGCATTGACGATCCCCATGTCCATTCCGGCCCGGCCCGCGTGGTACAGGAATGCGGAGTGCATCGCCTCGCGCACCCCGTGGCTGCCGCGGAACGAGAACGACACGTTGCTCACCCCGCCGCTCACCAGCGCGCGCGGCAGCGCCTCCTTGATCCGCGCCACCGCCTCGAAGTACGCCAGCGCGTACTCGTCGTGCTCGGCGATCCCGGTCGCCACGGCGAAGATGTTGGGGTCGAAGATGATGTCCTCGGGCGGGAACCCCTCCTCCTGCACCAGGATGTCGTACGCGCGCCTTGAGATCTCCACCTTGCGGTCGGCGGTGGCCGCCTGGCCCTCTTCGTCGAAGGCCATGATCACCACCGCGGCGCCGTAGTGGCGGATCCGGCGCGCCTGCTCGCGGAAGGCCTCCTCGCCGTCCTTCAGGCTGATCGAGTTCACCACCGCCTTGCCCTGCACGCACCGCAGTCCCGCCTCGATCACCTCCCAGCGCGACGAGTCGATCATGAACGGGACGCGCGCGATCTCGGGCTCGGCCGCGAGCAGGTTCAGGAAGCGCACCATCGCGGCTTCGGAGTCCAGCAGCCCCTCGTCCATGTTGACGTCGATGATCTGGGCGCCGCTCCGAACCTGCTGCAGCGCCACCTCGAGCGCGGCCTCGTAGTCGCCGTCCAGGATGAGGCGGGCGAAGCGCCGGGACCCCGTCACGTTGGTGCGCTCGCCCACGTTCACGAAGAGCGACTCGGGCCCGACGGTGAGGGGCTCGAGCCCGGATAGGCGCGTGCGAACGGGGGGCTGGGGCAGGGGCCGCGGTGCGACGCCCTCGACCGCGTCTGCGATCGCCGCGATGTGGTCGGGAACCGTCCCGCAACACCCGCCCACGAGGTTGAGGAAGCCGGAGCGCGCGAAGTCGCCCATGGTGGCGGCCATGTCCTCGGGCGTGAGGTCGTAGCCGCCGAACTCGTTGGGCAGGCCCGCGTTGGGGTGACAGCCGACGGGGAACTCGCTGACCGTGGACAGCTCCTGCAGGTAGGGCCTGAGCGCGCGTGGCCCGAGCGCGCAGTTGAGGCCGAAAGCGAGCGGAGCCGCGTGGCGCAGCGAGTTGTAGAAGGCCTCGGGGGTCTGTCCGGTCAGCGTGCGGCCGCTCTGGTCGGTGATCGTGCCCGAGATCATGATCGGGAGCCGCACGCCCGACGCGTCGAGGGCCTCGAGGATCGCGTAGACGGCCGCCTTGGCGTTCAGGGTGTCGAAGACGGTCTCGACCATGAGCAGGTCCGCGCCGCCCTCGATCAGGGCGCGGGCCTGTTCGGCGTACGCCGCGCGGAGGTCCTCGAAGGTGACCTGGCGGGCGCCGGGGTCGTTCACGTCGGACGAGATCGACGCCGTGCGGTTCATCGGCCCGAGGATGCCCGCCACGTAGCGGGGCCGGTCGGGGGTGCGCGCCGTGTACTCGTCGGCGGCCTCCCGCGCGATCCGCGCCGCCGCGCGGTTGATCTCGCCGACCGCGTCCTCGACCCCGTAGTCGGACATCGGCAGCCGCGTGGAGCTGAACGTATTCGTCTCGATGATGTCCGCGCCGGCTTCGAGGAAGGCGCGGTGGATGCCGCCGATGATGTCGGGGCGCGTCAGGCTGAGAAGGTCGTTGTTGCCGAGCAGCGGCTGGGGGTGGGCGCGGAAGTGGTCGCCGCGAAAGTCGGCCTCACCCAGGTCGTGGCGCTGGATCATCGTGCCCATGGCGCCGTCGAGCACGAGGATGCGGTCGGCGAGGAGGTGCTCGATGGGGGGTCTGGTCACCTGATGTCCCGCGCTTCCCGCCAATCCGCCCGTCAGGAAGGGTCGGGCCTGTCTAGTCGGACCGAACCCCTTCGGGGCCAATCCGGGCCGGAACCCTCCGGTAGGCGTGGCTTTTTAGCTGTTCCCTGGCCGCAATATGCCACAAATCGCCTTGCATGTCGGCCCGCCCATCGCTGAAACGACAGCCGGCCGTTGGAGTTGCAACGATAGCGGAAACAGCGGGGCGATTCCAGCGGTGCGGGCGAATGCCGACCGCTCGGGAGGCCGATGGTGAGCATATGAGTATATGAGTAACGACGGACTGGGCCTCGTGCCGCCGCCCACCGCTGCCCGACCTCCGCTCAGCCGCCCGACCGCCTAGTCCCTGTCCCTTTGGTACCGGGTCGCCTTGTATTCCTCCACCCAGGCCCGGGAGCTGCGCCACCGACCGCTCGCGTTGCGGACCGCCCGAAGCCGACCTCGTCCAGCCGCTGCGCGGAGGGCTGACGCCTTCATGTCCGGAGTTGCCAGCGCGCTCAGAGGAACTAGCCGGGCCGGGCCGGCAACCGCTGGAATCAGGAAACGGTACAGGTTGTCGAGAATCGCGCGGGCAAGCATCTCTCCCAGCAGTCCCGGCTCACCACGGTCCGCTTTTCGAAGGGCGTTGAGATAGCGGGTGCGCTCGCGCTTGTAGATGATCGCGGGCGGGTAGCCGAGCCGAACGAGGATCAGATTCAGCAGCAGACGTCCAGTTCGCCCGTTGCCATCCAGGAACGGGTGCGTCTGTTCGAACCGGCAGTGGGTTTCGGCGAGATGCTCGGGGAAGCCCGGCGACGTGGGATCGAGCTTGTTGACCTCCTTGATCCAAGCATCCAGTTCGGCGGGGACGAGCGGCCATGAGACTGGCGTCATTCCGCCGGGGAACGGCCGAATGTCGTGTTCACGGTAGTTTCCGGGTGTTTCCCGGTCCGTGGCGTCGGAGTGGGGAGCCACCTCCCAGACCGGCGACAACGCCGTGTGATGAACCTGCCGCACCTCGGCCAGACTCAGGATGTCCCCAGGGTGGCAGAGACCTTCGCGGTGGACCGCCTGCCGGTATACCCACTCGGCGGCTGTGGCGTAGCCTCGAACTTCCAGGTATTCCCGAAGTTCGCCATCGCCGACGGCGCGCCCTTCCGCAAGAAGCTGCTCGACCTGCTTCAGCACCAGAGTATTGCCCTCGATGGCGGTGGAGTGATGGGTCTCCTGGCACCAGATTCCACGCCAGATTCCGGCAGCCTCCTGTGGACTCGGCAAGCCACCCAGGCGCTCCCACAGTTCTGCCACGTCGGATCGCAGCCGACCGTAGACCTCTCGGCGGGGCGGACGGCCCCGGCGCCGCGGTCGCCCAGAAAAGTGTTCGGTCATGGCGAACCTAATGAACCGCACGATTAGGCGAGGGTGTTTTTGTTCGAATTTTGCCATTTGAATATAACAGAATACTTTGGGATGCCGAGAAGATGGCCGAATCAACAGCTCGCTTCCCCTTGGTAACGGGCTGCATTCGTCCCAGATTGCCGTGTAGTGCGCGCCCGACCGCCTGCACGAGGGCCACCAGCATCCCGATCCCGGAGAACCACTCATGATTCGCCGCGTCCGGCTGGCCAACTTCAAGCGCTTTCGCGACCAGTCCTTCGATCTGGACGACTCGGTGGTGCTGGCGGGACCCAACAACTCGGGCAAGTCCACGCTGATGCAGGCGATCGCCTGGTGGAAAGAGGCCCTCGACCTGTGGAACGCCAAGCGTGCGAAAGCTACCCGGTCGGCCAGGCGGAAGGGGGTAGGGGTGAATCGGCTGAGCTGCAACTCGGCACCGGTCCGTGACCTGAATCTGCTCTGGAACGACCGCCTCGTATCGGGTGGGAATGGACCGGGTCCGACCCGCCTGATGGAGATCGCGGTCGAGGGCGTGGCCAACGGGACGCCCTGGACGTGCGCGCTGGAGTTTCACTACGCGCACCAGGAGCTGGCCTACGTGCGTCCGCTCGGTGCCAGGGAAATGGCGGACGACGAGCTGGACGCGTTTCCGCCGCCGCCCGCCGCGAAACTGGAGGTGGTCCGCGTGCCGGCGCTCTCCGGCGTTCGGCGGGACGAGCCGCTGCACGCCCCCGGGATGACGAAGCTCATCGTGGGCGAGAGCCGTGCGGGCGACATTCTGCGAAACCTGCTGTGGGAGATCGGCGGTCCGCTCAACCCGGACCGGACCGCTTGGGACGCCCTTGTCGGCCATGTCCGCGACCTCTTTCGGATCGAGCTGCAGGAACCGGCATACTCGCCTGCGGAGCCGTACATCCGGTCGGAGTACCGGGAGGCCGGCCGGAAGCGGCCGCTCGATCTTGCGAGCACGGGCAGCGGCACGCTTCAGGTGATTCTCCTCCTTGCCTTTCTCCACCGGCGGCGCGGCACGGTGCTCCTCCTGGACGAACCCGACGCCCACCAGGACGTAATCCTCCAGCGGGACGTCTATGCGCTGATGCGCAGGATCGCGCAGGAGCGGGACGGGCAGGTCATCATGGCGACCCACTCTCCGGCCATGCTCGAAGCGACCGAGCCCGAGCGGATCCTCTCTTTCGCGGGGGCCTCGCCCCAGCAGCTGCGGACCGAAGCGGAACGCGACCGGACCATCGAGGCGCTCCGGCAATTGCGCACGACCGACTTGATTCTCGGACACGAGGCGGGGGCGGTGCTCTACGTGGAAGACCAGAGCGACGAGCGGATTCTGCGGGCCTGGGCCAGGGTTCTTGACCATCCGCTGCAGACGTTCCTCTCCCACGCCTGTGTGTACTGGCTGCGCGGACGGAGGCTGGAGCACGCCAAGGGGCATCATTTTGCGCTTCACGGCACCCTGCCCGGAATCCCCGCAGTGTGCCTTCTGGATGGGGACAACCGCGAAGCGCCCGGGCGGGAGTCCACAAGGTTGGGGATGGAGATTCTGTGCTGGCGGCGCTACGAGATCGAGAACTACCTGCTCCACCCCCGGGCCGTGGCTCGCTGGCTCTCGTCGTCCGCAGCCGTGGGGGAAGTAGAAAGCGAGTTCGGCAAGAGGATGCTCCCCGGCACAGAAGTGTTTGGAGACTCGATCAACCTCGTGAGGGTCAAGGGAAGCACGGAATTCCTCATGCCGCTTCTGCAAGCGGTTGGCCACCCCACCAACAAGAACGACCTGTACCTGATCGCCGAGGCGATGAGGCCGGAGGAGATCCATCCCGAAGTCGTGCGGAAGCTGGACCGCATGGCAGAGGTGCTGAACCGGAGCGGGGCAGCGGGCCGGGTCGCCGGACAGCGGTAGATCGGCCACGCGATGAGTATATGAGTATATGAGTAGCGACAGCCTGACCAGGTGGATCGCGAGGCCCAGGGCTCGCACCATCGCGCTGCTCGCCGTCCCGGTTGCCCTCGTCGCCGCCCTGCCCGCCCCTGCAGTTGCCCAGACCTGCGATGACCTGAGCACCTGGAATTTCTTCCGGTCGGCCTCGGCAGCGCAGGTTGCGGCCTGTCTGCGCTCAGGCGTCGATCCCGACAATCCGGACAACCTGGGGCAAACGCTGTTGCACCTTGCCGCGCGGTACGCAACGGACGCGGCGGTGATTGCCACCCTGGTCGAATTCGGCGCCGATCTCGACGCTCGGGACAGCGACGCGGCCACGCCGCTGCACCGCGCGTGGGGCAATGCGAACCCGCTCGTCGCCCGCGAACTCCTGCGCCTCGGGGCCGATCCGGCCGCCCGTGACAAGTACGGCCAGGTGGCCGACCCCACGCACTGCGATCACTGGAATACGTGGATGTTCGGCCGGGTGGCGCTCGCCCCCGATGTTATCCGCTGCCTGGCGTCGGGTGCGGACCCGCTGGCCCGCGACGGGAACGGCAGCACGCCGCTGCACCATGCCATTATGGGAGAGCCGCACGACCAGGATGCCAGGTACGTGCCCGGTGCCCGGCGCCCCGAACGGGCTCCGGATCTTGCGGTGGTGGTTCAGCTGATCGAGTCGGGCGCCGATCCGGGGGCATCCAACGACAACGGGGATACGCCCATCCACTTCGCGGCGCGAACCGGCGACCTTGGCGTCGTCCGGTTCCTGCTGGAGTCAGGGGCCGATCCCGACGCACGCGACCGGCAGGGGAACAGCCCTCTGCACGAAGCGGCCGGTGCGGGAGATCCGGCGATGGTTGCGCTACTGCTGGACGAGGGAGTGGCGGTGAATGCGGAAGGGACCGACGGGGCCACGCCGCTGCACAGCGCACTGCGCCAGTGGGAACCAGGACTGGCGGTTGCAGATGCGTTGCTGGGTGCAGGAGCGGATATAGGTGCCCGCAATGGAATAGGCCACACCGCGCTCCACCTCGCGGTGGCCGAGTGGCGGGACATCGACCCGGCGGAGCAGCTCGGGTTCCTGGCGAGGCTGTTGTCGGCAGGAGCCGATCCCGACGCGCAGGACAACATGGGATGGACCCCGTTGTACCGTACGGCCTACCGCGAAGATCCCTCCCTTGCCGCTGCGCTGCTGGAGTCCGGAGCGGACGTCACGCTGGCAACGGCCAGGGGCGAAACGCCGCTTCATGCGGCGGCGCAGCAATCGCGTCCGGCCACAATCGTCGTTCTCCTCGAAGGCGGGGTCGACGTGAACGCACCCGACGGGTCGGGGGACACTCCTCTTCACGTTGCCGCGACGGCGGGAACACCGGCGACCGTCGAGGCGCTGCTGGCCGGAGGCGCCCAAATCCACGCGAAGAACGCGAGAGGCGACACTCCGCTGCACGCCGCGGCGCAGTTGCCCCGGCGCTACCGGGCGCTGGAGGAGTTGCCCCGTATGGACACCGCAGTCGTCCGCACGCTGATCCGCGCGGGTGCCGAAATGGACGCGCGGAATGCTCAGGGCCAGACGCCGCTTCACACGGCCTGGGCAGAGGGCAATGTCCTGGTGGCGGATCAGCTCGTCGCGCTGGGGGCCGACCCCGGTGCCCTGGACGCCACCGGCAGACGCGCGGAGGATCCTGCGTGCGACTGGCACGAATGGAATGTGGTGGAACGGTCCCCGGTAGAGGGCGTGCGGGGATGCCTCGCAAAGGGAACCGATCCCAACGCCAGGGACGAGTCCGGCGGGACCCCTGTGCATCGCCTGGTCACGCGGCTGAATCGCGATCCGCCGCCTCTCCCCGCGATTCGGGCGCTGCTCGCGGCCGGAGCGGACGCCAATGCCACGAACGCCCACCGGAGGACGCCGCTTCACTCCATCGCCGACGCACGCGGCGACCAGATCGGCATCGCCGCCGCCCTGTTGGAGGCCGGGGCGGACATCGACGCCGTGGACAACGACGGGGCCACACCGCTTCATGCTGCCGCGGCCTCCGGATCGCCCGCCTACGTCTCCTTGCTGGTGGACAGCGGCGCGGAGGTGGGTGCCCGTGACGCCCGCGGCCGGACCCCGCTCCACGCGGCAGTCGAGAATCCCGGTGCGGCCATCCTGTTGCTGACTCTGGGCGCGGATCCCGCCGCGCTGGACTCTGCGGGGACGCCCGCGGATCCCGCCGCATGCGACCATTGGAATACGCCGTCGTTCTTCGTGGTGGCCGACGCCCGGGTGGTCGAGGGTTGCCTCGACACGGGAGCCGATGTGAACGCGACGACGGAGCGGTGGCCTGCGGGCTATTGGGGAGGCGATGTCACACCCCTTCATGCGGCTGCCGCATGGACGCGCGACCCCGGGGTCATCGCCGTCCTTGTGGAGGCGGGTGCCGACGTGGATGCCCGCGACGATCGCGATTTTTCTCCGCTTCACGCCGCGGCCCGACTTAACGAGAACGAAGAGGTGGTCCGTGCCCTCCTGGCGGCCGGAGCGGACGTGGATGCCTGGGCGACGGGATTCCATGTCGACTACGGATGGGAGGCCACCCCGCTGCTCGAGGCCGCCGAGTCGAACGGCAACCCGGAGGTGCTTGCCGCCTTGATCGACGCGGGCGCCGATGCGTCGGCGCGTGGCTGGCGGGGAGAGACGGCGCTGCACCGTGCGGCCAGGGGCGGTTCGGCCGAGGTCGTGTCCTTTCTGCTGGAAGCGGGTGCCGACGTACACGCCGTGCACGGCGGCGGATCGACGCCGCTGCACGAGGCGGCCCGCACCAACCCCGACCCGGCGGTGACCCGACTCCTGCTGGACGCGGGTGCCGACGTGCATGTCGTGGGTTCCGGGATCCAGGCCAGCACGGGGTGGGGACCGTCCACGCCGCTGCACCTCGCTGCGGGCTCCAATCCGGAAGCGGCCGTGCTGACCGCCCTGCTGGACGCCGGCGCGGATCCGAACGCCAGAACGGAATCCGGCGGTTGGACGCCCTTGCATTGGGCGGCGTCGCGCAACCGAAACCGGTCGGTCATCCGTCTGCTGGTCGCCGCTGGCGCCGACATCGGCGCGAGAACCCGCACCGGCGCCACACCGCTTCACGCGGCCGCGCGGAACAACCCGCTTGTCGTGCCCGTTCTGCTCGAACTCGGGGCGGATCCGTCCGTGTCCGACGACGGCGGCACGACCGCCCTGACGCTCATCAGGAGGAACAAGTCGCTCCGTGGTCTGTCGATCGTCGGTTCAGTCGGACGTGTCTAGGATCCGGTATCGATGAATTGCTTCACGGTCGAGCGCGTCGCGCACGACACCCACAACCCAGTCCGGCCCCCACCGCTTGACATCCAGGCCCGCTGGGAGTTCGACCGCGGTGACGATCCCGTTCGGGTCCACGGTGATCCACTCCCGCGTGGAGGCCCCACCCGGACTGAACTCGCCGACGGCCACACCGCCGTCAGTCATCCCCCGGATCATGCCCAGGCTCGGCGTCGTCGTGTGACGGGCGATCTCCCGCTGGTCGTGCTTCAGGTCCTCCAGCGTGGGGACCTGACCAGCGTATCGATACCTCTCGGCGATGAACTCCTCGAGCAGCCGGTCGGTGACAGCCGCGGGACTGGCCGAAGACCGGACGACCATGCGCAGGTCGCCGTGAGCCGAGTACTGCCGCAACTCCCATTGATCGTCGTCGGCGATCCAGACGCCGGCGGGTGTGGGCGCGATGTGAAGGCGCCTGCCGAACGGAGGCTGGGTTACCTCAAGTAGCCCGTCCTCCTCGAAAACGGCAACCTCCTCGCCGGGCCACGTTCCGATAAGGTGGACGGCGGCCCCCGCCGGAGGAATCGTCACAATTTCGACCAGCGGGCGTGCCGTTCCCTCCACCGGCGCGGGCCGTTCGAAGGAAGCCGCGACTACCCAGCCGTCCGCGAGCAGACCCATGGGTCTCGGTGGAATGGGGCGCGACGCCTGGTCTGCGGCGCTCCTGGTCGTCGAGTTGCGGACGTACCGGCCCGCCGCGTCGAAGACGGTGACGCGCCGCAGGCCGCCGTCCCCCGCCGCCAGGGAATCGGGGGACAGGAAGGCCAGCCATTCGAGATACCGGGACTCGCCCGGACCGTCCCCGCTCCCGCCCCATGTGTCGATGTGCCGTCCGGCAGCGTCGAATACCAGAATGTCGTTTCCGCTTCCGTTGACCACTGCGACGCGGCCGCCTGACAGCACCTCGACGTCGCGGACATCGGAGAAGACGGAGGCGCTGTTGTCCTCATCACTCCGAATGACGAGGTCGGGCTCGGCAGCCAGGATGCGATGTTTCGCCAGGTCCCGCGGCACGGGCCCGAGGTCGACGATCCGCACACCGGCGCTGTCGACGATGCTGACGGCCGGGAGCGATGCGGGCGGTTCGCAACCCGTGGCGACCAGCGCCAGGGCAATGGCCGGCGCGACGGGGATGGCCAGCGCGGAAACGGACTTGATGTTCACCAGTCGGTTGCCACGCCCGCCGTGGGAACAGGATCGCCCTGCCTCTCGCTGCATCCGGCTCAGCCCCCCGCCTGCTCTCCGCCCCCCCGCCGCGTCATCCCCTCGACCGTCGTCGATGCGGCCATGTGGCCGATCACGTTGGCCGCGGAACGGAACACGTCCGGCACGCGGTCGATCCCGAGCAGGATCCCGAGCCCGGCCACGGGGACGCCCACCACGTTGAGCGCGGGCACCAGCGACACGATGCTGGCGCTGGGCACGGGCGCAACCGTCATCGAGGCGAGGAAGATCGCGAGCACCGCCGCCGCGATGAGCCCGGCGTCGAGCGGCACGCCGTACATGGCCGCCAGAAAGACCAGCGACGCACTCTGAAACAGCGCGCTGCCCGGGCGGTTGATCGACGCCGCCAGCGGCAGGACCAGCGTGAAGGTTTCCTTCGACAGGCCGAGCTTCTCCGCTTCCTGGAGCATCATCGGCAGCGTGCCCACGGACGTCGTCGTGGTGAACCCGACGGTGTACGAGCCGATCGTCCCCCGGATGAAGCGCGCCGGTCCCACGCCGCCCAGGATCCGCACCAGCGGCAGGAGCACGAGGCCCTTCAGGATGAAGAGGCCGACCACGACGGCGACGATGAACACGGCGAGGTTCTGCAGCATCGCCAGGCCCGTCTGCGCGATCACCGGGGCCGCGAGACCGAAGACGCCCACGGGCGCGGTCCAGAGGATCCAGGTCATGAGCTTGATGAGGGCGTCCCCGAGCGTTTCCACGAACGACGTGAGGGTCTGCTGCTTCTCTTTCGGCAGGGTGGTCGTGGCCGCGCCAAGCAGGACGACGAAGATGAGCAGCGGGAGAAGCGCCCCGTCGGCGGCGACCTGGACCGGGTTGCTCGGCACCAGGTTGACGAGGAAGTCGACCACGCCGGGCGTCGCTGTCTCCAGATCCGCGGCTGTCGTGGGCGGCGGCACCGGTGCCGTGAAGTTGAGGGCGAGGCTCATCAACCCCATCCCGATCAGGATCGCGGGCAGCGTCGTCACCCAGAAGAATCCGACCGCCAGGCCGCCGAGCCGGCCCAGCTCGCGCAGGTTGGCGATCCGCCCCACGCCCACGAAGACGACGGCCGCCACCAGCGGGATGACGACCATCTGGATCGCGCGCAGGAAGACCCGTCCGAGCGGCTCGACGGCCTGGGCCGCCCACAGCAGCTCCGGCGACCCGGTCGCGGAGGCGGCGACCCCGAGCCCCAGCCCGAGCGCGAGCCCGATAAGGATGGCGCGCGTGTTCACGCGAGAGACGCCCTTGTATTCATGTCGCTTGTCGCCGGCTTTCCGCGTGGGGGACGATGCTGTCGCGCGTCGGCGGGTCGGAGCAGCGGGCAATCTGGACCGGAACGCCCGGCCCGGTCAACCGGAAGCGCCCCGTGCGGCGCCAGCCCTCGGGGCCGCCGTGAGGCAACCCCGGCCACCTTGCCCGGTGTCCCCCCGCGCCCCAACGTGACCCTGCAGCGACCACCCCTTGCAGGAGCGCCTCACGATGGACCCACGCCCACGCCTCGACCCTTCCCGCAGGCTCGTCGGTCACCCGAACCCCCGCCGTCCGATCGCCGCGATCCTCGCCGTTGCCGCGATCTTCGCCCTCTCATCCCCCCAACCCAACGCCGCCCAGGAGCAATCCGGCCGTCTCACGCCCGAGCTCTACTTCGACTGGGAAGAGGTGCGGCCGTTCCTGCTCGCGGGCGGGATGGGGCCGCAGATCTCGCCCGACGGCAGCCGGGTCCTGTACGAGCGCCGGCACGTCGACAGGATGAAGGACCGCTGGGTGTCGGAGCTGCACATCGTGAATGCCGACGGCACGCGGGCCAGGCGGCTGACCGACGGTGGCGGTGCGGTGTGGTCTCCGGACGGCGGGCGGATCGCGTTCGTGCGCGCGGACGGGGATGGCGCCGGCCAGATCTTCGTGCGCTGGATGGACGCGGAGGGGGCCGAGACCCAGGTCAGCCATCTCACCGAGTCGCCCGGTGGCCTGACGTGGTCTCCGGACGGCGGGACGCTGGCCTTTTCGATGATGGTCCCGTCGGAACCCGAGTGGACCGTCACGATCCCGGGGCGGCCGGAGGGCGCGGAGTGGACGGTGGAGCCCAAGGTGGTCACGCGGCCCAACTACCGGCGCGACTACGTGGGCTACACCGACGGGGGGTACCGGCACATCTTCGTGCTGCCCGCGTCCGGCGGCACGCCGCGCCAGCTGACTGGCGGCGACTGGAACCACGGCGCTCCGGTGTGGTCCGCGGACGGCTCGGAGATCCTGTTCAGCAGCCTGCGCGAGCCCGACTCCGACTACCGCTTCCGCGAGTCCGAGATCTATGCGGTGTCGGTGGCGTCGGGGGACGTTCGGCAGCTGACCACGCGCGCGGGGTCCGACCACTCGCCCGTGCCGTCGCCGGACGGCCGGCTGGTGGCGTATCTGGGCCACGACGAGACCGACGACGCGTACTACGCCGACAACATTTACGTGATGAACGCCGACGGCAGCGGCGCGCGCGAGATCGCGACGGACCGCGACCGCGATCCATCGGGCCTGCGGTGGGCGGCGGACGGCAGCGGCGTCTACTACAACGCGCCCGACGGCGGTGCGGAGAATCTGTACTTCGCCCCGCTCGACGGGCCGGTGCGGCAGATCACCGGGGGGGAGCACTACCTGACCGTGTATTCCATGGCCGCGAACGGCATGGCGGCCGGCGTGGTCTCCAGCGCGCACGAGCCGGGCGATGTCGTCGTCTTCGACGTGGCCGCGGGCGGGGACGTCAGGAAGATCACCGACGTGAACGGCGACATCCTGGCGGGCGTCGAACTGGGCGAGGTGGAGGACGTGTGGTACGAGTCTTCGGACGGCCTGGAGGTCCAGGGGTGGATCGTCAAGCCGCCGGGCTTCGACCCGTCGAAGAAGTACCCGCTGATGCTCGCGATCCACGGCGGACCGCACGGCCGCTACGGCTTCGGGACGCCGTACATGTGGTACGAATGGCAGCTGGAGGCGGCGAGCGGGTACGTGGTGCTGTACACCAACCCGCGCGGCAGCTCCGGATACGGCAGCGCGTTCGGCAACGAGATCGAGAACGCGTATCCCGGCATGGACTACGACGACCTCATGGCGGGGGTCGACGTGGTGCTGGAACGCGGCTACATCGACGAGCAGAACATGTTCGTCTACGGGTGCAGCGGGGGCGGCGTGCTCACGGCCTGGGTGGTCGGCCACACCGACCGCTTCGCGGCCGCGTCTTCCGAGTGCCCGGTCACCAACTGGTTCTCGTTCGTGGGGACGACCGACGGTCTCGGCTGGTACAACAACTTCGAAAACCTGCCCTGGGAGGACCCGAGCGAGCACCTGCGGCGCTCACCGCTGATGTACGTCGGCAACGTCACCACCCCGACGCTGCTGATCACCGGCGAGGGCGATCTGCGCACGCCGATGGGGCAGACCGAGGAGTACTACCAGGCGCTGCAGATGCTGAAGGTGCCCACGGCCATGGTCCGCCTCCAGGACGAGTGGCACGCCTACTTCTACCGGCCGACGAACACGATCCGCACCTGGATGTACCGCATGGACTGGTTCCGCAAGCACTCGCGGGAGCCGGGGCCGGTGACATGAGAACGGCGTTCGTCCCGGCCGTGTCGGCGGCGCTCCCGGCCGTGGCGGTGGCGCTCACGGCCCTGTCGGCGGCGCTCCCGGTCTCCGCTGCCGGGGGCGCCGCCGCGCAGCAGCCGGGCGCGGAGCAGGTTTCGATCACGGGCACGGTGCTCGACGCGGTCACGGGCGCGCCCATACCGAACGTGACCGCGATGCTCCACGGCCCCGGGTTTCGGCTGCGGACCGACGCGGCGGGCCGGTTCACCTTCAGCCGGGTGCCCGTCGGAGATTATCGGCTCGAGCTTTCTCACCCCGGGTATCAGACCTCGGTGGGCGACTTCACCGTCATGCGGGCGGGCGCGTTCGTCGCCGAACTGATGCCGGTTGCCGCGGTCGACGACGAGCTTGTGACGGGCGTGATCGGCGTGTTGAGCGATGCGGAGGGAGGCGGGTCCATCCAGGGGGCGACCGTTCGCGTGGTGGGCGCCGGCGGGGGCACGCTGACCGACCAGAGGGGCGAATTCAGCCTAACCGACGTGCCTGCCGGTACTCTTGCGGTCGAGTTCTCCGCGCTGGGGTATGTGACCCGCACGGATACGGTCCGGGTGATGCCGGGGCGTGTCACCAACGTGCGCGTCGGGCTGTCGGCCGATCCGGTGCGGCTCGATCCCATCGAAGTGACCGTCGAGCGGCGCGAGACCGCCTTGCAGGGCGTCGGCTTCTACCGGCGCGTGAGCGACGGATTCGGCGAGTTCATCGACCGCGAGGCGATCGAGCAACGGGCCCCGGCCCAGATGACCGACCTGTTCCGCAGGGTGGTCGGAGCCGATGTGCGTTCCGGTGCGGACGGCCCGTTCCGGAGGTTCGTCATGCTTCGCGCCGGCCGCGCCGAAGACTGCTTCCCGCGCGTGCTGCTCGATGGCATCGTGGTGCATCCGGGTGGCGACGAGCCGGCGGCCATCGACGATCTGATCGACCCGGAGGCGGTCTCGGGCATCGAAGTCTACCCGTCGTCGACCGGCTTGCCCATGCAGTACTCGGGGACCGACGCGTCGTGCGGAGTCATCCTGATCTGGACGCGACGCTAAGGAGGTTGAGGAGATGACAGTGCGGCCATTGCAGTTGCGGAGCGTTCCCACCCTGGCGGCCATGGTGCTGGTTGCGGCGGCGGGTGTGCCGGGAGACATCGTCACCGCCCAGACGGTCGAGCAGAACGACAGCTCGGCACGGGCCGCCCGCCGGGCGAACGCGCTCCCGCTCATCACCACGCGCACCCTCGACTTCACGACGGACGAGGGGACGTGGATCTCGCTCGACCTCTCGCCGGACGGCGAAACCATCGTCTTCGAGCTGCTCGGCGACCTGTACACGATCCCGGTCACCGGCGGGGACGCGGCCCGCATCACGAGCGGGCAGGGCTACGACATGCAGCCGCGCTACTCGACCGACGGCGCCGAGATCGTCTTCGTGAGCGACCGGGACGGCTCCGAGAACATCTGGGTGGCGAACGCCGACGGCAGCGACCCGCGCCAGCTGACCGACACCGAGCGGGACAACTACATGTCGCCGGTGTGGACGCCGGACGGCGAGTACGTGATGGCGAACAAGGGCACGCAGCTCTGGCTCTGGCACGAGGACGGCGGGTCGGGGGTGCAGATCACGGGGCAGGATGGCGATGGTGGCCCGGGAGGCGGCCCGGGCTTCGGCGGGGGCACCCCCTCGCACACGGGCGCCGCGTTCGGACCGGATCCGCGGTACGTGTGGGTGAACGTGCGCGGGAACCTGGGTGGCGGCTTCCCGGTGGACGGGGCCGGCGGCGGCTCCGTCGTTCGCCACGCCGACCCGTTCAACCTCGACCCGGATCCGCCCGGGCACTTCGGCGCCGTGGCACAGAGCTCGGCGCGGCAGGTCGGTGCATTCCAGATCGGCGTGCTCGACCGCGAGACGGGGCGCGTCATGGTGCGCACGCACGAGCACGAGGGCGCCTTCCGTCCCATGCCCAGCCCGGACGGGCGCTGGCTCGTCTATGCCACCCGCTACGACGCGCGCGAGGCGCTCAAGCTGCGTGACCTTGCCACCGGCGAGGAGAGCTGGCTCGTCATGGACGTTCAGCGCGACGAGTCGCAGGGCGGGGGCATGCGCGACCGGGACGTGTATCCCGGCGGGGCGTGGACGCCCGACTCGGGCGCGCTGATCACCTTCTATGGTGGCAAGATCATGCGTGTCGAGGTGCCGTCGGGCGATGCTTCCGAGATCCCGTTCACGGCGCACATCCAGCAGGAACTGGGTCCTCTTGTCAAGTTCGACTATCCCATCAACGACTCGGTCCTGACCGTCTCCCAGATCCGCGGCGCGCGCCCCTCGCCGGACGGCACGCGGCTGGTATTCTCCGCGCTCGACCGTCTCTGGACCGCGGACCTCCCCGAAGCGGCGGGCACGCAGACCGAGGGCTACCCGGTCATCCGGGACGCGCGCCGCCTCACCACCTCGAACGACGTGGAGCACGGGGCGGCCTGGTCGCCGGACGGCCGCCACATCGCATACGTGACCTGGAACGATTCGGCCGGCGGCGACATCTGGCGCATCCGCGCGGACGGCGGCGGCGATCCCGAGAAGCTCACGCCCACCTCCGCCTTCTTCGACCGGGTGGCCTACAACGGCGACGGCACGCGCATCCTCGCGGTGCGCGGCTCGAAGATGCACCGCATGCGCACCCTGGAGGACTTCGGCCGGCACAGCCCCGCGGCCGAGCTCGAGTATGTGTGGCTGCCGGCCGAAGGCGGCGAGCCCAGCCGGATCATGTGGGTGGGGTCGGGCGCCACGCAGGAGGGGCGAAACGCGCCCCACCCGGGGCCGGACCCGGACCGCGTGTACGTGTGGGCGGGCCAGGACGGGCTGCTCTCGGTACGCTACGACGGCACCGACATCCGCACCCTGGTCAAGGTCACCGCGCCCGCGCGCCCCGGCCCCGGCAGCCGTCCCGCGCCCGACGAGGTCGTCCTGTCGCCCGACGGCAGGCGCGCGGTCGTGCGCGCCAACCGCAACGTCTTCACGATCACCGTGCCGCCAACCGGGGGCGAAGCGCCGACCGTCTCGGTTGCCGCGTCCTCGTCCGTGCCGACACGGCGCCTCACCAAAGTGGGCGGCGACTTCGTGGGGTGGACCACCGACGGCGCCGCCGCCTACTACTCGATAGGGCGCAGCTTCTTCCTGCACGACATCGCGCTGAGCGACTCGCTGGTGGCGGACTCGGTGGCGGCGGCGCGCGCCGAGGCGCGGGAGGAGGCTGAAGGCGCCGAAGAGGATGCCGAGGTGCCCGCGGAGGAGGCCGCCGGCGCCGCGGACGCGCCCGGCGAGGAAGCCACCGATGCGACCGCGGCGCCGGGCGACGAAGGCGGTCCCGTCTACGAGGCCGCGCGCTTCGATGTCGACATCTCCGTGCCCAAGGACCTGCCGCGCGGGGTGGTCGCCCTCACAAACGCCCGTCTCATCACCATGCGGGGCGACGAGGTGATTCCGCGCGGGGACATCGTCGTGCGGGACAACCGCATCGTCGCGGTGGGCCCGAGCGGCGGCGTGACCATCCCCGACGGCGCCGACGTGCGCGACATGTCCGGCAGGACGATCTATCCCGGGCTGGTCGACATCCACGCGCATACCTGGGTCGCTTGGGGCGTGCACCGCGGTCAGGTGTCGCAGTTCCTCGCGCAACTGGCGTACGGCGTGACCACGCAGCGCGATCCCCAGACCTCGTCCGAGGACGCGGTCGCGTATTTCGACCTCATGGAGACCGGCGCGTTCATCGGGCCCCGCCTGTATTCGACCGGCCCCGGAGTCTTCAGCGCCGACCAGATCTCCAGCCTGGACGAGGCCCGCGACGTGCTCAGGCGCTACAGCGACCATTACAACACGAAGACGATCAAGCAGTACCTGGCCGGCGACCGCAAGATCCGCCAGTGGGTGATCATGGCCGCGCGCGAACAGGGCCTCACGCCCACGACCGAGGGCGGCTCCAACTTCACCATGAACCTGACGCTGGCGCAGGACGGGTATGCGGGCCTCGAGCATTCGCTTCCGATCAGCCCGTTCTACCGCGACGTCGTGCGGCTGGGCGCCTTCAGCGGCATGGTCTACACCCCCACGCTGGTGGTGGCCTACGGCGGCCCCTCCGGGCGCCAGTACTACCTGACGCGCACCAACCTCGACGAGGTCGAGCGTCTCCAGTTCTTCACGCCCCGCGACGAGCTCGACAAGTGGAAGACAACGACGTGGTTCCGCGACGATCAGTACCCGCACTTCCAGCAGGCGGAGCAGATCGTGAAGTGGATGGAGGCCGGAGGCCAGGCCGGCCTTGGCTCTCACGGCGAGGTGCAGGGCCTGGGGACGCACTGGGAACTGTGGATGATGGCTTCGGGCGGCATGGACAACCACGACGCCCTGCGCATGGCCACGCTCATGAGCGCGGATGCGATCGGCCTGGCGGGCGACATCGGGTCGATCGAGCCGGGCAAGATCGCCGACCTGCAGGTTCTCGGGTCCAACCCGCTGGACGACCTCGAGAACTCCATCGACATCGACTATGTCATGAAGAACGGACGGCTCTACGAGGCGGCCACCCTCACCGAGGTGTGGCCGCGCCAGCGGCCGCTGCCGACGCAGTGGTGGTGGCGCGTGGAGCCGCCCGACGTGCGGCAGCAGCGGGGGCGGTAGCAGCCATGCCGTCCTCCATCGAGCGCATGCGCGGTGCCTTCCTGAGAGAGGATCCCGGGCACGCGGCCGTCGCGCCGCCGCCCGGCATCGGCGCCGTACCCTTCACGCTCAAGCGCAGCTCCGACCTGTACACCTCCGGCGGGGGATACGAGTCAACGACCGAAACCGCGCACGGACTCGTGCGGCTGGAGGCCGACCGGCTGGTCATCCAGTGGCGTGTCGCCGTGGTGACCGAGTCGATGGAGGGCGCCGGCTACGAGACGCGCGAGGAGATCGAGCCGGTCAGGGAGATCGTGATCCCGCTGGCCAAGGTAGCGGGCGCATTCGTACCGGAGCGGAAGTGGTGGCGGCTGACCGGGCCGAAGCTGATCGTCACGGCTGCGGATCTGCTCGCGTTCGAGAGGATCGCGGGCCAGGAGGGACTCAAGCTCAAGCACCCGGCCAAGCTGGTGTTGCGCATCAAGCGTTCCGACCGTCTGATCGCGGAGGAGTTCGCGGCAGAGCTTTCGCTCGCGGTGGCGCGACTGCCCGAGGGCGCCGCGGCCGGCGCACGCGCGCTCCGGGGGGCGGCGGTCGGCACGGAGGCGGTCCCGCAAGGCCCGCAGAACCCCTCCGTGCCCCGGTCCCGCTAACGCCCGCGACGAATCCCGGCCGAGGTGCTCGCCGGGTCCGACTCGGCGGGCCTCCTCCTCCGCAGCGCGCGCTCCTCCGGATACACCTCGTCGAGGGTCATGCCGTCGTAGAGGCGGCCGTCTTTCATAACATAATAAATATCGACCGTGTTACGCAAGTCGTCGAGCGGGTTCGAGTTCAGCACGACGATATCGGCGAACTTGTCCTTTTCGATGCTGCCGAGCTGATTGCCGAAGCCGATCGCCTCGGCACCCAGGATCGTCGCCGCCCGCAGCATGTCATGGTTCGACGCGTCGCCCGCGGCCATGGCCCACAGCTCCCAGTGGAAGCCCACGCCCTGAATCTGCCCGTGGCTGCCGACGGCCACGCGCCCATCGTCTTCGAGCATCTTCTTCACGAATTCGGCGTGGCGCGGGAAGACGTGCTCCTCCTCGAGGAACCAGCCCACCGGACCCGGGCTGTTCCCGGCCCCGGACCCCCGCCGGCGCGTGCGGGCGTCGATGTTGTCCTTCGGCACGAACATGTTCAGCTTCGGGTCGTCGTGGGCGTTTTCGGTGGCGTAGAAGTAGTTCTCGCCGAAGGGGCCGCCGTAGGAAACCAGCAGGGTGGGCGTGTTGGTGGTCTCCGACTCCTTGAAGAGCTCGATCACGTCGGAGTACATCGGCGCGATCGGGAGGTTGTGCTCGATCCCCGGGTATCCGTCGATCGCGTGCGTGATGTCGATCTTGTAGTCGAGTCCGCCCTCGGTTGTGGGCATGAGTTCGAGTTCGCGGGCCGCCTGGATGATCCACTGGCGCTGCTGGCGGTTCCCGCTCATGTACATCTTGAGCGTCTTGGTGTCGAAGTACTCGGCGTAGCGCCTGAGAATGGTCTTCGCATGGTCGGCGTTGCGGATGTTCTCGCTGTTGAAGACGCCCGGTCCGGTCGAGTAGATCCTGGGCCCGGTCATCCCGCCCGTCAGGACGCGGTCGGTGTAGCTGAGGATGTCGGTGACGGCGGTCTGCGGGTCGCGCGTGGTGGTGACCCCGTAGGACAGCGTCGCCAGGTACTGCCAGACCTCCTGCGGATGGATCTCCGGCACGAGCCAAATGGCGTGGTAGTGTATGTCGATGTAGCCGGGGACGAGCGTCTTGCCGCTCATGTCGATCACCCGGGCGCTGTCGGGGATCTCCACCGAATCGGCGATGCCGACCTCGACGATCCGGTTGTCGCGCACGACCACCACCCCGTTCTCGATGACGTGGGGCGCGCCCGTGGTGTCGCCCGGCATGTCCGCCATCGTGATGATGCGGCCGCCGGTCAGGGCGACCAGGCCGCGCGGGATGTCGCGCGGGAGCTGCACCTCGATCCTGCGCTCGTGCGCCTCGTAGCCGTCGGTCGTGTCGGCCAGGACCTCCTCGTCGCCGCCGCGCACCGCGCTGGCCCTGGCGGCGACTTCCTCCGCCGCCGCGCGGATCGAGTCGGCGCGCGCCATGAGCGAATCGGCCACGACCTGTACCGAATCGGCCTGCAGGCGCGTGATGTCGTCCTCCAGCTCCTCGGGGACGTCCTCGTCCGCGTTCCGGAGGCTGTCCGCTTCGGCACGCTTGTCGCTCAGGGTGTCCGAAATGGCCATGGCGCGTGCGCGGATCAGTGCGCGTGCGTGCGCCGTCGCTTCTTCCTCGGCCTCTTCCGCCTCGACGTGGTCGAGATCGTAGGTGAAGAGGACGTTTCCCATCGCCCAGTGGAGCGCCGAGCCGTCCGGCGCCCACGCGGGAAACTCGCCGCCGACGTCGGTCAGCTTCCGCACCGGGACCGGCGAGGCCCCCAGGTTGGTGAGCAGGATGTTGGGCGGCGCTGCACCGACCTCCGCCAGATCGACGATGAAGATGTCCTGGCCGAACTGCACGAAGGCGCGGTCACCCTCCGGGGAAAGCACGATGAGGCCCGCGGACTGCGGCAGCCCCGGCTCGGCCGGTGGGTCGACGTCCGTCGCGTCGGGGCCCTTGCGCCACGGGTAGACCCTGCGCGGCAGGTACTCCCACTCGTCGGGGTGCGGATTCGCGATTCCCGCGATGCCCTGACGCCCGCGCACCATCAGGTGGCGCTTGACGTCGGTGCCGTCCCAGCGGAACGAGACCAGTCCCTCCACCGGACTGTAGGCGTAGATCCGGTCGGGGTCGTCCGATGCGAAGTGCGCGACGTCGCGCAGGCCGGTCGGTGAGATGACGGTCGCCTGCGCGGGCCCGGCAGCGGCCGCCGGGACCCAGACGAACTCGGCGCCCATCGGCCCGAAGAACATCCCCGACGCCTCCATGAGGTCGCGCGCGGCGCCGCGGGAGGCGACGATGCGCTCGCCGTCGGGCGACCAGGCCACGTTGTAGTACATGGCCGCGGTGCCGGTCAGCTGCGTGGGCGGACCGCCGGCCGCCGGCACCCTCATGATGTGGCCGCCGTCGGTGTCGTCCCACGTGACGTAGGCGACCGACGTGCCGTCGGGCGACCACTGCGGGTGGAACTCGCCGACATCGGCTTCGGTGAGGCGGGTGGCGTCGCCCTCGGGCAGATCGCGCACCCAGAGCCGGTCGAACGCGGTGAAGACCACCCGGTCGCCGCCGGGTGACACGACGGGATTGCGGATCTGGCTTGCGGTGACCATCTCGGTCGTGTCGATCTGGTAGTCGAACTTGACCGAGGGACCGATGCTCAGCTCGACATCGACCTCGAACGGGATTTCGGTGGGCTCGCTTCCGTCCATGGGGACGTTCCAGATCCTGCCGCCGTAGGAGACGACGATCGCGGAGCCGTCCGGGAGGAAGGCGTAGCCCGGATGCACGTCGATGGGAGCTCGCGATTCCTGCTCGTCGCGCTGAACCGGATAGGCCAGCCACTCCTCGTCACCCGTCGCGAGGTTGCGCTTCCTGAGCCCCGTGTCGGCGTTGTAGCGGGTTGCGTAGACCAGCCACTCGCCGTCGGGCGAGATCGCGGGACGCATCCCGGAACCGTAGCGGCTGGTCATCACGGTGCTGGTGCCGGTTTCGCGGTCGTACCGGTACACCTGGTAGCGGGGAAGACGCGCGTTGTACTGCCAGTCCCCGAAGGACTGCGCATACCAGATGTGCCGTCCGTCCGGGCTGAACGCCGCGCCTATGCGCTTGATGCCTCCGAACAGGGACGCGAAGGCCGGTGCGGTCGGGGCCCCGGGGATCGTGATCGGCGACGAGCGCTCCGCGTGGTACATGTACAGGTTCGCCGAGCCGCCCAGGCCGCCCGAACGGCTGACCACGATGAACTCGCCGTCGGGCGCCCACTCGGGCGACAGGAAGAGGTTGTTGTTGCCGCGCGAAACCTGTGTGGTGTCCGTCCTGTCGAGCCGCATGGTCCACAGGTTGTCGCCACCGCTCCTGTCCGAGATGAACGCCACCGACGCGCCGTCGGGGCTGAAGCGCGGCTGCGTCTCGAAGGCCATTCCGGTCAGAAGCGGCGACGCGTGGCCGCCGGTGCTCGGCATGGTGTAGAGGTCGCCGAGGAGGTCGAAGACGATCGTCCGGCCGTCGGGACTGACGTCGAGCGAGATCCAGGTGCCTTCGGTGGCGGTGAATTCGGCCGTGCGGGCGCCGCGCAGCGGCAGCGGATTCTGGCGGGGTCCCCCGGGGCGCGGTGGCTGGGCTGCGAGAGGGGCGACCGTGAAGGCGATGGCCGCCAGGGTCAGCGCGGGCGCTGCGAGATGGAAGGTCCTGACGCGGGCGGCGCTCATTTCTCACCTCCCCGGATTCCTGCGCGCACATTCGGCGCGGTGTTACGCCAGGGCTCGTCCGGTGCGGGTCGCTGCCTGGGCCACAGCTCGTCGAGGGTGTCGCCGTCGTAGAGCCGTCCGTTCATCATCACCTGGTGCACCGTGTTGCTGTTGCGGATGTGGTCGAGGGGGTTGGCGTCGAGGATCACCAGGTCGGCCAGCTTGCCGGGTTCGATGGACCCCAGGTCCCCGCCCAGGCCGATCGCCTCGGCGCCCATGATGGTGGCGGCCTGCAACGCGTCGTGCTCGTCCATTCCGCCGCTCTGCAGCGCCCACAGCTCCCAGTGGAAGCTGAGTCCCTGCAGCTGTCCGTGGCTGCCGACGCCCGTCTTGCCGCCGCTCGCCACCAGTCTGGCCAGCCAGGCGGCGTGTTTCGGGAACGCGTATTCGTCCTCCATGAACCAGCCCCCAGGCCCGGGACCGGTCGTCTGCAGGCGCCGCGCCTTCGTGTCGAGCTCCCGCTTGGGTGTGAAGTGCGTGAGCTTCCCGTCTCCGAAAATGTCCTCGCGGGTGTAGAAGTAGTTCTCCGCCCAGGGCCCGCCGTAGGAGACGAGCAGCGTGGGCGAATTCACCGTGCCCGAGGTCACGAAGAGCTCGACGACGTCGCCGTAGGCCGGGATGATGGGCATGGAGTGCTCGATTCCCGGATAGCCGTCGATCGCGTGGGTCATGTTGAGCCGGTAGTCCAGACCGCCCTCGGTGGTGGGCATGAGCTCGAGTTCGCACGCGGCCATGATCAGCCACTGGCGCTGCCGGCGGTTGCCGGACATGTACATCTTGAAGGTCTTGGTGTCGTAGTAGCGGCTGTACTTGGTCAGCACGTCCACCGCGTGCTCGTAGCTCCTGATGAAGTCGAACTGGAACACCCCCGGCCCGGTCGAATAGACCCGCGGCCCGACCATCTTGCCGGCGCGCACCATGTCCTCGTAGGAGAGCACGTCCGTCGTGGCCGTCTGCGGATCCCGCGTCGTCGTCACGCCATAGGCCAGGTTCGCCTGGTAGATCCACGGACGCGCCCAGTGCAGGCCCCACAGGTTCCACATGTGCGCGTGCGTGTCCACGAACCCGGGGATGATCGTCTTGCCTGCGACATCGACCACCGTCGCGCCCTCGGGCACGTCCCCCGGCCCGGCCGACACCGACACGATGCGGTTGTCGGTCACGACGATGTCCGCGTTCTCGACGATCTCGTCGCCGTTCATCGTGATCGCGCGCGCACCGCGCAGCACGACCGTCCCCCGCGGGATGTCGCGATCCGCCGTAACCGTGAACTGCTGTTCCGCGGGCTCGTAGTCGGGATCGGCGGCGGCCGCGTCCAGGTCGTAGGTGAAGAGCGCGTTGCCGAGCGACCAGTGCACGGTGCGGCCGTCCGCGCCCCAGGCCGGGAACTCCACGCCCAGTTCGTTCAGCTTCCACGCGGGAACCGCCGCCGAGTCGGGCTTGGTCACGTCCACCGTGGGGAGTGCCGCCCCGAGGTCCGGCACGGTCACGGCGTAGAGGTCGTCACCGATCTGGGCCAGTGCGAGGTCCCCCCGGGGCGCCATCTCGACCGAGCCGGACACGAGCCGCAGGACCAGCTCGCGCGGCTCGTCGTTGCTGAAGTCGGCAGGCATCACCAGGTCGGAGGTCTCGGAGCGCCTGTAGCCGATGGGGACGCCTCCTGCCGACAGGTCGGCCCGGGCGTTGACCTGCAGATGGCGCTTCCTGTCGGTGTCGTCCCAGCGCGCCGAGGACAGGGCCGTCGTGACGGGAGGCGGGGCCGGGGAGCCGGGAATCGCATCCGCGCGCGCGGTCCCGTAGTAGTAGATGCGGTCGGGATCCTCGGTGAAGTGCGGTGACCGGCGCCCCGCCGTGGGGCCGATGACCGTCACGTCGCCGCCGTCGGCCGGGATCCACACGAACTCGGAGCCGGCCGTGCTGAAGAAGGGATCGACGGCCTCCTGCACGACGCGCCGGGGAGACCGCACGCCGACGATGCGCTCGCCGTCGGGGGAATACGCCAGGTCCCGATAGTACGCGGGCGCTGTTGTGAGATTGTCGGCCGCTCCACCGTCCGCCGAAACGCGCCGGATGTGGCCCTCGCCGCTGTCGTCGTCCCAGGTCACGTACGCGACGTGGCGCCCGTCGGGAGACCACACCGGGCGGTGTTCCCCCACTTCGTCGCTGGTCAGCCGCCTCGGCGTGCCGTCCGGGAGATCCGCGACGTACACCCGGTCAAGGGCGGTGAAGGCGAGCCGGCTCCCGTCGGGAGATGAACGCGCGTAGCGGATCTGCTTGACGGTGAACGTCGGCGTGTCCTCGATCGGATACTCGAACGCGACCTCGGGGCCGATCGCGATCTCGGCCTCGACGGTGAAGGGGATCTCGGTCGGGTCGCTCCCGTCTACGGGCACGCGCCAGATCCGGCCGCCGTACGACATCACCAGCGCGTCGGACCCGGGGGTGAAGGAATACCCCGGAAGCACGTCCATCGTGGCCGTCGACTCCATGTCGTCGCGCTGCACGGGATACGCCAGCCATCGCTCCATGCCGGACGCGAGGTCGCGCAGCCGGATTCCGGTGTCGGCGTCGTCCCGGCTCCCGTACGCCAGCATCGTCCCGTCGGGCGACACCGCGGGCCGGAACGCGGAGCCGTACCGGTTCGTCATCGGCGTACGCGTACCGGACCGGCGATCGTAGACCCACAGCTGGAATTGCGGGAAGATCGCGTTGTACTGCCAGGTGCCCGAGCGCTGGGCGTACCAGACGTAACGCCCCTCCTCGTCGACCGCCGCGCCCATCATCCGCTGGCCGCCCGGCCCTCCCACCATCTCGATCCCGGTACCGCCGTCGACGTGGTACAGCCACAGCTTCTCCAGACCCTGGAACGGCAGCGCCCGGGACACCACGATGTACTTCCCGCCCGGCATCCACTCGGGGGACAGGAACGCGCTTCCGACCCCTTTGCTGAGCTGCGTGGGATCGCCCCCGGCCGCCGGCATCAGCCAGACGTTCTGGTCACCGCTCCGGTCCGACACGAACACGATGCGCTCCCCGTCGGGGCTGAAGCGCGGCTGCATGTCGTATCCCATCCCGCTCGTGAGCCGAACGGCGTCGCCCCCGGTGATCGGCATCGAATAGAGATCCCCGAGCATGTCGAAGACGATGGACTGGCCGTCGGGACTCACATCGAGCGAGATCCAGGTCCCTTCGTTGGTGGTGAACCGCGCCCAGCGGGCCGGCTCCAGCGGGAGACCGCGGTCGGGGTCCCGCTCGGGCTCCTGGCCACGGGCAGCCAGGGGTGCGAGAACAAGCAGTGCGACCGCCCATGGGCCGCGTTGGGACAAACGCATGCGCCGACTCCGGTGTGGATGAGAAGTCCTGGTGTACCGCTGGTCCGGGAGCGAACGGCCGTAAGCGCGACCGACCCCATCCCTTACGGCGGAATTCCATTCTAGTGTCGCGTGTCGTGCCGGGCCAACGGGGAACCGGGGCTTGCGCCGCCGGTGCCGGTGACGGAACCTGGAAACGGAATCTTCGTACGATTCCGGTGAGCGGTCCGTGCCCGGGACCCCGGAACCCGATCATAAGGAGGAGTCGCATGCTTCGTTACATCCCCCTGGCGATAGGCGCCATGATCCTTGCGGCTCCGGCCGCCGGCCAGAACCGGGTCAACCTGGGCCCCCTGGTCACGCTGGGCGACGACTCCCACTTCGGGTTGGGCGCCCGCGCCGAAATGGACCTTTCGGACCTCCTGGAGACCGGCGACGGCTACTTCCGGGACATCTTCGGCAGCGCCACGGCGACCTATTCCTTCCAGGACTGCCGCGGCGGCTCCGGATGCGGCTGGTTCGAACTGGGCGGCAACCTCAACGTGCCGGTGTCCCCGCGGGGCGCGGACCTTGTCGGCTACGCGGGCGCCGGTTTCCACATCGTGAGCTCGTTCAGGGAGGACTCCTTCGTCGACTACCGGCAGCCGCCCGGGCGAGCCACGTGGCACCGCCGCCAAACAGACACCAGCGTCGGCCTCAACCTCATCGGCGGTCTGCAGTTCGCGGTCGCGTCGACGCCGGGGTTCGTCGAGGGCAAGCTGGGGCTGTCCGGAGCCAGCCAGTTTCTGCTGTCCACCGGGCTCATGCTCTGGTGACGAAGGGGATCGGCGGCCGCGACATTGCGCTGATCTCCGTTTCGATCGACCTGGGCGCGGGTCGCCGCGGCGTCGACATGGGCCCCTCCGCGCTCCGGATCGCGGGCATCCGGAGCGAAATCGAGCAGATCGGCCACACCGTGTCCGAACTGGGCACGATCACGGCCGGAGGGCTCGAGACCACCGAGTCGGGCGAGGGTGCTCTCCCGTTCCTGAACGAGGTGGACGACGTGGCGGGCCGGACGCGGGCCGCGGTCAGGGAGGCGCTGCGCCGGGGCTGCCTCCCGCTCGTCCTCGGCGGTGATCACTCGCTCTCGATCGGGTCGGTGAGCGCGGTGGCCGACCACTACCGCGAACAGCACGACTCGATCGGCATCATCTGGGTGGACGCCCACACCGACATGAATCAGCCCCACACGTCTCCGACCGGCAACATCCACGGGATGCCGCTTGCGGTGCTTCTGGGCCATGGCGAGCCGCGCCTCACCCGCCGGAGGACGTGCGTGCGCCCCGGGAATGTGAGCGTCCTGGGTGCGCGCGACCTGGATCCGGGCGAGAAGGCGCTCATCCGGGAGCTGGGGGTGAGGGTGTTTACGATGTCCGAGGTCGACGAAAGGGGTGTGGCCGCGTGCATGGACGAGGCGCTGGAGCGCGCCGGCGACGGCACGTGCGGATTCCACCTGTCCCTCGACCTCGACGCGCTCGATCCGGCGGTCGCGCCCGGAGTCGGCACGCCGGTGCGGGGAGGTCTCACCTACAGGGAGGGCCACCTCGTGTGCGAGAAGGCGTCCCGCTCGGGCGGACTGCTCAGCCTCGAAGTCGTCGAACTCAACCCGGTCCTCGACGACCGCAACCAGACCGCGCTGCTCGGCGTCGGACTCGTGGCCTCCGCCCTGGGCGCGACGATCCTGTAGGCCGAGACGACTGTGACAATCGGCCGTTCGCCAATCTCCGGGCAGGGACACTAGGTTTCAACGCCGCCGGGGTG
The DNA here is from genome assembly GCA_965205005.1 of Longimicrobiales bacterium. Classification (GTDB taxonomy): domain Bacteria; phylum Gemmatimonadota; class Gemmatimonadetes; order Longimicrobiales; family Gaopeijiaceae; genus Bin94. The sequence goes on along the minus strand of OZ242028.1, from coordinate 4,262,082 downwards.
GTGAAACCGGTATACACAGGGGACTTAAAATCCCCCGGGAGCAATCCCATGCGGGTTCGAGTCCCGCCCCCGGCACTCCTGGAGGTCGGCCCTAACGCCGCCTGTACGTCCTCACCGGCGGCAGGCGCGCGCCCGTGCCCCCTGCGGGCTCGTCCTCGCCGACGACCGGAATCGTCAGCGTCCCGATCCCGTCGATGCTGGCCTCGATCAGGTCGCCGGGCTGCAGGAAGCGCTGCTCCCCGCGAACCGCGGTCCCCATTCCCACGCCGCCGGACGTCCCGTTGTTGATCACGTCGCCGGGGAACAGGGTGATGATCGACGAGCCGTACTCGATCAACTCCCACAGCGTGTGGATCATGTCCCCGGCGCGGGCCTCCTGCATCTGCTCGCCGCCGACGCTCAGCGTCTGGCGCAGGTTTTCCATGGGGTCGCCGTAGAACTCCTTCGGCACGATCCAGGGGCCCATCGGCGCGAAGGTGTCGTGACCCTTGCCCACGAACCAGTCCGACGTGAGCGGGTTTCCACCGGGCGGACGGCCGCCGCGGTCCGAGATGTCGATCGTGACCGTATAGCCGAAGACATGGTTCTGGGCCTCGGTGGCGGAGACGTACTTGGCGGCCTTGCCGATGACGGCCCCCAGTTCGACCTCCCAGTCCGTGCGGTCCCGGCCCCACGGGATCACGACGGCGTCGCCGTTGCCGATCACGGCGCCCCGGCTGGGCTTCAGGAAGAGGTACGGCACGCCCCGGTTCTCGCGACGCTGGCGCCGCGCTTCGGCGCGCTCCTCCGGCGTGCCCGTCTCGTTCACGTGGCTGTAGAAGTTGACCGCGGCGTTCATGATCTTGCCCGGGTACATGATCGGCGGCAGCGTGCGCACGTCGGCGATGTCGTGTATGAACGCGGGGCGCGCGGCGCCGTCGATCATGCCGTTGGCGGAGAGGTGGTTGACGATTTCGTAGAGGCGGGGCTTCACGCCGTATTCGTAGCGGCCGATCAGGTCCACCATGTCCGCGGGCATCGGCAGGCTCGGGTACGCGGGGTCGCGCTCGAGCTGCCGGTTGGCGGCGGCGATGTCCACGACGAGCGCGTCCCGCAACACGAGGCCCACGCGGGCTTCGCCCTCGATTTCGAAGGTACCCACCTTGAAGGGCTCGGCGATGTCCATCCCGGGGGCGGATTGGGCGTGGATGACACCCGCGCCCGTAAGCGCCAGTACGGCAAGGGTCGCGGCGGCGGCCAGAGGTGTCGTGACTGCGCGAAGGGCCTTCGTGAATCGCATGGCGGTCTCTCCCGGGTTGTCTGCTGCACGGCGGCCCAGCGGTGCCGTGCGGGGGACGGAATCCCTTGATTCACTACGCCCGGCGGCAGCGCCAGTCAAGCGGACCGCCACGATACTTAACAAGTTTGTTTAGTGTCGCGTCGACCGCGATCGGCGTCGGATCGGCGGCGGTCGGCCCGGCGGCCTACAGAATCGCGTCCAGGTAGAGATCGATGCGGAAGTCCTTGGCCGGACCCCTGAGTCCCTGTGAAAAATCCACGCGGATCAGTCCGTCGAGGACACTGCCGCCGACGCCGATCCCGTACAGGATGTCGTCCCGGTCGAAGAGCGTCCGGCTCCCCGCCCAACCGGCGTCGCCGAAGAGGATCAGGCTCGCGCCCTCGTATGCACGCGACAGCTCCAGCCGCGCGCGGGCGAAGGAAGAGCCCGACAGCGTGGAGGCGGGGTAGCCGCGCAGCGTGGCCGCCGCTCCCAGGAACCAGTGCCGCTGCACGGGCGCGTCGCCCCAGGTGGTACCGGCCCCGACTTCCGCGCCCAGCCGCCACCTCCGCCACCCCTCTCCCAGCACCGGAACAATCCCCCGCAGCGTTGCGCTCGCCTGGCCGTATCGCCAACGGTCCTGATCACCGGTCACGCGCCACACTGCGCCGCGCCCCGACAGCTCCAGCCCCAGTTGCGCCCTCGTGGGATTGTTGCCCCACCAGGGCGAAAGCCGCAGCTCGGCCCCCGCCTCCTCGACGTCGCCGGCCACCAGATTGGGACGGAAACGCCACTGGCCGTCAAGGGCGCGGAACAACGCGAAATCGGTCTCGGCGGCCACGGCGGACTGGCGTTCGCCATACGCGCGGAAGAGGAACGAGTCGCGTCTGCCGTCGGGAGGCCGCCAGGTCAGGTCCGCACCGGCGGCACGGTAGTACTCGCCGTCGTCCCGGCCGAAGAACAGGGCGTTGAACGAATTCCCGAAGTCGAGATAGCGGCCCCCAGGATCGGTTGGGCGGAGTTCGTGGAAGGCACCGAGAGTCAACCGCCGCAACACGGTAGACCTGCGAAGTTCAAGTCTGACCTTGGGCCTCAGGTCGGCGAATCCGAAGAACGCGGAACCTCCGAGCGCGTGCCGTCCCGGAAGGTCCGTCTCGAATTGTCCGCCCACGGCCGGGCCCTCGACCCGGTTGTAGCGCAGCAGATCATGGCGCGCCCACCCCCAGTCGAAGGACCACGGGACCGTCTGTACGGGCAGCGCCGGCAAATCGGCGAGACTCCGCATGTACTCCTCGATCTCGTCGTCCGAGGGGAAGCCGATCGCGTCCCGCCAGATGGGAGGGGGCAGGTGGGGGCTGTTGGCCACGAGACGGCGTTCCCTCGGCACGATCAGGAAGGACTCGCGGTCCCTCGCGGGCATTTCCCGATCGGTCATGAGTTCGTAGTCGATGCCGTCGTCGTCCGAGAGGAGGCGCGCGATGAAGGCCATGGCCTCGGCCCGGGTCTCGAAGTGCACCTCCTGGAGCCGGGCGGCATCCTGGGAGCCTGCGGAGCCTGCCGAGCCTGAGGGGGCCGGCCGCGTCGCCGCCGGGGCACGCTCCGGCTCGATCTCCGCATCCGGCTCCACGACCGCCTCGTCGTCGGCCATCGTGACCGACTCGATCCGGTAGGACAGGTCCATCGAGACCGGGACCTTGATGATGCCGGCGCCCGCCTCGCCTTCCATCCGCATGCTTCGCGGCAGCCATACCTCGAAGTCCCACAGGCCGTAGTCCACCGCCATCAGGGTCAGGTCGAAGGTCCAGGGCTTGAAGAGTCCCGGCACATACCGAAACGTCCCGCGCTCCTCCTCTTCCTGCAGGTCGGGGATGTCGCGCATGGCGTCGAAACGGCGGCTGAACCGGTACACGGCGCGCACCAGGGCGCCGGTGGCGGGTTCGATCCACAGCGCGCCGCTGATCCGGTGGGAGTCCGCCTCGCGGGGCAGAACGTCCAGCTGAATGGCCTCCAGACGGCGCCCGTCCGGGAAGGACAGTGTCAGCGTGTCGCCGCTCTGGAAGCGGTAGAGGGAGTCGGCCCCCTCGCCCAGGGGATGGGCCAGCCAGAAGTCCTCGCTGCTTGGCTGGAAAACGTCTTCGTCCCCTTCGGCAAGCCCGAAGAACAGCCGGTCGCCGCCCGGCTCGAACGGCTTGTCGAACGGCAGATCCTGCAGCCAGTCCATTTCACCCTCGCGCATCGCGATTTCCCGTCCCGGATACTGCGAGCGGGTGCCGAGAACCTGGACCAGGGCGTCGTGGTCCTGGTCCCAGAAGGCGCGCACGGCGGTCTCGTTGTGGTAGATGACCCGGTCCTTGAGCGGCGTGCGGATCGCGGCCGCGATCCTCTGTTCGATCCGGGCCGTGTACCGCAGGATGGACTCGTCCAGACGCGTCCAGTTGGCGAGCGCCGCGGTGTACAACTGCCGGGCGACGGGATCCTGGAAGGTGTCGGGCGCGAAATCCGTCTGGGCCGCCGCCGGCCCGCGCGCGGATGTGCCGAGGAGCGCGGCGAGCAGGGCGGCGCGTGCGACCGGCTTCATGATCCGGGACGCCGTGCTTCGCCGTGCCCGAAGCGCGCCGCCTGGAAGTCCTCCCACGCGACGTACCGCCACTCCGGGTCCCCGGCCGGGTCCGCCGCCCCGGCCTCTCCGCTACCGGTCAGGAACACGAAAATGCCCTTGTTGTCCCGGTCGACGTCGTTGGAGTCCGTCAGTTCGAATGTGCGTCCGTCCCGGACCGTCACGCGCGCGCTGTCCTCTCCGGCCCGCTCGATCCTCAGGATGTTTGCGAACTCGATGGCGAAATCAACGTCTTCGGAGAATCCGTCGAGACGCTCCCAGGACCACTCCTCGTCGGAGTCCCAGCGGATGCGGCCCGTGAACTCCTCGCCATCGCGCGTGAAAACCGTGCCGTGGATCGGGTAGCCTCCGTCGAATTCCCCGTAGCCCACCTGCCGCGCGGGTGCATGGAAGCGGATGGAGCGAAACGCCCGCCATTCGACCTCCACCATGCCCAGCGAGGGATCGGAGACGCGCACGGGGCCGGGAGACCGGAACGGGCCGCTCTCCTCGTCGTCGAGATTCAGGACCTCGCCGGTGACCAGGGTCGCGGAGACCCCGCGGCCGGATCGTTCAAGGGATTGAATCCGGTCGAACGGGATGTAGTTCCGGTCTTCATCCTCGAAGTCGTCCAGCAGGTGCGAATCGAGGTAGGTTCGGCCACCGCGGTTGAAGGCACGGGCATCCACGAATCCGGTGAACGAGCGGCCCGACCGGTCGTGCACGGTGCCGTGGAGACGGCGCGACGGCGCAGACGCGCGCTCGGGCGTGGAGGCGAACTCGATCCGGGTCACGTCGCGCCCATGCAAGCGAACCGGGCGACTCCTGTGCTCCGCGTCGACCACGATGTCCCTCCAGCGCCAGCGAGGCTCGGCCAGCTCGAGCCCGAAGCCGGTCCGGCTGAGGATTTCGACTTTGCCCGCGCTGTCGGCGGTGATTGCGGCGAGGTGTCCCACACGGATGCCCGCGTCCGAGATGGCGGGAAAGTCGGGGTGTCTCTCCTCCCACGAGATCCGGTGCCCCTTGAACTCGACCACGCGGAGGTGCGGCATGCCGTCGCGGGTCGCGTCCAGCCAATCCTGGTAGCTCTCGTCCGGGATGTTCTTTTCGGCGACAAGGAAGTCGCTCCAGCTGGCCACGCCGCGAAAGCGGACGAATCCCGTGTGAGTCTCGCCGTCCGTGGTGGTGACCCGTCCCCAGATCCGGTCCTGCGACTGGGCCTGCACGGGCGGAGGGGAAACGATGACGACGGCCACGAGGGCGAGGGAACCCAAAGGCAGAGTCCGGAGCATGGAGCGCTTTTCGGGGGATGATGGAATCGTGCCGGCCTGCTTGACCAGTACACCGCTGCGCCGTCCCGGGTTTCGAAGGAGCCGGGCAAGGCCCTACCTTCCCCGGGCCGCGTCAGTGGACGACCACCCCTGGAGAGGAGCCCGCCGGATGACTGATCGCAAGCTTTTGCCCGTTTCCCTTTCGATCGCAGCCGCCCTGGCGTTCGCGTGCGCCCCGGCAGACCAGCAGGGCGAATCCGCGGGCGCGGAGGAGTCCGTGGAGGCAGCGGCCGAAGCCCCCTCGAACCCACGCTTCGGCGTGTGGCAGCTCGAGTCCGACCGGCCGCCGCCGTACCGCAACGTGATGACCTACGAGCCCTACGGGGACGGCGGCATGAAGATCACCGTCGCGACCACAAACGACGACGGCGAGGAGTCCGCCTGGAGCTACACGACCATGTTCGACGGCGCCTTCCACCCGGTGGAGGGCCAGGAGGATGCCACGACGGCGGTCGAAGTCGTGGACGAGCGCACGAACCGGATCCTCAACGCGCGCGGCGGCGAGGTGTACCAGGTCATCATCAACGTGCTGTCGGAGGACGGGAACACCATCGACAACGAGTACCGGCGGACGCAGGAAGACGGCACCGAGAGCGTGTCCCACGCGGTTTACCGGCGGATCGAATAGCGGGCGGACCGAATGGCGGGGTCGTCGGCAGCCGCCCGGGCCTCGCACTCGGGGGCCCGGCGCCGCGCCGGGCGATCAGTCCGGGAGCGTTCCCGCGCCGCCCGGCGGAGCCCGCAGGTGGAACCGCGGAATGCGGGCCCGGAAGACCGATCCGTCGCCGCGCCGGAAGTGATAGTACCCCTCCATGAAGCCGCTTCGGCCCTGGAGCACGCAGAAGCTGTTGTATTCGTGCACGTCGCCCGGAGCCAGGACGGGACACTCGCCGACGACGCCCTCGCCCGCGACCTCCTGATCCCCGGCGGCCGCGTCGTGGATCCTCCAGTGGCGCCAGAACAGCTGGGCCGTCTCGCCGCCCACGTTCTCGATGCGGATGAAGTACACGAAGACGAACCGGTCCGGTGGCTGCGAGTGCCCGCGGGAGTACACCGGCCTGACCGTGATCCGCATCTGGTCGGGAAGGATCGGCGGTTGGCGGTCCGGGTCGCGGGCGAGTCTGATCATGGTTTAAGATAGCAGCGGAACCGCCGCGCATCCCCCCGGTGGGCCTTTCCCGCAGCGGAGCAAAGCACGTGCCACACGATGCAACCCCTTCCTGCCACAGCCCCTGCCGTCCACCGCGCCCGTCCACTTCCGGTCCTCTGGTTCGGGGCCGCACCGTCCTCGCCGAATTGGGCGGGGCCGTGCTCGCGCTGGTCCTCGGCCTTGCGCCGCTTGCCGCCCAGGCCATCGACCGGGTGGTCGCCGGGCTCGAGCCCGAGATCCGGCGGGCGATGGTGGAAGGGAAGATCCCCTCGCTGGCCATCGCCCTCACCGACCGCCGCGGCGAACTGTGGAGCGGGGCCTACGGCGAGGCCAACCTGTGGGCGCGCACGCCCGCGGCGACCAGCACGGTCTACCTCATCGGATCGACCTTCAAGGCGCAGTCGACCGTTGCGCTGCTGCAGCAGATGGAGCGCGGGGCGTTCGCCCTGGACGACCCGGTGAGCGACCACCTCGGCGGCCTCGTCATCCGCGGGGAGGACATCGAGCGCCCCGTCACCTTCCGCCACCTCCTCACGCACACCTCGGGAATGCCCGTCGACTTCGGGCCGCACGCGCTGTGGGGCGACACCGCGCCTCTCTCCCTGGACGCCTACCTGGGCGACTCGCTGCGCGTGGACACGCCCCCGCTCGACGGCGTCGTGTATTCGAACATGGCCTACTCGCTGGTGGGGCACCTGGTCGAGACGTTCTCGGGCGTGCCGTACAAGGAGTACGTCCGCGACAACGTGTGGGGCGCGCTGGGGATGACGTCGACCGCCTTCAACCCGACCCCGGACATGGTGGAGCGCCTGGCGATCCCGTACGTCCCGGACGATGAATCCGGGCGCAACGCACCGACCCAGCGGCTTGCCGCAAACGTGTGGCCCGCGGGGATCGTGTACGGCACGGTTCACGATCAGGCGGCCTGGGTGCGCTTCAACCTCGGCGACGGCATGTGGGGCGAACAGCGGGTGCTTCAGGCGGCCACCCTGGACGAGATGCACACGCTGCAGTGCGAGCAGTTCGCGGGTACGCCGATGGGAGGCGGCTGGGGCTACGAGAACCCGGGATACGGACTGACCTGGTGGGTGTCGCACCGCGGCGACGAGCGCTTCTTCGCCCACTCGGGGAGCGTGCCGGGATACACCGCCTTCGCTTCGGGGAACCGCACCCGCGGATTCGGCGTCGCCTTCCTCACCAACGGAAACCGGGCACACCCGCACCTCGTACGACTCACGCGGCTGGCGCTCGACCTGCTCGCCGCTGAACTCGACGAATCCCGGTAGCCGACGACAATGATCCCATATCTTCCTTCGGGATGGCCCCAGCTGGCCGTCCCCGTGGTTCTGCTCGCAGTCGCCGCATGGCTGTCCCAATGGGCGGCTTCACGCATCCTGCACCGCGTGATCAGCAGCGTGACATCGCGCACGCGCTCCACCTGGGACGACCGCCTCGTCGAGCGCAAGGTCTTCGGGCGACTCGCCCAGGTCGTGCCCGCCCTGGTCGTCTACCTCGGCATCGGCCCGGCGCTCGGCGTTACGGAGGGCATGGCCGGGGCGGACCCCCGGGACGCGCTCGTGCTCTCGTGGGTGCTCGCCCGGCGGCTCGCCGGCGCGTTCATCGCCTTTGCCGTGGTGAGGGCCTTCAAGGCTTTCCTCGACGCCACCAACGACATCTACAACGAGACGTACGCCGAGGCGAAGTCGCGGCCCATCAAGGGCTATCTGCAGGTGCTCGGTCTGGCCGCGTACCTGGCGGGCGGCGTGGTGATCGTGGCGATCCTGGCCGGTCGCTCGCCGCTCTACTTCCTGTCGGGGCTGGGCGCGCTGGCCGCGGTCCTCATGCTCGTGTTTCGCGATACGATCCTGTCACTGGTGGCGAGCGTGCAGATCGCCTCCAACGACATGGTCCGCATCGGCGACTGGGTCTCGGTGCCGCAGGCCGGGTGCGATGGCGAGGTGATCGACATCGCACTGCACACGGTGAAGGTGCAGAACTGGGACAAGACGATCTCCACGATCCCGACCCACAAGTTCATCGCCGAATCGTTCAAGAACTGGCGCGGCATGTCCGAGTCGGGCGGCCGCCGGATCAAGCGCGGGCTGCGGCTCGACATGGGGTCCGTGCGGTTTCTGTCGGAGCAGGAGATCGCGGAGTTCGCGCGCTGGGAGGTGATCCGGGACTACATGCTCGAGCGCCGCGCGGAGATCGAGTGCTACAACGCGGAGAAGGCCGCCGACACCGGCCCCGCGATCGTCCCCGAAATCCGCCGCCTCACCAACCTCGGGACCTTCCGGGCGTACGTGCAGCGCTATCTGGAGGCGCATCCGCAGACCCACAAGGGGATGACCCTGCTCGTGCGCCAACTGGAACCGGGGCCGCAGGGCGTGCCCATCGAGATCTACTGCTTCTCCAACGATACGGCGTGGGCGAACTACGAGGGGTTCCAGGCCGACGTCTTCGACCACCTCATCTCGATCCTGCCGGAGTTCGGGCTGAGGGCCTTCCAGGCCCCGACCGGGCGTGACTTCGCGAAGGCTATCGCGTAGCGGTCCGGCCGAAGACGATCAGCCCCACGCGCTGCGGCTGGCGCCAGATGATTTCTCTGGTGATGAGCAGGTGGCCGCTATCGAGGATGGAGAAGCCGTCACGGATCGTCGCGCCGCCCTGTATGCGCCGCTCCACGGCAAACTCGGCGCCGCTCCAGCGGAGGCGGACCTCGATCGGGCCCTGGGGCGAGACGGATTCCATCCATTCGCCACCGACGGGCATCGCCAGGGGAGAGTCGCCTCCGTAGCGCAGCGACAGCGTGTCTGCGGAGACCTCGAACGTCAGCGTCCGGGGCGTCAGGCCGACCATCAGCATGGTCTGGCGGATCCCGGCGGGTGTGCCGTCGATCGCGTTGCCCCTCTCTCCGCGGGCGCGCATCTCGGTGATCGTGACGTCGGAAGCCCGCGAGGCCAGGTGGTCTTCCGCGCTGGCGCCGCGCAGGTTGGCCGCCCGGGCGGTTGCGTCCGCGTCGTAGCCCCACTCGCCCGCGAAGGAGGCGACCGCGAGCATGCGGGTCTGGGACGGGGGTCCGGGCGGCGCCCCCGCGCAGCTGATCGTGCTTCCGATACACGTGGCGGCCAGGACCCCCGAGACGGCCGCACGACCCGGGGTCCGCCGTGGTCGCCGCCGATGAAGGCACGCGGTTCGCGCCACGCTCACTAGCATCCTCGGCCAACCAGGGTTACGGGTGCCGGCGAGAATCCCTCCTTCGCCGCGCGGGACAGGAAACCGTTGGTGTACAGTCGGATCATTCCCAGACTCTCGTAGACCTCCAGGAGGCCGAGTTCGGTGGGGAGCAGGTTGCCCAGGAAGTTGCTGGCGACCGCAACCTCGTCAAGGCAAACCCTCAAATTCGCGGGCCTCCCGCGGAGACGGGCCTGCAGTCGGTCCATCTGGTCCCTGTAGATCGTGAAGCTCGTCCGTGCGCTCACGAAGGACGCTACATCGGGCTCGACCGTTCGCTGCATGGTCTCCGGCTCGAACACCTCGGAGGCGACCGGGGTGCTGAGGCGGCGGACCTCCAGCTGCTGAATCAGCCGCTCGACGGTGACTTCGATCCCTTCGAGGGGAATCGCCATGGGATTGAGTCGAACCACCATGAATGCGTTGAGTCCGACTGCGGACGGCTCCCGGTTGGTCTCGTAGCCGAACCCCGAGGTCACGAACGTGTAGCGGTCCGGCAGCAGCTCGGGGAGCTCGAAGTAGCCGTTGTGGTCCGTGACCGCCGAGCGCCTGAGCTCGACGATCTGCACCGTTGCCCCCGGGATCGGCAGCTCGGTCAGGTAGTCGCGCACCTCGCCCCGGAAGGTGAACGGGTGCGCGCTGTCGGGTCGCGCGTCCTGCCCGCCCAACGGCCCGGGGGCGATACATAGAACGACCGGTGCGATCCAGGAGAGAACCCCCGCCACCGGTCGTCGTACGGGGACCGCCACGGCGCCTGGTCCTGCTGCCATGCTTCAGTTCGCTCCTTCCATCCCGCCGCTCCCCCGGAGGAAGCGGTCGAAGAAGTCTTCGGCGGCCCGGAAGGCGGCCATCCAGTTCCGGTGCAGCAGGAAGCCGTGCACTTCGTCGGGGAAGACGAGGTGTTCCACATGAACGCCCCTGCGCCGCAGCACCTCGGCGAGTTCGACCGATTCCGCGAAGGGCACGTTGCGATCGTCGTCGCCGTGGATGAGCAGCACGGGAGAGGTCCATCGCTCGACGAACGCCATGGGTGAGGACTCGAAGGCGCGCCGCGCCAGCTCGGGTCTGGCGGTGGGATCGTAGGAGGGGACGAAGTTCCTGATGGCCTTGTTCCAGTCGTGAACGCCGTGGATGTCGACTCCGGCCTTGAAGAGATCCGAGGCCTGCGCGAGGCCGTGGGCCGTCAGGTAGCCGCCGTAGGAGCCGCCCCAGAGTCCGATCCGGCTGCCGTCGACGTCGTCCCGTGAGGCCATGTACACGCCCGCGCCCATGACGTCGTTGACTTCGGACGCGCCGTCGGCGCCGTAGTGCAGCGCTTCGCGGAACTCCATGCCGTACCCGATGCCGCTGCGGTAGTTGACCGAGAGGACCGCGTAGCCGTTGGCGGCGAGGTGCTGGTTGAAGGAATAGGTGTGGTGGTAGTAGCCGCGATGGTGGAAACCGAGGAGCATTTGACGGCGCGAGCCGCCGTGAAGGAACAGCACGCCGGGCCACCCGCCGGGCGGAGGCGTTCCCGCCGGCCGGAAGAGCTGGCCGTGAATGGGCAGACCGTCGGCTGCCGGGAAAACCACCTGGTGGGGCTCGGCGAGGCCGGCGGGCATCTCGTCCTGTGCGGCGGGCACGAGCCAGCGACGCTCTGCTCCAGCAAGCACCTCGGCGTGGGCGGGAACGGTGCCCGCCGAGGCGAGGAACACCACCGAACCGTCTGTTGTCGGGGCCGGTTGCCACTCAGTTCCCATCCCCGGCGTCAGCTGTCGCGCCGCGCTGCCGTCCAGCGGTCCCCACCAGAGGTGCTGGCGGTCGACGTCTCCCTGGTTGGAGGAGAAGACGAGGGCTTCTCCGCCCGGCGCGAGCGTCACGTACTGTACCTCGAACTCGCCGGCGGCGACGGGCCGGGGTGCTTCGCCGGCTTCGCCGTCCCGGGCATCGATCGAATACAGGTTGGTGAATCCGTTGCCCTCCCACGGGAACGCGATGCGGTTGTTCGCACCCCAGAAGATGTTGTTAGCGCCGGAGATCGACCGGAATGCGCTCCCTGGACCCTCGGGGGCCGTGAACACGGTGTGGGCCGCGCCGTTGTCGAGTCGCACCACCCGGATGCTCCAGGGCAGCGACTGCCGCACGGCAAAGAACGGAAGCTGCTCCTGGCGGTTCGGGATGCGCAGGAAGGCGATCTCGTCCCCGTCGGGCGACCACGCGGGGCTCCCGTCCAGGTCCAGCGAGGGGTCGAGGTACCGAAGGTCGCTGCTGGCGAGTTCCAGCACTCCGACAAAGGCGTGGTCTCCGCGTCGGCTCGTCCATGCCAGGTGCCTGCCGTCGGGGGACAGCCGCAGCTCCGCCGGGCTCCCGCGACCCCGGACCAGCGGCTCCGGCGGGACGGCTGCGTCGAGGGTCGACCGGCGATGTATCACGCCGCCCTGGACATACACAACCCACGAGTCATCGGCTCCCAGGACGGGCGAATGCCCGGGTCCCAGCCTGCGGGCGCCGCCGCCATCGGTCCCCACCACCCAGACTTCCCTATCCACCCCGGCGGGGTCGCTTTCGGGGTTCGGAATCTCGCCCGCGCGGTTCGGGGCGCCTCCCCGCACGAACGCGACCATGGTTCCTGCCCTGGACACTGCGAGCTCCACGATGTCCTGACCGTCGTCACCCGTGAACGAGGTCAGACGGCGGCCCGTCCAGGCAGGTGCGCTCGCCGTCCACACGTTGCGGGCACCGCGCTCGTTGCGCACCCAGACGACCACCGGCGCCGCGGCTGCCGCGGTCAGTGCGGTGGGGAACGGCCACGCAACGAGGGCCTCCAGATCCGTCTGTCGGGACTGGGCGGATGCCGATTGCGTCACACCAGCCAGGATCGCGGCAAGGAGGGCGCCCGCGGCAAGGAGGGCGCCCGCGACCAGGGCGCGCGAGCGCACGCCAGGCAGCGCCACGGACATCTAGGCCTCCGGCAACCCGTGCCTGATCGCCGACTCCATGGCTTCGCTGAAGCGGTCGAGCTCTTCCAGCGTCGTGTATACGCTCGGCGAGATGCGCAGCCCGGTGCACTCCTCGTGACCGATGGAGACGTTGATGATCCGGTGTTCGCTCCACAGCCACCGGCTCAGGGCTGCGGTGTCCAGACCTTCGACGTGCACGTTTGCGATCCCGCACGCGAAGCCGGGCTTCTGGCTCGTGTTCAGGCTCACGCGGTCGTTCTCGAGGAGACGGTTCGCCCAGTAGTCGCGGAGGTGGATGAGGCGCGCGGCCTTCCTCTCGGCCCCGATCCCCTGGTGGAAGGTCAGGGCCTCGCCGATCGCCAGGTAGTTGGCCGCGGGGTGCGTCCCGATCTCCTCGTACTTGCGGATGTCGCCGTCCATGCGGTCGGGGGCGGCCATCAGGGGCCATATGTTGGGGATCTCGTCGCGCCGCACGTAGAGCAGGCCGGTGCCGTGCGGGGCAAACAGCCACTTGTGCAGGCTCGTCGAGTAGTTGTCGCACTCCAGGTCGCGCAGCTTGAACGGAAAGTGCGCCATCGCGTGGGCCCCGTCCACGATCACGGGCACGTCGTGGCGCCGCGCCATCCGCACGATGTCGCGGACGGGCAGGATCTGACCCGTCAGGTTGATCATGTGGCACATGAGGATCAGCCGCGTGCGCGGGGTGATGGCCTCCTCGAAGCGGCGCACGACCTCGGCCGGGTCCTCGGCCGGGACCGGCACCTTGATCTGGCGCATCACGATGCCTTCGCGGCGTTCCCGCTGCCGGAAGGTGGTGAGCATGCGCCCATAGTCCTGGGTCGTGGTCAGCACCTCGTCGCCCCGCTCCAGATCGTAGCCGAACTGACAGGTCTGCAGACCCTCGGAAGCGTTGCGGGTGAACGCGATCTCCTCGGGGTCGACCCCCCATTCGCGCGCCGCCCGGGCCCGGACCCCTTCGCGCTGGGGTCCGAGAATCTGCCACATGGTGTAGGTGGGTGCTTCGTTCGAATAGTCGAGATGCCGCTTCATCGCGTCCTGCACGAACGTGGGCGACGGGCTGACGCCGCCGTTGTTCAGGTTCACCAGCGTCCTGTCGACCGTGAAGGCGCGCGCGACCTCCGCCCAGAAGTTCTCGTCGCCGGCGGTCTCGGCCGCGGATCCCGGATGGGCGGCCAGATCCCGTGCGATGTGCGTGGCGCGCGAATTGAAGGCGGGCAGCTGCGAGGCTCCCAGCGCCGCCGCGGCGGTTCCGAAGAAGTCCCGCCTGCTCGGGGCCCGCCGGTGGTTGGAATCCCGGGTCCGGCGGTGGTTGGAATCCGTTGCTCTGATGGCCTTCATCGGGGCTCCTCCAGGGGTAATGAAGCTTGGCGATCAACTACGATAAGCGCCGCAAAGGGGGACGGGCAAACGCCGGTCGCGGTTCGGTTATCTTTACGGGATGATACGAATCCGCTTCCTGGGGACCGCCGCCGCGCGGCCGACCGTCCGGAGGAACGTGGCGGGCATCGCGATCCAGCGGGAAGGCCGGTCCCTGCTCTGGGACTGCGGCGAAGGCACGCAGCGCCAGATCATGCGCTACGGCACCGGTTTCTCGTTCTCCCACATCTTCATCACGCACGCGCACGCCGATCACTTCCTGGGTCTCCCGGGGCTGATCAGGACGATGGGGCTGCAGGGCAGGGAGGAGCGCATGACGATCTTCGGCCCGGCCGGGGCCGTCGCCACGCTCGATGCGGCCGTGAGGCTCGGTGTGGAGAGGCTGCCGTTCCCGGTCGACGTCAAGAGTCTCAAGCCGGGTGACCGGGTCGGCTTCGACGATTGGGCGGTGCAGGCGTTCCGCGTGGACCACGGGGTGCCCGCGCTCGGGTACGCCCTGATCGAGGAGCAGCGCCTCGGCCGGTTCGATGTCGAGGCCGCCCGCCGGCTGGGAGTCCCGGAGGGGCCGCTCTTCGGACGACTCCACCGCGGCGAGACCATCGAAGTGGAAGGCAGGGCCATCGGGCCGGATGACGTGGTGGGTCCGTCCCGGCCGGGGCGTACCGTGGTCTACACGGGGGACACGAGGCCGACCCGGGCCACCATCGGGGCCGCCATGAGGGCGGATCTGCTGATCCACGAGGCCACCTTCGGATCGGACGAGGGTGCGCGCGCCAGGGAAACGCGCCATTCGACGGCGCTCGAGGCCGCCCAGGTCGCCGCGAAGGCGCGCGTGCGGCGGCTGCTGCTGACGCACATTTCGGCTCGGTATTCGGACTCCCCCAACCGGTTGACGGAGCAGGCCCGCAAGGCGTTTCCCGACGCGAGGGTCGCATTCGACGGGCTCGAGGTGGAGCTCGGCTACCGTGGTTGAAGCCGGGGCCGCGACGATGCCCGCGGAGATTGCCGGTGCGGTGACTCTGGTCGGCCTGGGCGTGATGGGGGGATCGGTCGCGAGGGCGTTGCGGCACAGGTGTCCCGGAGTGCCGGTGTACGGCATCGAACCCGATCCGGTCAGCGCCGGACTGGCGGCGCGCGACGGTGTGCACCTGGCGCGCTCGCTGGGCGAATGTCCGCTCGACGGCGGCGTTCTGGTGTTCGCGACGCCACTCGACACCACCATCGAACTGATACGGGAGACCGCCGGCGTGTGGAGCGCGGCCGCGCTCGTCACCGATGTCGCCAGCCTCAAGGCTCCGGTGCTCGAGGCCGCCGTCGCGCACGGATCCGCGGCGGCCGGGAGGTTCGTCGGCGCCCACCCGATGGCCGGCTCCGAGCGTTCCGGCTACGCGGCCGCGCGCGCCGACCTCTTCGAGGGCGCCGACGTGTGGCTCAGCCCGGGTACTCCCACGGGCGTATCCGGCGTGTCCGGCGTGTCCGGCGCTGGCGGACCCGGCGACCCGGCCGACCCCGGCGGACCCGGCGACCCCGGCGACCCGGCCGACCCCGGCGAGGCCGTCCAGCGGGCGTCGGCCTTCTGGCGGATCCTTGGTGGCCGGCCCGCGGTGGTTGCCGCCGCCGACCACGATCGGGCCATGGCGTGGGCGAGCCACCTGCCGCAACTGGTGGCCAGCGCGCTGGCAGCCACCCTGGCCGATGCAGGGGTTGCTCGCGCGACCCTCGGCCCCGGAGGACGCGACACAACGCGCATCGCGGGATCCGGCCCGACGATGTGGGTTCCGTTGCTCCGGGCCGCCGCCGAGGAAGATGCCCGGGCGCTGGCCGCCCTGGAGGAACACATCGTCCGCGTGCGGCGGATGCTGGAGGCGGGCGAACTTGATGGGGTCGGGCAACTGCTGGAAAGGGGGAGGCAGTGGTGCGACCCTCGGGACTGAGCATTCGCGTACCGGGCGACAAGTCCATCACCCAGCGCGCGCTCATTCTTGGCGCCATGGCGGACGGGGAGAGCCGGATAGGCGGCGCGCTCCGGGGCGCCGATCCGCTGGCGACCGGACAGGCATTGGCGAATCTCGGCGTCGGAATCGACGGTCTGGAGCGGGCATCGGACGCGCCCGTGCGGATCGCGGGGCGCGGCCTGCGGTGTTGGACCGGTCCCGAGAGCCCCCTCGACCTGTGCAACAGCGGTACGGGAGCTCGCCTGCTGGCGGGTGCGCTGGCCGCCCAGCCGCTGTCGGCGGTGCTGGCCGGCGACGAATCGCTGTCGCGCCGCCCGATGACCAGAATCACCCAGCCGTTGAGCCGGATGGGCGCGTCGATCCGCTTCCTGCGCCGCCCGGGGGTCCTGCCGTTTCGCATTTCGGGCGGGCGTCTGGACGGGATCCGCCACGACGGGCGAGTGGCGAGCGCGCAGGTCAAGAGCGCGGTCCTGCTTGCCGGCGTGGGAGCCGGCGTGGGCGTGGAGGTGTGGGAACCGCGGCGCTCGCGCGACCACAGCGAGCGCATGCTCGAAGGGATGGGTGTCGAGGTGGCGGAGGAGGAATGCGAAGGAGGGTGGATCGTGCGTGTGCCCGCGCCTCCGCCGCGCCTCGCGCCATTGAAGATGGAGGTGCCCGGAGATTTTTCCTCGGCCGCCTTCTTTCTGGCGTGGGCGGCGCTGGCCGGGTGCGGGGACCCCTTGACCGTGGAGGCCGTCGGCGTGAGTGCCACGCGGACGGGCCTGCTGCCCGTTCTTCGGCGGATGGGAACAGAGGCGCGCGTCGTGGACCGGCGCACGGAGGGAGGCGAGCCCGTCGCGGACCTGCGCACGGCGGGCGAGGCCGGTGTGCTGCGGGCCGTGACGGTGGGGGAGGACGAAATCCCGGGAATGATCGACGAGGTGCCGATCCTGGCTGTGCTGGCCGCACGCGCCGAGGGCGTGACCCGGATCGAGGGCGCCGGGGAACTCCGCGTCAAGGAATCGGACCGGCTGGCGGCGCTCTCGACGAATCTGCGGCGGATCGGGGTGCGGGTGGAAGAGCAGGCGGACGGCCTGGAGATCGAGGGCACGCGTGCTCCGCTGGCCGGGACCGTAACGTGCTTCGGCGACCACCGCATCGCCATGGCGTTCGGCGTTCTGGCAGCCACCCCGGGGTGCGACATCCGGGTGGACGACCCCGGCGTCGCCGATGTCAGCTTCCCCGGCTTCTGGCGGCTCCTGGCGCGGGCGCGGCAGTGGGGCGAGTCACGGCGCGCGGGTGGACGGCGGCCGGCATCCCGCCGCGCCGACGCCGCCCCACCCGGCACGCCGAGACCCGCGCGGTGCACGGTCGTCGCGATCGACGGCTCGGCCGGCTCGGGAAAGTCCACCACCGCGGCGTCGGTGGCCGGTCGGCTCGGCTACCGGCACCTGGACTCGGGAGCGATCTACCGCGCCGTCACGCTGGGACTGCTCGACACCCTGCCGACGTTGACACGCGAGGCCGTGACCCCGGCGTCCCTGGCCGCGCTCGCACTCGCAATTGAATGGGACGGATGCGTCATGGCGGTGCGCATGCGGGGCGCGCGCGTGCCCGAGGAGGCACTGAGGGCGGAGCGCGTCACCAGCCTGGTGTCGCAGGTCTCCGCGCTCGCAGCCGTGCGCGCGCACCTCCTCGACCTGCAGCGCTCGGCCGCCGAGGGGCCCGGGCTGGTGGCGGAGGGCCGGGACATGGGCACGGTCGTCTTCCCGCACGCGGCGGTCAAGGTCTACCTGGACGCGCATCCGCGCGAACGGGCCCGGCGCCGCATACTGCAACGGGGCCACGAGCCCGTCGCCGCGGAGATCGAGCAGGAGGCGCGCAGGCTGAAGGAACGGGACCGGCGCGACTCCTCCCGGCCGCTGGCGCCGCTCGCCCGCGCGGACGACGCCGTGCTCCTCGATACCACCCACATGAATCCGGCGGCGCAGACGGACGCTGTCGTGCGCATGGTCGAAGCTGCGGAGACCTCCCCCGGGATGCCGGATTCCGCTATGATTTAGGATTACACTTGGAAAGCGGCGGCGCACGACTGCGGGTACGTGCGCCGGCCATCGTTTCACTCAACCCGGCCGCCCGCGAACTCCGCTGGCCGGATCGCGTACCGGAGCGCCGGCTTCACGGCCGGCGGCAAATGCCAATGAACGAAACCACGGAATCTGCACCGGCCGCCAACGGCCACAATGCCACGACCGAAACCCCTCCCGACGGCCACGATCCTGCCACCGATGCCCCGTCCGACCCCTCGCGGCTTCCGGAAGGAATCTCGCCCGAGCTGTTCAACGATCCATACGGCGAAGAGATCCTCGATGTCTCCCGCGACGACTTCGAGGCGATGCTCTCCGATCACCAGACCGCCCGCGGCGACATCCGCGAGGGTCAGATCGTCCAGGCCAGGGTTCTCCGAACCACGGATGCGTCCGTCATCCTCGAGTTCGGCTTCAAGAGCGAGGGCGCGGTCCCGCTCGAGGAGTTCAAGGACCCCGGCTCCATCGAACCCGGGCAGGACGTCGAAGTGCTCCTCGAGAGCCTCGAGGACGAGGACGGCGTCGTCGTCCTCTCCAAGAAGAAGGCCGACTTCCTCCGTGTCTGGGAGCTGATCAAGGACGCATTCGAAAACGACCAGCCGGTCAAGGGCCTGCTGACGCGCAAGATCAAGGGCGGCGTGACCGTCGACATCATGGGCGTCGACGCCTTTCTCCCGGGTTCGCAGATCGCGCTGCGGCGGGTGCCCAACATCGAGGACCTGATCGGCGACACCTACGACTTCAAGATCATCAAGCTGAACAAGCGGCGCAGGAACATCGTCGTTTCGCGGCGCGTCATCCTGGAGCGCGAGCGCAAGAAGAAGCGTTCGACCTTGGTCAAGGAGCTGCTCACCGGCCAGGTACGGGAGGGCGTGGTCAAGAACATCACCGACTTCGGCGCATTCATCGATCTCGGAGGCCTCGACGGTCTGCTCCACATCACCGACATGTCGTGGGGCCGGGTCGGCCACCCCTCCGAGGTGGTGAACATCGGCAGTCACCTCGATATCAAGGTGCTGGACATCGACTGGGACCGCGAGCGCATATCGCTGGGGCTGAAACAGCTGCTTCCGTATCCCTGGACGGATATCGAGGAGCGCTATCCGGTCGGCGCCCGGGTTCGCGGCAAGGTGGTGTCCATCACGAACTACGGTGCTTTCGTTGAGCTTCAGAAGGGCGTGGAGGGGCTGGTCCACATCTCCGAAATGTCCTGGACCCGCAACGTGCGGCACCCCTCCAAGCTCGTCTCGATCGGGGACGAGATCGAAGCCGTCGTGCTGAAGGTGGATCCGAAGGACCAGAAGATCTCGCTCGGAATGAAGCAGATCGAGGAGGATCCGTGGCTCGCGCTGCCGCTCAAGTACCCGACGGGGACCAGGTTGACGGGCACCGTGCGCAACCTGACTTCGTTCGGCGCGTTCGTCGAGATCGAGCCGGGGATCGACGGGCTCGTGCACGTGTCCGACATGAGCTGGACGCGGCGGGTCGAACATCCGTCCGAGGTGGTCCAGAAGGGGGAATCCGTCGATATCATGGTGCTCGACGTGGACTCGGACAACAAGCGGATCTCGCTCGGGATCAAGCAGCTGTACGACGATCCATGGCCGAACCTGGTCTCGCGCTTCCGCCCGGATCACGAGCAGGAGGGCCGCATCGCAAGGATCCACGACAGAGGATTGATCGTCGATCTGGGCGAGAGCGTCGAGGGGTATGTGCCGGGCTCCCACTGCGGGGTGCCGGCCGACCGGGTGGAGGAGTACTATGCCGCCGGCGACGTGGTCCCTCTGCGGGTCATCGCCTCGGACGCGTCGGAGCGGCGAATCGTGCTCGAAGTGCTCAAGGTGCCGGAGAGAAAGCGCGGGTCCGGAGCTTCCGGGGAAGAGGAAGGGGGCGCCGCTTCCGCCAGGGGTAGCTTCACGACGTCCGATTGACAAGGGAGAGCGGGCCGGGCTTTTCAGGAAGACAATGAAGACAGGATCGCCACAGCGCACGGCCAACGGCACATTGCTCGCGGGCGTCGCGTTGGCCTGTGCCGTCTCGGTGGCGGGCCGCGCGCACGCCCCCCCGGATGCTCCGGCCGTGCCGGCGGACGACCCCGTGATCGGTGCCGTGCTTCCCGTGTCGGGATCTCCGTCCAGCCGGGAGTACGCGCGGCTGTTCCTGGAGGGCGTCGAGGTCGCGGTCGATCTCGCGCGCCGGGCGGGCGTGAATGTCGAGTTCGTGGTCGAGGACAACGGAGGTACCGCGTCGGGGACCGTCCGTGGCGTCGCCGCGCTCGCATCCCGCGGCGCCGCAGCCGTTCTCGGCCCGCTGTCGTCGGACAACATGCGCGCCGCGGCCGGCGCGGCCCCAAGGGACATGGCGTTCTTTTCGCCCACCGCCCGGGACCTTCCCGACGGGTACCGGGGCGTTTACAGCATGGGGTCCGGCGACCCCGCGACCGGTCTGGTTCTCGCCGAGGCAGTGTCGGATCTCGGTTACTTCGATGCCGTCGTCATGCATCCGCGGAGCCCGGGCGAGACCCTCGAAGCTGCGGCGTTCGCGGACGGATTCAGGGCCAGGGGTGGCACCGTACGGAGACGGATCCAGTACCTGCCCGGGACCACGACCTTCGAGGAGCCGCTTCTCGAGGCGAAGTCGCTTGCTCCGGGGTTGCTGGTGGTTGCGGCGCCTCCATCGGACATCGAACTGCTCGGCCCGCAGATTGCCTTTTTCGGGCTTGACACCATCGGCGTGCAGGTAGCGGGTACCGCGGGTTGGACGGATGCCGCGGTCATCGAAGGCGTTGCCCGCCGCCACACGGACGGGGTGATCTCGGTGAGCCCCCTGGTTCCGGATGCGGTCGGCGACCTGTCCCCGGATTTCGTCGCGGCCTACGAACGCCGTTTCCGCCGGTCCCTGCACAGCATCGTGCCGGCGACCGGTTTCGACCTGTTCCGGATGGCCCTGGCGGCCTACGGCGCGGGTCGGCGCACCTCGGGAGACCTCGTCGCCGCGCTGGAACGGCTGCACCGCTTCACGGGCGTCACCGGGAACTACTCCTTCGCCGACGGCCGCCTGACCCGCGAGTATTTTCCCGTCCGCATCCACGGAGGCGCGCTGCACCCCGTCGATTCGGAGTTCCCGGGTGCCGCGAGGCCGGGTCCGAACGGCCCCGCCACGTTTGCCCGTACCGGTTAGCAGAGGCCGCCCGCCGTCTGTCATGACCATGCGCAAATCCCTGGAGCGCCTGGAGGCTCTCAGGCGCGAGTCCGAACTCGGCGGCGGAGAGGCCCGGATCCGCGCCCAGCACGAGCGCGGCAAGCTGTCGGCGAGGGAGCGGCTCGACCTCCTCCTGGACGAGGACTCCTTCGTCGAGCTGGACCGCTTCGTGACGCACCGTTCGACGGAGTTCGGACTCGATTCGCGCAAGTACCTCGGCGACGGCGTGGTTACCGGGTACGGGATGATCCACGGCCGGCTCGTCTACGTGTTTTCGCAGGACTTCACCGTGTTCGGCGGATCCCTCAGCGAAGCCCATGCCGAGAAGATCGTCAAGATTCAGGATATGGCGCTGCGGAACGGGGCTCCGGTGATCGGGCTCAACGATTCCGGGGGTGCCCGAATCCAGGAGGGCGTCGTCTCGCTGGGAGGGTACGCCGACATCTTCCTCCGCAATACGCTCGCTTCGGGCGTGATCCCCCAGATCAGCGTCGTGCTGGGTCCCTGCGCGGGCGGAGCGGTCTACTCGCCGGCCATCACCGACTTCGTGTACATGGTGCGGGGGACGAGCTTCATGTTCGTGACCGGACCCGGGGTGGTCAGGACGGTGACCCACGAGGAAATCGACATGGAGGGGCTGGGGGGCGCGGATGTCCACGCGGAGGTGTCGGGCGTTGCCCACTTCGCGCACGACAGCGAGGCGGAGAGCCTGTCCGCCGTCCGCCGGCTGTTCCGGTACGTGCCTCGCAACAACGCGGAACGCCCACCCGGCGGCGAAGACCGCGACCCCCACGCGCGCCGCAGTGAGAAAATACTGGAGATCATTCCGGATAACCCGAATCGCCCCTATGACATAACAGACATCATACGCGAAATTGCCGATGGGGGAGACTTCTACGAGGTCCACGCCGGGTTCGCGCGCAACCTCGTCACCGGGTTCGCTCACCTCGGGGGACACTCGGTCGGGATCGTGGCCAACCAGCCCGCCGTGCTCGCCGGCGTTCTGGATATCGACGCGTCCGACAAGGGGGCCCGTTTCGTCCGTTTCTGCGACGCGTTCAACATCCCCCTGGTCGTGCTGGAAGACGTTCCCGGATTCCTGCCCGGGGTCGGCCAGGAGCACGGCGGCATCATCCGGCACGGGGCCAAGCTCCTCTATGCCTTCTGCGAAGCGACCGTGCCCAAGGTCACCGTCATCACCCGCAAGGCGTATGGCGGCGCCTACGACGTGATGAACTCCAAGCACGTCCGCGGCGACATCAACCTTGCCTGGCCGACGGCGGAGATCGCGGTGATGGGCCCGAAGGGGGCGGTGGAGATCCTCTTCCGCAAGGAGATCGCCGCGTCCGACGACCCGGAGGCGGCGACCGAGCAGAGGATGGCCCAGTACCGGGAGAAGTTCGCGAATCCGTACGTCGCGGCGGCGCGCGGGTTCATAGACGACGTGATCGATCCGCGGGACACCCGGCCCAGGCTGGTCAACGCCCTTGACATGTTGCGGGACAAGCGGGATTCGAACCCGGCGAAGAAGCACGGCAACATCCCCCTGTGAGCCGCATCCCGGCGCTTTGCCGGGGTGCCGACGCCCCTCGTACGGGGTGTCCCGGCGCGCCTCTGCCGGGGGGTCCCGACGCGCCGTGGCGCGGGAGCAACCCGGAGGGGCCGGACGCGCATCCGATAGGCTGGACGGCTCTTCGGGTGCGCCGGGGGCCGGTGACAGGAAACGGGGAGAACAGGACGATGCGCAAGACAGGAATCTTCAGAAGGCTGTCGATGGTTGGGGCATGGACCGTCGCGGGAGTGTTGGGGCTGGCCGGATGGGCCGGTGCGGGTGCGGCACAGGACACGGACGAATGCAACTGCGGGCCGGACGTGAGGGCTTACGTCTGGGGAGACGAGGACGCGCAGGTGCGCATTCTCGGGCTGGACGGGCGTCCCATGCTGGGGGTGTCCCTCAACATGGGTACCGAACTCGACGATGTGGGCGTCCGGGTGACCGGTGTCCGCGAGGACGGACCGGCCGACATGGCGGGGATCCGTGAGGGCGACGTCATCGTGGCGGCGGGCGGCCTGGACCTGACGCAACCGCTGGAGGGGGAGGGCGAGATGCGCCTGGACCGCGGCCGCTCGCTCCCGGGCCAGCGCCTGGTTGCCGTGATGGAGGAGGTCGAGGAGGGGGAGGAGATCGAGATCGAGGTGACCCGGGACGGTGAGGCCCTCGTCTTCGCGGTAGTTCCCGAGGTGCTTGAGGGGTGGGGACTGCCGGGGAGGATCAGCATCCGGATGCGTGACATGGCCGACCGCCTGCGCGATCAGTACCGGGACATCGAGTGGGACGCGCAGTGGGAGGCCCCACGCGTCGACCTCGACGAGATGGGAGACCTGTTCCGGGGGTACGGCGAGCTGTCGCGGGAGTGGCTGCCGAGCCGGGCCCACGGCCTGGAACTGGTCGAACTCAACCCCGGGCTCGGCGCCTATTTCGGCACGGAAGAGGGGGTGCTCGTCGCCGACGCGGCCGACGATTCCACGCTGGGACTGCGCGCCGGCGACGTCGTGATCGATGTCGATGGCCGCCGCGTCAGCAGCGCCTCGCAGTTCAGGCGGATTCTGCGCTCGTACGAGGAGGGCGAGGACATCGCGCTGCGGATCCGGCGGGATGGCGCGGAGACCACGGTCATGGGTACCATCGGGTAGTTTTCGGCACGAACCCACCGCACCCGGCCCCGGAGAGGCCAGACAATGATCGAATCGGTACTTGTCGCCAACCGGGGCGAGATCGCGCTGCGCGTGATCCGGGGAGCGCGGGAGCTGGGTATCCGCACGATCGCCGTCTTTTCGGAGGCGGACCGCGACTCCCCGCACGTGCTGCACGCCGACGAGGCGATCGGGATCGGCCCGGCGGCCGCGTCGGAGAGCTACCTGGACATCGGCAGGCTCCTCGGCGCGGCGCGGGCTGCGGGCGCCGCCGCGATTCATCCCGGGTACGGCTTCCTGGCGGAGCGTGCGGACTTCGCCGAAGCCGTGACCGGCGCGGGACTGGTATTCGTGGGGCCGTCGTCCGCGACGATCGGTGCCATGGGTGACAAGACCGAGGCCCGGCGGCGCATGGCGGCTGCTGGCGTGCCCGTCGTGCCGGGTACGACCACTCCGCTCGCCTCCGGCCCGGAGGCGCGCAAGGTGGCGGAGGAGGTCGGCCTGCCCGTCGTGCTGAAGGCGGCGGCCGGGGGCGGCGGCAAGGGAATGCGCGTGGTCCGGGTGCTCGACGAGGTTGCGGGGGCCTTCGACGCGGCGGCCCGCGAGGCCCGGGCGGCGTTCGGCGACGGGAGCGTGTACGTGGAACGCTTCCTTGAGCGGCCCCGGCACATCGAGGTGCAGCTCTTCGGCGACGGCCACGGCAACGTGGTGCATCTCCATGAACGGGAATGCTCGATCCAGCGGCGGCACCAGAAGCTGATCGAAGAGGCGCCGTCTCCGCTGCTCGGTCCCGAGGAGCGCCAGCGGATGTGCGAAGCCGCCGTGCGCGCGGCCCGCGCCGTGGATTACACCGGGGCGGGAACCGTCGAGTTCCTCTACGAGGATGGCGAGTTTTTCTTCCTGGAGATGAACACCCGCCTCCAGGTCGAGCACCCGGTCACCGAGTTCGTCACCGGGGTCGATCTGGTCGAGTGGCAGTTCCGGGTGGCCGCGGGCGAGGCCCTGCCGATGCGGCAGGCGGAAATCCCGCTGCGCGGGCACGCGATCGAGTGCCGCGTAACCAGCGAGTCGCCGTTCGACGGCTTCCTCCCCGCGACCGGCATGGTGCGCCACCTCGACCTTCCCGGGGGGCCGGACGTCCGCTGGGACGGCGGCATCGCGGCCGGCAACGAGATCGGCCTTCACTACGATCCGCTGCTCGGCAAGCTCATCGTGCGGGGTCGCGACCGCGCGTCGGCGATCCGGCGCATGAAACGGGCGCTCGCCGAGCTGAGGATCGTCGGGGTCGACACGGGCGTCCCGCTCCTGCGCCGCATCATCGACGAGCCCGACTTTCTCGCGGGACGGCTTTCGACGGCGTATCTGACGGAGCACCCCGGGCTCTTCGACACGGATGCCGGGCCAACGGCGCGGACGGCGGCGGTGGCGGCGGCGGTCCTCCTCGAGCACGCGCGGAGAGATGCCCTGGCGGCACCGAGGATTCGCAGGGCCGGCGTGCAGTTCTCCGACTGGCGCGCCGGGACCGCGCCGTGGCTCGCGCCGGCGCCGGACGGACACCCGTGACCGTGCAACCGGGGACGGACCCTTCGGCCTCGCGCTATGTCGTATCGGTTGCGGGCGAGACGCACGAGGTGGTCGTCGGCCCGGGCACCGACGTCGTGATCGATGGCCGCAGGCACGAGGCCTCCTTGTCCGGCCCTGGTCCCACCGGGATGCGCACGCTGTTCCTCGACGGCAGGCCGGGCGCGGTGCACGCGACGGGCCTGGGCCACGGCCTGTGGGAGCTCGACCTGGACGGCGAGAGCGTGACCGTCGAGGTGCTGGACGCCCGCACGGCGCGCGTGAGGGCGCTGTCGGGCGGCGAGGGGAGCGACCGCGCGGCCGCCGCCCTCAAGGCGCCCATGCCGGGCCTGGTCGTGAAGGTCGCCGTGAAGGGCGGCGAGGTCGTGGAACCGGGCGCCACGTTGGTGATCGTGGAGGCGATGAAGATGGAGAACGAACTGCGCGCCCCGGTCGAGGCCAGGGTGGAGCGGGTCCTGGTCGCCCCGGGTGAGGCGGTGGAGAAGGGTCAGGTCCTCGTCGAGTTCGGCGAAGCGGAGCCACAGTGAGCAACGGCGACGAGTCCTCCGTCTTCGACCGCCTTCCCCCCGGCTTTCGCGTCGGTGAGGACCTCGGCGAACCCGGAGCCTTCCCGTACACGCGCGGCATCCACCGCAGCATGTACCGCGGGCGGCGCTGGACGATGCGGCAGTACGCCGGCTTCGGCACCGCCGGCGAGACCAACGCGCGCTATCACTTCCTGCTCGGCAAGGGGACGACGGGTCTCTCGGTCGCCTTCGATCTGCCCACGCAGATGGGCTACGATTCGGACGCGCCCATGGCGGCCGGAGAAGTGGGCCGCGTCGGCGTCGCGATCGATTCGGTGATGGACATGCGCGCGCTCTTTGACGGGATCGATCTGGGGGCCGTGTCGTGCTCGATGACGATCAACGCGACCGCCGCGGTGCTGCTCGCGCTGTACACGGCCGTTGCGGACGAAACCGGCGTGCCCCGGGAGCAGTTGCGCGGCACCGTGCAGAACGACGTGCTCAAGGAGTATGTCGCGCGCGGCACCTACATCTATCCGGTTGAGCCCTCGCTCCGGCTGGTCAGCGACCTGATGTCGTTCTGCTCCCGGGAACTGCCCCGCTGGAACACGATCTCGGTCTCGGGCTACCACATTCGCGAGGCCGGTTCGACCGCGGCCCAGGAGGTCGCGTTCACGCTCGCCAACGGCGTGGAGTACGTACGGCGCGCCCTGGCCCGGGGGGTCGCCCTGGAGGACTTCGCGCCCCGCGTCTCCTTCTTCTTCGCCGCCCACAACGACCTTTTCGAGGAAGTCGCCAAGTTCCGCGCGGCCCGGCGGATCTGGGCACGCACCATGAGGGAGCGCTTCGGCGCCTCCGACCGATCCTGCAGGCTCCGCTTCCACACCCAGACCGGCGGCTCCACGCTCACGGCCCAGCAGCCGATGAACAACGTGGTCCGGGTCACGGTACAGGCGCTGGCCGCCGTGCTGGGCGGCACCCAGTCGCTGCACACCAACGGCTACGACGAGGCGCTGGCCCTGCCAAGCGCGAACGCCGCCGCGCTGGCGCTGAGAACCCAGCAGATCCTGGCCGAGGAATCGGGGGCGGCCGACCGGGTCGACCCGCTGGGCGGCAGCTTCCTCGTTGAACACCTCACCGACCGCCTCGAAGCGGAGGCGCTTGCCCACATGGCGCGGATCGAGGAACTCGGCGGCGCCTCCCGGGCCATCGAGCTGATGCGCGACGAGATCCACGAGGCCGCGTACAGGCACCAGCTGGACGTGGAATCTGGGAAACGCGTGGTCGTCGGCGTGAATCGGTACGAGACCGACGATGCCCCGGAGCCGCCGCCGGGGCCAGACTTCCGGGAGCTGGAGTCGCGTCAGATCGCGTCGCTCGGCAGACTCAGGCGCGGTCGGGACACCCGCGCTGTGGACGACCACCTGCGCCGCGTGAGAGAGGTGGCTCGCGGAGACGCCAACCTGCTGCCGGCCATGATCGATGCCGTGAAGGCCGAGGTCACGCTCGGCGAGATCAGCGACGCGCTCAGGAGCGTGTGGGGGACCTACGGCACGGGCGCGTGACCTGCCGGGTCGTGTCCAGGGGCCGTGTCCGCAGGTCGTGTTATCATTGAACCGCGATAACGGTCCCCGACAACGCTCCCCGACAACGATTCCCCGTACACGGTCCAGCAGGCACGAGTCATGCCCACGTACGAATACCGGTGCCACGACTGCGGCCGCGATTTCGACCTGTTCCAGCGGATGAGCGACAAACCCGGCGCAACATGCCCCGACTGCGGCGCCCGGGCGGAGCGTCTCATCTCCGGGGGCGCGGGGCTGCTCTTCAAGGGCGAGGGGTTCTACATCACCGACTACCGCTCCGAGGCGTACCGGGAGAGCGCGAAAAAGGAATCGGGAGCTGAATCGGGAGGAGAATCGGGAGCGGCCGCGCGCGCGGGCTCCCGATCGTCCGGCGGGGCGGAGAAGTCGGCGAAGGCGGCCAAGGCGGAAGGATCGTCAGGAGGCGAATGAGTCGATGTTCGCCGAGCGAATCTCGGACGCGTTGCGCGAGGCCGCCGGCGAGTTCGGCGCCGCCGACGTGCGCTTCCGGCTGGACCGGCCGAAGGACGCGAGCCACGGCGACCTCGCCTCCAACGTGGCGCTGGCGCTCTCGTCCCGGCTCCGGCGCTCACCCCGCGAAATCGCGCTGGAGCTGAAGACCCGGCTGGAGGGCTTCGCCGGCGTGGGCCGGATCGAAGTGGCGGGCCCGGGGTTCCTCAACTTCTTCCTCGACGAGGCGGCGGTCGGCAGGGTCCTTCACGAGATCCGGGAGGCGGACGAGGACTACGGCCGCAACGCCAGCGGGGGCGGACGGGAGATCATGGTGGAGTTCGTGTCCGCCAATCCCACGGGTCCGCTCCACCTGGGCCACGGCCGGCAGGCGGCGCTGGGCGATGCGATCGCCAGCCTGCTCGAATGGTCCGGGTGGGAGGTGCACCGCGAATTCTATTTCAACGACGCCGGCGCGCAGATCGGGAAGCTTGCGGCCAGCGTGTGCGCCCGGTACCAGCAGCTGCTGGGCCACGACGCCCCGGTACCCGAGGGCGGATACCAGGGCGCCTACGTCCGCGACATCGCGCGCTCGCTCCTCGAGGAGGTCGGCGACCGCTACGAGAACGACGACGGCGACGGCGCGCTCGAGGCCATGCGGCGGATCGCCGTGCGTGTCCTGCGGGCCGAACAGGAGGACGACCTGGCTGCGTTCGGCGTCCACTTCGACGAGTACTACCCCGAGACGCGGCTCTACTCCGATGGACGCGTCTCCGACACGATCCAGGGCCTGAACGATACCGGCCTCACCTATGTCAAGGACGGCGCGGCCTGGCTGCGCACGACGGCGTTCGGTGACCAGAAGGACCGCGTCATGATCAGGGGCGACGGCTCCCCCACCTATTTCCTTCCGGACGTGGCCTACCACATGTCCAAATGGGATAGGGGATTCCACGAGGTGATCAACGTGCAGGGGTCCGATCATCACAGCACGGTGGATCGCGTGCGCGCGGGGCTCCAGGCCCTCGGCCGGCCCAGGGACTACCCGGAATACGTGCTGCATCAGATGGTGACCGTGGAGCGGGGCGGGGAGGAAGTCCGGTTCTCCAAGCGGGCGGGTTCGTACACGACGCTCGCCGACCTGGTCGCCGAGGTGGGAGCGGACGTGGCCCGGTACTTCTTCCTCATGCGACGCCCCGAGGCCCACCTGACCTTCGATCTGGATCTGGCGCTGGACCAGTCCGACAAGAACCCGGTGTACAAGGTCAAGTATGCGCACGCGCGCCTCTGCCGGCTTTTCGGGCTTGCGCGGGCCAGGGGATGGTCAAGGCCCCGCGGCGCCGACACCTCGCTCCTCGCGTCCCCGGCCGAACGGGAGCTGATCAACCGGCTGCGCGAGTTCCCCGACTTTCTGCGACGCGCCGCCGCGGCTCGCGCGCCGCACGTCGTCTGCGACTTCCTCGAGAAGACGGCGGGTCAGGTCAACTCCTGGTACCAGGCCGGCCATCCCACCCGGAACCCCGATCTGGCCGCGCTGGTCGAGGACGAGGGGCTGCGGGGCGCCCGCCTGACGCTCGCGGATGCCGCGCGCATCGTCCTGCGCAACGGACTCGCGGTTCTGGGCATCGACGCGCCGACCGTGATGTAGAGAACCCGCAATGTAAAGAAAAGATTACAATATGTCATGTGTGGTTTACATTTCGTGCGGTCCTGAGCCTCACTCGACGTGAACCCTGTGTCCATCCTGGCAGTGGGCTCGGTCGCCCTCGATGCGGTGGAAACCGAAGCGGGCCGGGTCGACGGGGTGATCGGGGGCTCGGCGGTGTTCTTCGCGGCCGCCGCATCGCTGCTCACCCGGGTGCGCGTGGTCGCAGTCGTGGGCGACGACTACCCCCTCGGTCAACTCCGCTTCATGCGCGAGCGCGGAGTGGACTTCGAGGGCCTCGCCCGGGCGCCTGGCGAGAGTTTTTTCTGGGGCGGGCGGTACAGCGCCGACTTTCGGACGCGCGTCACGACCGAGACCCGGCTCGGCGTCTTCGCCGACTTCGATCCCGAGGTTCCGGCGGCGTACGGTGACTCGCGGGTGGTGTTCCTCGGCAACATCGATCCCGTGCTCCAGCTCAGGGTGCTGGACCAGATGCGCACGCCCCGGCTGGTGGCCGCGGACACGATGAACTTCTGGATCGAGCGCACGCCGCGCGCACTGGACCGCGTCCTGGCGCGTCTGGACGTGCTGTTCCTCAACGACGAGGAAGCGATGCAGCTGGCCGGCGACGACGATCTGACCCGCGCGGCCGGCCGGATCCGCGGCCGTGGGCCCGAGGTCGTGGTGGTCAAGATGGGCGACGAGGGGTGCGTCGTCTTCGGTCGCGGCTGGGACTTCCGGTGTCCGGCCTGCCCGGTCCCCGAGGTGATCGACCCGACCGGCGCGGGCGACGCGTTCGCCGGCGGGTTCCTGGGGTACCTGGACCGCGTCGGTTCGTTCCGCCGCGACGACCTGCGCAAGGCGGCCGAATACGGTTCCGCGATGGGCTCCTACGCGGTGGAAGCGTTTTCGGTGGACCGCTTCCGGACCCTTGAGACGGACAGCGTGGAGCATCGCGTCGACAGTTTGCGACAGCCTGGGAGAGTGGCATGCACGAATCCCTGACCTACCGGGACACCGGCGTCGATCTGGAGGCGGCCGACCGGGCCAAGCGTTCGCTCGGTCCTCTGCTCGACGCATCGGGGGACGAGAACACGCTCTCGGGGCTGGGGGCGTTCGGGGGACTGTACGCCGTGCCGGGCGGGTTGACGCAACCGGTGCTCGTGTCGAGCGCGGACGGGGTGGGGACCAAGCTGAAGGTGGCCTTTGCCGCCCGGCGACACGACACGGTGGGGCAGGACCTGGTCAACCACTGTGTCAACGACATCCTGGTGCAGGGCGCGCGTCCCCTGTTCTTTCTCGACTACCTGGCGACCGGAGACCTGCGCGGCAATGTCGTTCCCGAGATCGTGGGGGGAGTCGCACGCGCGTGCAGGGAGAACTCCTGCGCGCTGCTCGGCGGAGAGACCGCGCAGATGCCGGACTTCTACGCTCCCGGCGAATACGACCTCGCCGGCTTCATCGTGGGCGCGGTCGAGCGGGACGCGATCCTCGACGGCTCCTCCGTTCGCGCCGGCGACCGGATCATTGCGCTCGCCGCCTCCGGCCTGCACACGAACGGCTACACGCTCGCGCGCACGATCGTCTTCGAGCGTATGGGGCTGGGCGTCGAGGATCCCTTCCCCGGGGAGGAGTCTTCGGTCGGGAACGTGCTGCTCAGAGTGCACCGGTCCTATCTGGCCATTCTTTCGCCCCTCCTGGAGAGGGATTGGATCAGGGCTCTGGCCCATGTCACGGGGGGCGGGATCGAAGGCAACCTGCCGCGGGTATTGCCGGAGGGACTGGGTGCACGCATCGACTGTGGAACGTGGACGGCACCCAACGTGTTCCGGCAGCTGGAGCGGGCGGGCGGGGTCTCACGGGCGGAGATGTTCCGCGTCTTCAACATGGGCATCGGCATGCTCGTGGTGGTGGCGCCCGATCGGGAAACGCAGGTGTTGGAGATTCTGGGGAACGACGCATGGAGAGTCGGGGAAGTCGTGGAGGGCGACGGAGTCAAGCTTTGGGGCGTGTGATGGCGCGGCCCCCGATCCGCAGGGTGCGGCCCCTGATCCGCAGGGCGCGGGCCCCGTTCCTGCTCTCCGTCTGTTTGCCCGGGGCGATCGTGTGCGGCTTTCGCGCCCCCGGCGTCCTTGCCCAGGAGCTGCCCGTGATCAGGGCGGCGTCGGTGGAGGGGATCGTGGAGCTGGCCGAGGCCTGCGCCGGCACCGATGCCGACCTCATGGCGCGCTGTCGTGAACTCGCGCTGACGGCGCTTGCGGTACAGCAGGGCGTGGGACTGGCCACCGCGCTCGGAAGCGACAACCCGGGAACGGCCAGCACAATGGGCAAGCGCCTGGGGGCCGCCCCCCGCGTCGCCTTTGCGGTTTCGGCTATCGGGCTCCCCATGGAAATGCCCCGGGTTGCCGTATCTTCGGTCCAGGGACTGGCGGAGAAGGAGAGCTTCGCCGTGCTGGGACTGCGCGGCACCGTCGTGGCGGGCCTGGTCGACGGGTTTCAACCGGCGCCGGCCCTCGGGGGAGTCCTTTCGGTGGATCTGGTGGGTTCCTATTCCGCGCTGCGGCTCCCCGGGGCCTCCGGCTTCTCCGGATCCTCCAGGGGCGTGGGCCTGGGGACCCGGGTCGGGCTGCTGCGCGAGTCGTTCACGTTGCCCGGCGTCTCCGTCTCCGCCGTCCGCCGCTGGCACAGTGACGTTCAGGCCGGCGACATCGCAGATGGGAATCCCGGTGAGGTGCGCATGGACGTCACGGTGTCGTCCCTGCGGGCCACGGTGGGGAAGAACTGGTTTGTCCTGGGGCTGATGGCCGGGGCCGGGTGGGACCGTTACGAGGGGGATGCCGACCTGACGCTGGCGCGGGCGGGCGGGAACACCGAGTCCGCGACAGGCCGGGTCAGGAGCGAACGCTCGCTCTACTTCCTGGGCGGCTGGTTCAACTTCCTCATTACCCAGGTTTCGCTGGAGGTCGGGATGGCGGAGGGGGTGAGCGATCCGTTTACCGGCCGTGGCGGCGGATACGATCCGGCGGCCCGGGACTGGTTTGCATCGGCCGCACTGCGGATCACGCTTTGATCCCGCTTCCACGCATCGAGGGCGGAGACGGACGCCTGAGCGCGGCGGACCGGCACCTCCTGGTGCGCGCGATCGAGTTGGGACGTGGGGGCTGGGGTCTGGTGCACCCGAACCCGATGGTGGGCGCGG
The DNA here is from genome assembly GCA_965205005.1 of Longimicrobiales bacterium. GTDB lineage: Bacteria > Gemmatimonadota > Gemmatimonadetes > Longimicrobiales > Gaopeijiaceae > Bin94. Next base: position 4,229,296 of record OZ242028.1, on the reverse strand, counting down.
TGCTCGCGCGTCGAGACAGGGTCCTGGCAGAGGGACTGCACACGCGCTACGGAGGACCTCACGCGGAGGTCGCCGCCCTCGCCGCCCTGGAGGACGCGCGGGAAGCCCGGGGGGCGACCATGTACTGCAGCCTGGAACCGTGCAATCACTTCGGCAAGACGCCTCCCTGCACGGAGGCGATCCTTGCGGCGGGGGTGGCGCGCGTCGTGTTCTGGGCGGCCGAGCCCGGAGCGGTGGCGGGCGGTGGCGCGGACCGGCTGCGCGGCCAGGGCGTTGTGGTGGACGGCCCGTTCGGGGAACCGGCCGAGTGGGCGGCCGAGAACCCGTTCTTCTTTCGTCACGCGGCCGGTAGGGGCCCGTGCGTCGCGCTGAAGCTGGCCATGAGCCTCGACGGGCGCATCGCCCCGCGGCGAGGAAGGCGCGTCTGGCTGACCGGCGAGGCGTCACGTCGCGAAGTGCATCGGCTGCGCGCGGGATTCGACGCGCTCATGGTGGGAACGCGCACCTGGCAGGCCGACGACCCGATGCTGACCGTGCGGGGCGAGGTCGTGCCGCGCAGGCCCCCCGTGGCCGTGCTCCTGGATCGGAGGGGCCAGGTGCCGCGGGCCCTGCGCGCGTTCGGCGGCGGCTCCGGCCCGCGGGCGATCGTCGCCACCGCCCCGGACAGGGCGGAGGGTCTGGCCCGCCGTCTCGACGGACGCGCCGACGTGCTTGCCGTGCCGGCGCGTGCCGCGGGGCTCGATCTCGCGGTCCTCCTGAGGGCTCTGGCGGAGCGCGGGGTGCGCAGCGTGCTGTGCGAGGGTGGCGGGGTGCTCGCGGCATCCCTGCTGCGTGAGGGACTGGTCGACAGGCTGTACCTTTTTGTCGCGCCGGTGGTGATCGGGGAATCCGGCGTGCCCGCCTTTCCCGTCGACCGGGCAGGCGGTCACGCGCCCGCGGCGGATCAGGCCCCCGTGGTGGATCACGCCCCCGCGGCGGATCAGGCCCCCGTGGCGGATCACGCCCCCGCGGCGCTCGCGTTCGAGGGGTGGAAGTCGCTGGTCCGACCTTCGAGATTCGGCAACGATACCCTCATCGTTCTGGACCGGGGAGACTGACCCCTTGTTTACAGGAATCATCGAAGCCGTAGGCGACGTCATGGAGACCGCACGGAAACCGCACGGCCGGTCAGTGGTGATTGCCGCGCCCATCGCCCCCCGGCTGGCCGACGGGCAGTCCGTTGCGGTCGACGGGGCGTGCCTGACCGTGTGCGCGACCGGCCCCGGCACCTTTTCGGTCGAGGTGGGAGCGTCCACGCTGGATCGGACCATTGCCGGCGACTACCGGCCAGGGTCGCGCGTGAACCTGGAGCGCGCCGTGCGGGTCGGCGACCGGCTCGACGGACACCTGGTCCAGGGGCATGTGGACGGTCGCGCCGCGTTTCTCGACAACCGCCGTGTCGGCGACACCCGGTTCCTGACGTTCTCCCTGCCCGGGGACGTTTTCGCCACGACCATCCCGCACGGCTCCATCGCGCTGAACGGAGTCAGCCTCACGGTCAACGACCTCCGGGACGGGCGCGTTTGCGAAGTCGCCCTGATTCCCTATTCCTGGAGTCACACGAACTTCTCCTCCCTCGAACCGGGGGACGCCGTGAACGTGGAAGCGGATCTCGTCGGCAGGTACGTCCGGCGAATCCTGGAGACCCGCGCGCGAGCCCCCGCCGGAAAGCCGGATATCCATGCCATTTGACACCGTCCCCGACGCGCTCGACCGGATCGCCGCGGGCGGACTGGTGATCGTCGCCGACGACGAGGACCGCGAAAACGAGGGCGACCTGGTGTGCGCCGCCGAAAAGGTCACTCCGGATCTGATCAACTTCATGACCAAGTTCGGGCGGGGACTGATCTGCGTCTCGCTGACCGCCGAGCGCGCGGACGCGCTGGAACTGCCGCTCATGACGGATCGCAACACCGACCCCCAGGAGACCGCGTTCACGGTCTCGGTGGACGCCCACCGCCGATTCGGGGTGACGACGGGGATTTCGGCGCAGGACCGGGCCACCACCGTGGAGGTGCTGGTGGACCCGCGGTCGACGCCTCGCGATCTGCGGCGCCCCGGACACGTCTTTCCGCTGCGCGCGCGCCGGGGTGGCGTGCTGCGCCGGGTGGGCCAGACCGAAGCCGCCGTCGATCTCGCGCGTCTCGCGGGCCTTGCTCCGGCGGGCGTGATCTGCGAGATCCTGAACGAGGACGGGACGATGGCGCGCCGGCACCAGCTCGAGGTCTTGGCCCGGGAACACGCGCTGAAGCTGATCACGGTCGAACAGGTCGTCGCCTACCGGCTGGCGCGCGAACGTCTCGTGAGGCGTGTCGTGGAGGCTCCGCTGCGGACACCGTGGGGCGACTTCCTGTGCATCGGCTACCGCAGCGACATCGACGAGCGCGTTCACCTGGCCCTGGTGCGGGGTGAGGTGGCGGGGAAGGAGGAGGTTCTGGTGCGGATGCATGCCGAGAATCCGCTGAGGGATACCTTCGCGTCGGTCGACGAGCCGGGAGGCAACCTTCTGGCGGGCGCCATGCGGCGGATTCAGGAGGAGGACGAGGGGGTGCTGGTGTACCTCCACCGCGACCGCGCCGGTGACCGGCTGATCAGCCGTCTCCTCGGCGCGTCCGCCGAGTCGTCCCCGCCCCAGGGGTCGCAGGGGTCGCAGGGGTCCCGGCAGGTGCTCCGGGACTACGGCATCGGGGCCCAGATACTCCTCGACCTCGGACTGACGTCGATCCGTCTGCTTACCAACAGCCGGCGGCACATCGTGGGTCTGGACGGATACGCACTGCAGGTGACGGGCCGGCAGCGCTTCGAGGGACTGGCCGTCGACGGCGGCCGGGGGCGCGTGTTTCCCGCGACCGCCGGTCTCGGCATGGAGTCCGGCGGATGACGGGGTCGGGGAGCGTGCGGATCGGTCTGCTCGTGGCCAGGTTCAACAATCTCGTGACGGAGCAGCTCCTGGCCGGGGCACGGGAGCGCCTGCTCGCCGAGGGGATCGGGGAACACAGCGTCAGCGTGAACCATGTGCCGGGCGCGTGGGACCTCCCCCAGGCCGCGCGACGCATGGCCGACTCCGGCAGATACGACGCCATCATCGCGATCGGTTGCGTGATCCGGGGCGAGACCGCCCACTTCGACTACGTCGCGGGCAACGCGAGCGAAGGTCTGGGACAGGTGGCGCTGTCCGCCGGGATTCCGGTCGTATTCGGCGTGTTGACGACCGACAACGCACAGCAGGCGATGGCCCGGGCGGATACGGGCGGGGCCAACAGGGGCGGCGAATTTGCCGAGGCGGCGCTGACGTTGCTCGATCTGTACGACGCCCATCCAGACACCGCCGCCGGCGCGTGAGCGGCACCCTGGACTCCCGGGCCCGTCGCGACCGCACGCGTTCCCGGGCCTGGTTCCTGCAGGTCCACTACCGTTGGGAGACCGAGGGCGGCGGGTTCACCCCGCGCCAGGCACTGGAGGCCACCGCACGGGCCCGGCGGATCGCCCCCGCGCGAATCGCGTATCTGCGGCGCCTGATCGGCGCATTCGAGGACAACCGGGGTGCGATCGAGTCGACCATTTCGGCGTGCCTCGACAATTGGCGCCTGGAGCGGCTGTCGGTCATGGACCGGGGGATTCTGCGCCTCGGGGCGACCGAGATCCTCTGCCTGCCGGACCTGCCCGGGAAGGTGTCGATCCAGGAGTCGGTCAGGCTGGCCGAGCGCTATGGGGGATCAGAGTCCCCCCGCTTCGTCAACGGCGTCCTGGATGCGGTCTTTCGGGCGGCCGCCCCACCCGGTGAATTCTGACACGGCACGGCCTGCCGGCAGGCCGCGGTGACCATGCGCCCCATGCGAATCCTGGTGGTCAACTGGCAGGACCGCCGCAACCCGAATGCAGGAGGCGCCGAGGAACACCTGCACCAGGTATTCGGCCGCCTGGTTGCGCGGGGTCACCGTGTCACCCTCCTTTGTTCCGGCTGGAGGGGGGCCGAGAGCTCCCTGGACCTCGACGGCATGCGTGTGCTGCGCGCCGGCGGCCGGTACACCTTCAACATCGCGGCGCCGCTCTGCTACGGTGACCACCTGGCCGGCGAACCCTTCGACGTCGTCGTCGAGGACCTCAACAAGGTGCCGATCCTGGCGCCCCGCTGGGTCGAGGCCCGAACCAGCCTCCTCCTGGTGCATCACCTCTTCGGCCCCACCGCGTTCCAGGAGGCCAACCCCGTGCTCGCGAGCGCCACGTGGCTGTTCGAGCGCATCATCCCTTCCGTGTATCGGGGACTCGACTGCGTGGCCGTCTCGGAGAGCACGCGCGACGATCTCGTGCGCCGGGGGCTCGACCCGGACCGCATCGAGGTGATACGCAACGGGGTGGACCTCGAAGGGCTGGGCCCGGCCAGGGAGCGCTTTCAGGAGCCCACGGTGGTGTTCCTTGGGCGGTTGAAGCGATACAAGCGGGTCGACCTCGTGTTGCAGGCGGTCGCGCGGCTCCGTGACCGCGGTCTCGGCGTGAGAATGGTGGTTGCGGGCCGGGGTGACGCGCGCGGCGCGCTGGAGCGGACGGCCCGGCGCCTCCGGATCGCGGACCGCGTTCGCTTCGCCGGGTTTGTGCCGGACGAAGAGAAGCGCGAGCTGTTGTCCAGATCGTGGGTGCATGCATTGACATCGCCTCGCGAAGGATGGGGCATTGCAAGCATCGAGGCTTCGGCGTGCGGCACGCCCACAGTCGCTTCCGACTCGCCGGGTTTGCGCGAAACCGTGCGTGACGGCGAAACGGGTGTTCTTGTGCCGCACGGCGACGTGGACGCACTGGCGACGGCGCTGGCGCGGGTCATGGAACCTGGCACCCGGGACCGCATGGGTGGTGCGGCGCGAACAATGTCCCGGCAGTACACCTGGGAGGGGGTGGCGACCGCCTTCGAGGGCCTGCTGCGCCGTCTGCTCGCGGAGGCCCGCACGCGCGGATGAGGCGCGCACGCCGCACTGGAACGCTCGGCCGGGACGCGGCGCCGAGAGTGGGGATTCGTCCTGTGGTTTGTTAACTTGGGACACCACCGAGGCGGCGACGCCGGATCCGGACGGACCCATCCGGCCGCCGCATTGTTTCCCTCTGGCTCTGGAGACGAATTCAGAATGGCGACACGGATCACTGCGCAGCGATGCGAGGTCGGCCCGGCCCTGAGAGACCGCGCGGAGGTGCTGGCGGAGCGTTGGCCCCGTTTCGATCCCGCGGTGATGGACGTGAGCTTCATCTTTCGCAATGAAGGCCGGACCTGCACGGTCGAAGCCATTGTCTCCAGGCGGCGGCGCAATGCGGTTGTGGCACATGGCGAAGGGCCCGATTTTCGCGTGGCCATGGATGAGCTGGACACGCACGTCAAGAGGATTCTCAAGCGTGACCGTTCGAGGCGTAAGGACTTTCGCCACACGCCCTCGGGCGTGGACGGCTGAGATCGCGCGGTGAGGCCTGCCATACCGCTCACGGGCCGGAGGCGGGTACGGAGGCAGTGACGCCGTCGATCACCGTCCGCGATTTCTTCGCGGCCAGGGAAGTATCGCTGCAGCTCGAGCTGCTCACCACCGACGTGCCTCTCGACGGTCACATCGCCAACCCCGACGTATCGAGTCCGGGTCTCGCGCTCGCCGGATACACGGATCGCTTCCCGGACGGCCGCGCCCTGGTCTTCGGTCAGACCGAGATGAGTTATCTGGCCACCCTCGATCCGCATGAGGCGAGGGCGCGCCTCGGAGCCGTGTTCGCGCGCGACGTACCCGCCGTATTCGTCACGCGGCGACTGGACGTTCCGCCGGGATTCGTCACCGCAGCGGCGCGCGCGTCGGTGCCGGTCTTTCGCACCCGTCTGGCCACCGGCGACTTCTACAGGGTGCTCAAGCCGTATCTCGAAGATGTACTGGCCCCGACCACGACCCTGCACGGTTCCCTGGCCGACGTCTACGGGATTGGCCTGCTGTTTACCGGGCCCAGCGGAATCGGCAAGTCCGAATGCGTGCTCGGGCTGGTGGCGCGCGGACACCGTCTGGTCGCCGACGATCTTGTTCTCGTGTCCAGGCGCGGCAACGACGTTCTGATGGGGAAGGGGCATGAACGCCAGGGCTTCCACATGGAGATACGCGGTGTCGGGATCATCGACATCGCCTCGATGTTCGGCACGCGGGCCACGCGCCAGCGGAAGCGCGTTGAGATCATTGTCGATCTGCAGGCCTGGGACGACTCGCGCGAGTACGATCGCACGGGGCTCGAGCGGGAGACGACGAGTATTCTCGGCGTCGAGATTCCGCGGGTGACCATTCCGCTCAATCCGGGCAAGAGCCTGGCCGCCATCAGCGAGGTGATTGCGATGAACCAGCTGCTCGCCTATTCGGGTGTCGATGTCCCCACGCGGTTCGACGACGGGCTGCGCAAGGCGCTGAATCCCCGTGATTCGCTGATCGAGGACTATGAGTGATGACCATGAGTGACGTTGACCGGAAGCGACATTGGCCGGGAGTGAAGTTGGAGCTGTCGCGGGGCTCAAGGGGCCGTGAACCGCTCCCTTGACGTCGAGGTGCCGAACCGGCTGGGCATGCACGCCAGACCGTGCGCCGAGTTCGTGAAGCTCGCGGGCGGCTTTTCCTCGTCGATCCGGGTGACGAAGAACGAAATGCGCGTCAACGGCAAGAGCATCATGGGCGTTCTCATGCTCGCCGCCGAGAAGGGCAGTTCGCTCACCATCACCGCGGAGGGCGACGATGCCGCGGAGGCGGTGGAGGCGCTGGCAAGTCTGGTGCGTGGCGGGTTCGATGAGTGACGGGTTCGATGAGTGACGGTGCCGCTCGCGCCTCCGCCCCCACGGTGCTCCGGGGCTTCCCGGCCGCCGAGGGAATCGCGAGGGGCACGGTGCGGCGGATGGAGTGGAGCATTCCGCAGGTGCCGCATGCGGCCGTGGGTGCGGACGCCGCCGGGCGCGAGCTTGAACGTCTGCACTCCGCGCTGGCGGATGCACGCGGTCAGCTCGAGAGGCTCAAGAGTGACACCCGGTCGCGCCTCGGGCCCGTTGAGGCGAGGATTTTCGATCCGCAGATCCTCATGCTCGACGATCCCGACGTCGTGGACGGCACGGCACGCTACATCGTCGAGAACCGGCTCACCGCGGCGCGCGCCTTCGCCTGGCGGATGCTGGAACTCAAGGAGCGCTGGTCACAGACGTGGCACCCCATGGTGCTGGACCGGCTGAACGACCTCGCGGATCTCAAACTGCGGGTTCTCAACCACCTGTTGGGGTTGCCCGACCCGTGGGATCCGGGTTCGGCCTCCGGGGTCGTAGCCGTCGCGCGCGACCTCGTTCCGAGCTTTGTCGCCCGGCTGGAACCCGGCAAGGTCGTGGCGCTGGCGACCGACGAAGGAACGCGTACCTCCCACTGGGCGATCCTCGCGCGTTCGCTGCAGATCCCTGCCGTGGCCGGATTGAACGGAGTTTTCACGAAGGTGCGGGATGGCCAGGCGATGCTCGTGGACGGGCGCTCCGGCCGGGTCGTGATCGATCCCGATGCCCACGAGGCCGAGCGCTTCGAGCTGCGGCGGTCGGCGATCCTCGGCTGGACGCGCGAGAGCGTGGCGATCGCCCGGGAGAAGGCGGTCACGCTCGACGGCACCCGTGTGGCGCTCAGGGCGAATCTGGACCTGCCCGGCGAAGCGGCCCGGGCGCTGGATCACGGCGCCGACGGGATCGGGCTTTTCCGCACCGAGTTCCTCGTCGTGGGGCGCAGCGCGGCCCCGGAGGAAGAGGAGCAATACCGGGCCTACCGGGCTGTCACCGAGACTTTTGCCGGTCGCCCGGTGCTGATCCGCACCTTCGATCTGGGCGGGGACAAGTTTCCGGTCTTCCTCCGGGCACCGGCCGAGGAGAATCCCCTCCTGGGCAGGCGGGGCGTACGCGTACTTCCGGACGAATCCGAGCTGTTTCTCGCGCAACTACGTGCGATTCTGCGGGCGACGGTGCACGGCGACGTGCGCATCATGGTGCCCCTTGTCAACACGCTGGACGACATCGCCTCCGTACGGGGTCTCCTGCGGCGAGCCGGCGATCAGCTTCGCCGGCAAGGCGTGCCGATCTCGAAAGAAGCCAGCCTCGGCGCAATGATCGAGACCCCGGCGGCGGCGCTGCAGGCGCGCCGGCTGGCCGCCCACGTCGACTTCCTCTCCATCGGCACCAATGACCTGGTCCAGTACACCCTTGCGGTCGACCGGACCAGTACGCGCCTGGCCCATCTCTTCGACGAGCTGCATCCGGGGGTGTTGCGGCAGATCGCGATGGTGGCCGAAGCCGGCCGCAGGGCGGGCGTGGAGGTGAGTGCCTGCGGTGAGATGGCGGCTCGCCCGCTCGGGGCCCTGCTGCTTCTCGGCCTGGGCGTCGACGCGCTTTCGGTGGCATGGCCGTCACTCCTCGAAATCAAGCGACTTGTCCGTCGCTGCCGCATGGAGGCGGTGCGCGCCGCGGCTGCGGCCGCGCTCGAAGCGCCGACGAGCGACGACGTCAAGCGCACGCTGAGAAGGTCACTGGAAGGTGTGTTCGGTCCGTGACGCTGCGGCCGGGGCTTGACGAGTCGGCCGGATTCTTCTTCCGTCACAGTTCCGGCACCGCAGTGCCCCGTGTTGTCGCGTACAGCCTGGCCGCGCCGGGCCGTCCGCCTCGCCCGGCACCCGTCAACGTTTCCCCAGAGATGCCGACGCCTTGAGTCAGAACCTTTTTACATCCGAGTCCGTCACCGAGGGCCACCCCGACAAGATCGCCGACCAGATATCCGATGCGGTCGTCGACACCATTCTGGCGGAGAACCCGGAGGGCCGCGTGGCCTGTGAGACGCTGGTCGCGGCCGACCGGGTGGTCGTAGCGGGCGAGATCACGACCGAAGGACCGCTTCCGGACATCCCGCACCTGGTGCGCCGGGTGATGCGGGAAGCGGGCTACGAGCGGCCCGTCTACGGCCTGGACGGCACCCGTTGCGATCTGGCCCTGACGACGCAGTCGCCCGAGATCGCGGCCGGCGTGAATCAGGGCGGTGCGGGGGATCAGGGCATGATGTTCGGGTTTGCCTGCGCCGATACGCCGGAACTCATGCCCGCGCCCATCTCCGCGGCCCACGCGCTGGTGAGGCGGCTCGCGGAGGTGCGCAGGTCTGGTGAGATCGCCTGGCTCGGGCCGGACGGCAAGTCGCAGGTCACGTACGAGTACGACGGGATCGATCCCGTCCGCATCAACACGGTCGTCGTGAGCACGCAGCACGCCGCCGTGCACGAAGGGGCCCCGCTGTCCCAGGACGAGATCCGCGAAGCGGTCATTCGCGAGGTCATCACCCCGGTGCTTCCGGAGCGGCACTTCTCGCCCGACAGCGCGAAAATCCATGTCAATCCCAGCGGCAGCTTCGTCTCGGGGGGACCGGAGGCCGATGCGGGGGTCACCGGCCGCAAGATCATTGTGGATACCTACGGGGGCATGGGGCGGCACGGCGGTGGCGCGTTTTCCGGCAAGGACGCCACCAAGGTCGACCGGTCGGGGGCGTACGCCGCCAGGTGGGCCGCCAAGAACCTGGTTGCCGCCGGCGCGGCTTCCCGGTGCGAGGTGCGCCTGGCATACGCGATCGGCAGGCCTGAGCCCGTACAGGTGTGGGTGGAGTCCTTCGGAACCGGTTGTGTGCCCGACCGCGACCTGTCGCACGCCGTGCACGCCGTGTTCGACTTCCGGCCCGCAAGCATCATGAGGGATCTGGGGCTGAGGGCGCCGGTTTTTGGTCCGACTGCGGCCTACGGGCATTTCGGCCGCGCGCCGGCCGCGACGAGGGCGTGGGGGCGTGACCTCAGCCTGTTTGCCTGGGAGCGCACGGATCGGGTGGGCGACCTGCGCACCGCGCTGGCGTTGTAGGACGGACCGCACCGGTGCGGGAAGGGCCGCGCTGGCGCTGTGGAGCGGACCGGGACAATTTGTTACTCCCGCCCCGCAGCACACCGAGCGAGGAGGTCAAGTGATCGAGGTCAATGTGCAGAGCCTCGCGTTCGATCGCACGTCGAACGCGCCGGTGGTGATCCTCCGGGAAGTCGGGACCGATCGCGTGTTGCCGATCTGGATCGGGCCAGGCGAAGCGAGCGCGATCGCCATGCAACTCGGAGGCGTGTCGTTTCAGAGGCCCCTTACCCATGATCTTCTCGTGTCGGTCCTGGGCGGACTCGGTGGCACCCTGCAACGGGTGCTGATCACGCGGGTCGAGGACAGCACCTACTTCGCCGAACTGATCATCGACCGCGACGGCGACCTGATCTCGGTGGACGCGCGGCCCTCGGATTCGATCGCCATCGCCCTGCGCGCGGAGGCACGCATATTCGCGGACGATGCACTTCTTGCGTCCGTTACCGAATCCATCGGCGTCGCGGAGGGGGACGAACCCGAGGAGAGCGAAGGATCGTGCATGAGCGGCGAAGCCCTCGAGGAACATCTGCGCAGGTTGCGCCCCGAGGATTTCGGACGGTTCGACCACTGAGCGCCACCCGCTCGGCAGCGCCGCTGCTGGCCATCGCACCCCTGCTGTTGGCCATCGCATCCCCGCAGTTGCCCGAGCGTGTCGTACTCTCCGGACAGGTGCTCGTCGGCGACGTTCCGGCCGACACCGGAACCGTGGTGCTGCACCGCGTTTCGCCCACGTTCACGGGTGAGGTCGACAGCACCCGCGTCGGACCGGACGGCGCCTTCGAGGTGCCCGTCCCCGAACTCGCCGTCGAGCCGTCCGGCGACGTCTTCTTCGCGTCCATCCGATACAGGAACGTACTCTACGTCGGGGGTGCGATAACCAGCACGGCCGATCTGGCGGACACCTATGTGATACGGGCGCACCCGACGGTCGGTGCCGGGCCCGGGATCTCTCTGCCGGTCCGCGTGCGAAACCTCTTCGCCGTCCGGGACGACCCGGGACCCGGCTGGTCCGTCACCGACCTCTTCGAGTTGCGCAATGACTTCGGCGCGACCGTGGTTGCAAGCGAGGCCGGCGCCTCCTGGTCCTACGCGTTGCCGCCCGGGGCCGTCGACTTCGAAGTCGGCGACAGCGATCTGCCGCCGGGAGCGGCGAGCTTCGGCGGCGGACGACTCCACGTCTCGGCCCCGATTCCGCCCGGCGAGAGCGTCTACCTGGTGCGCTACCGGATCCCTGACGGCGAGTTCACCATTCCGATCGAGGGCATCACGCAGTCCATGGAATTGCTGATCCGCGAGCCGGCGGGCGATCTATCGGTGGCGGGCCTGATGGCTGCCGAGCCGATCACCCTCGACGACGTAACCTACCGCCGCTTTGCCGCACGCGAGGTGGCGCCCTCGACCGTCCGCATCGGGACCGGCTCGCAACTGCTGCCCGGAGGGAACCTCGCTCTGCTGGCCGTGGTTCTGGCCCTCGCGCTGGCGCTGGTGGGGGCCATCCTTGCGCTCCGCACCCGCACCCGTCCCCCGGCGGCCGCCGCCGATCGCCGCCGCCGGGTGCTCGTGGAGGTGGCCCGGCTCGACGAACGGTGGAACGCGCAGACGATCGGCGTGGAGGAGTACGATCGCCGCCGCCGCGAACTCCTCAGCGAGCTGGACGGGTGATCGTAACGACCGACGCGATTCTGCTGCGCGCCTACCCGTTCTCGGAGACCAGCCGGGTGCTCCGTTTCTACGCGCGTGACCTGGGGCTGGTCGGCGTCATGGCCCGCGGCATCCGGCGCGGCGCGTCCCGCGGGCGTGGCGGCGTCGACACCTTCGGAGAGGGAACGGCCGTGATCTTCGTGCGGGACGGCCGGGAGTTGCAGTCGCTGCGGGAGTTCAGCCCGGCAAAGGTGCGCTTCGGGCTCGCCGGCGACTTCCAGCGCCTCGCCGGGGCGTCGATTGCCGCCGAAATCGTCCTCGGACACGCGGCCGAGGAGCCCAACGCGGCGCTGTACGACGCGCTCTCGGTCGGCCTCGACAGACTGGAGACCGCCCAGGCCGAAGATGTCGTCGGACAGGTGCTTGCCCTGGGTTGGCGAATCATCCACACCCTGGGTTTCGCCCCGGAGCTTTCCATGTGCACAGGGTGCGGCCGGGCGCTCGAGCCGGACGAAATGGCGCGCTTTGATCTCTCTGCCGGAGGCGTACGGGGGCCGGAGTGTCCCGCGTCCGGCTCGGCACGGCGCATCGGACCGCTGGCGCGGCTGCAGCTGCTCACATTGCTCGCGGGGGAAGTCCCCGAGGAACTGCGGCGGCCCGGCGCACACCTGACCCTGCTCAACGATTTCATCACCTTTCACATGCTGGGCGGCCGCCGCCTGGCCTCGTTCAACTTCCTCGATCCCTCCCTTGGGCGCACATGACATGAATCCGGCCAGGGGAGGCGAGCCTTCCGGTCCCGATCCCGCCGAAGGACACGACGAAACGGGGCTCATCCTCGGCACCGCGGGCCACATCGATCACGGCAAGACGGCGCTCGTGCAGGCGCTGACCGGCGTTGACACGGACCGCCTGGTCGAGGAGAAGAGGCGCGGAATCACGATCGAGCTGGGATTCGCGCGCTACGCGCCGGAGGGGAGCCGGCAGTTCGGCATCGTGGACGTGCCCGGACACGAGGGGTTCGTGCGGACGATGGTGGCCGGCGCTTCCGGCATGGACCTGGTGCTCATGGTCGTTGCGGCCGACGAGGGCGTCATGCCCCAGACGCGCGAGCACCTCGCCATCGTGAGCATGCTCGGCGTCGAGGGGATGGTCGTCGCGATCACCAAGACGGACCTCGTGGACGACGAGTGGCTTGAGCTCGTCGACGACGAAATCCGCGAACTGCTTGCCGGCACGCCGTACGAATCCGCCGAGATCGTCGCCACCTCCGTGCGGTCGGGCACGGGGCTGACGGAGCTGTCCCGGGCGCTCGTGCGTTGTGCCGAACGCACGCGGGCCAGGACGGCGGACGACCTGGCGCGCCTGCCGGTGGACCGGGTCTTCGCGCTGGAGGGCGCCGGCACCGTGGTTACGGGGACGCTGTGGTCGGGACGGCTGTCGCGCGGATCCGTGGTGCGGATACTGCCCCGGGGCGACGAAGCCCGAATCCGGGCGCTGCAGGTGCACGGCACCCAGGTCGGGCACGCCGTGGCGGGACAGCGCACCGCCGTGGCACTGACGGGAGCGGTGGTCAGGCGCGGGCACGTTGCCCGCGGCGACGTGGTGGTCTCGAGCCGCAGCTGGTCGCCCTCCCTCATGCTCACCGTGGAGCTGTCCGCGCTGGAACCCCCCGGATCCGGGCCGGGCGGGAGCAGAAAGAGCGCCGGACGGATATGGCGGATCGAGGGCGGGCAGCGGGTGCGGGTGCATCTCGGCACCGTCGAGGTGATGGCCAGGGTGGTGCTGTTCGGTGTCGACGAAGCCGTGCCGGGCGAGCCGGTTCTCGCGCAGCTGCGGCTCGAGGCACCGGTCGTCGCGCGGTGCGGTGACCGGTTCGTGGTGCGTGCCTATTCGCCCGTCACAACCATAGCCGGGGGCACCGTGCTGGAACCCGCGCCTCCGAAACGCAAGCGCCTCGGCCGCACCGGCCGGGACTCGCTGGAGGCGTTGTCGAGAGGCGGGCGCCACGCCGTGCGGGGAGCGGTCGCCCTGGCCGGCTGGACGGGGCTGGACGTGGACGCCATCGGTGTGGTGGCCGGATGGCGTGGACGTGCCACCGACGACCTCGGTGAACTGGTCTGGCGTCTCGACGGGCTGCTCTTCGACCACGGCATCGTCGCCGCGGGCGAGGAGAAGCTGCTGGAACACGTCCGCCGGCATCACCGCGAACACTCGCTCGAACCCGGAGTTCCACTGAGTGCGCTGAGGACGGCCCTGCCGAGGATGGCCAGTCCCAGGCTGGCGGACGGCCTCGCCGCACGCCTCGCCGCACGGGGCCTCCTGGCCGTCGAGAGGAAGATCGCGAGGCTGCCCGGGTTCGAGCCCGTCCTGTCTCCCGATGAGGAGCGGCTTGCCGAACGCATCCTGGCGATCCTGGAGCACGCAGGCCTCCAGGGCCCCGACACGGGCGAACTGCTGCAGCGGGTCTCCGGCCACCCCGCGACCGGGGCCGTCCTCCGGTTCCTCGCGGCGGGGGATCGTGTGCGCAGGCTGGACGCCTACTGGGTGACGGCGGGGGCGCTGGACCAAGCGGCCGCGCGGGTCATGGAGGGGCTGGGGGGGCGCGAGGGACTCGGGCCGGCCGACTTCCGGGAAGTCCTGCCGGTCACGCGCAAGCACCTGATACCCGTTCTTGCCTACCTCGACGCCCGGGGCGTCACGCAGCGTCTGGACGATGGAAGGCGGGTCTCGCGCGCTTGACTTCGCACGGCCCGCCCGCGTAGTATTGGCGCACGACTGACAAGTCCACGGTGCCGAGCAGGCCCATGCCCTGGGGGGCGATCGCACGAACGCTACTGAACTGAAAGCAGGACATGATTTGAGACGCATCGCTTGCGTCGTGGTATTTCTTTGTTTCGGCGGATTCTGCCGTGTCGGTGCACAGGAGCGCCCTCCGCTCCCCGGCGAGCAGGATCCGGGATTCACGCTGGAACAGAATTACCCGAACCCGTTCAATCCCGAGACGCGGATACCGTTCGAGTTGTATGAATCCCTCTTCGTCGAGGAGGGCTCGGTCACGGTATCGATCCGCATCTTCAATATCCTGCAGCAGTTCGTCGCGGCGCCGGTGGCGGTGGGATTCGCGGGCGGCGAGGGACTGCCGATGCTCCAGTTGGAATACACCTCTGCCGGCCAGTACGAGGCCTACTGGGACGGGCGCGACCGCGCAGGCAACCAGGTGGCGTCGGGCGTCTACTTCGTCCAGATGCTCGTCAACGGACGCGAACCCGTGGTGCGGAGGATGTTCGTCACGAAGTAGCCGGCCCGCGTTGCGCCACGCGCGCGGCCCGCGGGCGGCGGTCCGCGCCCCTCTTCAGGCGCTCCTCGATTCCAGCAGATCCAGGAACTCGTTGGCGGAGCGCAGGTTGGCCAGCCTGGCGGGCACGTCCCGGTTCCTCGCGAACCGCGCGAGCTTCCCCAGGACCGGGAGGTACTGTCCGGACACCTCGACCGGTGGCGCCACGATCAGGAAGAAGTGATGCACGGGCCGGTCGTCGATGGCGCCGAAGTCGATCCCGGTCCGGTGCCGTCCGTAGGCGAGGCGCAGACGACGCACCACGAGCGAACGGCAGTGAGGTATGGCGATGCCGCGCCCGATCCCCGTCGAGCCGAGACTCTCCCGCCGGCGCAGGGTGCGGGACAGCTTCGCTCCAGACCGCTCATCGAGCCTGAGGAGGGCGACGAGCGCCTCGAGAACATCCTCCCGCGTGTCGCCGGCGAGATCGAGACTGACCCGTTCCCGGGCGAAAAAGTCACTCAGCATCGTGGGAAGGTATTCACCGTGGCCGGGGAAAACCAGCGGTCGTGCGGGCCGTTTTGGTGTGTGTGGGTGCCCGGTCGTGCGGGCCGCCTCGGCGGGTGCCGGTGACCCGGCGCGCGGGTCGCGTCCCGTGCGCCTCAAGGTCGCGCCGCGGCCTGTTAGCTTTGGTTCATGAACAGGCTGCCATTCGAGGTGCCCGGAGGTGCGGCAACACCCCTCTTCCTGGCCCCGCAGGCCGGGGTGTCGGAGGCTCCGTTCCGGCGTCTTTGCCGCAGCTTCGGGGCCGATGTCGTCC
Source organism: Longimicrobiales bacterium (assembly GCA_965205005.1). Lineage (GTDB taxonomy): Bacteria > Gemmatimonadota > Gemmatimonadetes > Longimicrobiales > Gaopeijiaceae > Bin94. Next base: position 4,213,573 of record OZ242028.1, on the reverse strand, counting down.
TCACAGAGTTCGTCAGCGCCGAAGGGATCGTGCGCGGCAGCGAGCGGACCGCCTCCTACCTGCGTTTCGACGACGAGGAGCGTCCGATCGGGATCCAGATCTTCGGTGCCGATCCCGCCACGATGGGAGAAGCTGCGGCGCTGGTGACGGAGACGTACGCACCGGATTTCGTCGACATCAACTTCGGGTGCCCGGTGAAGAAGGTGGTGAAGCGCAATGGCGGTTCGGGCTGTCTGCGCGATCCGGCACTTGTACGCAGGATCGTGCGCGCCGTCGAGGCGGCGACGCCGCTGCCGGTCACGGCGAAGATCCGCTCCGGCTTCGACGAGAGCACCCGCGACCCGGTGCGGTTCGGACGGATCTGCCAGGATGCGGGAGCGCGCATGGTGACGCTGCATCCGCGCACCCGGGCCGACATGTACGCGGGCAGGGCCCGCTGGGACGAAATCGCCCAACTGGTCCGTACCCTCGAGGTGCCCGTGATCGGCAATGGCGACGTCCGTTGCGGCGAGGACGCGGTTCGCATGCGGGATCAGACCGGGTGTTACGGCATCATGATAGCGCGCGGGTCGCACGGTGCCCCGTGGCTTTTCCGGCAGTCGCGGGCGGCCCTCGACGGGAGGCCGGTCCCCGGCGGGCCAGGCGTGCGAACACGATTCGACATCTGTGTGCGGCACGCCCGCAACGCGATCGCATTTGAAGGCGACCCCGACAAGGCGGTGCGGGAGTTCCGCAAGCACCTCGGCTGGTACACGAAGGGCCTGCGCGACGGCAGGGTACTGCGGCAACGACTGTTCCAGGTACGTGATCTCACCGAGGTGCGGGCCGTTCTGGACGACTACCTGGTCCGCGTCGGTTTGCCGAACGGGGGTTCACGTCCGGCCGCACGGGGCTTATCGTTACCTGACGAGCGTGGCCGCGGGGCCGGTGTTGACCGGACGGCCACCGGTTGATTGAAAGCAATGGGGGCGACACGGCTTCGACGGGTCTGGAGACTTCGGAGTTGCGTGCCGAGGCCCGGGAGCCTCGAAAAAAATCCCGGAAACCACACAAATGCCAACAACGATCTGGCACTGGCGGCTTAGACAATAAGCCGTCCGTCCCCCGGCCCGCCCGCCCGAGGCAGGCCGCGGGGGCGTCGACGAGTCGGGCTGGTCCCGAGGTCCACGCCACAGGGCCGACGGACGAGATCACCATGTGGCTAGCCCGGGCAGGGTTGTTCGCCGACCCGTCCGGAAGTGAACCGAACGGCGATCTACGCACGTAGAGGCTTGGAAGAATCCATTCGCGGACGCGGGTTCGACTCCCGCCGCCTCCACTTTTCCCCGCGCTTTCCCCTCGACGGCAGGGGCTGTTCCCGCCGGAGACGAGCCGACATTTGAAACGCAAGCTGACGATCCTGGGCATCAGTCTGCCGATCATCCTCATCGCCGACATCCTGACCAAGCGATGGGCGGTGTCGGCGCTGGCCGACGCCCCCCGCCCGGACTTCCTGGGCGGCTACGTGCCCCTCACGCTGGCGTATAACCGCGGGGCGGCATTCGGACTGTCCATCGGCGACGACCCGCGCTGGTTCTTCGTCGTGATCGCGCTGATTGCGCTGGGCCTGGTCATCGCGGTGTTCATTCACACGAGGCCGAACGACAACCTGCGCGTCGTCTCGCTGGCGCTGGTGACCTCGGGCGCCCTCGGCAACCTGATCGACCGCGTCCGGTGGGAGGGGGGCGTGGTGGACTTCATCGGCCCGATCCCGCTCGGATTCACGAACTGGCCGTGGATCTTCAACGTCGCCGACATGGCCATCAGTTGCGGAGCGATACTCCTTGCGACTTCGTTCTGGCTTGAAGAGCGAAACCTGAAGCGATCGCCGGCAGAGGCCGAGGACCGCCCAGCGGAGGTCGTTCCCCCGGATCCCGAACCCACCGAGGGCTGACGGCGCCGGTCGGCCGCTAGTCCTCCGGGTCGTAGACGACGTATTCGATCCTTCGTCGCCGCACCTTGGCGACACTGAGCCGGCCGCCCTCGACCGGTATGGAGTCTCCGGCCTTCGGGATGCCCTCGAGCGCGCCGAACACGAACCCTCCCACGGTGTCGAAGTCCTCGCCCAGGTCGACGCCGAGCCGGCCTTCCACGTCCCTCACGGGCGTTCCGCCGCGAATGACCGTGCGGCCGTCGCCAAGATCCCGGAAATCGATCGGCTCGTTGGTCTCGTGCTCGTCCTGGATCTCGCCGACGATCTCCTCGATCAGGTCCTCCAGGGTCACCAGGCCAGCCGTGCCTCCGTATTCATCCAGGACGATGATCATCTTGGTCCGCTTCGCCCGCATCTCCTGGATCAGCTCCTCGACCGGCTTCGATGCGGGCGCGAAACGCACCGGCCGCGCGACGGCACGGGCCTCTTCGCGCCCGTCGCGTGCGGCCCTCCACAGGTCACGGGCGAGCAGGATCCCCACGATCTGGTCGAGGTCCCCCTCGTACACGGGCAGGCGCAGCTTGCCGTGGTCCAACATGACGTCCATGGCCTGGCTCACCGACGCGTCCACCGGCACGGCGACGATGTCGATCCGGGGCGTCATCACTTCGCTGACCGCGATCTCGTCGAGCTGCATGACGTTGGCCATGACCTGGAACTCGTCCTCGTCGAGCGCGCCCTCGCGGTGTCCCAGTTCCGCGAGCGCCTCGATCTCGGCCCGGCTGATCCTGGCTCCCTGGTGCCCCCTCGGCGTGATCCCTCGGCTGAGGAGGCCGAGCGGCGCCAGGACCGGCTTCACCACGAGCACCATCAGGCGCAGCAGGTGCGCGGTGGGGCGCGCGAGCCGGTTGCAGAATGTGGCCCCGAGCGTCTTGGGGATGATCTCCGAGAAGACCAGCACGGCGAAGGTGAGCACCGCATAGAACACCCCGATCCACACCTCACCGAAGACCTGTGCGGCGATGGCGCCCGCCCAGGCCGCCCCCACGGTGTGCGCGATGGTGTTCAGCGTCAGGATCGCGGCGATGGGTTCGTCGATCCGGTCCTTCATGCCGCTCAGGATCCTGCCTGCCGCCTCGCCGCGGCGCTGCATCAGCGCGACGTAGCTGCGGTTGACCGACAGAAGCACGGCCTCGAGGACCGAGCACACGAAGGAAATCGACAGCGAGACGCCGACCACGGTGAGCAACTGGATCATGACGGGACCCCGCATGGCGAACCGCACGGCCTTGCCCTCGCGCCCCGCCTTTCTCTACCGTTCGGCATCGATGCCTGCCACTGCTTTCCCCTCGATGGAGATGCGCGTTGAGTAAAGGGTCGAACGCGGCGTTCGCTCTGCTGATCCCCTGCCTGCTGCTGCCGCGCGCCGTCCCCGCCCAGGAGCCGCCGACGGCCGACTACTACGTCTACGTCGGCGCCGAGTCCGCCGATCTCCTGCACAGGATCCGCTTCGGACCGGACGGAGCAGCGCTGGACCGGACCATCGCCGTCGGCGAGATGGCCACCGAGACCGAGGGTCCGCACGGCCTCAATCTCTCCGCGGACGGACGCTTCCTCTACATGACCACCGGCCACGGGGTTCCCGACGGCAAGCTGTGGAAGTTCCACGCGGGTCCGGACACGCTGGTCGGCGCCCCGATTCTCCTCGGCTATTTCCCCGCCACGCTTGATCTTACGGCCGACGGGCTCTACGCCTTCGTCGCCAACTTCAACCTGCACGGCGAACCGGTGCCCTCGACCATCTCGGTGGTGTACGCTCCGGACATGATCGAGGTGGACCAGATCGAGACCTGCACCATGCCGCACGGGGCCCGCCTGGACGCGGCCGGGGAATTCCTCTACTCGGCGTGCATGATGGACAACCAGATCGTCGAGGTGGACACGCGCACCTTCGAGGTCAGCCGGCGGTTCCACGCCGAGGCGCCCTGTTCGCCGACCTGGGTCGTCCCCACGCGGAGCGGCGAGTCGCTGCTGGCGGCCTGTAACCGGGGCGACCGCATCCTGCAGATCGACCGCGAATCGTGGGCGCTGACGCGCACCTTCGAGACCGGCGCCGGTCCCTACAACCTGGCGCTGACCCCGGACGACCGGATCCTCGTGGCCACGCTCAAACAGGGGGCGGGTGTCCAGTTCTTCGATCTCGCCGAGGGCCGGGCGCTGGCGAGCGTGCCCTCGTCGACGACCGTCACGCACGGCGTGGTGGTCAGCCCCGACGGGCGCTACGCCTTCGTTTCGGTGGAGGGCGTGGGAGCGGAGCCGGGGAAGGTCGACATCTTCGATCTTGCCCGGTTCGTGCGGGTGGCCGATGTGGAGGTGGGACAGCAAGCTGGCGGAATCGCGTTCTGGAAGATGGAGGAGGCCGAGTCGCCTCCGTCGTTCAGGTAACCGGGATCGAGAGGTTGTCCTCGTCCCACGTGAAGTAGTAGGTCCGCTCCCTGCCGCTCCGGGTCGTGAGGTTCACGAGGTTGCGCTGGTCCTCGAACATGTTGAACAGCAGCCGGTTGCGGATGTGCAGCCGCTCGGTGGCCGCCGGAAGCGCGTAACGGAGCCGGTACCACCACATCACTTCGTCGAGCCGCGCCGCTTCCTCCACCCCCCGCTCGACCACCGTGCCGATCAGCGGCGCGCCGCCCGTGCGGAACACCAGCGTCTCGTTGATGTAGTCCTCTACGATGCCATCGACCTCCGGAGTCTCCGAAAGCTCGAAGTCCATGTCCGATCTGCTTTCCATGATGGCGAACTGCAGATCGTCCCAGAAAAAGCGGATCCGGACCTCGAGCGCCGCGTCCGCGACCCGCATGTCGGCGACGGAAAGGCGAAACGGATGGGAGGGCCCGGGCGTCGTCGGCGCGGCCGTTGCCGCGGCCACCAGGCCGGCCACGCAGAGCCGGGGGGCGGCGGACAAGACGGCTGCCGGACGATTGCGGTACATTTCCTTGGAAGTCCGTGGCAGGTCCCGGCGCACCTTCCGGGAGCGGAGAGCACGACCGGGGAGGGATCCTCTGACCAATCTACGACAAACGATTCCGATCGTGGAGTCGTCCCCAGCATCGCGGGCGCGCCGCACGTCCCGTGCACGCAGCACGCGCGGCCGGCGCAGCACGGGAGCGCCGGGAGCCGTTGCGGCGCTCGCGCCCCTGACGGTGGCCATGGCGGTGTTCGCGGTCCTGGCCGTCTCCACCGCGTCGCCCGCGGCCGCCCAGCTGCGGGTGAAGGCCGGCGCGTACGGCCTGTACCAGTCCAAGATCTTCGACGGCACCTTCGGCTTCGGTGCCCGGGCCGAATTCGAACTCGCGTTCCTGCGCGACGGGCTCACGCTCGTCGGATTCTATGACCACCTGCTGCCGGATTGCGCCGAGTGCTCGCTCCGCGATATCGGCGGCCAGGTCCTGCTGGCGCCACAGGGGCCGCTCTACATCGGTGCGGGCGCTTCCCGCCAGACGTTCGAGGGCACGGGGGGCGAACCGGCTGCGGGTGCGATGACCGACGACCCGCCCGCGGACGACTGGGTGTTCAGCCTCGTTGCCGGCGTGCGGCTGCCGGTGCTTCCGGTGCTGGTTCCCTACGTCGAGTTCCGCCAGGAGGTGGGGTCTCCGCAGATCAACCAGCAAACCTTTGCGGTGGGCATTCTGATCACTCCTTCCCGTGCGCGCGCCGCACCCCGGTTCCCGGGATCCGAATGAGGCAGACCGCCTTCTACGAACGGCCCGTGCGGGCGGTGGGCAAGTGGTGGGAAGACTGGGCGGAGCACGCGGGTCAGCTCGGTCTCCTCGTCTGGTCGACGTTTGCGGCCGCCCTCCGGCTGCGGATCTCGTCGCGGGAATTCGTGCGCCAGCTGTACGTCATGGGTGTCCAGAGCATCCCCATCGTCGCGGTGACCTCGATGCTCTCGGGCATCGTGACGTCGCAGCAGGGAGGGTACCAGTTCACGGCGACGATCCCGCTCTACGTGCTCGGGAGCGTCACCGTGACCAGCATCGTGCTCGAGCTCGGTCCGGTGCTCACCGCCGTTGTGCTCGTGGGGCGCGTGGGCGCGCGCATCACCGCCGAACTGGGCACCATGGTGGTGTCCGAGCAGATCGACGCCTACCGCTCGCTGGGCCGCGACCCGGTGATCATGCTTGCGGCTCCGCGCATCATGGCCGGGCTGATCGTCATGCCCCTGCTGGTGGGCCTGTCCAACATCATCGGGATCTTCGCGGGAATGGTGGCCGCGCAGCTGTCCCTCGGACTCAGCTACGAGACCTTCCTCTACGGCGCCCGCCTGTTCTGGCACTCCTGGGATCTCTTCTACTCGTTCATGAAGGCGGTGACCTTCGGCTTTGCGATTCCGGTGATCGCGATCCACATGGGCTTCCGTACGTCGGGCGGAGCGGAAGGGGTCGGCCGCACAACGACGGCCTCGGTCATGTTCCAGACGCTGACCGTCCTGATCCTGGACGCATTGTTCCCGCCCCTGTTCCTGCAGTGACTTGCCCGTCTCCCCGATGACCGCCCCCTCCGTCATTCGGTACCGCAACACGCATAAGGCGTTCAGTCATCCCGTGCTGTCGGGGGTCGACCTCGACATTCGCGAGGGGGAGATGTTCGCGCTGTTCGGCCCGTCCGGAACGGGGAAGAGCGTCCTGCTGAAGACCACGATCGGGCTCGTCGTGCCCGACCGCGGCGATGTGGAGGTGAACGGCCGTTCCGTATACTTCGGCGGCAACGGGGCCATGGAGGCCGTGCGCGAGCAGGTGGGATACGTGTTCCAGCACGCCGCGCTCTTCGACTCCCTGAACGTGTACGGCAACGTCGAGATGGGGCTGCCGGTCGAGAGGCTCCGGCGCATGAGCCGTGCGGACGCCGCGAGAGCGATCCGGCGGGCGCTGGAGCTGGTCAACCTCGATCCGGACGCGGTTCTGGGCATGCTGCCGGCCGAACTTTCGGGAGGGATGAAAAAGCGCGTGGGAATCGCGCGCGCCATCGTGGGGAGCCCGGCCATTCTGCTGTGGGATGAACCGACCACCGGGCTCGATCCCGTCAATACGGCCGCCGTGGAGAGGCTGATCAAGCGGCTGTCGGAGGATTTGCGGGTGACTTCGGTGCTCGTGACGCACGATGTGGAGGGCGCGCTGTGGATGTGCGACCGTGTCGCGATGCTGGAGGGCGGAAGAATCCGGTTCTGCGGTACGCCGGACGAGTTCCGGATCAGTTCCGATCCCGTAGTCAGGGCTTTTGTTGACCGGGCGGCCGCCGAGGCCGCCCTTGATGTCGTGGAGATGTCATGAGCAACACGGAAACCAACCGAGACGCGCGTCTTTCCGACGCCGAGGTGCTGCGGGCCGTCCCGCCGACCGCGGGCATTCGCCAGTTCCGCGTCGGAGTCTTCGTCATACTGGGCATCATCGCGTTTTTCACGGTCCTGTTCCTGATGACCAGCCCCGGGACCTTCCGGGGACGGTACATGGTCACCACGCATGTGGAGGACGCGCAGGGAATCCGCCGGGGTGATCCGGTGAGAATGCGCGGAATCAACATCGGGCGGGTGCACGCGTTCGAGCTGGCGCCCGCGGGCGGCGTGGTCATTACGCTCGAGGTCGAGGGCGAATGGCCCATACCGGCGGGATCCACCACCGAGCTGATCTCGCTGGGATTCCTCGGCGGGATGGTCGTCTCGGTCCTTCCCGGGCCGGGCGAGGACTTCGTCGGCGCCTGGGAGATGCTGCCGGGGACGGGTGGCGGTGGGGTGCTCGATACGGCCGAAAACCTGGCCGTCGAGGCGGAGGATGTCCTGGATCGGGTCCAGGCCGTGCTGTCGGACTCGTCAATCGCCGGGACAGGCGAGGCGGTCACGCACCTGCGCGACCTCCTGGGGGAGTTCTCCGAGATCGTGGACGGGCAGGCCACCGAAGTCCAGGCCCTCACGGCGAGCCTGCGCAGGTCGGCCGAGAACATGGAACAGATCTCGGGCGCGGAAGAATGGCGCGCCGCGCTGGCTTCGGCCGAGGCCACGCTCGCCACGGTCGAGCGCACCTCCGGCGTGGTTCAGGAGAGCGTCGCGTCGCTGAACGTGATCCTGGGGCGCATCGAGCGCGGCGAGGGCACGCTCGGGCGGCTGTCCATGGACGACTCGCTCTACGACACGGCGGTGGAGACGACGGCCAGTCTCCGGGCGCTGCTGGACGACATCAGGGAAAACCCCGGCCGCTACGTGACAATCGAGATCTTCTGACGCGCCGGTCCGGAACCGGCCGGAGGCTCCCGCTACCCGCTCCCGGCCGCGCGCTACCAGCCCGGCGCGACCACGAAGCCCATGTGCCAGCCCTTCTCGGGGCGCTGCCAGGGATAGGCGTAGTAGCCCTCCAGGATCAGATACCCGAGAATGTTCATGCGGGCCGAAACACCGCTGGCCACCAGCGGGATCCGTTCCGTCGAGTGCCGCGACCAGGTCAGTGTCCCCGGCCGCTCCGAGTCCCAAGCGAACCCGACGTCGGTGAACACGGAGAACTCCAGCGGGATGTACGGGAAGTTGATGAGGCCGAACTCCTCGATACCCGTGAAGGGAAGCCGCAACTCCACGTTGAAGACCCCCAGACGGTGCCCGAACAGGCGATCAAGCTCGGGGCAACTGGAGCCGGCGAGGCTGACCGTGCATTCCCGGTTCTGATCGAAGGACTCGTAGGAGTACCCGCGGATCATGTGCTCGTAGCCCAGGAAGTACGTGCCCAGCTGCTGCTCGTCGAGCGCGCGCAGATCTCCGTACCGCCCCAGGTGCATCCCGCGAAACGCCAGCGTGACGGGGCCACCGTTGTTGAAATAGCGCCGGTAGTCCAGGGTGAGGTTCTGGAAATCCACCGTGCCGTACAGCGCCTGCGCCCCGACCCGGAAACGCCCGCCGCGAACCGGGCTGGTGAACCCCGAGTACGAGTTGTCGCCCACGAACGCCAGCGTCACGGAGGCCAGGTTGAGCGCATCCCGCGAGGGAAGCCCTTCCCGCTCCCAGCCGACGACCTGCTGGAACGCATTGGTGTGGAACGTCTCCCTCTCCAGGTCGAAACTGTACCGCGTAAACCCGAGTCCCCCCTCGAGGCGCCGCGTGGCGGACAGGGGGTACTGCGCCAGGCCCTCCGCCGAATCGATGAAGATGCGCTGGCTGATGATCTGGAAGTTGTTTCGGCCGAATGAGAAGTACCGGCGCAGGTAGGGCTGGTGCTGAATACCTCCGCCCCAGTTCCAGCGCCGCTTTTCGTTCAGGTAGAAGACGTTCGCGCCGATGTCCTTGATGGTGCCGTTGGCGAGCAGGCTGGTGAAGACCGTCTGGTCGCCCAGCATGTCGCTGAAGTACGCCGAGGTCGCGCCACCGATGTAGGAGCCGTAGGTGTCGGCGCCGACCCCGACGTTCGGCTGGCCGATGTAGTCGAGTTGCAGCGAAGGCCGGTACGGCTCGGACTGGTCGGCCGTGTAGATTTCGTCCGAGACCAGACCCGTGTAGGGGTCCGCCAGGTATCTCGCGATCCGGCTGCCCACGGCGGGCATGCCCGGCGGCAGCAGCCGTCCCGGATGGGGACTGCCGGCTTCGGCGACGACATCGACGTAGGTGGCCATCTCGTCCGCACGCCCGGTATTGACGATATAGCCGCGCTCATGGAACACCGAGAAGGCGAGCAGGTCGGTGTCCGGCGAGTAGGTGAACGCCGGCGACAGCATCGTGATTCCGGTCACGCCGGTGACCGCGTGCGTGATGCGGCGCATCTCGCCGTCGGCGAGACGCAGGTGATAGATGTCGGGGAAACCGTCGGGGTCGGAGACGAAGTAGATCCCCTCGCCGGTCCGGTCGTACAGCGGATTGATGTGCTTGGCGCCGGCGAAGGGGATGCGCGTGCTCACCGCGAGCGACTCGACGTCCAGGAAGGACAGGACGTAGTTCCCGAAGATCAGTTCGTCGAAATCGGTTTCGGGACTGCGGTCGGAGGTGAAGACGAGCGTGCGGCCGTCGGGCGACCAGGCGGCGTGCAGGTCGGCGTGCTTGTCGTTGGTGAGCTGTTGTACGCTGCCCGTTTCCAGGTCGTAGACATAGAGGTCGGTGATCCCGCCCTTCAGCCCAGAAAAGGCGATTCTGCGGCCGTCGGGGGACCAGGCCGGGTTCTGTATCGCACCCAGGCCCTCGATCTCGATCCGCTCCTCGATGTCGCCGCTGCGCACGTCCAGGATGGCCAGCTGGTTGTTGCCGTTGGCCAGGATCACGAAGGCCAGGCTGCCGCCGTCGGGCGACCACGATCCGCTGGTGTCGATGTACCGGATCCCGTCGATGTACGGCGCCTCGTTGCGCTGCAGCGGCCGCAGTACTTCACCCGTGTGGACGTCGGCCAGGAAGAGGTCCATCGAAAAGAGGTCCCTCTCCGACTGGAAGACGATGTACCGGCCGTCGGGGCTCAGCGACGGCGCGACGTTGACCCGTCCCGCCCCGCACTCGACGCACAGCAGGACGTCGCCGGTCTCGTACGGATCCGTCTTGCCCGCCATCAGCGGCCTGTACTCGGCCTCGACCGCGTCCCACCACTGCATCGCGAGCGTGTCGCTGGACATCGCGAACACCTGCTCGATCGCCGGCTCCCACCCGACCCTGAGCGCGGCGCGGAACAGATCCTGGATGGCGTCGTCGCCGTAGGTTCCGCCCAGATACGAGATCAGGCCCTGCCCGAAGCGGTAAGCGAAGTACTTCGGATTGCGCGTGATCTCCCTCAGGGTCGGCTTGTCGTCCCGCAGAATGTGGTCGCGCAGCCACATGGCCGTGTGGGGATGCTCGCGGCCCATCGACATGTATTCGGCCATGCCCTCCACGACCCACAGCGGCATCTGGGCCAGCCGCATGATGCCGCCGCCGGTGCGGCTCTGCGCGATGTTGTACTGGAAGGCGTGCACCAGCTCGTGGCCCAGGATGCGGTCGGTGTCCCGGTACGCTGCCGTCAGCGGCATGATCACGCGGTTCTTGAGCGACTCGGTGACCCCGCCGGTCCCCTGGCCGATCGCGCCGCCCAGCGTGTTGGTCTGCTGGAAGTCCGGGTGATCCGCGTAGAGAATCAGCGGCTTGCGCGTGTCGAATTCGTGCTGGAAAACGCGCGAGAAGCGCTCGTACCAGCGCTCCGCCATGCGGGCCATGTCCTCGATCGGGTCCGCCGCCTCGGGGTAGTAGTAGATGTCCCAGTTCTGGGTCGTCAGCTTGCGGAAGTCACGCTGTTCGTACTGTACCTTGTTGCGGCCGAAATACTGTGCCGACACCGGCACGGGCACCATGAGCAGGGCGAGCGCCGCAGCCCACAGGTAGCGGTGACTTCGGTTCATCGTCGGTGTCATGCCCGGCCTCTTCCCTGTTGACGCTTCGAAAAGCGATTGTTGTTCGGTTCGAGGACCGGTGAGGGGGGCGAAGTGTTGGCCCAAGCCCTCCCGTCCGGCCCATACCACCTACTACCCTACGTTGGTGCTGGAGATCCTTTACTTGGACAATACACCGCCGGTAGCGCTATGACCACAGTCAGCAGGCACGAGACGGTCCCCTTTCTTGCGGTCCTGGCCGCGCTCACTGCGTGCACGCCCGGGGACCGGGCGCCCGCCGCCGATATCGAGACGCCCGCGGCGGCCGGCAGCGGGCAGCCGTTCCTGGCCACCGGCGCGGACGGCGTCTGGATGAGCTGGACGGAGCCGGCTGCGTCCGGGCACCGGGTGGCGGTTTCGCATTTCGACGCGCGTGCCGACAGCTGGAGCCCGCCGCAGACCGTCGTCGAGGGGGACGGCTTTTTCGTCAACTGGGCCGATTTTCCGTCGATCCGGATCGTGCGGGACCACCTGGTCGTCCATTGGCTCTGGCGCGGGGGACAGGGGACGTACGACTACGGCGTCCGCCTCGCCTGGTCCGGCGACCGCGGCTCGACCTGGTCCGACCCCTGGACGCCGCATGAGGACGGCACGCCCACCGAACACGGCTTCGTTTCGGTATTCGAGACGGAGCAGGGCACGTGGGCGGCCTGGCTCGACGGACGCGCGATGATCGAGCCCGGGGGTCCGATGTCGGTAAGGGCGCGCATGCTGCCGCTGCCGGGTTCGACGGGCACAGGTGTGACGGCCGGAGTGCCGACTGCAGAGACGGTGGTCGATGCGCGCGCCTGCGAGTGTTGCCAGACGGACGCGGTGGTGGCCGGCGGGGTGCCGGTTCTGGTGTTTCGGGACCGGGCCGAGGGTGAGGTGCGGGACATCCACGTCAGCCGCTGGACCGCCGCCGCCGCCGACGGCGAGCCCGCGTGGACGCCGAGCGTGCCGGTGCACGAGGACGGGTGGGTGATCGGCGGCTGTCCCGTGAACGGCCCTGCGATGGATGCCCGGGGCGAAGAAGTCGTGGTGGCGTGGTTTACCGCGCCCCGGGGCGAGGCGCGCGTGCACGTGGCGTTTTCGCATGACGCGGCGGCTTCCTTCGGGCCGCCCGCGCGGGTCGACCTGGGACGGCCCCTCGGACGCGTGGACGTCCTCATGCTGGACGACGGTTCCGCCCTCGTGACCTGGCTCGAGCGGACCGGCGGCGGCACCACGATCCTGAGCCGGCTGGTGGCCGGGAACGGAGCGGCGGGAGACGCCCGGCCGCTGGCGGACAGCGATGCCGCGCGCGCCTCGGGCTTCCCGCGCATCGCCCGCCTGGGAGCCGACCGGCTGATGCTGGCGTGGACCGATCCGTCCGGCGAAGGCCGCGTGCGGTCGTCGGTGTTCGATCTGGACGGCTGGAAAGCGCCGGGCCGGGGGACTCCCTGAGAATGGAACTATCACAGGTGGAGACGCCCGTCGGTGTCGTGGACCTCGGGCGCGCCAGGAGCAACATCGAGCGGGTCGCCGACTACTGCAGAGCCCACGGCATCGGCTGGCGCCCGCACGTCAAGACGCACAAATCCGTGGAGATGGCGCGGCTCCAGCTCGAGCGCGGTGCGGTCGGACTCGCGGTGGCGACCGCACACGAGGCCGAGGTCATGTCCGCCGTGACCGGGGATCTCCTGCTCGCCCACCCGCCGGCGTCCATGGCCAGGGTGGACCGGTTGTGCGCGCTGCCGCGCAGCGTCGACCTCAAGGTGGGGCTCGATTCCGTCGAGGTGCTCGGCCCCCTGGCAAGGGCTGCGGCCGCCACAGGGCGCACCTTCGGCATCCTGGTGGAGTTCGACGCGGGACTGGGGCGTACCGGCGTCGTGGATCCCGCCGATGCCGTCCGGGTTGCCGAGGCTGCCGCGTCGCTGCCGGGCGCACGCTTCGACGGCTTGATGTTCTACCCGGGCCACATCCGCATCCCGCGCAGCGAGCAGACGGGGCGCCTCGCGCGGCTCTCGGAACGAATCTCGGCCTTCGTGGCGGCGCTGACGGACGCCGGGCTCCCGCCGGGCGTGCTGTCGGGCGGGTCCACGCCCACGCTGTGGGATTCGCACAGGCTCCACGGCGTGACCGAGGTGCGCTCGGGCACGTGCATCTACAACGATCGCGACATCGTGGGCATGGGCGCCGCCGCCCCGGAACACGTCGCCTACACGGTGCTCGGCACGGTCGTGAGCGTCGCAGTGCCGGGCGGCGCGGTCGTGGATGCGGGCTCCAAGGCGCTGTCCCGTGAGGTGCTCGGGTCAGGCGCCCCGGGTTACGGAATCCTGTTCGACCGCCCGGACGTGACCGTCAAGGCGATCAACGAAGAGCACGGCGTCCTCGATCTGAGCGGCACGCGGTGGCGCCCGGCCGTCGGCGACCAGCTGCGAATCGTGCCCAACCACGTCTGCGTCTCGGTCAACCTGCAGGATTACCTGTGGGGCATCGACGGCGAGGGGTCGGCCGCCAGGCCCGTGTGGCTGGAGGCGCGCGGGCGGCTGCGTGCCCCTTGCGTCGAGACGGAACCCTCCACCAAATGGTGACTGCCTGCGATTCTCGGACCGCTGGCGGGACTCATTACTCTCACCTCACCGACGGGACTGTGCGGAAAATGCACCAGCTCACCACGATCCATACCGATAACGCGCCCGGCGCCCTCGGCCCCTACTCCCAGGCCATCGTCACCGACGGCTGGATCTTCGCCTCCGGCCAGATTGCCATGGACCCGGCGACAGGCCAACTTGTCGAAGGCGGCGTGGACGTGCAGGCGGACCAGGTGCTCAGGAACCTGGCCGCGGTGCTCGCGGCCGCCGGAGGCAGCCTGCAGACGGTTGTCAAGACCACCGTGTTTCTTTCCGACATGGCGCTGTTCGCCGACATGAACGCCGTATATGCACGCCATTTCGGGGACCACCGCCCCGCGCGCGCCACGGTCGCCGCGGGTGGCTTGCCCGCAGGCGTGGACGTGGAAATCGAGGTCGTCGCGAGGGTCGCCTGAGCCGCGGTGCCGTGGGCCGGGCGCCCCGTCCCCACGCGGGTTGTCCGGACCGTGCTTGACACTCGAAGCGCACGGGCTATTATGATGATTGCAAGCATTTTGGGCCGAGGCCCTGGCCGGGAACTGCCCGGTTTACATAGATGCAGGGTGTGTCGCATGTCCATGGACTCGAAAGGGAGGACAACTCATGACACGTAACTCGTTTGCACAGAGCCTCAGAAATGGGGCGGGAGGGCTTTGCCTGGCCGTGCTGGCCAGCCTTGCCTTCACATCCGCGGCGGCCGCCCAGACCGGCACCGTCACGGGACAGGTCACCGACGCGGCGTCGGGCCGGCCTCTGGAGTCGGCCCAGGTCTACATCGAGGGCACGGCCCTCGGTACGCTGACCAACAGCACCGGCCGGTACCTCTTCGTGAACGCGCCGGTCGGGGAGCACACGGTCATCGCCGAGCTGGTCGGTTACCGGTCGGCTTCGGAGACCGTGACCGTCACCGCCGGCCAGAGTTCGACCGTTGACTTCGGCCTCTCGGTCACCGCGATCCAGCTTGACCAGATCGTGGTCACGGGAACGGGCGTAGCCACCGAGAAGAAGAAGCTCGGCAACTCGATTGCCACGGTGGACGTCTCCAACCTTCAGGACGCGCCGATCACCAGCTTCAGCGACGTGCTGCAGGGGCGCGAAGCAGGTGTCGTCAGCCTCCCAGGCGGCGGGGACACCGGTGGCAGCGGACGCATCCGCATTCGCGGATCCGCGTCGCTTTCGCAGTCGAACGAACCCATCATCTACCTTGATGGCGTGCGTATCGACCGTGGCGGCGCCGGTGGCTGGGGTGCGGCGCAGGCGGCAACGCGCCGGATCGACGACATCGACCCCACCTCGATCGAGCGCATCGAGATCCTCAAGGGTGCCGCGGCGGCGACGCTGTACGGCACCGAGGCGTCCAACGGGGTCATCCAGATCTTCACCAAGCGCGGGCAGCAGGGCGCGCCCCGGTGGACGATCCAGACGGACCAGACCGCGGTCCGGGCGCCCTTCGACCGCTTCATCCCCCACGCCGACTTCCCGCGCGACGCGGAGCAGGTGGCCAGGATGCAGCACCGCTGGGGCGTCAGCCTCCAGCCGTACGAGGTGTACGAAGTCGACTACATGAGCGAGCTCTACAACACCGGGTACGGCCAGACCTATTCGGGGTCGGTCTCCGGCGGCAGCGACCTCATCCAGTACTTCGCCTCGGGGCGCTACTACAACGAGAACGGCCCGTTCAGCAAGCTCGACGGCGTCTTCGCCGACGGGGGCAGCCTCAAGAACGAGGACACGATCGTGCGCCGGCAGGGGACCCTGAACCTCAGCATCTTCCCGTTCGACAACGTGCGCATCCGGGTGAGCGGCCTCTACTCCGAGAGCAACCAGAGCAGTCTGGCCGGCGGCAACAACATCTTCGGGGTCTTCTCGCTGGGACTGATGGGCCAGCTGCGGCTTGCCGACGACAACAACCGCTACGGCAGCCTGGCGTTCGCGACGCTGCGCGAGACGGCCGGGCGCGACATCCTTGAGGACGTCGAGCACTTCGCCGGCAGTGTCAACGCCAACTGGACGATCAGGGAGGGCGTGGTCTTCGACGGCACCTTCGGCGTGGACGTCAGCAACGGGACCAAGGTCTCCTTCTTCCCCTTCGGGTGGAACGTGGACAACTTCACCACCTACAACACGGAAGGCACCCGCTCGTTCGGCGACCGCAACAACCGCGAGGTCACGGGTGACTTCAAGCTGTCCTGGGACAACAACTTCACCGACGACATCAGCAGCACGCTGCTCGTCGGCAGCCAGGGATTCCTGAGCCAGAACGTGTATCACGGCGGTGGCGGACAGAGCTTCCCGGGCCCCGGCCTTGAGGTTGCGAGCGCCGGTGCCAACCAGTGGACGAGCGAGGGCTGGACCCGTGTGGTCAACGCCGGCGTGTACTTCCAGGAGCAGCTCGGCTGGCAGGACTGGGCCTTCGTCACGCTCGGTGCGCGCTTCGACGCCAACAGCGCCTTCGGCGCGGACTTCGAGACGGCGACCTATCCGAAGCTCGCGGCCTCGATCATCCCGACCGATCTTTTCGAATGGGACAACGAGACGCTGTCCACCTTCCGCGTCCGCGCTGCCTGGGGCCGCTCGGGGCTGCAGCCCGGCGCCTTCGACAAGTTTACGACCTTCGCACCCCGGCCCGCCGAAGTGGGCCCCGGCCTGGCGCCGTCCAACCTCGGCAACCAGGCGCTCCGGCCCGAGATCTCCGACGAAATCGAGTTCGGTGCGGAGTTCGGCTTCCTTAACGACCGGATCGGTCTCGACATCACGTACTGGGACCGGGTCACCACCGACGCGCTGATCAACCGGCAGTTCCCGGTGACCGGCGGTTTCGTAGCGACTCAGCTGGACAACATCGGCCAGATCGACGCAAGGGGCATCGAGGCGACCGTCAACGGTTCGGTCTACAACAGCGAGAACCTCTCCGTCAACGTGTTCGCCAACACGGCGTACATTGACGAGATCATCACCGACATGGGTGGCGCTCCTCCGCTCAAGACCGGCGGCTCGTATCCGCGGTACCGGAACTTCCTGAAGGAGGGCTACGCGCCCGGATCGTTCTTCGGCGCGGTTCTGGATCCGAACATGGCCATTCCGCTCAACCTCAACCGTGACTGCTCGGAGCCGAGTCGGGCCCAGGCGCTCGAGTTCTTCAGCGAGGCACGCAATCCTTCCTCGTTCGACGTCATCCCGATCGGGTGTGCGGGCGGTGCCGCGGAGTATCTGGACACCTACATCGGCAAGCCGACTCCGGACTTCGCCGGCTCGATGGGCTTCAACGTCAACTTCCTCGGAAGCTTCGACCTGGCGACCAACTTCGAGTACCGGATGGGGAACTACCACACCCAGGACCTGACCGGAGCCTTCCGTCAGGCCAACGCGGTGATCGGCCGCAACGTTCCGGGCACCGCCCGGGTGGCGTCCATCATGCAGAACCCGGCGTCCACCGCGGAGCAGCGGCTCGAGGCCGCGCTCGAGTGGGCCAGGGAGTACCGGGCGCTGGCGCCGATGTCCGGCATGAACCAGATCTGGACTTCGGACTTCATCCGGATGCGCGAGATATCGCTGTCCTACCGGCTGCCCACCGACATGATCGAAGGCCTCGGCCTCGACAATGCGACGGTCACCTTCGGTGGCCGCAACGTGAAGCTCTGGATGTTCGGGGACTACCGGGGGATCGACCCGGAGATCAACCCGTCGGCCAACTGCACGGGTGGCGGCGTGAACTGCAACTTCCTCACGGGAACGGAAGCCTTCGGCGTGCCGATTCCAAAGCGGTTCACCTTCTCGCTGCGTGCGGGCTTCTAGGGGGGGAGACAGAAAATGATGAACAAGAATCACAGGTCTTTCCTGGCGGCGCTTGGCGCGGCCGTCTTCCTGGGCGGCTGTGACCTTCTCGAGGTCGACAACCCCAACGCGCTGGTGCAGGCGGACATCGAAAAGGTCGAGGCCGCCTCGGCGGCGGTGAACGGCGCGCAGGCCCTGGCGTCCAGCGGCATCGGCGGCATCTACGCGGCGTTTTCGACCGTGGGCGACGAGATCACCTGGATCGGCTCGCGCGATGCCTGGAACGAATTGGACCAGGGGACGCCCAACAACTCCGGAAACGAATTCGCCGACGGATCGTTCCCCGGCATCGCGCAGGCCCGCTGGATGACCAACTTCGCGGTTGGGCTTCTTGAGGGCCACGTCGCCGAGAACGCGGGCAACGCCACGCTGCAATCGGATCTGGCTCGCGCCAATCTGTATGCGGGCGTGGTCTACTCGTCGATCGCGCAGATGTTCGACGACTTCGCGTTCAGCGACCGGACCATGCCCGGGCCGCTCATCGGCGAAGCCAACATGCACACCGTGTTCGATCAGGCGATCGCCTACTACTCGGCCGCCATGCAGGGCGGCGGCGAGACGGCGATGCGGGCGCAGGCCGGCCGGGCGCAGGCGTATCATCAGAAGGCGATCTGGGGTCTGCTGAACCCTCCGGGGTCGACGCCCTCCAATCCGCTGATCAACGATTCGAACGCCAACAGCGACGCCATGGCGGTGCTGTCGTCGGTGGCGGGCACCGACTGGGCCTACCGCTTTTCCTACAGCGGTTCGACCTCTTCGAACAACCTCTCGTGGCAGGTGAACGAGAGGGGTGAACTGCAGATCGGGCCGGAGTACGCGACGAAGGATCCCAAGGACCCGCCGACGCTGACCGGTCACAATCTCATGGATCCGATCGAGGGGGCCGTGGACACACGCTACATGACGCGCGTGGACGAGTTTACCGGCGGCGGCGGATACTCTCCGCTCACGGTCGTCGGCGAGCGCGGCATGCGCCTGATCGTGGCCGAGTCCGCTCTGGCAACCGGCGACATGGCCGCCTTCACGAATCACATCAACATGATCCGCGAGGGCCTGGACGGCCTCACGGCGTACTCCGGACAGATCCCGGCGCTGGAGATGCTCCAGCACGAGCGTCGCGTGAACCTGTTCATGCAGTACAAGCGGCTTCAGGACCATTACCGCTTCGGCGTGAAGAGCATGAACTGGCTGGCGGGCTCGCCTGCGGCCACCACGCCGGGGCTGATGCTGCCGATCACGCGGATCGAGATCCTGGCGAACTGTCACCACCCGGACAACGCGAACCATCCGTGTGACGGGTAGGTAGAAAACAGCCGGGTTACCAGATCCGGCCAGGTTCGGCCACCGCGCGTGGCCGGGGCGGGGTCCGGGAGTTGCCTCCCGGGCCCCGCCGTGCCATGCTCGTTATCACCGTCCAAACGATGTCCCGCAACACCAGGGAGACCCCGCAGATGAGCAGAATCCGGTGCGCTGTCGGTGCGTGCTTCCTTCTGGCGCTCGCGGCCGGAGCGTGCGACTGGTTCGAGGATCCGACGCCCGACGTGATCCGCATCACGCTCGAAGGCAGCGGTGGCGCCTCGTTCATGGTCATCACCTCGACCGAGTTCTTTGCGACCAGCGACGAGCAGGGTGCACTTACGGCGGAGGTCTTCACGGCGGACACCGCCTTCGTCACGCTGCCGTTCGACCGCAACTGGAATATCAAGGAGGAGCAGCGCTTCTACATGGTGGGAATACCGGTCGACTCGGCGAACGCTACCGTACGGGTGCAGGTCTTCCTGGACGAGGACCAGGAAATCGACGATACCCTGGAGGCCGGACCCGACAACCCGGTTCGCTACATGTACCTGTTCAACCAACACGTCCTCGTGGACTACGAACTGCTGTAGCGCATGGGTCGGTCTGATCATTCCGGAACGGTACCTTGGCGGCGGCTTCCGTCCGTCGTTGCGATGCTTGCGGCGCTTTCGGGCACCGGCTGCTACTCCTACCAGGCAACGTCGGGCACACCGCCCATCGGGACCGACGTGCGTGCCGTCGTGACCGACGAGCAGGCGCTGCGGGTGAGCGAACAGACCGGCCAGCTGTCGCGCACCCTGGACGGCCGCCTGGTTGGCGCCAGCGATGACTCCGTGTTCGTATCCGTGGTGACGCTGCGCATGCCGACCGAGATCTCGGGTACCCGCGAACTGCGACAGTCAGTGGGGATTCCGCGGGAGGGGCTGGCGGAACTGGCGACGCGCGAGCTTTCCATGCTCCGAAGTGGAGTGTTGGGCGCACTGGCCGGTGCCGGAGTCTACCTTGTCATCCGGCAGGTAACGGCCGGCGGCAACGTTGACGAAAATCCCGACGATGGCAATCCGATCGGCACGCTGGTCCCGATCATTCGAATCCCGGTGGGCAGGTAGGTCTTTCACCCAACAAGGAGCATCCCCTCCAATGCAAGTTCCGTCCCGTCTCGCTTCCCTCGCCGCTCTCGTCGCCGGTGTGGCCGTCACCGCCGCCTTCCCGACGACTCCTGCCCACGCCCAGCAGAGCTATGACGAAGCCCTGTGGGGCTCGCTCGACTGGCGCAATGTCGGTCCGCCACGGGGTGGCCGCTCCATCGCTGCCGCCGGCTCCGACGCCCGGCCGTTCGAGTACTTCATGGGCACGACCGGCGGCGGACTCTGGAAGACCACCGACGCCGGGCTCAACTGGGAGCCGGTTACCGACGGGCAGATCAACAGCGCGTCGATCGGCGCGGTTCAGGTCTGCGAGAGCAACCCCGACATCGTCTACATGGGGACTGGCGAGACCCAGATCCGCGGCAACATCCAGCAGGGGGACGGGGCCTACAAGTCCACCGATGCCGGTGAGACCTGGGAGCACATCGGGCTGACCGAAACCCAGAACATCGCGCGGATCCGCATCCACCCCGACAACTGCGACGTCGCCTGGGTCGCCGCCTTCGGCAAGCACTCCGCCGACAACCCCGAGCGCGGCGTCTTCAAGACCACCGACGGCGGCGAGACCTGGCGGAAGGTGCTCTACAGGAGCGACCGGGCGGGTGCTGTGGACATCAGCGTGGACGTGACGAATCCGGACGTCATCTACGCCGCGATCTGGGAGGCGTGGCGGCGTTCCTGGGGGATGTCTTCGGGGGGTGAGGACAGCGGCCTCTACAAGTCGACCGACGGAGGGGAGAGCTGGACCGAGATCACCGCCAATATCGGACTCGCGGAGGGGCCAGTCGGCAAGATCGGGGTGGCTGTCTCGCCTGCGAACCCGGACCGCGTGTGGGCGCTGATCGAGCACGAGCCCGACGGCGGCGTGTGGCGCTCCGAGGACGGGGGCGAGAGCTGGGAGCGGGTCAACGAGGAGCGCAAGCTCAGGCAGCGCGCCTTCTACTACACGCGCATCTACGCCGACCCCAACGACGAAGACGTGATGTACGCCCTCAACACCGGGCTGTACCGCTCGCGCGACGGCGGCGAGACCTTCCCGCGCGGCATTCAGGTGCCGCACGGCGACAACCACGACCTGTGGATCGCGCCCGGCGACTCGGACCGGATGATCAACGCCAACGACGGCGGCGCCAACGTGACGTTCAACGGTGGCGAGAGCTGGACCGACCAGGACTATTCGACCGCCCAGTTCTATCGTGTGATCACCACCGAGCACACGCCGTACCACATCTGCGGCGGCCAGCAGGACAACTCGACCGCGTGCATTCCCGTGCGCGGATGGAACCAGATGGCGGCGCGCGGGCCCGGCAACCGGGCCTGGTACTACGCGGTCGGCGGTTGCGAGAGCGGCTACGTGGCGCCCAACCCGATCGACCTCGACGTGTTCTACGCGGGCTGCTACGGCGGCGCGCTGTCGCGCTTCGACATGGCGACCGGCGCGACCCGTGCCGTGAACGTCTGGCCCGAGAACCCCATGGGACAGTCGTCGGAGGACCTGATCGAGCGCGTGCAGTGGACCTTCCCCATCGTCTTCTCCCACCACGACCCCGACGTCCTCTACACGGGCACGCAGAAGGTCTGGAAGACGACGACCGAGGGACAGAGCTGGGAGCAGCTCAGCCCCGACCTGACGCGTGCGGACGCCATGACGATGGGGCCCTCGGGCGGCCCGATCACGAAGGACCAGACGGGGGTGGAGACCTATGCCACCGTGTTCGCGATCGCGCCGTCCTACCACGATGCCGAAGTCATCTGGGCGGGCTCGGACGACGGCCTCGTGCACGTCACGCGTGACGGCGGCCTCAACTGGACGAACGTGACGCCGCCGGACGCGCCGGACTTCGTGCGCATCAACACGATCGAGGCCTCGCCGACCACGCCTGGCAAGGCGTACGTGTCGGGCATCCGCTACCTCGTCGACGACGACCGCGCCCCCTACATCTGGAAGACCGCGGATTACGGCCAGACGTGGACGAAGATCGTCGGCGGACTGCCTGCGGACGACTTCATCCGCGCGACCCGCGAGGACCCCACGCGTCCCGGGCTGCTGTACGCCGCGTCCGAACGCACCGTGTACGTGTCGTTCGACGATGGCGGCATGTGGCAGCCGCTGTCCCTGAACCTGCCCGTGGTGCAGGTGTCGGACCTGGTGGTGGAGGAGAACGACCTCGTGATCGCCACGCACGGGCGCTCCTTCTGGGTGCTCGAGAACATCGGGCCGCTGCGCCAGCTGAACGACGAGGTCGCGGCCGCCGATGCATGGCTCTTCGAGCCGATCGACCCCATTCGCGGGCTCGACTTCGGCGCGGAGTTCCAGTATTACCTCGCCGAGGACGCCGAGAGCGTGACCTTCGAGGTACTCGACGCCGCCGGAGAGGTCATCCGGACGTATGAGGCGGTGGCTGGCGAGGAGGAAGAGGAGGAGGCCCCGAACCCGTTCGCCGCCTTCTTCGGCGGTGGTGGCGGCGGGCAACCCGCGGTGGAGCAGGGGTCGCACTCGTTCCGCTGGGACATGCGCTATCCCGCGTGGACCGACTTCGAGGGACGGATCATGTGGGCCGCGCGGCCGATGGGCCCCACCGCGGTGCCCGGGAACTACACGGTTCGCATGACCGTCAACGGCGGCGCCCCGCTGACGCGAGACTTCGAGATCCTGATCAATCCGAATCTGGAGGGCGTGACCGTGGCGGACCTGAGGGCCCGGTTCGAGCTCGCGATCGAGATCCGGGACAGGGTGTCGGAGGCCAACGAGGCCGTGATCAAGGTGCGCGACATCAAGGGGCAGATCGACGAGCGGCTCGAGCAGACCGATGACGAGGAGGTCGAGGTCCAGGCAGAGGTGGTCGACGACAACCTGAGCGTGGTCGAGGCCGAGATCTACCAGGTCCGGAACCAGAGCAACCAGGACCCGCTCAACTTCCCGATCAAGCTCAACAACAAGCTGGCCGCGTTGCTGGGGGTGGTCGAGAGTGCGGAAGACCGGCCCACCGACCAGTCGCACGAGGTGTTCCAGCACCTCTCGGCGCTGCTGGACGAACAGATGTCGGAGATGGAAATCGTCATCCGGCGGGACCTGGGGCGGCTCAACGAGCTCCTGATCCGCGAGGGACTGGAACCGATTGAGGACAGGCGACTTGTGAGCTGACGGTCGGCGCGCGAGAGTTCCGCGCGAACACCGACGCGGCGGGCCGCCCGGAAAGGCAAGGAGGTTCGGATGAACCGGCGAATGAGATGGCTGGCCCCGGCGGTGACGGCCGTGGCCCTGGCCCTGGCGGGATGCGCCGGTGCGGCCGAGCGGTCAAATCCCTTCGACCGCGGTGCCGCGGCGGCCCGCAGCATCCGGATCAACGTCGTCAACAACAACTTCAACGAGGCGACCCTGCGTGCGGTCTCGCGGACGGAACGGCGCCTCGGGGTGGTTGCGGGCAACGGAAGGGAGAGCTTCACGGTAGCGTGGCCCACCGTCGACGACCTCCGCATCCGGATCGACGTCCTGGCGGGCGACGAGATCCTCACCAACCGGGTCTCGGTGGGGCCGGGCGACACGGTGTACCTGACGATCGCGAACCCGCTGTACCGGTCCCTGCTGCGGCGGTAGCTACACTCCGTACGGCACCCAGATGTTCTTGACCCGGGTGCCCTTGCGCAGCAGCATCCCGGTGTCGCGCTTCGACAGGGTCAGCCAGTCGATCGTACCTTCGCGGTCGACCCAGACCCGCTTGAGGTTGCCCGCCGCAAGCCGCTCCGAGTCTCCCGACAGGTCGTCGGCCACGAAGTCCCACAGCTGATCGATGTCGTCGTGCGCGGCCAGGGTCGGGACGACTTCCCCGTGGATCCCCGACAGCACGTTCACGGTGCCCGGCGGCACGTCCGAAGTCTCCATGACCTGCACCAGGTCCAGCGCGGGGAGGGGGAAGCGCTCGGGAACCACCACGCAGACCACGTTGCCCTGTGACAGCGCCGCCCCGACGGGTCCCATCACGCCGGCAAGCGGCGTCCGTTCCCCGCACCGGATGCCGACGGTCCCGACCGGTTCGTTCATCGCGAAGGTTACGTTGCGGAACGGGGTGGAGTGCACGCTGCCGTCGTACTTGTCGGCCCATGCGCCGAAGGTGAACAGGGCCTGGACCGCACCGTCCACCTCGGCCAGCGCGACCGGCCGGTCGGCGCCCGTAGCGCGACGGAGCTCGTCGGCGAACTCCTCGCGCCGCGCGGTGAGGTTTTCCGCCACGTAATACAGGATCTGGGCCCGCGCGTGCCCGCTGCGCTCAGCCCAAGCGTAGCGCGCCCTCGCCGCCGCCTCCACAGCGTTGCGGACATCCTTGCGGTTGCCTCGCGGCGCCTCGGCCCAGGCGGCGCCCGCGGCGTCGACCACTGCAAGCGAGTAGCCGCCGTCCGGGCGCGCCTGTTTCCCCCCGATCCAGAGCTTGCGCGTGCGGTCGATGGCGCCGGGGTACGGTCCGGCGTCGGATGTTGCGGGCTGAGCGGCCGCCTCCGCGTCCGTTGCATGTCTTGCTCGCGGCGCCCGCGGCCGAGGTGGCCCCGATTTGCTCCGCCTTGCCGCCACCGGCTTGAGGTACTCCCACATCCCCTCGCGGCCACCTTCGCGGCCGAACCCGGATTCGCGGTAGCCGCCGAACCCGGAAGCGGCGTCGAACATGTTCGTGCAGTTGACCCACACCGTGCCGGCCTTGATGCCCGGAGCCACGTCGAGCGCCAGGCTGATGTCCTCCGTCCATACGCTGGCCGCGAGACCGTAGCGGGTGTCGTTCGCCAGCGTCACCGCTTCGGCCGGGGTGCGGAAGGACTGGCTCACCAGCACCGGGCCGAAGATCTCCTCGGTCACGATGGTGCTGGACGGAGGCGCGCCGGTGCAGAGGGTCGGCGGCAGGAACAGACCGTCCTCCGGCACCGGCCGGCTCGGCTGCCAGACCTCCGCCCCGTCCGCCCTGCCGGCCTCCAGGTAGCCCTGCACGCGGTCCAGTTGCACGCGGTCCACGATCGCGCCCATGTCGATCGACTTGTCCAGCGGATGCCCGACGCGGATGGTCTCCATGCGGGCGCGGAGACGGTCCAGCATCTCCTGCTCGACGCTTTCGTGCACCAGCAGCCGCGACCCGGCGCAGCAGACCTGCCCCTGGTTGAACCAGACGCCGTCCACGACCCCCTCGACGGCCGCGTCCAGGTCGGCGCTCTCGAAGACGACGAAGGGCGACTTGCCGCCGAGCTCAAGCGAAAGGTGCTTGCCCGTGCCGGCGGTCACCCGCCTGATCTCGCGCCCCACCTCGGTGGATCCCGTAAACGCGATCTTGCTCACGCCCGCGTGGCGCACCACCGCGGCGCCCGTCTCTCCGCCCCCGGCGACCACGTTGAGCACGCCCGCGGGCAGTCCCGCCTCGTGCGCGACCTCGGCGAAGAGCAGCGCCGACAGGGGGGTGTATTCGGCGGGCTTGAGGACCACCGTGCAGCCCGCCGCCAACGCCGGAGCCACCTTCCAGGCCAGCATGAGCAGCGGGAAGTTCCACGGGATGATCTGACCCGTGACGCCCACGGGCTCGTACCCCGCAAACTCCGATGGTGCGAGCTGGGCCCAGCCGGCGTGGTGGTAGAAGTGCCGGATCACGAGCGGGATGTCGAGGTCGCGCGATTCGCGGACGGGCTTGCCGTTGTCGAGCGATTCGACCACGGCGAACAGGCGGGACCGCTTCTGGATCTGCCGCGCCAGCCTGTACAGGTGCCGGGCGCGGGCGTGGCCGCCGATCTCCTGCCAGGACGCGAGCGCGTCCCCGGCCGCGGCGACGGCCCGGTCCACGTCTTCTCCGGTGCCATGGCGGAACCTGGCCAGAAGCCGGCCGTCCGCCGGACAGTGCGTCGGGTGAATGTCGCCCGCGCCCTGGGTCCAGCGTCCGCCGATGTAGTGGCCGAAGACGCGCTCGCCGGCTTCCAGCCACTCGGTGGCGACGCGGTCGCTCTCGGGCGCCGGCCCGTAGCGGGGGTGCCGAAAGGCCTCGTGTACTCCCGTGCGGCTGCGCGTCGCGGCGCCCTGGCGTGTCATGTCGTCTACCCGAGAGGATGGCGGTGGAAGGCCGAATAGCGGCCGGTGACGTGGTGCTCCAGTTGCCGCTCGATGTCGGCCAGGAGCGAGCTGGCGCCGATGCGGAAGAGCCGCGGGTCCATCCATGCATCTCCCAGCTCCTCCTTGACCAGCGTGAGCCAGGCCAGCGCGTCCCTGGCGGTCTTGAGCCCCCCGGCCGCCTTGAGCCCGACGCGGACGCCCGTCGCGCGGTGGAATTCACGGATCGCGCGCGCCAGCACGATGCCCACCGGCAGGGTCGCGTTGACCGGTTCCTTGCCGGTCGACGTCTTGACGAAGTCCGCGCCGGCCATCATGGCGACGGTCGCGGCCCGCTTCACGTTGGCCAGCGTGCCGAGCTCGCCAGTCGCGAGGATGACCTTGACGTGCGCGTCCCCGCACGCCTCGCGGAAGCCCGCCACCTCGTCGTAGAGCCGCTCCCAGCCACCTCCCAGGACGGAGCTGCGGGTGATCACGACGTCCACCTCCTCGGCGCCCGCGTCCACCGACTCGCGGATCTCGGCGACCCGGGTCGCCAAGGGCGACAGGCCGGCCGGGAAGCCGGTCGACACCGCGGCGACGGGAATGCCGCTGCCCCGGAGCGCCTCGCGCGCGGTGGGGACGAGCGCGTGATAGACACAGACGGCGGCGGCCCTGATCTCGGCCGCGGGAACGCCCAGCCGGGCAAGGATGTCGCGGCGGATCGGGCGCCTGGCCTTGCCGCACAGGCGACGGACGCGGCCGACAGTGTCGTCGCCCGCGAGCGTCGTCAGGTCGATCATCGTCACCGCGCGGAGCAGCCAGCCGGCCTGCCGGTCGCGCTTCACGGAGCGCCGCGTGGTCAGGGTCGCGGCGCGGTGGTCGGCCGCAAAGCGGTTGACGCGCACCCCGTGTATGGCGTCGAGGTCGAGGGGTATGCCGAGGTTGCGTTGGGTCGAAGTCATCCGTTCCGTCGCAGTGGCGAGCTGTGACCGTGTCAGCCAAGATAACCTGTCCGCGTCGTGGATTCGAAACCCGGGGAGCGTGAGCGTTGGAAGGACCGCCGAGCCGCATTGCCGCCTGGATCATCCGATTGGTGGGCACCGCGGCCGG
This sequence comes from Longimicrobiales bacterium, assembly GCA_965205005.1. Classification (GTDB taxonomy): domain Bacteria; phylum Gemmatimonadota; class Gemmatimonadetes; order Longimicrobiales; family Gaopeijiaceae; genus Bin94. The sequence goes on along the minus strand of OZ242028.1, from coordinate 4,186,207 downwards.
ACTCTTCTACCGCGTCGATGCCCACGGGCCGCCACTTCCGTCCGGACCGGTGCTGGTTGCGGTCAATCACCCGAACAGCCTGCTCGATCCGGTGCTGATCCTGCGCTGTGCCCGGCGCTATACGCGGCCGCTGGGGCGCGCGCCGCTCTTCGAGCACAGGTTCCTGGGTCCGGTGCTTCGGACCATGGGCGCCATTCCGGTCTATCGGCGGCAGGACGATCCGGAGGCCATGCACCGCAACGAGGACATGTTCCGGGCCGCGGTCCGTGCGCTCCACGGCGGAGGCGCGATCCAGATCTTCCCCGAGGGCCGGAGCCACTCCGAATCGCAGATCGTCCAGCTCCGCACCGGAGCCGCGCGCATCGCGCTGCAGGCGGAGGCGAGCGCGGGCTGGCGACTGGGTCTCTCGATCGTCCCTGTGGGGATCACCTATTCGCGCAAGGAACGCGCGCGGACCCCGGTGACGGTGCGCCGCGGGCGGGGCTTCGGCTGTGCGGACCTGGAGGAGGCATACCGCCGCGACCCGGTGAAGGCGGCACGGATCCTCACCCGCCGGATCGAGAGGGGGATCCGCAGACAGACCCTGAACTTCCCGCGTCACGGCGACCGGCAGCTGGTGGAAGTGGCGGAACAGCTGTACGTGCGTGAATCACGCTGGGTGCCGTGGCGTGCAAGAGAGCCGCTGGGCGAGCGCTTCCCCCGCCTCCAGCGTTTCGCCGCGGGCCTGGAGTGGATTCGCAGGGAGTCTCCGGAGGAGCACGACGCGCTCAGGCGCAAGGTGGAGCGGTATGCCGCGCTCAGTGCGCGCATCGGGGCGGGGGAGGGCGATGTGCCGCCCCGCTTCGGTCTGGGCCCGGTGGCTCGCTACATCGCCGTTCGCGGCACGCTCCTGCTCGTGGGGTTGCCGCTCGCGGTGGCGGGAGCGGTCCTGTGGGCACCCGTGACCCGGCTTCCGGCCGTCGTGCTCAGGCTGACGCGGCCCGACTACGAGGTTGCGGCCACCCAGAAGGTGCTGGCGCTGATCGGGGGGGTTGTCGTGGCCTGGGCCGCATGGGTGACGCTGGCGTTCTTCACCGGCGGGCCCGTCGTGGCGGCGGCCGTCCTGATTGCGGCTCCCCCATGCGGCTACGTGGCGCTTCAGTGGACCGAGCTGGCCAGGGAGTTTCGTGAGGACGCCGTGCTGTTCATCCGGCTTCAGGGCCGCCCCGACGTGCGCGAGCGCTTCGCGCGGATGCGGGCCGAACTTGCGGCGACGTTCCGGCGGCTGGAGGAGCGGTGGGCAAGGGAGCAGTTGCCACAGGAGCCCGATGCTGACAACGTGTCGGCGGCTCCGGAAAGGTGAGCAGGGGGGCGGATCGGGACTGGTGTTCCGTCTGGTCTTCAAAACCAGTGCGCCCGGCTAGAACCCGGGTGGGTGGGTTCGATTCCCACACGCCCCCGCCACCGGGGACGGTTTGGCTTATCTTCCACCATGTCCACCGCACCCCTCCGCGTCATCGTCAACCCGGCCGCATCGAGCGGGCGTGGCGGAAAGGCCGCGCAAGCGCTACTGCGCGAGCTGGACAGCCGCGGGCGGCGGTACGACGCGAAGTACACCGATGCGCCCGGCCACGCCTCGCGTCTTGCCGCAGAGGCCGTGCGCGACGGTGTGGACCGGCTGGTCGTCGTCGGCGGCGACGGCACGATCCACGAGGTTGCGGGCGGGCTGCTGGAAAACGGAGCCGAGTGCCTTCCGACCGTCGCGGTGTGCCCCGTCGGCACCGGCAACGACTTCTACCGCATGGTGTCGCCCCGGAGCGGTGTGCGCGAGCTGGCGAGGCTGCTGGAGGGGGGCGTGGTGAAGCGCTTCGATGTCGGAAGGGTCCGGTGGGACGGTGGCGAGCGTGTCTTCGTCAACCTGCTGGGGGTCGGCGTGGACGTGGCGGTGCTCCGGTGCCGGGCGCTCTACTCGCGCCTGCCCGGGCTTGCGCAGTACCTCGCGTCGCTGCTGCACGCGCTGGCGAGGTTCAGGCCGCGGGATGTTCACGTCGAGTTGGGAGCAGCGGGGGGGCAACGCATCGCGGGCAGGACGATTCTGGCGGTCATCACGGTGGGGCCGTCGATCGGCGGCGGGTTCATGATCAACCCGGAGGCCGACGGGTCGGATGGCCGGCTGGACCTCTGTCACATCGCCGCCACCGGCCTGTTTGGAATCCTGGGACTCGTCCCGAGGGTAATAAGGGGCGCGCACGGTGGATCGCCCCTGGTGACGATGCGCCGGCTGGAGCGCGCCGTACTCCGTGATCCCGAGGGGTTGCCGATGTGGTTCGAACTCGACGGCGAGCTGGCCCCGGAGCCCGCATCCGAACTGCGGGTGGAGGTGATCCCGCGCGCGTTCCCCGTTCTTGTGGCCAACTGATGATATACTGGTATCTGCTGTTGAGTTTCCTTTTCGTGACGGTCGGCTCCGGCCGCCTGGCCGCCCAGGAGACGGGCGCCGGGGAGGCGGTGGACAGCGCACAGGTGGCCGATTCGCCGGTCGTGGCGGACTCGGTGCGCGGCCTCTCTCCTTCGGGCGCGTTCCTGCGCGGCTCGCTCATACCCGGGTGGGGACACGCGGCTTCCGGATCGCTCACCCGCGGCGCCTTCTACTTCGGCGCCGAGTCGCTCGCTGGCTGGATGCTGTACAAGACCATGCGCCGGCTGGGAGTCGCGCGCGACCAGGCCCGTCTCTGGGAAGAGCGCGTAACTGCGCAGCTGATGCTTGACGGCGTGACCGACCCGATGGAAATCGAGGCGCTGCTGGCCGAGGACGAACAGGTCTTGCGCTTCCGGGGACTGGTCGACGCACGCGAGGAGCAGAGGGAGGACTGGTTCGCCGTGGCGCTCTTCACGCTGCTGCTCTCGGGGGTCGATGCCTTCGTGTCGACGCACCTCCAGGACTTCCCCGAACCCCTCACCGTCGAGGGCGACCCCGTCACCGGGGCGGTCGAGGTCGCGGTTCGCATTCCCGTCGGGTGAGCGCGGCTGGAGAGCGCGGCCTACCCCACGGTGGGCGCGGCCTCCCCCGTGGTGGGCGCGGCTAACCCGCTGTGAGCACGGCTACCCCGCCCATTCGTGCAGCTCGGGCGCCCCGGAGACTCCGATGGTCACGTACGAGCGGTGGGCGACCCAGTCGCCCGTGTTGACGTAGAAGCGCCCCGGCGCAACCTCCCGCACCACGGGCTGGTGCGTGTGGCCGAGGGCGACCACGTCGATGCCGGGATCGGCCTCGAGCTGTCCCGCGGCCCATTCCGCCAGCAAAGCCCCCCGCCCGTCGCCCGGTGGCGGTTCGCTGGACCGCAACTGGCCGCGCGTGCCGGATACGCGGTCCGCGAGCGGCGCTCCCAGATCCGGGTGCAGCCAGCGAAAGAGCCATCGTGTCAGGCGTCCGCGAAGAACCAGGCGCAGCACCCGGTATCCGATGTCCCCCGTCCCCAGACCGTCGCCGTGGGCGACGAGAAGCGAAAGCCCGCCGATCTCGATCCGGGCCGGCTCCCGCCGGAAATCGATCCCGATGCGGTCCCTTAAAAAGTCGCCGCCCCACCAGTCGTGGTTGCCGCCCATCGCCAGTACCGGCACCCGGGAGTCGACGAGATCCGCCAGGAGCGCGAGCACCCGCACGTGCTCGGCGAGGATGACCCGGCGGTATTCGAACCAGAAGTCGAACAGGTCGCCGTTGATGATCAGGAAGCTCCCCGCTTCCTTTACATGCAGGAGCCAGCGCCGGAACGCCTCCTCGGTTTCTCGGGGAACGGCGCCGAGGTGGACATCGGATACCAGGAACACGGGCTTGGAGGGCATGACCGCCGAAGGTACGACGACGCGGAGACGAGCGGTAGTGAATGGAGCCCGGCCCGGAGCGGGCGGTCTGCCCGGCTGCGCGGCGCGTTCGGTTCGCCGGCGGTTCGCTTTACTGTGGGCCGTCGCCGCGGCCGGCCCCGGCGCGTCCCTGGCCTGCGCGCCGCTGCAGCGAGCGGGACCGGGAGTCCGGCACGAACCGCCGTCGGCGACCGCTACCGCCGAGGCCCTCGCGGTCCAGGAAGCCACCCGGATCACCACCGCAAGCCGCCTTGTCTTTGCCTGGAGGGCCCAGGAACCCGACTTCCGGGGCGACGGCACCGGTGTGGCCCGCGTCGAGCCGCCCGACAAGGCCCGTCTGGACCTTTTCTTCGACAACGGAGAGCTGGCCGCCACCGCGGCGCTCGTCGGGGACGAGTTGCGGGTCCCGGCCGAACTGCCCGGCGAACTCGTACCGCCGCCCGCGCTGTTCTGGGCCGCGTTGGGGGTCTTCCGGCCGGGGTCGGGCGCGACGCTGATCGAGGCGCGCGAAGGCAACGGTACCATGGAGCTGGGGTATCGTCTTCCCATGGGGGACCGCATTCGCTTCCGTCTTCGCGGCCACGCGGTCGCGGATGCCATGGTCCTGAGCGACGGCGCGGTCGTGGAGCGGATTCAGGCCTCCGAGCCGCGGCCCGGGTCGGGCTACCCCGCCGAGGCGACCTACCGTAACCTTCGGGACTACCGTGAACTGAGGCTGCGACTGGAGACGTTCGAGCATGTGGACTCGTTTCCCCCCGACATCTGGTATCCGGGCGTGCGCCATCCGGGCGTGCGCCGGTAGCGCGCTGGCGGCCCTGCTCCTTGCGGGTGGAGGATGCAACTACTCCTTCATCGCGGGCGCGGGCTTTCCGGAGCACGTGCGCACCATCGCGGTCCTGCCATTCGAGAACGAGACGCCGCGTTTCGAGCTGACGCAGGAGGTCCACGAAGCGCTCCTGCGCCAGTTGCCGCGCGCGCTGGGTCTCAACCCCGCGGGGGAAGCCGCGGCGGATGCGGTCGTGAGCGGAACCATCCTGGGCTATGAGCTCACCGCACCCCTCTACCGGCGTGGCGAGGAGGCGGAAAGCGTGCAGGTGCTGCAGCGGGAGGTGGTCCTGACCGTGCAGGTGGAGGTGCTCGACCGCGAGGCCTACACGATCCTGTGGGACAATACGAGGCTCCGGGTGGTGGGACAGTATCTGGATGCAAGCGAGACCGAGGAAAACGGAAGGACGGAGGCAATCGAACTCCTGGTGCAGGAGATAGTGGACGGAGCGCAGTCCAACTGGTAGATTCGCCCGCGGTAAATGCGTCGGCTCCCCCGATAAACGGGAGCGCCCCCGACAACCGGGAGTGCCCCCGACAACCGGGAGCGCCCCCGACAACCGGGAGATCGATGACTTGAACCGCGCACTGTGGCTCTGGGCAGTCCTGTTCGCACTCTGGCTCGTGCTGTCGTGGCACTTCACCCCGCACTTCCTGTTCTTCGGGGTGGTGACCTGCTCGATCGCCGTTCTGGTCGCCTGGCGCATGGGCACGGTGGATCGCGAGTCCATGCCCTTGCATCTGCTCGGGCGCGCCGCCATGTACATCCCGTGGCTGGTCTGGGAAATCCTGAAGTCCAATGTGCGCGTTGCGAGGATCATCCTGTCGCCGCGGATCCGGGTCGATCCGTCGATCGTTCACTTCCGCGCGTCGCAGCGCACGGACCTGGGACGCTTCATCTACGCCAACTCGATCACGCTGACCCCGGGCACCGTGACGACCGGGATTGTGGGGGACGACTTCGAGGTGCACGCGATCGTGCAGGAGGAGATCGACGGCTCGGAGGAGAACGTCATGAACCGGCGCGTGGCGTTGCTCGAGGGCGGGGGCGCGTAGCGTGTTCGCCGTCGCAGCAGCCGCGGTGCTCGTCTGCATGGTGCTTGCCATGTTGCGCGCCGCGCTTGGACCGACGGCCTACGACCGCGTGCTGGCGCTCAACAACATCGGCACCAAGACCGTGGTGCTCATCGCGGTGCTCGGGTTCGTCAACGGGCGTCCCGACTTTCTCGACCTCGCCCTGGCGTACGCGCTGATCAACTTCATCGGGACCATCGCCGTGCTCAAGTACATCGAGTACGGGGACCTCGGGGCGGGCTCCCGCCGGGACGCGCGCGCGGAATGATGGGCGACCTCGTGTCGGTTCTGGTCTGGGTGCTGCTTGTCTCGGGCGCGTTCTTCCTGGTGACCGGGTCGCTGGGAATGGTGCGGCTCCCGGACGTCTTCACGCGCATGCACGCGGCGGGAATGGTGGACACCATGGGCGCCGGGCTGACCCTGGCGGGGCTGTGCGTCTACAGCCTGCACGACGGCGCGTACCTCGTGGCCGTTCGCCTGGTGCTGGTTCTGGGCTTCCTGTGGTTCACCAGCCCGATTGCGACGCACGCGGTGGCGAAGGCGGCGCTGTCGGGAGGCACCAGGCCGTACACGGTGGGTGAGGGGCAGGGGGGGACCGCGGCCGGCGCGTCCCGTGACGGCGGGGGCCGGGAAGGGGGCGGGCCGTGAGCACGGTCGTCGACATCGTACTGCTGACCCTGCTGGCGGCCACGGGCATCGCGCTGCTCAGGATCCGCAACCTCTTCGCCGTGGTGATGCTCGCCGGGATATACTCGCTCCTGTCGGCGGGGCTGTTCACCGTGATGGACGCGGTGGACGTCGCCTTTACCGAAGCGGCCGTGGGCGCCGGAATCTCGACCGTGCTGTTCCTGGGCGCGCTCGCGCTGGCAGGGCACCACGAGAACCGGCCCGGTCACACGCCCCTGTTGCCGCTGATCGTGGTGAGCGTCACGGGGCTGGCGCTCGTCTACGGCACGGTGGACATGCCCGGCTTCGGCGGCGCGGACAACCCCGTGCACCACCACGTGGCCGATCACTACATCGAGGAGAGTCCCCACGAGATCGGCATCCCGAACGTCGTGACCGCGGTGCTCGCCTCCTACCGCGGCTACGACACCATGGGCGAGACCACGGTGGTGTTCACGGCTGCGGTGGGCGTGATGCTGCTGCTCGCGGGAAGGCGGCGCTCGGGACGGGTGGCGGCTGGCGACGGCGGGGCCTCCGGCGACGGCGAGGCGGGCGGTGACGGCGAGGCGGGCGGTGACGACGGCGGGACCTCCGGCGACGGCCACGCGGGTGAAGAGGCCGGCCGATGAGGGAGGAGGTCATCGTGCGGGTCGGGGCCAAGATCCTGAGTCCCTTCATCATCATGTTCGCCCTCTACGTGCACTTCCACGGCGACTACAGCCCCGGTGGCGGGTTCCAGGCCGGCGTCATCCTCGCCGCCGCCTTTGCGCTACTGGCGCTCGTGTACGGGCTCACCGCGGTCCAGCGCGTGCTCCCCCCGTGGTTCACGCGACTGTGCGCGGCGCTGGGGGTGGTGATCTACGCCGGAGTCGGCGTGGTGACGATGCTGCTCGGCCACAACTACCTGGGCTACAACGCGCTTGCCCACGATCCCGAGCACGGCCAGCACTACGGTATCCTTGCCGTGGAGCTGGGGGTGCTCGTCACGGTGTTCGGCGTCATGGTTTCGGTGTTCTATCTCTTCGCAGGGCGGGGAAGGAGGGAGCCGTGAGCGTCGAGTTCTTCGTTTCGCACTACAACTACTGGGTCGTCATCTTCCTGATGATGGTGGGATTCTATATCCTCATTTCTCGTGGTAATCTCATCAAGAAAATCGTTGGCCTGAATGTATTTCAGACATCCGTATTCATGTTATACATCAGCATGGGCAAGATCACCGGAGGAACCCCGCCCATCCTGATCGGCGATCTGCACGGCGACGAAAGCGGGGGCGCCGGCGCGGCGGAACACGCGGTCGGGAGCGCGGCGGAGCACGTGGTCTACTCGAACCCGCTGCCGCACGTCCTGATCCTCACCGCGATCGTCGTGGGCATCGCGACCACCTCGGTCGGACTCGCCCTAGCCGTGCGCATCAAGGAGGCCTACGGGACGCTGGAGGAGGACGAGATCAACCGTATCGAGGCGCGGGCAGAGTGAGCGCCCATCTTCCGATCCTCCAGGTCGTCGTGCCGCTGCTGGCGGCACCGGTTTGCGCCGTGCTGCGCCATGGCAGGGCGGCGGCGTGGCTCGCCGTGCTGGTGAGCTGGTCGGTGCTCGGCATCGCGCTGGCCCTGCTGGGACAGGTCATGGCGGCCGGCGTGATTTCCTACCACATCGGCGACTGGGTTCCCCCCATCGGGATCGAGTACAGGGTCGACATCGTCAACGCCTGGGTACTGGTGATCGTCGCCTCGATCGGGGCGGTCGTGGCTCCCTACGCGGTCACGAGCGTCGAGCACGAGGTCGCCGCCAGGCGCATCCCCCTCTTCTACGCCGCCTATCTGCTCTGCCTCTCCGGCCTGCTCGGCATCGCGATCACCGGCGACGTCTTCAACGTCTTCGTCTTCCTCGAGATCTCGTCGCTCTCCGCCTACGCCCTGATCTCGCTGGGCCGCCCGCGACGGGCGCTGACGGCGGCGTTCCGCTACCTCATCATGGGGTCCGTCGGGGCCACCTTCATCGTCATCGGCATCGGGCTGCTGTACGTGATGACCGGGTCCCTGAACATGGCGGATCTGGCGGAACTGCTGCCGGCGGTCCGGGATTCCCGAACCGTCAAGGTGGCGTACGGGTTCCTGGGCGTGGGCATCTGTCTGAAGCTGGCGCTCTTCCCCCTTCACCTCTGGCTGCCCAACGCCTACGCCTTTGCGCCCTCGCCGGTCACCGCCTTCATGGCGTCCACCGCCACCAAGGTCGCGGTGTACATGCTGTTGCGCTTCTTCCTGTCCATCTTCGGCGCGGCCTTCTCGTTCGACGTCATGGCGCTGGACCGCGTACTCCTGCCGCTCGCGCTGGTCGCCATCGTCACCATGTCGCTGGTGGCGATCTTCCAGGTCGACGTCAAGCGGCTGCTCGCGTATTCGTCGGTGGCCCAGATCGGCTACATGATCCTGGGCCTGTCGTTCGCCTCGATCACCGGACTCACCGCGACGCTGCTCCACCTCTTCAATCACGCGCTGATGAAGGGCGCCCTCTTCATGGCGCTCGGCTGCGTCGTCTACCGGATCGGGTCGGTGCACATCGACGCGATGGCGGGTCTCGGCAAACGGATGCCGTGGACCATGGCCGCCTTCGTCCTCGGAGGACTCAGCCTGGTGGGCGTGCCGCTGACCGTGGGATTCGTGAGCAAGTGGTACCTGATCCTGGGCGCGCTGGAGAAGGGGGGACCGTGGATCGCCGTGGCCGTGCTCGTGCTGCTGACTTCGGTGATGGCGCTGGTGTACGTGTGGCGTGTGGTCGAATCCGCCTACATGCGGGAGTTTGCGGGCGACGAGGGCACCGGCGAAGCGCCGCCGGGCCTGCTGCTGCCGACCTGGGCGCTGGTGGCCGCCAATCTCTACTTCGGGATCGACGGCGTGCGCACGGCCGAGGTGGCGAGACAGGCCGCCGAGGCGCTGATGGCGGGAATCGGATCATGAGCGGAGACGGAGCCCTGCGATGAGCATCGAGATGCTGCTGGCGCTGTCTCTGGCCGTTCCCGCCGTGGGCACGGGCCTGATCCTGCTCCTGCGCCGCAACCCCAACGCCCGCGAGGCGGCCAGCCTGGTCACCGCGGGGTTCCTCTTCGCGATCGTGCTGCGCATCTACGGCGCGGTCAGCGGCGGGGAGCGTCCCGCGCTGGTCCTGGCCGAGCCGATCCGGGGCATCCCCATCTCGCTCGAAGCGGAGCCGCTCGGCGTGCTCTTCGCGCTGATCGCCTCGTTCCTGTGGATCGTCACCACGATGTACTCGATCGGGTACATGCGGGGGCACCACGAGAAGAACCAGACGCGCTTCTACGTCTTCTTCGCGTTCGCGATCGCCTCGGTGATGGGTGTGGCCTTCGCGGGCAACCTGTTCACTCTCTTCGTCTTCTACGAAGTCCTGTCGCTCACGACCTTCCCGCTCGTCACCCACGCGGGCACCGACGCCGCCAAACGGGCCGGACGCGTGTACCTGGGCATCCTCTTCAGCACGTCGATCGCGTTTCAGCTGCTTGCCATCGTGTGGACGTACGCGATCGCGGGCACGCTCGACTTCCAGCCGGGGGGCATCCTGGACGGGCGCCTCGCCGGGATGGCCGTTCCCGTGCTGCTGGGCCTCTTCGTCTTCGGGATCGGGAAGGCCGCGGTCATGCCCTTCCACCGCTGGCTGCCGGCCGCCATGGTGGCGCCCACGCCGGTCAGCGCGCTCCTGCACGCGGTGGCGGTGGTCAAGGCGGGGGTGTTCTCGGTGCTGAAGATCTCCGTCTACGTCTTCGGCGTCGACTTCCTCGCCGGCACCGGCGCGTCGGTCTGGCTGATGTGGGTTGCCGCGGCGACGATCATCCTCGGGTCGCTGGTCGCGTTCACCAAGGACAACCTGAAGGCACGGCTCGCCTACTCGACCGTGAGCCAGCTGTCGTACGTCGTGCTGGGCGCCATGCTCGCCAACAGCTGGGGCGTGATCGGCAGCGGCATGCACATCCTGATGCACGCCTTCGGCAAGATCACACTGTTCTTCTGCGCGGGCGCGATCATGGTGGCGGCCCACAAGTCCGAAGTCAGCCAGCTGAAGGGCCTCGGGCGCACGATGCCCGTGACCTTCTCCGCCTTCTTCATCGGGACGCTTTCGATCGTCGGACTGCCGCCCGCCGGCGGATCCTGGAGCAAGTGGTTCCTCGGCGTGGGATCGCTGGAGGCCGGGCAGATCGGCCTGGTGGTTGTGCTCATGGTCAGCTCGCTGCTTTCGCTGGCGTACCTCATGGAGATTCCGCTCAAGGGCTTCTTCCACAAGCCCGACGAGGCTCCGCACCACGAGGGGATTCACGAGGGTCCCAGGTGGTCGCTGGTCGCGATCCTGACCACCGCGGCGGCCTGTCTGGCGCTCTTCCTGTACCCCGAGCCCTTCTTCCGGCTCATGACGGCGGTGGCGGGACCATGAGCGAGCACGGTCCAATGAGCGAGCAGATTCGATGAGCGAGCACAAGCCGAACAGCGTGCCGTCGCCCTGGGCGGGGATCATCCTCATCGTGTTCGCCGTGGTGTGCGCCATTCTCGTCGTGCTCGACTTCGTCGTCGATCGGTACGTGGAGCACCCCCTGGAGCGATGGTCGGTCTTCTATCCCCTGTTCGGGTTCGTCGGGATCTCCTGCCTGATTCTGCTGTCGAAGGTGTTGCGCCGCCTCGTCATGCGCAGCGAGGACTACTACGATGCCGAGTAGTGTCCCCCCGTTCCTGATCTTCTTCGCCGCGGCGCTGGTGGTCCCGCTGCTGCGCGACATGCCCCGCGTGCGCATGGCCTGGCTCGTCCTGATCCCGATCGCCGGCGCGCTCAACGCGATGGGGATCCAGGAAGGGTACCAGCTGCAATACGAGTTCCTCGGCTACACCCTGACGCTGGTGCGAGCCGACAGGCTCGCGATGATGTTCGGCCACCTGTTCCATCTGGGTGCGTTCATTGCGATCGTGTATTCCCTGCACCTGAAGAGGGGCGAACACGCCACGCTGCAGCACACCTCGGCGGTCATCTATGCCGGAAGCGCGCTCGGCGCGGTGTTTGCGGGCGACTTCATCACGCTGTTCGTCTTCTGGGAGCTCCTCGCGGTCAGCTCCGTCTTCCTGATCTGGGCGCGGAAGACGCCGCGCGCCGTGTCGGCGGGGATGCGCTACCTGCTCGTCCACGTTGTCTCGGGGGTGACTCTGCTCGCCGGGGCCATGGTGCACGCCCACGCCACGGGCAGCCTCGAATTCGGGCCCATGGGGCTGGAGGGACCGGCGGGCTGGCTGGTCCTGCTCGGCTTCGGGGTCAAGGCCGCGTTCCCGCTCCTGCACAGCTGGCTGATCGACGCGTATCCGGAAGGGACCCCCACCGGCACGGTCTTCCTCAGTGCCTTCACGACCAAGGTGGCCGTGTACGCGCTGGCGCGCGGCTACGCGGGGACGGACGCGCTCATATACGTCGGCGCCGTCATGGCCTGCTTCCCCATCTTCTACGCCGTCATCGAGAACGACCTGAGGCGCACGCTCGGCTACTCGATGATCAACCAGATCGGGTTCATGGTCTGCGGGATCGGCGTGGGCACCCAGCTGGCCATCAACGGCGCGGTGTCGCACGCGTTCAACGACGTGCTGTTCAAGGGGCTGCTCTTCATGTCGATGGGGGCGGTCATGCACATGACCGGGAAGACCAGGGCGTCGGACCTGGGCGGACTCTACAGGACGATGCCGATCACCATGACGCTCTGCGTCATCGGTGCGCTGTCCATTTCCGCCGTCCCGCTGTTCAACGCCTTCGTGTCCAAGAGCATGATCATGTCGGCCCTGCTCGAGGAGCACTACAACTGGATCTGGCCGGTGATGCTCTTCGCGTCGGCGGGGGTGGTCGAACACGCCGGCATCAAGATCCCCTTCTTCGCCTTCTTCGCCCACGACTCCGGGATCCGCACCCGCGAGCCGCCCTGGAACATGCTGGCCGCGATGGCGGTCGGGGCCGCCGCGTGCCTGGCGATCGGGATCTGGCCCGAGCAGCTGCTGTACGGCATCCTGCCCCATGCGGTCGACTACGAGCCGTATACCGCGACGCACATCCTCACCCAGTTGCAGCTGCTGGCGTTTGCGATCGGTGCGGTGGCCGCGTTCCACCTCTGGAAGATCTATCCCGCGGAGATTCCGTCGGTGAACCTCGACGCGGACTGGCTGTACCGCAGGGCCGCCGCCCGCGTGGTGCGGGTCACGGGCGGTGCCGTGGGCGCGGCCGACGCGGCGTTCAGAAGCGTGGTGACCGGGAGCGTGCGCAGGGCGCTCGGCGCCGCCTTCCGGGCGCACGGGCCGCGGGGCATCCTGGCTCGGACGTGGCCGGCGGGCAGCATGGTGCTGTGGGTGTCGGTCCTCCTGGCCGCGTTCCTGCTGTTGCAGCTGTTCTGACCGGCCTGGCGCCGTGAAGCTTCTGCTGGCCACGAGGAGCACGCACAAGGCGGCCGAGGTGGTCCGCATCCTCCAGGCGGCAGTCAGCGGGCACCGCCTCGTCACCCTGGCAGAGGCGTCCATTCCGTGGTCGGCGGCGGAAGAGTCGCTCGAGCCCTTCGACACGTTCGAGGAGAACGCCGCCTCCAAGGCCCGGTACTTTGCGGATCTGACGGGGCTCCCGACGGTGGCCGACGACTCGGGCCTCGAAGTCCTGGCGCTGGACGGCCGGCCAGGGGTCAGAACCAAACGCTTCGCACCGCTGGAACGCTATCCCGGCCTCGAGCGCGACGAGGCCAACAACAGCCACCTGCTGGAGTCCCTTCGCGGCGTTGCTCCCGCCGAGCGAGGTGCCCGGTACGTCTGCGTGGCCTGCCACTGCGATCCGGCGACGGGTGCCGTGGCCCACTTCCGCGGCGAGTCACCGGGGCGCATCGTCACCAGGCGGCGAGGCACGGGCGGGTTCGGCTACGACCCCATCTTTCTGGACGAGGCCAGCAACCGCACCTACGCCCAGCTCACGGCCGACGAAAAGAACCGGCTCAGCCACCGGGGCAGGGCGTTTCGCGCCCTGGCCTCGTTTCTCGGTCAGGCGTAGCGGGCGTCTCGCGGGCCTCCGCCGGGGCCGTACACGAGTTCGTGGTCCATCCGGTGCACCCTCAGCATGACCCAGCAAACGGCCAGGTGGATCGGCAGGGTGAAGACGACCATCTCGCGGTTCCCCGACGCCAGGCCCGGGATCAGGTTCAGCACCAGTGCGATACCGGCGAGACCCAGGGCCGCCACGGCGAATCTGCGCCCCCACGCGCTGGTGCGTCCCCTGGAGGCAACCCGGATCAGTCCGAAAGCGATACCGGCGCCGAGCGGACTGAACAGCAAGGTGTTGTGGTTCCAGTACATGAATTGATGATCGGTCCAGTGGATGCCGATCAGGAGCGCGCCGGCGACGAAACAGAAGGCTCCCCAGAGCCCGCCGAACAAGGCGAGACCGGCCCGGCCGTACCTGTTCCCGCGGGAAGCCGCCCTGCCGACAACCAGCAGAAGGACCCCCGCCAGCATGCCGCACAACAGGAACAGGAGGACCACCGAGGGCGCTGCCGCGGCCTCAAGAGGCCTGTCGGACGCCACCCACAGTTCCTCGGCGCGGACCAGCCTCGCGCGGCTGCCATCGCTCCTCGTCACCCGCATGGCTCCGACCGTGTCCCGCAGCTTCATGGGGATCCACATCTCCTGCCAGCGGTTTGTCGGTTCGTCCCCCATGGGGCCCAGCACGAGGTCGATGCCGAGGTAGCCCAGCGGATCCGCGGCCGTCAGACGGCGCGTCTGTTCCCGCCAGTTCGTGCCTGTCGGCGACCCGTCGGTGGTCTGGCGCAGCTGCCCGTCCAGCACGGTGTCGAGCACGTCCCGGAGCTTGGTCGAGCAGTTGTTGAGGTAGTACTCGTACCGGTAGCGCATGTTTTCGGGGAGGATCGCGGTCTGCAGCAGGCCAAGCAGTTCGACCTTCCGACCGGGTTCCAGATCGAGTTCCTGCGCCCACACGCGGCGATTCTGCGCCCGGTATGCCGCAATGAACTGATCGCGAGGAAAGGCCCCGACCCGGTACATCATCCGGCCCTTCAGGAATGCGAGATAGAATCCGCTTGAATAGCGATCGAAGAGCCCGTAGTTGAACGCCTGGGAATACCCGGTGTCGGTGTCGGTGACCAGCAGTGCGTTGTGTCCGAACAGCTCCCAGATCGCATCGCCGGGCTCGACGGTGAGCAAATGCACCGTCAGGGACGCGCCGGGGACCGTGGTGTCGGCGGGCCTGGCGTCCGCGGGGTTCTGCAGCCCTTCGGCCGGAGTAGTGGAGGGGCCCACCGCAAGGAACCCCGCGACGGCGGCCGCAATCGCATGACGACGCGCCGCTCCGCCTGCTACGGCCTGGACTTCTTTCACCCGGGGCGTCTTCCTCCGCAAATGAGTGGGGCGTGTTGCCGGCATCAGTGTGGAAAATCGTACCGGGGGTTAAGGGGGTCAAGCGACGGCAAGCGGTCTTCGGGCTTGCTCGGCAGTCCGTCGCGCGCTGAGCGAAGCTTCGGAGAGACTGAGTGTATACTATACATGACATATTGTAAACTTTGCATTACAGTGCAGGCGGCCGTACGGGGTGACCCGCCGCCGATGCGCTGCCGCTCAAATGCCACCGCGCGTTTGTCCGGGGGCTATCAGGCGCGCAGCAGCCTCCTGGTTGCGAAGATGTCTTCCTTCGTCGTCTACCCTGCTCGGGCCGGATGCACCATCTTCCTTGAGCCGTTGGCTTGGCTGAGGCAAGCGGGGCGTGGCGCAGCTCGGTAGCGCGCCTGCTTTGGGAGCAGGAGGTCGCCGGTTCGAATCCGGCCGCCCCGATTGGAGTCGCGGGACCTCCTTCGACCGCGCCTTCGGCACGGGACAGGCAGCTATCCGCGTCCCGACGCCCTGATATCGAACCGCCCGAGCGACGGCGAGAACCGGATCTCGTCGGTGTCGAAGGCTTGGCCGACGGCGCCGCTTCGACTCAGCGCGCCCGGTGTGCCGACCGAAAAACCGCCTGCGTCGTCGAGTAGCCAGACGCTGCGGCAAGCTGAAGCGACAGGTCGAGGTCGTGGCTCGAGAGCAGAACGATCTGCCACTTCTCCCTGGCCTGGGAACGCAGGAGGGCCATGATCTCGACGCGGCTCGGAAGATCGAGGAAGGCCGTGATCTCGTCGAGGACCATGAGGTGCGGGGTCTGTGCGAGCGCACGTGCGATCATCACGCGCTGCCGCTCGCCGTCGCTGACGTCGCTGAAGAAGCGGCGCAGGAACGGCTCGACGCCGGTGACCGCCACCGCGTCGGCGATTTCGGCCCTGTCATCGTCCGCAAGTCCACCCTGCCAGCCCGTGAACGGCTGCCGGGCGAGCGCGATGACGTCCTCGACGCGGAGGCCCGGATTGAACTGCCGCTCCGTCAGCACCACGGCGATCCGGCGCGCGCGCGTGGCCGGACGCATGGACGCGATACCCTTGCCGTCGAGCAATGCGATAGCCGTTCCGCTCGACGACGCTGAAGGTCTCGGCGAAGGGCGTCTCAACCACCTCCCCTTCGACGGTTCCCGGATCCTCCGATACGCCGGATCCGCACGCGTTCAATCCGACAGACAGAACGAACGCGGTCAGACGAAAGGGCACGCGGCAGCGGCGCATTGCCAGGACCGGACGTTCAGTGCCGTGGAGGTTATTCAGGACTGCAGGAGTTATCGATCCGGATGCTCCTCGTCCGCGCACACCGAGCATGCGCCATCCTGGCAGACACGGGAACTCTGCAACAGTACGCCTGCGAGGACCAGGCTCCCGGTGGCCGACGTCACGTTCTCGGGCAGTGGCTCGAGCCAACCGGCGAGGGAGATTGCCCACAGCAGGGCCCCTCCCACAAAAGTGAGGATCAGGGCCGCGTGCCTGCGGGCCGGGCCCATGGCCAGTATCACCGCGCCGAGAAGGACGGTCCCGGCCCACAGGGCTCGCTCGACGCCTTCGGAGAGCGCCAGTGCGGGCGCCGCCACGGCCAGGAACGGCGTGAGCGCACAGTGCAGGCCACACCAGGCCGCGGCGCACGCCGCCAGCCGCGATCCGGAGGCCAGATAGGTGCTCGGCGGGTTGATCGCGAGAGAGTCTTTCATGGTGTCGGACTCCTGTCTCCGGGACCGCTGTGGACCCCGAAAGTTAGTGCCGGTGACCGACACCCTACAAGACCGATACGTCATTCCTGGCTTACATTTCGTGCTCGCTGCGGTGTTTTCCCTCGGACTGCCGGGCAACCGGCCGGCCACGCCATGCAAGAACTTCTGAAACGTTTCGCGGGACGATTCGCCCTCACGCTGGGACTGGTGGTGCTGGAGGCGGCGGGATGGATCCTGTTCCCGCTGGTCATCGGCCGCGCCATCGACAGCGTCCTCGCGGACTCGACCCGCGGCCTGTACGAATTCGCCGTACTCGGCATCGTCACGATGGGCATCGCAGTCCTGCGGCGCCTCGTGGACAGCCGGGCGTATGCGCGGATCTACGTCACGCTGGGCGAGGAAATGGCGGCATCGGCCGCAGGGAGCAGCACGTCCACCCGCACGGCCCGGCTCGGCATGCTCAGGGAGATCGTCGAGTTCTTCGAGAACTCCCTTCCCGAGCTTATCAACGCGGTGCTGGGCCTGGTCGGCACGGTGCTGATCCTCGCCGCGCTCAACGTGCCGGTGTTCCTCGGGTGTCTGGTGATCGCCGTCGCCACGGTGGTGCTCTACGCGCTTACCGGCAGGCTCACGATGCGCTACAACCGGGGACTCAACGACGAGCACGAACGACAGGTCGACGCGGTCGACAGCGGCGATCCCGGCAGGCTGGCCACGCATCTGCGCGCCATGATGCGCTGGAACATCCGCCTCTCGGACCTCGAAGCGGCCAACTTCGGCATCAACTGGGTCTTCATGATCGCGCTGCTGGTCTTCGCGGTCAGCGCGGCGACGACGGAAACCGCGGAGTACGGGGCGGTCTTCGCCATCGTCATGTACGTGTTCCAGTTCGTGGAATCGATGCTGATGCTGCCGTTCTTCTACCAGCAGTGGCTGCGGCTGCGGGAGATCTCGGGCAGGTTGGCCGCGGAAAACCCCGCGACCGCTACGGCGCCAGGCTGATCCCGAACACCAGGAACGCGCGGTCCTGGTCGGGATTGAACACGTAGGAGACGCTGGTCGGAATCGCGAACGAGTCGGTGATCGTCAGATCCCTGGCGGCGGTGATGCCGAGGTTCACCACTGCCGCACCCTCGGTGCCGTAGAAACCGCTTTCGGCCGTGACCATCCCCGCGTGCAGGCCGAGCTCCACATCGTCGCCCACGGGCAGTGGCAGCCCCGCCTCCAGGTACAGCGGCTTGTCATCGTCCGTCACGAGGCCGGCGAAGATCGACAGCGGAAAGGTCTCCGGACCGGAAAAGGCCAGTGACAGCTCCAGTGTGTGCGCGCTCTTGTAGCTGAATCCGTCGGCGCCGGGACCCGGGAAATAGTAGTCGGTGGCGCCAATCGCGATCGATGCGCCCGACTCGGTGGTGACGGTATAGGTGAACCAGAGGTCGTTCTCGTTGGCGCCCGCGCCGTCGGCGGAGACCGAATAGGATCCCCAGGCGCCGATCTCGAAGCCACCCGCTCCCAGGGTGAGGGCGGGTTGCACCGACATCGATTCTCCGAAATCGAGACCGCGCCAGACGTAGCGGCTGACGACGTCGGCGCCGATGGCGACGGATTGAGCGGCGGCGTGTGCCGGGACGACCGCCGGCGCGGCGAACGTGCCCAGCGCGGCGATGACGAGTGTGCCCGCCGCCGGGGCGGCGAGAGTGCGGCGGTGTGTTCTTGCTGAAAGCATGCGACAGTTTCCTTTCCGGAGTGTGGCTTTCCCACGTGCGTGGTTGATCATCGGGCGGGCTGCTTCAGGCATTCACCCCCCCGGTCTCCTGATGACGCGTTACGACGACCTGTGTCTTCAGTGTCGAATCGGCGGCGCCCCGGTAGACACCGCGGGTCGGTGGTACATCGGCGTAGTCCCTTCCGACCGCCACACGAACATGGCGGTGGTCGCCGTGACTGTTGTTGGCCGGATCCATGCCCGTCCAGCCCAGTTCGGGATACCAGCACTCCACCCAGGCATGACTCTGGCCCGGTCTCGCGAGGCTGGCGTCGGGGCCCAGGTAACCCGACACGTACCTGCACGGCACACCCCAGCTGCGCAGGATGGACGCCATGACATGGGCATAGTCCTGGCACACCCCGCGCCGGGTCTTCAGGATGCGTTCAATCGGCGAATCGACCGCGGTGCTGCCGGGCGTGTATTCGAAGATGTCGTGGAGTCTGGAGCAAAGTTCGATCGCGCTCTGCAGGGGGTCGTCTCCCCGCTCGATCTTTTGCTCGGCAAGGAATCGGTCCAGCTCCGGGGAGGGTCGCACAAAGCGACTGGGCTGCAGCATCAGCCACAGCTCCGGATACCGGATCTCCGCGGCAAGCTGCTTCCAGGTGCCTGGCCCCGGTCCCAGGCGGTCGGGGACCTGGGCCACCGGGCCGACCTCGACCGTCGAGTGGCTCCGGATCACGAGTCGCTCATGCGGGCTTGGACGGTCAAGGAAGTGTCCCTTGTTTCCGAACGGACCGACAAAACCGAACAGTGGACCCGATGGCTCGGTCTCGATCCCGAAGTCCAGCACCACCTGGCGCCGGTCCTGGATCGGCCGCAGGTACAGGGTCATGACCGAAGAATGCACGCGGGCGCTGTAGCTGTAGTCCACCTCGTGCTCGATCGTGTGCCGCACGATCACGACGGAAGCCCTTCGGACACGGGGTAGTCGACGTACTCCGCCATGACGAGTTCATGGAGAGTGCGGCCATCTCGTGCGAGTGCCCCGAAGAGATCCTCCGTGCGCCCGTCCCCCGGCAGGTCCCCCCCGTCCTGGTCCGTCGGCAGCCCCGTCGCCGCCTCGACGCCGGCGGCCAGACGGAGCGCCAGGCGCCTCGGGGGCGCAAGCGGGTGACGGCTTCCCAGGGGGTCGATGCCCACGAGCATCTGCTCGATCCGATGCACGGCGAAGCGGAGGGAACGCGGGACCTCGGGGTCACGGATCAGGAGGGCGAGCACAACGTCGCGCTCCGCAGTCATCCCGTACCGGCGGCAGTAGTGCTCGAAGGCCACGCAGACACGGAGGAGGTCGGTCCAGGAAAGGGACGGATCCACGCCGGCCGGGGCTCCGAGTTCATCCCACGTGCACAGCAGGTTCGTCTGATGCTGGAAGCGCTCCACGTACCGGCCCAGCTCGAGAAAACGCCACGCGTTGTCCCGTGACATGGTCGCCTCCACCACCCCTGCAAGCAGTCGAAGCCGGTCGATCCCCTCCGACACCAGAGCCGCCGGGCGCTTTTTCCAAGCTGCCGGGAAGTCGCAGTCCCGGATCCACAGAAACCCCCGGTTCAGGGTGGTCCAGACCTCCAGCGGAAGCTGCGGACGGAGCTGCGTCGCGTTCTCTCGCGCCATGCCCCAGCAGGTGACCATGGAGTCCGGGTTCGTGTGGTCTTCGACGAGCCTGCCGGCGAGCGTGTACGCATCCGCCATCATGAAGGCCTCGGCCTCGTCCATGTCGGCCGGGCCCATCGGAGGCGGTTTCCCCAGCACGCGGTAGATCACCTGCCACCCGAGCGCAAGTTCGTCGGCCGGCGAATCGACGAGACCGGTCAACTGGTACTTCAGGAGGCGCGCGGTGTGCTCGGTCCGCTCGACATAGCGGCCCATCCAGTAGAAATCTCCTGCTACGCGTGCCAGCATCAGCCGACCCTCGTTCTCGCGCTCGTTGTCAGGACCGCAGAACCCAGAGGTCCTTGCAGCCGCCCCCCTGGCTCGAATTCACGACAAGACTTCCCTCGCGCAACGCCACGCGGCACAGGCCTCCGGGGACCACGTTCTGTCCGTCCCTGCCGTGCAGCGTGAAGGGACGGAGGTCCACATGGCGAGGCTGCAGCTTGCCGTCGACGAAACAGCCTGCTCTCGAAAGCGGCAGGACCGGTTGCGATATGTAGTTCGCCGGATCGGCCCTCAGCGCCACCGCGAAGTCGTCCCGCTCGCGCGCGCTGGAGTGGGGCCCCACCAGCATGCCGTAGCCGCCCGACCCGCCGACCTCCTTGACGACCAGATCGCGCAGGTTGTCGAGTGTGAATGCAAGGCCTTCCGGTTCACGGCACAGGTAGGTCTCCACATTCGCCAGTATGGGCTCTTCGTTCAGGAAGTAGCGGATGACCCGCGGAAGGTACGCGTAAACGGCCTTGTCGTCGGCGACCCCGGTGCCGGGAGCGTTGGCCAGCACGACGTTCCCTGCGCGGTATGCATGAAACAGGCCGGGTGCGCCGAGGAGCGAGTCCTCCCTGAACGTGACGGGATCGACGAAATCGTCGTCGATGCGGCGGTAGAGCACGTCGACCCGCTTGAGTCCCGATGCCGTGCGCGCGTACACGGTGGAGTTGTGGACCACCAGGTCGCGCCCTTCGACCAGATCGACGCCCATCTCCCCGGCCAGGAAGGCGTGCTCATAGTACGCGGAGTTGTACCGCCCGGGCGTGAGAATGGCCACGCGGGGCCGCGCCGTCGACGAACTCAGCGAAGTGAGGGTCGAAGAGAGGAGCCGGGGGTAGCCCGCGACCTCACGGACCCCATGTTCGCGGTACAGGCCCGGGACGGAACGCTTGGTGGCGGCCCGGCAGGCGAGCATGTACGACACGCCCGACGGTACGCGCACATTGTCCTCCAGTACCGCGAAGCCCTCGTCGGTTCGCACCACATCGGTACCGCCGATCGCGACGTAGACGTCGTGCGGCACCTGCAAGCCCCGCATCGCCACGCGGTATTGCGGGCACCCCAGCACCAGATCGGGGGGGACCACTCCGTCGCGCAGCGACCGTCCCTCGTGGTAGATGTCGCGCAGGAACAGATTGATTGCCGTCAGCCGCTGCTTGAGCCCGGATTCGATGTGGGCCCACTCCGCGGCCGTGATCAGTCGGGGCACGCAATCGATCGGAATGATCTGCTCCGAGACCTCTTCCGCTCCCAGCACCGTGAACGTGATGCCCTCGTGTAGGAAACGCCGGTAGACGCCTTCCTGCAGCTTGAGCAACTCTTCCGGCGCGAACCGTTCCAGCGCGTCCCCCAACCGCCTGCACGCTTCGCGAGGCCTGCCGTCGCCGTGGAAGAACTCGTCGTGGAAGCGCGGGTCGAGCGCGTAGTCGGCAAACGCCCCCGACCCGGCGACAACGGTGTCGTCCGGACCGACGTCGCCGGATCGAGGGCCGGGACTCCCCATTGTCGGATCAGTCGGGGTCTCTGTAGTCGCCACCGTCATCGGGATCCACCATCAGCACGAATTCGGGGTACGCATCGATCCCGAGCTCGGCCGCGTCCTGCCCGATCTCCTCCACGCTGCGGGAGACACGGACTCCCATGGTCTTCTCGAGCAGCGTCCACAGCGCAAACGACACCGTGAACACGAACGCTCCGACCGCGGCGACTCCGGCGAGCTGAACCATGATGTCGCCGCCCGCCGCGATCGCCGTGGCCAGGGTGCCCCAGATGCCGGCGAACAGGTGTGCGGGGACCGCCCCGACCACGTCGTCGATTCTCCTCTGTTCCAGGAGCCTCAGACCCGCGGTGCACACCAGGGCGCCGACCGCGCCGATGACGATCGCCCACCTGGGGTCGACGAGGTTGGGACCGGCGGTGATCGCCACCAGCCCCGCGATCGCGCCGTTGAGCGCGGCGAACAGGTCGGTGCGCCCCAGGATCGGCTTGGACACGAAAATCGCGGTGACGACTCCAGCTGCCGCGGCGAGGTTGGTGTTGACGAGCACGTTGCTCATGGCCACCGCATCGGCGGCGCTGCCGAGCGCCAGCTGGGAGCCGCCGTTGAAGCCGAACCAACCCAGCCACAGGATGAAGACGCCGAGCGTGACCGCGGGGATGTTGGAGGGTGCGGTGACCTTGACCGAGCCGTCCTTGCGGAACTTGCCCCAGCGCGGACCGACGACTATGGCGCCCGCCAGAGCGGCCCAGCCTCCCGTCGAGTGCACGATCGTCGACCCGGCGAAGTCCGTGAAGCCCATGGTGCCGAGCCAGCCGCCGCCCCATGTCCACGCCCCGACGACCGGGTAGATGAAGGCGGTCAGCACCGCTGTGAAGACAAAGAACGCCCACAGGTTGACCCGCTCGGCCAGCGCCCCCGAGACGATGGAGGCGGTCGTCGCCACGAACACCATCTGGAAGAACCAGTCCGACGTCACGGCGTAGCCGTTTTCGACGACCGCCGCCGCAGCGCTCGCGTCGCCTCCGAGGAGCGCGATCTCATCGGCGGATGGTCCGTAGAACCAGTCCAGGGAGCCGATGAATCTGCCCACGTCGGTGTACATGAGACCGTAGCCGATGATGTAGTAGGTAAGCCCGGCGATCGAATAGAGCCCGATGTTCTTCAGACAGATCACAGATGCGTTCTTGGACCGTACGGATCCCGACTCCAGCATTGTGAAGCCGGCGCACATCCACATGATCAGCGCACCCCAGACGAGGAACGAGAATGTGTTGAAGACGAACGCGGTGTCCTGGACGGTCCCCTCCTGTGCGGAGGCGGATTCCGGCAGGAAAAGGCCGGCGAGCGCGAGGGTCGCGATGGTCAGGGCGACACCGCGAGCCCGGGATCGGTGGCCGGGCATGCTTGGCGGGAACGTGCGGAGGATCATGACATGTCCATTCGTTGGGAGAAACCGGCGTGTCCTCGAAGACTCGGACCAATCACGGGATCGGGGTCAAGGTACCGCCGGATTTGGGGGGCGCAAGGGGGCACGGGGTCATCTCGCCGGACCGTGGTGTCCGATTCTGTCGCAGTCTGGTCGCGATTTTGTCGCATTGGCTACCTGCGAACCACGGTTCGCAGCGGGCCGCCCACGCTCAGGAAGAGAAACGGCCCCGGATGTACAGCGGGAATCGCTAGCCGGAAAAGCTCGCGCGCGCTTCGTCGGCGGTCGCGAAGACCTTGGTCAGCCGTACGAAGCCGCTGACCTCGAGGACCTCCCTGATATGATCCGGCACAGCGCACAGGGCCAGACCACCGCCCGCTTCGTTGGTCTTCCTGATCGCGATCAGCAGGACCCTGAGTCCGGCACTGCTGATGTAGTTGAGCCCGCCGCAATCCACCACGAGGCTGCTCACGCCTCGGTTGATGATCGCGCTCAACTCTTCGTCGAAGTCCTTGGCATTCGCGGAATCGACTCGTCCGTCCACCACGGCGACGGCGGTGCTTCCGGAATAGCTGGTCTCCACTTTCATGTTTGTTCCTCCCGGTGCGCCTACAGTGGCTGCACGAGGTTCAGGCGGTTCCATCCGTCCACTCGCTCATAGCTGAGCCCGTGGACGAACGCCTTGGTGAGGTGGATGCCGAGTCCGCCCACGCGGCGATCTTCGGCGGGAAGGTCCAGATCTGGGTCCGGTGCGTCATGCAACGGGTTGAATGGTCGTCCATTGTCCTGCAGGACCGCTTCCAGCTGCGCGTCAGTCAGGCGAAGTCCTACGGTAATCACGGGATTGGGCTCGCCTTCGTCGAACGCATAGGAGACCACATTGGTCAGGAGTTCGTCAAGAGCGAGCTGAAACTTGAAGGCCAGCCCCATGGGTAGCTCGTGCGCGTTGGCGAAGCGTTCGAAACGCTCCACCGCGCGCCTGGGCTCGTCCTGTCCGAGGCCCACTTCAAGCTCCAGCTTGACGTCCACTCAGCAGTCTCCCGGGAAGAGTTGCGTCATCCGGCTTTCAGTCCAACACGACTCTGAAAGATACCGTAAACCCGCGCCCGCGCACTACCATATCCTGTTTCCAGGGCCTCGGGGCTCTCGAACCTGAGAGCAACCGCCAGTTTCTCGCGCAACACGCCCGGGGCTTCGTCCACTGTGATACCTCCCTCGGAAGTCAGGCTCAGCATGGCTCCGATGGCGCGCAACATGCGGGTGGCGCCTGTAAGGACGCGCAACTCGTCGGCCCCCAGCACGCCGGCGGCGGCCAGAGCCTCGAAGCAGGCGACCGTTTCTCCAGAGATCGTTTCGGGTAACTGGTGAGCATACCGAACCACAAGGTACTGGGCAAGCAAACGCAGGTCCAGCATCCCGCCCCGGCCTTGCACGAGGCCGAAGGGATCGCCCGGAGACGGTTCCTGGTCCATGTCGCGCACCTCGAGAACGGCCGCGCGGAGGCGGCGCGGATCTGCGCCGCGGGCAACCGCGGCAACGATCGCTTGTGACACGGCGTCGCCGACCTGGTCATCTCCGCAGACGACGCGGGCGCGGACCAGTCCCAGCCTGTCCCGGGCAGGCATCGGCACCGAGAGGCCTGCCAGAAGCGCGGGAAGCGTGATCATAGCTGCGGCCCCGGCGAGGGCGTCGCTGCTTCGCTCCCGGATCCGGTAGAGGGCATCCCGCCCGGATTGGCGCTCGAGTGTGGAGAAGAGACGTCGCGCGACCCGCGAGTAGAACCGCCCCCCCTGCGCTCGGCCGCTCGCGTCCGAAGCGCCGCCGCCGGAGGGGTAGTCGGCCACGAGGACGACGTCGAGTTCCGAGTCGGGGGTCACTTCGGAGGCGCCGAACTCCCCCAGGGCCAGCACCGCACAACGGCCCCCTTCGATTCCGCCCAGCCGTTCCTCCGTTTCCGCGACCGCCATCCGCAGGACCTCCGCGACCGCGATGTCCGCCAGGTCCGAATGGCACCGCAGGGCGTCTTCGGCCGTAGCGAGGTTCTCGAGTATCTGAACGCCCGCCTGGAACCGGTGTTCGCGGGTCCAGGTCTCCAAGGTCGCCACCCGCTCCCGATGTTCCGCCACCCCGTCCAGCCTCTCCGCAAGCGCCGCGGTCAGTTCTTCACGGCCGGGCAGGGGCAGGAAGAACGCGGGATCGAGAACCGCTTCAAGGATGTGCGGGTGCCGTCGCAGCGTCTTCCCAAGCGCGGGAGCACTGGCCATGACGACGGCGATCAGGTTCAGCAGCCAGGTGTTGGCCTTCACCATCGCGAAGAATGACACATCGGCCGGCAAGGCTCGAAAGAACCGGTCGATCCCGATCAGCGCCCGGTCCGGCGCCGGGGTCCGCCCGAGGGCGGCGATCATGTCCGGCAGGACCGTCCTTACCGCGTCACGGGCGCGGGCCGACGAGATGGCCGCGTGTCTGCCCTCGGCCCAGCCGCGGAAGATCTCGACGGCATCGCGTGGCCTGTCGAACCCCGCTTCTCCCAACACCGATTCCGGTTCGCTGCCACCGGCCGGCCCGTCGAGCACCAGCGCGGCCAGGTCCCGCTCCTTCTCGGGAGCCGCAAAGCGGGCCTCGAACAGCTGGTGGGCGCGCTGCATCGCCTTGTCGGCTGCGCGTGTCAATTCGTCCGCGGAGCCGATGCCGGCGAGGCACGCCACGTTGTCGAGACCGCTTCGGGACGCGGGCAGTGCGCGGGTGGGCTCGTCGTTCACCATCTGTACACGGTGCTCGATCCGCCGCAGCGTCAGGTACGCGTCCTGAAGGTCCGTCGCTTCGCGGGGCAGGATCAGGTGCTCGCTGCGAATCGTGTCGAGCATGGGGAGGACACCGGACCCCCTGAGCGAACGGCTTCGCCCTCCGTAGGCCAACTGGTGCATGAGTACGAAGAATTCGATCTCACGAATCCCGCCGGGGCTCAGTTCCAGATCGAGTCCGGTGGCGCGGGGAGCACCATGGCGACGGAACCGGCGAATCTGTCGGCTTATCGAGCGAATGTCCTCGACGGAGGCAAAATCAAGTCCCTCCTCCCAGATGAACGGACGGAGTTCACTCAGGAAGCCGTGGGCGGCGTTGACGTCACCCGCCACCGGTCGAGCGTTGATCAGCGCTCCCCGTTCCCAGGTGCGCCCCGAGCGCCGGTAGTATTCCAGCGCGAATCGTCGCTCGACCGCGAGCGGCGAGGAGGGCGCGTCCGGGCGCAGGCGAAGATCCGTTCGAAAGACGTATCCGTCCCGGGTACGCGCCTGGAGGATCCGGACGAGGTCACGCGTCACGCGCACGAAGCAATCCTCCGGCGATCTCGTGCCCGTGTACCGCACGGCCTCCGGGTCGTACAGGGCGATCAGCGACAGGTCTGCCGCGTAGCCGAGCTCCCGTGCTCCGTATCTTCCCGCCGCCAGCAGGAAATAGCCCCACCTCCGAGCATCCGGCACCCCGCCCGGCTGTCCGAGTTCCCCGCGCCGGACGCGGTCGAGCAGCAGGTGCTCCGCCGCCAGTCGCACGGCCCGGTCTGCGGTCTCCGACAGCGTGGCCGCACACTCCATCACGTCCCGGATCCCGTAGCACTCGCTGACGGCGACCAGGATCGCGACACGGCTCTTCTGCCGCCGCAACAGCCGCATGAGCAGGTCCCGGTGCATGGCGGGATCCGCCGCCGAGAGTTCGTCCCGGATCCCGCTGGCGAGCGCGTGCGCACTCTGCTCGGTCAGCGCCTCGGCAAACCCCGTATCCCGCAGCAGCAGCCGGGTCAGGTAGGGGCTGTTGCCGAACATGAGGGAAAAGAAGGTGCGCCCCGTCTCGTCCTCCAGCGTCGCCAGCAACCGGTCCCGGCCCTCTTGCCGAGCGAGGTCGCGCAAGGCGGCAAGACCCGACGCTGCAGCCTCGGGGCGGTGCTCCCGCATCCTTGAGAACCGGTCGCGGCCGGTCGCGCCGGCAAGAAGGCCGAGTTCTTGGAAGTCCAGGATACGAGCCCTCCGCGAGTGGGCCGAAGCTTGACGGAGCCCGGCAGGTAGGGGAACAATACTCTGCAGGAGATGCCCGGCACCGACGACAAGCCTAATCTACCCGCCCTGCCGTACGGGGTCCATCCACCTGTACACGGTCCATTCTCCGGGAGTCACCAATGGTAGGCAGGCCGGATCACAGGGGTTAGACTAATGGCGAAAAGGCTGAGGCGACCGTGCGGGACGGCTCGCTCCTGTCATGTTGACCGGCTGCTCCCGCCAGCCGACCCCGGGACCTGACCAGATGGCCAAGATTCTCGTCGTTGACGACGAGCCCGATCTCGAACTGCTGCTCCGCCAGAAATTCCGGCGCAAGGTCCGCAAGGGCGAGCTCAGTCTGGTGTTCGCCCAGAATGGGGTCGAGGCCCTGGCAAAGCTCGAGGAACATCACGATGTCGACATGGTTCTATCCGACATCAACATGCCCCAGATGGACGGGCTCACCCTTCTGCATCAGCTGAACCAGCTGAACTACGATCTCCGGGCGGTGATTGTGACCGCGTACGGGGACATGAAGAACATCCGGACCGCGATGAACCGGGGGGCGTTCGATTTTGTGACCAAGCCCCTCGATTTCAAGGATCTGGAGACGACCATCTCCAAGACGCTTGCGCACCTCAAGGTGATGAGGGAAGCGTTGCGCTCCAGGGATGAACTGGTCGCTCTCCGGCAGGAACTGGGGGTTGCCGCCCGGATGCAGGAATCGATCCTGCCGACCAGCTTTCCCGAGGATTCCCGCTACGAAATCCATGCCTGGATGACGCCGGCCAAGGAGGTCGGAGGCGACTTCTACGACTTCTTCATGCTGGAAGACGGGCGGATCGGGATCGTGATGGCCGACGTTTCGGGCAAGGGAGTGCCCGCAGCCCTTTTCATGATGGTCAGCCGAACGCTGATGAAGGGTACCGCCATCGGCGAACAGGACCCCGCCAAGTGCCTCGGCGAGGTGAACCAGCTGCTGGTCGAGTCGAACGAAGAGGCCATGTTCGTGACGGTGTTCTACGCCAGCTTCGATCCGGTGACCGGACGACTCGATTTCGCGAACGCCGGCCATAATCTTCCGTACATCGTGAAGCCCGGGGGAGAAATCATCCCGATCGACTGCGACGCGGGGCTGGTGTTGGCGGTCATGCCGGGATTCGAGTTCCCCGGCGGATCGTTGCAGCTGGAGCCGGGCGATTCGGTTTTCTTCTATACGGACGGGATTACCGAAGCCATGGACGAGGACGGGGTCGAGTTCGGCGACGACGAACTGGCAGCGGTCCTCTCCGGAGTCGCGGGATCGAGTGCCCACAGCATCAATCGGGAGACCGTGCAGGCGGTTCAGCAGCATGCGGGAGAGGCCGCCCAATCCGACGACATCACATGCCTTACACTTCGGTACCTGAAGGACTCGCGATAGCGCCCAGGCAAAACCGCCCCGCGTTCGGTCGTGCGCTGGCGTTGGCGTGCGTGGCTTGGTGCGGGCTGGCCGGGGTCGCGTCGGCTCAGCAGGCGGAAGCCGGCGGCGACGGAGTCTTCGCCGATTCGATCGTGTTCGGTCAGTCGGCGGCGCTGCGTGGTCTGGCAGGTGAACTGGGGAGGAACATGAACCTGGGGGTTCGCCTTGCCTTCGAGGAGGCGAACCGCGAGGGGGGCGTCCACGGCCGGCTCTTGAAGCTGCTGCTCCGGGATGACGGCTACGAGCCGGAAGCGGCGATCGCCAACACGCGGGAGCTCATTGCACACGGAGTCTTTGCGCTGATCGGCGCGGTAGGCACCCCGACCTCGAGCCGCGCGGCACCCATCGCCGAGGCGGCCAGGGTGCCCTACATCGGGGCCTTCACGGGGGCTGAACTGCTCAGGGGCCCCGAGCAGCGCTACGTGGTCAACGTCCGCGCCTCGTACTATCAGGAGACGGATCAGATGGTGGAGCGTCTGACCCGGGATCTCGGCTTCGACCGGGTGGCCATTCTCTACCAGGACGACAGCTACGGCCTGGCCGGCTACACCGGGGTCCGGCAGGCCCTGAGCAGGCGTGACATGGCGCTGGTGGGCGAGGGCACGTATGTCCGCAATACGGTGGCCGTCAAGCGGGCGCTTCTCGACATTCGCGAGTACAACCCGCAGGCGGTGATCATCATCGGAGCCTATCGCCCGGTGGCGCAGTTCATCATGTGGGCCCGCAAGATCGGTATGCGCGCGGTCTTCGTGAACATCTCGTTCGTCGGCAGCAACGCGCTGCTCAATGAACTGGGCCGATCCGGCGACGGCGTCGTGGTGACGCAGGTGGTGCCGTTCCCGCGCGACACCTCGATCCCGGTGGTGGCGCAGTACCAGGCCGCGCTGCGTGCGTTCGATCCGGCGGCCGAGCCCGGGTTCGTGTCGCTGGAGGGCTACCTGGCAGGGCGGTTGGTCGTGCAGGTGTTGCGCGAAATCAGTCAGCCCGGTGGGAATCCCCCGAACCGCGAAGCCTTCCTGCAGAGGCTTGAGCAGGCCGGCCCGATCGATCTGGGCGGCTTCACCGTCGAGTACGGTCAAGGGGACAACCAGGGTTCGGACGCGGTGTTCCTGACGGTGATCCGCGACGGCAGGTTCGTCTCCGTGAACCGGCTTTCGAGATGAGTTCCGAGATGAAGACGCTCGACCACCGGGTGCATTCCGCGTTCGAGTGGATTCTGGAGCGGTTGCCCAGCCGCCTCGGCGACCGCGTGCGCGAGGCGAGCGGGGGCCGCTTCGGGATCGGAAGCCAGGTGGTGGTGGGTCTTGGGGGCGGGGTCGTGATGACCATCGGCGCGATCGTGCTCGCGCTGATTCTGATGAGCGTCGTGAACTCACAGCAGAGCCAGGTCACCGAGACGCACATGCCCGCGCTGGTGGCGGCGTTCGAAGTCGCGCAACAGAGCACCGAGCTGGTGCGCGCGTCGCCGCGCCTGCTGGCGGCCAGCAGCCCGGAAGTGCTCGACACGGTGATGATGGAGGTCCACCGGCAGGAGGAGCAGCTGCGCAGCCGAGTCACGCAGATCACGGAAGCCGAGGGCGGAGAACAGGGCGAAATCGGGGCGGTCGTCACGCCGCTGGTGGACAGCCTGGTGGAGAGCATCGACCGGATTCACGAGTCGGTGCTTCGCCGGATGACCGCTCAGGCGCGCCTGGAGGAACTCGAGACCCAGCTGGCCAGCGTGGGCCAGGCGCTGCAGCTCCTCCTGGAGGAAGAGATCGACGACCAGGAGTTCTTCATGTACACCGGCCTGCGGGAGCTGACCGACGCCCCCGCTCCGATGGCGCAGCGCAGAACGGACGCCGAAATCAATCACTACCGAGGTCTCCTCAACTTCAAGGCCTATCAGAACGAGGCCGGCACGCTCGTCGCCCAGGCGATGACCGAAGACGACCCCGAGGTATTGCTGGCGAGCCGTGAGCGTGTGGTCACCGCTCTCGGCGACGTCGAGGGCGCGCTCCCCCGTATCAGGCCCCGGGTGCGGGGGAACCTGCAGCTGCAGGTGGACGAGCTGCAGGACCTCTCCCAGTCGTCCGAAGGTGTCTTCGAGACCCGCGCCGTGGAACTCGCGGAGGACCGCAGGGCAGCCGATCTTGTGGCGCGAAACCAGCAGACCACGGCCGAACTGGTCACGCATGTCGAGGGGCTTGTCGGCGGTGCCGAGGTGTCGGCACGGGATGCCGCGACGCGCTCCGGGAGGCTGGTGCAGCTGGGCCTGTGGTTTCTCCTGACCGTCACCTTTCTAACGATCGCCGCGGCCTATGTCGCATGGAAGTTCTTCGGCGAGCGACTGCTGGTGCGCATGGGCGCCCTGTCCAGCGCGACGCGGCGCATGTCGAAGGGCGATCTCGAAGTGCAGGTCGAGATCGAGGGCAACGACGAACTCACCGACATGGCGGGTGCCCTGGAGGTGTTCCGCCAGCACGCGGTGGAGGTGCAGAGGCTGAATCTGGTCGAAAAGCTCGCCAACGAAGTGCAGGCGAAGAACACGGAACTGGAGGATACCCTCGACAACCTGCGGCGCACCCAGCAACAGGTCGTGAAGCAGGAGAAGCTCGCCTCGCTGGGTGCCCTGACCGCCGGCATCGCGCACGAGATCAGAAACCCGCTGAACTTCGTCAACAACTTCGCCGTGCTTTCCTCCGAACTGATCGAGGAACTGCGCGAGGAGCTGAACCCGGAAGACAACGGGGACGGAGAGCTGGACCGGGAATTCATCGGCGAGATCCTCGACGATCTGGATACGAACGTGATCAAGGTGAACGAGCACGGCTCGCGGGCCAACCGCATCGTCGAGGGAATGCTGGCGCATTCCAGGGACGAGGCCGGCGAGGTGGAGTCGCTGGAGGTCAACGTCATGGTCCAGGAGTATGCCAAGCTCGCCTACCACGGCATACGCGGCACCGATTCCTCCTTCAACGTGGACATGGTGTACGAGTTCGATTCCAATGCGGGCGAGGTCGAGGCGATTGCGCGCGATCTCAGCCGGGTGTTTCTCAACATCGTTACGAACGCGTGCCATGCGACGCACGCGCGCAGAATCGAGGGCGGGGATCCCGCCTACCTGCCCGCGGTTACGGTCAGGACCGAGGGACGCGAGAAAGAGGTGTGCATCGGTGTGCACGACAACGGGACCGGCATTCCGAAGAATGTGCTCGACAGGATCTTCGACCCGTTCTTCACGACGAAGTCCGGAACGCAGGGGACCGGCCTGGGACTGTCCATCTCGCATGAAATCGTGCAGGAGCACGGAGGCAGGATCGAGGTCGACACCGTGCCTGGAGAATTCACGGAATTCAAGATAACGCTCCCGCGGAAGACCTACGCTTCCGTGTCGGGCGTCTGACGGCCCGCACTTGACAGCGGCCGCCGCGCGGGCCCGTCTGGCCGCCTTTCGTCCCCGCCGGGCGGAACTCCGTGATCTTGTCACGCTCGCGACACCCGTTGCGGTCGTACAGATGGGCCTCGTATCGCAAGGGCTCGTGGACACGGCAATGGTGGGAAGGGTCACGGCGACGGAACTGGGCGCGGTCACGCTGGGCAACGTCTACTTCTTCAGCGTCGTGGTCTTCGGAATGGGGCTTCTCTTCGCCCTGGACCCTCTGGTCTCGCAGGCGTTCGGCGCCGAGGACCACGACGAGATCGAGGTGTCCATCCAGCGGGGACTGCTGTTGAGCGTCGGGCTCGCCGCGGTGACCTCGGTGCTGCTTGCCGTGGCCGAGCCGGTCTTCATCCTGCTCAGGCAGCCGCCGGAGGTGATTCCCGTGGCGGCAGGGTACGCACGCGCGCTGATCGGGGGAATGCTGCCGTTCTACGGATTCATTGTCTTCCGCCAGGTACTTCAGGCGGTGGGCCGGGTGGCGCCGGTGGTGTGGACGATCGTGCTGGCGAATCTGCTGAACGCGGGCGCAAACTGGGTTCTGATCTACGGCAACCTCGGTGCGCCCGCCATGGGGGCGCTGGGTTCGGGCTGGGCGACCACGGTGTCCAGGTGGTTCATGTTCGCGTGCGCTCTCTGGCTGGGAAGGCGCGTGCTCACCGCGTACCTGCGGCGCATGCGGCGGGAGGTTCTGCTGGCCGCGCCGCTCAGGAGAATCATGCGGCTCGGCTCGCCGATCGGCCTCCAGCTGTTCCTGGAGTTCGGAGCCTTCGGGGCGATCGGGGTGAGCATGGGCTGGCTGGGGACCAATGCCATCGCGGGACACCAGATCGCGCTCAACCTCGCTGCCTTCGCGTTCATGGTGCCTCTCGGGATATCCCAGGCGGCCGCCGTGCTCGTCGGCAGGGCGGTGGGGAACGAGGATCCGGACCGGGCACGGCGGTCCGGCGGTGCCGCCGTCCTGCTCTGCAGTCTCGTCATGCTGGTGACCGCCGCGATCTTTCTGGGTGCTCCGGGGCTGCTGGCCGACCAGTTCACCACCGATGCGGGTGTGGCGGCCATCGCGGCGGCGCTCATCCCCGTTGCGGGAATGTTCCAGCTGTTCGACGGCCTGCAGGTCGTGTGCACAGGCGCTCTGCGCGGGGTTGCCGACACGCTCAGGCCGATGATCTACAATGTGCTCGGCTTCTGGGTGTTCGGCATGCCGGTGAGCCTGTGGCTCGGCTTCGGCCGCGGGATGGGGCCGGTCGGCCTGTGGTGGGGGCTGGCGGGCGGTCTGGGCGCCGTGGCGGTACTGCTCCTGTGGCGGCTGTGGGTCCGCTTCCATGGACCGCTGGTCCGCTTCCATGTCGCGCCCGGAGCTTCCGGCTGACGGTCGCGGCGCGGCCCGGCCAGGCTGGCAGCCCGGCGCCTCACCGCTCTCGGTGCTCGGGCGGCTTTATCCACGGACTGCTAGAATTCGCCGATGAAGCCGATCTCGGTTTCGAGTTCGTAGCCTGTCTCACGAAGGACCGTCGAGCGGGCGAGCTCGACCAGCGTCAGGACCTCGGCCGCAGTTGCGCCCCCGAGGTTCACGATGATGTTGGCGTGCTTGTGGAAGATCTCGGCCGCGCCGTGGACATGGCCCTTGAGCCCGCATTCGTCGATGAGGCGGCCCGCGCCGATGCCGTCGATCTTCTTGAAAATCGATCCCACGCAGGGGTACAGCCACAGATCCGGATGCCGCTCGTCGCGCCATGCCAGGTTCTCGCGCATCACCCGCCTGAGTTCCTCAACCGGGGTCGGCTCCAGCTTGAGAGACACGTCAAGGACGAGGTCGCCCGTGTCGTGGATGATGCTGTAGTCGTATCCGAACCGGAAATACCCGGTTGAGACGGTGCGTATTTCATCCTCGGGCGTGAGAATGGTCGCGCTCTCCATGACTTCGTCCCAGAAGACCGTGCGTTCGCGCTCGGGGGCCGGCGAGAGGAAGTGCAGATTCTGCCACACCGCGCCACCGACGGTGCTGGGAATGCCAACGAAGTGATGAATGCCTCCCAGACCTCGGGCGACGGTCGCGTTGATCAGGTCCGGAAAGGTGTCCAGCCCCGCACCCGCCGTGACCCTGCCGCCGGGCTCGAACGTCATGGTCGAGATGTCGCACCTCACGACCACGCCGCGGAACCCGCGATCGCCGACCAGGATGTTGGCGCCCCGGCCCAGAACGAAGCAGGGAATCCCCAGTTCGCGGGCGGCGGACACGGCGCGGCGAAGCTCGTCGGGTGTGCGCGCCCGGTAGAACAGGTCGGCCGGGCCTCCGATCCCGAAGGTCGTCAGGGGCGCCAGCGGCACATTGCGGCGGACCCGGTCCGGGTCGACGGAGAGTCTGAACCGATCGAGAACCTGGGAGTCCGAAAGCTGCGCCAAGTGCATCACCGGTGTGCGAGATGATCGTGGGGACGACGAAGAAGTTTCGCCCCGGGGTTCCACGCGGGCAACGTCTGCGGCCTGTTCGTTTCCGCACGCTCCCGTCCCGTTTCCGGTCGCCGGGGTGCATGCCGCAGGGGGACGCCGGGTACGGCAAGAGGCCTGTTGACAATGACATGCGGATCGCTCGGGCAGGTTGGCACGCTTCTTCCAGTTAACGGACACGGAACGCAGGGGAGTGGCTCCGGCCGGGTGTCCGGGTTGGGAGGTCGGGTTGTGGTGCATGCGAGCCCGGTCGGGGCCAGACCCGGTCGCGGGAGCCCCCCAGCGCACCCGTGCCCGCAGCCTGCAGGCCGGGTCGGGGTCGTGGGGAAACAGGCCACCCCTCTGGTGCGTATGATGTCACATGATCCACGAGCGCCGCGACGGACACGCACAGCCGACGCCCCTGATCAAGCTGGTGTCGCTCAGCAAGGTCTTCCACACCGATGAGGTCGAGACCCACGCGCTTTCCAACGTCACGCTGGAAGTCGAGCAGGGGGAGTTCGTATCGATCGCGGGGCCGTCAGGCTGCGGCAAGACCACGGTGCTGTCGATCCTGGGTCTCCTCGACTCTCCAACCGGCGGGACCTACCTGCTCCACGGCGAGCCCGTGGAACGCCTGTCGGCCGCGCAGAGGGCGAGGATCCGCAACCAGTCGATCGGGTTCATCTTCCAGGCGTTCAACCTGATCGGTGATCTGACCGTCTTCGAGAACGTCGAGCTTCCCCTCGGGTATCGCGGAATGGCGGCCGGGGAACGGAGACGCAGGGTCCGGATGTCGCTGGAGAGAGTCGGCATGGCGCACAGGACCAACCATTATCCGTCGCAGCTGTCGGGCGGTCAGCAGCAGAGGGTTGCAGTCGCCCGCGCCATCGTGGGGAAGCCTCTGATCCTGCTCGCGGACGAGCCGACCGGGAACCTGGACTCCAGGAACGGACAGGCGGTGATGACCCTCCTTCACGAGCTGCATGACGAGGGAGCGACCGTCTGCATGGTCACCCACGACCCGCGCTATGCTCATTCGGCCGATCGGACCATCCATCTGTTCGACGGCCGGGTCGTGGACGAAGGAGACAGCCGCGGCGCACATCTGCTGGAGCAGAGCGGCTTCGATCTCTGAAGCCGAGGACCACCGTCAGCCCGCTCCGCGCGACCGCCCGGCTGCTTGCCGGCGCCCACGCGGGCCGGTCCGCGGACTGTTAACTTAGTCATTGTGGCCGAGCCGGCCGCTCCAGACCAACCGTCCCACAGGACCGTGAAACGCAATGTCCGTTGCAGACAGGAGAATCCGGGTGCTGGTGGCCAAGCCGGGCCTCGATGGACACGACCGGGGAGCCAAGGTGATCGCGGCGGCGTTTCGCGACGCGGGCTTCGAGGTCATCTATACAGGCTTGCACCAGACGCCCGAGATGGTCGTTGCCGCCGCGGTGCAGGAGGACGTCGACGTCGTGGCGATGTCCGTGCTGTCGGGAGCGCACATGACGCTTTTCCCGCGCGTCCGCGAGTTGTTGAACGAGGCGGGTCTGGACCACGTTCTCCTGACCGGTGGCGGGATCATCCCCCGGGAAGACGCGGCGTCGCTCGGGGAGAGGGGGGTGGGGCGCGTGTTCGGGCCCGGGACGGCCACGGTCGAGGCCATCGACTATATCCGCGCGTGGTTTGCCGAACATGTGGACCCGTATGAGCGGTCGGCGGACAAGCTCGCGTGAGCGACGGCGCGCAGCAGGACGACCCCGGTCCGGCCGACCATCCCGGCCGCCTGGGGCGCCTCGGTGCGGAGCTGGTTGAACTTCGCCGCCGCCTGCGGCTGGGCGGCGGCACCGAGAAGATCCGGCGGCAGCGCGAACGGGGGAAGCTGACCGCCCGCGACCGCCTTCACCTCCTGCTCGACCGCGGGGCGCCCTGGTTCGAAGTCGGCCTGCTCGTCGCGCACGACCGCTACGATGGAAATGCGCCGGGTGCGGGTGTGGTGACCGGGCTGGGTGTGGTCGAGGGCAGGGAGGTCGTGGTGGTGGCCAACGACCCGACCGTAAAGGCGGGTGCATGGTGGCCGGAGACCATCGGCAAGATCCTGCGGGCTCAGGAAATCGCCATGCGCTGCCGGATCCCCATCATCTACCTGGTCGATTCCGCCGGGGTCAATCTGCCGTACCAGGGAGGCGTCTTTCCCGGTCAATACGGCGCCGCGAGGATCTTCTACTACAATTCGATCATGCGCCGATACCTGAAGATCCCGCAGTTCGCCGCGGTGATGGGCCCGTGCATCGCGGGCGGTGCGTATCTGCCGGCCCTGTCCGATGTGATCCTGATGGTCGAGGGCACCAGCTTCATGGGACTGGGGGGCCCCAACCTGGTCAGGGGGGCGACCGGCCAGTCCGTCGGCCGGGAAGAGCTGGGGGGCGCCGCCGTTCATACCGGTGTCAGCGGGGTGGCCCACTACCTGGTCGAAGACGACGGCGCGTGCGTCAAGCGACTCAGGGAACTCGTGGCGGGGTTGCCGGAGTCGGAGGGGGACCGGCGGCACGGTGCCGTCGAGACGGATCCCGGACGCCGCGCGACCGACCTGTACCGGCTGCTGCCCGACGATCACAGGCAGCCGTACGACATGGGCGCCTTTCTCGAGGTGCTGCTCGACGCGGGCGGGCTGTCGGAGTTCCAGCCGGAATACGCGGCGGAACTGATTTGCGGGACCGGCTCGGTCTCGGGATCCACTGTCGGCGTCATTGCCAACCGGCGCGCAGTGGTGCGGGACCGGCGCAAGGGCCCGGCCCGCTTCGGTGGCATCGTCTATTCGGAGTCGGCCGAGAAAGCCGCCTATTTCATCGATACCATGAACCGTCACGGCACGCCCATCGTCTTCGTGCAGGACGTGTCCGGGTTCATGGTCGGTCCCGACGCCGAGCACAGCGGGATCATTCGGGCCGGTGCCCGATTCGTGGAGGCCATGGCCACCGCAGTGGTACCCAAGATCGTCCTGACCCTCAACCACGCGTCGGGAGCCGGATACTACGCGATGGCCGGACAGGGGTTCGACCCGGATTTCATCCTCACGCTCCCGACCGGGCGCATGGGCGTCATGGAGGGGGAAAGCGCGGTTGTCGCGCTGTTCGGAGCCGAACTGGAGCGTCTCGGCGCGGAGGGCAAGGCCCCCGGCGAGGAACTGATCGGCCGGATGGACGCAGTCCGCGCCGAGTACGACCGCCAGCTGCACGCCACCTACGCGGCCGCAAGGGGCTTCGTGGACGCGGTCGTGCTTCCCGAGGAGCTCCGGGACCTTGTCGCGCTGCTGCTGCGGGCGGCCGGCAACAACCCGGGACCGCACCTGGGGCCGTTCGTGCTCCCGCCGGGACTGGACGGAAGGGGCGCATGAGCGGCGCGCGTTCGGGGCACCCGTTCCGTCCCGGGAGGTCGGGCTCGCCCGGCGGGCCGGTGCGGATCGCGAGCGGCCAGGGCTTCTGGGGGGACGATCTCGAGGCCCCCGTGCGTCAGATCCGGGGTGGCCGGATCGACTACCTCATGCTGGACTACCTGGCCGAGGTCACGATGTCGATCATGCGCAAACAGCTGTCGCGAGATCCGGAGGCCGGGTATGCGCGCGACTTCGTACCGTTGATGGAGAGGGTTTTCGAAGACTGCATCGAGCGCGGAATCCGCGTGGTGACCAACGCCGGCGGCGTGAACCCGGAGCGTTGTGCACAGGCAGTGGCCGAGGCGGGGCGGCGCGCGGGCGTGGGGGGGCGGGCCCGCATCGGCGTCGTGACGGGCGATGACCTCATGGACCGCCTCGACGACCTCACTGCGGCCGGGCATGCCCTGAGGCACATGGAGACCGGCGAGGCCCTGGCATCGGTCCGCGACCGCGTCCGCAGCGCCAACGTCTATCTGGGCGCGCGGCCGATCGTGGAAGCGCTCTGCAGGGGCGCCGACGTCGTCGTGACCGGTCGTTCCACCGACACCGCGCTGACCTACGGCCCGATGGCCCGGGAGTTCGGCTGGTCCTGGGACGCCTACGATCGTCTCGCCAGCGGCGTTGTCGCGGGCCACATCAACGAATGCGGCGCCCAGGCCAGCGGGGGCAACTGCTCCGCCGAGTGGTGGAAGATCCCCGATCTCGCGGAGGTCGGCTTTCCCATCATCGAAGCGAGCGCCGACGGCAGCTTCGTGGTTACCAAGCACCCGGAATCGGGGGGCGTGGTGAACCTGCGCACGGTCAAGGAACAGCTCCTGTACGAAATGGGTGACCCCGAGAGCTACATCACGCCCGATGTCACCGCCGACTTCACCACGATTCGGCTCGCTCCGGAGGGTGCCGACCGGATCCGGGTGGACGGGGTCCGCGGCCGCTCTCCGACCCCGTTCCTGAAGGTGTCGGTCGCCTTCGCCGCGGGTTACAAGGCGGTGGGCACGCTGGTCTACGCGTGGCCCGACGCTGCCGCCAAGGCACGGGCGGCCGCCCGGATCCTCCGCGAGCGGCTGGACCGGCTGGGGCTCGCCTTCGACCGCGTGCTGGTCGAGCTGGTCGGCTGGGACGCAACGCACGGACACCTGGCGGGCGAGCCGCCCCGGGATCTGCCCGAGGTCCAGCTGCGGGTCGGCGTCCGAGGGATGGACCGCGCTGCGGTCGAGCGGTTTACACGCGAGATTGCCCCGCTGGTTCTTACCGGACCGCCCGCGGTCACGGGATTTGCCGGCGGAAAACCCCGGGTCCAGGAGATCGTGGCGTACTGGCCCGCGCTCATCGATCGAACCGTTGTGGAACCGCGTCTTGCCATAGACGTTGTAGAGATCTGAAGAGGAGGATCGACCTTGCCCGGAATTCGGCTGCTCGAACTGGCCCACGCCCGGTCGGGCGACAAGGGGGACACGGCAAACGTCGGCCTGATCGCCTACGATCCCGTCGACTATCCGCTGATCGTGGAGCGGGTTACGGCCCAACGCGTGAAGCGGCACTTCGGCAACCTGGTCAAGGGCGATGTCGAGCGTTTCGAACTCGACAACCTGTGCGCGGTTAACTTCCTCCTGCACGGGGCCCTTGACGGTGGCGGGACCGTGTCCCTGATGACCGACGCGCAGGGCAAGGTCTTCAGCACGGCCCTGCTAAGGATGGAGATCGACGTCCCGGAGGAGGTGGCGATGAGGGTGCGCGGACGGGGACGGCATCCGGGACGGGAACGCCATCCCGCTCCGGAAGGAAGCGGCTCCCCGTGACCCGGACCTCGGGCGCCGGTGCCGTGCTGCGCGAATCGGCCGGGGGTGTCGCGACGCTCACGCTCGATCGCGCGTCCAGGCGCAATGCCCTGACATCCGCCCTGGTCGGCGAGTTGCGCGCGGCGCTCGACGAGGCGGACAGGGACGGCTCGGTGCGCGTGGTTGCGATCCGGGGCGCCGGCAAGGACTTTTGCGCCGGCGCCGACCTCGAGGAGATCGCGGCGTCCCAGGAGCAGGGGCCCGACGTCGGACTGGCGGACGCACGGCATCTCGGCGGGCTTTTTCGGCGCATCCGCGATGCGTCCAAGCCGGTTGTGGCGGTCGTGCACGGACGGGCTCTCGGGGGTGGATGCGGTCTGGCGACCGCGTGCGACGTGGTGCTGGCCTCCGGGACCGCGACCTTCGGGTACCCCGAGGTCCATCTCGGTTTCGTCCCGGCGCTCGTTCTGGCGATGCTGAGGAGGAAGGTGGGCGAGGCGGCGGCATTCGAACTGGTTGTGCGGGGACACCGTGTCGACGCCCGCGAGGCGGTGTCGATCGGCCTGGCCACCCGGGTCATCCCGGACGCGGCCTTCGGGCCGACGGTCGAGAACTACCTCCGCGATCTCGCCTCTCGTCCTCCCGGAGCGGTGGCCCTCACCAAGCACCACTTCCATGCAATCGAGCGCGACAACTTCGACGATGCCATCGCGCGGGGCGCCGGGGTCAACGCCGCAGCGCGGCTGACCGACGAGTGCCGCGACGGCGTGCGCCGGTTTCTGCGGAAATCGAACAGCTAGCGGACTACGGAGGAATCCCGGTGTTTCGACCGTCAAGATCCAGGACCGGAGATACGGGTCCCCTTCTGGCGTGGAAGGTCCGCAGCTTCGTGATCGG
This sequence comes from Longimicrobiales bacterium, assembly GCA_965205005.1. GTDB lineage: Bacteria > Gemmatimonadota > Gemmatimonadetes > Longimicrobiales > Gaopeijiaceae > Bin94. The sequence continues at coordinate 4,145,607 of OZ242028.1, read as the reverse complement.
GGCCGCCCTGGCCCTGGCCGGGATGGGACTGGAGCTGGGCTGGCTCGTGTGGTCGGGGATCGGCGTGCTTGCCGTCGGTCTGCTGCTCCGGTTCCTGCCGTCCAGGGGAGACTCCTGACCCGAGCCGCGCCACCGGTCCCAGTCAGCCATTCCAGCGCCCGCCCGCCGGCGCTTCGTTTCCGGGCATGGAAACGAAAGACCGGAGTGACCTCGTGCAAGCGGCCCGTGCGACGCTGCAAAGGAGGTTCGGATTCGATGCGTTCAGACCCGGCCAGGAACGCCTGATCGTCAGCGTCCTGTCGGGCAGGGACACGCTTGGAGTGTTGCCCACCGGCGGCGGGAAAACGCTCTGCTACCAGCTGCCCGCCTTCATGATGAGCGGCCTCGTGCTTGTGGTCAGCCCGCTCATCTCCCTGATGCAGGACCAGGTGGACCGTGCGCGCCGTCTGGGACTGCGGGCCGCATCGCTCACCTCCCAGGACACCAGGGAGGCGCAGGAGAGCTGCCAGCGCCTGCTCCGCCACGGCGAGCTCGACCTGCTCTTCTGCTCGCCCGAACGCCTCGAGGCCACACGGCTGCGGAAGATCCTGCGCGCCTCGCCCGTCTCCCTGATCACCATCGACGAGGCCCACTGCATCTCCGAGTGGGGTCACGAGTTTCGTCCCGCCTTCCGCCGCATGCTGCCGCTCCGGGAGATCGTCCAGGCGCCCGTGCTGGCGGTCACGGCCACCGCGACGCCCGCGGTCAGGGACGATATCGCGGGTGTCCTGGGAATGGACGACCCCCTCAGGGTGGTCACGTCATTCGACCGCCCCAACATCCGCTGGGTGGTGGCAAGGCGGCGATCCGGGGCCGAGCGCATCGGAGCCATCGTGCGCAGGGTCCGGCGTGCCCCGCCGGAGTGCGCCCGGCGCGCGCTGATCGTCTACGCTCCCACCCGGCGCCAGGTCGTGAGCGTCCGCAGGGCGCTGGCCAGTCACGGCGTGGTCGGCGATGCGTATCATGCGGCGCTTCCGGGCGAGGAGCGGCAGCGCGTGCAGGCACGCTTCATGTCGGGAGAGTCGAACGTGGTGGTGGCGACCTGCGCCTTCGGAATGGGAATCGACCGCGGTGACGTGTGGGCCGTGTTTCATTACGCCTTCCCGGGATCGCTGGAGAGCTACTACCAGGAGGCGGGAAGGGCGGGGCGGGACGGCGAGGACTCGGTGGCCCTGGGGTTCGTGCATCGCGACGACTGGAAGGTCCCGGAGGCTTTTCTGGACCGTGCGTACCCGCATCCCCGCGACGTCCTGGCGCTGTTGCGGAAGCTGGTCGCGTCCGGTCGCGTCCGGTCGGGCCGCCAGGGGCCGCGGGTCCCGGCCCTCCACGCCGGCAACGTGCCGCACTTCAAGTGGCTGATGCGTTCCGGCGCGCTGCGGCTCGACCCGGCGCTGGCCGACTGGGTGGCCAACTGGCCCGACGGCGAATCCGACGGTCCGCCCCGTGTCCGCGGACGTCCCCTGCGCCTGACCGGCAGCGATCCCGACCTCGGACCGCTCGTCGCCGCGCGGAGCCAGGCCGTTGACCGGCTGCGTGCCATGAAGCGCTACTGCGGCCGCCGGGTATGCCGGCGGATGGCGCTGTTGCGTTACCTTGGAGAGGTGCCCGCGTGGCGGTCATGCGGCTCGTGCGACAGGTGCGAGCGCCGCCGGGGTCTTTGGTTCTGACGACCGCGCCGCCCACAGCCAACCCTTCTGCCCTGCCTGATGTTCCCCTACCTGGATCGCAATCACCTCGATCTCCAGGCTGCCGTGCGCCGGTTCGCACTTGCGGCCATCGCGCCGGTTGCGCGCGAATTCGACGAGACCGGCCACTTCCCGTGGGACAACGTCAAGGCGATGGGCGAACGCGGCTGGTTCGGTGTTCCCGTGCCCCGGGAGCTTTCCGGCATGGGCCTCGACTACCTCAGCTACATCCTCGTCGTCGAAGAACTCGCAAGGCACGACGCGAGTCACGCGATCACCGTGTCCGCGCACACGACGCTGGCCATGTCGCCCATCCTGACCTTCGGCTCGGATGCCCAGAAGGAGCGCTTCATACCCCTGCTGGCCTCCGGACAGGTCCTGGGCGGGTTCGGCCTCACCGAGCCGGGCGCCGGCTCCGACGCCTCCGGCACCCGCACCCGAGCCGTCACGGCGAACGGGGGCTACAGCATCACCGGCAGCAAGATCTTCATCACGCACGCCGGCGTGGGCGAGATCTTCGTCGCCACCGCGGTAACGACACCCGGCGAGGGCCACCGCGGCATCACCAGTTTCATCGTCTGCAAGCCCACCACCGATTCGGAACAGGCGGCAAGGGTCGGCGTGGGGCACCGTCCCGAGTTGCCATATTCGACCGGGGTGATCCCTGGGGCGAGGGAGGACAAGCTCGGGTGGCGGGCTTCGGACACGCGGGAACTACACTTTCAGGACACCTGGGTCAGCGAGGATCAGCGTCTGGGAGCCGAAGGCGCGGGTTTTGCCAACTTCATGCACACGCTCGACGCCGGCCGCATCGGCATCGCGGCTCTTTCGCTCGGAATCGCCCAGGGGGCCCTGGACGAGGCGGTCCGCTACACGACGCGGAGGCGCCAGTTCAAGAGGCCCGTGTGGGACTTCCAGGACATCCGGTTTTCCCTTGCCGACCTGGCTTCGCAGGTCCAGGGAGCCCGCCACCTGACCTATCACGCGGCCTGGCTCAAGGACCAGGGCCTTCCCTTCGGGAAGGAAGCGGCCATGGCCAAGCTCACGGCGTCCGAGCTGGCGGCGACTGCGGCCCGAACCGCGGTTCAGTCGCTGGGCGGCGCGGGCTACACCACCGACCATCCGGTCGAGCGGATGATGCGCGATGCCAAGGCCTGCGAGATCGGCGAGGGCACTAGCGAGATCCAGAAAACCGTAATCGCCCGGCACCTTGCGAGGGAGTACGTCCGGTGATTCGTCCGTTCGGTTCGAAGCGGAGGACGTTCCCGGGGGTGCAGGGACCATTTCATGATCCGGGGTTCGGAGGCGTTGCTGCCGAGTCCGGTCGCCGGTTCGCGTATCACGCCCAGGCGCGGCGGATACGTGGCCGGGACGGGCCGCACAAGGGCTTTCCGGGCGCGGGTCCACCGTTGGAGACATCAATTGAAGAGACAAATCCTGATCAGCACCTCGGACGAAGAGTCCAGGGTTGCGATCACCGAAGACGGCACACTTGCCGAACTCATGTTCGACCGGCCCGACCAGGGGCGACTGGTCGGTGACATCTTTCTCGGCCGGGTCGAGTCGGTATTGCCCGGCATCCAGGCCGCGTTCGTGGACATCGGTGAGGAGCGAGCGGCGTTTCTGCACGCAGCCGACCTCGCAAGATCCTCCGGGAACGGCGAACCCCGCGACAGGCGGGGGCGAAGAGCGCGGGGGCGGGACCGCACCACACCACCCATACAGGAGGTCCTGACACGGGGCCAGAAGATCCTGGTGAAGGTGACCAAGGAGGCGATCTCGACGAAGGGCCCCCGGGTCACGACCGAGATGTCGCTGCCCGGACGCTTTCTCGTCTACATGCCCGAGACCGACCATGTGGGCGTGAGCCGCAAGATAGAACACCGCCGGGAGCGCGGCCGGCTCCGCGGCATGGCCCGGGCGGTCGTGGAGGAGGGATCCGGCGGCGTCATTGTCCGTACCGCAGGTGAGGAGCTCACCCAGGAGCGGCTGGAGAAGGAGTATCGTCACCTCCGCAGACAATGGAAATCGATCCGGAGGAAGGCCGAAAGGTCCGCCGCACCGGCCCTGCTCCACGCCGAGGCGAAGCTGATCTCCGGGGTGATCCGGGATCTGTTCACGAGCCGGTTCGACGGCGTTACGGTGGACGACCGCGACGTCCACAGGCAGATCGTGCAGTACGTGCGCACGTTTGATCCCGATCTCCTCGACCGCGTCCACCACTACGAGGCGCACAAGCCACTGTTCGATCACGCGGGCATCGAGGCGGAGATTCAACGCGCCTTTCACCGCAAGGTCGAACTCCCGTCCGGCGGGCACGTGATCATCGAGCACACCGAGGCGCTGGTGTCGGTGGACGTCAACACCGGACGGTACACCGGCAAGCGCAAGGATCCGGAGCAGACCATCCTCAAGACGAATCTGGATGCCGCCCGGAAGATCGCCGCGCAGCTGCGCCTGCGCGACATCGGCGGCATTATCGTCATCGACTTCATCGACATGGAATCGCAGGAGAACCGCAACAGGGTCCTCCACGAACTCCGGAGCCACCTGGGCCGGGACCGCGCACGAACCCGCACATGGGAGGTTTCGGACCTGGGGCTGATCGAGATGACCCGGCAGCGCGTGCGCCCCTCGCTGCTCCAGTCCCTTACGGAAGCCTGTACGGCGTGCAGCGGCACGGGCTATGTCTGGGCACCCGCCACCGTCGTCCGGGAGATCGAGCGCTGCGTGCGGCGGGCTGCCGCGGCCGGCGAACGACAGGAGATCCTGGTTCGGGTCCATCCGGAGGTCGCGCTGCAGATCATGGAGTCCGAGCCCCGCTTCGTGCGGGAGCTGAGCCGGAGGACCAGGCTGCGGCTGGATCTGCGGGATGATCCGCTGATGCGTCGCGACGAATTCCGGCTGCTGGCGGGACGTGCACGATCGGATGTGACGGACAAGTACCGGGCGGCGTAGTCCCGCCGGCGCAGTCCTGACGGCATGGTCCCGGGTTGACCCTGAGGTCCGTGTAGGTAGCTTTATTGGCTGCCCGGTACTCGCCAGGCAGTTCGGAGCCAGCAAATCACAAGTGTCGGACGAGAGATTCAATGTTCGCTGTATTCAGGACGGGCGGCAAACAGTTTCGCGCCGAGCCGGGCGCGACCCTGCTGATCCCCACGCTCGACGCCGAACCGGGGGCGACGGTGACCTTCGACGAGGTGTTGTTGGCGTCGGAGGGGGGCGACGGAGGAGATGTCTCCGTGGGGGCTCCCATGGTGGAGGGGGCGACGGTCACCGCCAGAGTGGTCGCTCACGACCGTACCAAAAAGCTCACCGTGTTCAAGCGCAAGCGGCGCAAGGGGTACCGGCGGAAGCAGGGACACCGCCAGGGCTTCACTGTGGTGCGGGTGGCCGACATCACCGTCCAGGAGGGTTGAAATGGCTCACAAGAAAGGCGTCGGATCGTCTCGGAACGGACGTGACAGCAACGCAAAGCGTTTGGGTGTAAAGCGTTACGCAGGTGAGAAGGTGTTGGCCGGCAACATCCTGGTCCGGCAGCGCGGAACGCGTTTCCACCCCGGAAACAACGTGGGGCGGGGCAGGGACGATACCCTGTTCGCCAAGGCCGACGGGGTCGTGAAGTTCGAGAATCTCCGTCGGCGCCGCGTGGTTTCGGTCTACGGCGAAGCCCGCTAGCGAGGTCGCTGGCGCGCTTGCCGAGGGGGTGTCCGGCCCCACTCGCCGACGACTGGACTTGCACTTCCCCGGTTGATGTATTAACATGGTTTCCCCGAGGTGGAGGAGGCGGACCGAAAGGGACGGTTCCGAAGCAGCGGGGAGGGCCTCGAAGAGGCCGTTGAAGGGGGGAAACTCCTGGGAGACGGAACCGGGCGAGGTCCGAAACGCGCCGAGAGCGCCGGAAACGGTGTTCGAAGCGGGCGCGATCTCGGGTTCGGCGGAGATCGCGACGGCTGCGGGGTCGCTGGAAGCAGCCGGAGTCCCTGGGAACGGGGGACGGCCCGGACGGCGGAGACGCCGGAAGGGTGAAGAGACGGAGAACCGGCCGTCGCACATGACGGCGCCGAAACGGAGCTCTCTGGACTCGCCAGCGAACGAAGCCCCCGAGCGGGTAGTGTGCTACCCGCCGGGGGCTTCTTTTATGCCGGGGGCTTTCGTCTACCCGGACGGCTCGTCCGATTCGAGCTGCTTGGCGCGCGCCGACGCGATGACCTTCCAGATCAGATCGCGGACCAGCTCCTCGTCCAGTCCGCAGTCCCTTGCCAGGACGGCGGCCCTCCGGACGACCGCAGCCTCCCGCCGAGGGTCCGTCACGGGCAACCCCATCCGTCTCTTGACGTTACCGATCCGGACCACAAGGTCGCGGCGTCGCGCGAGAACCCGCATCAAATGGTGGTCGCAATCGAGGATCGCATCCCTCAGACGCGTGATCTCTTCGCTCAGGTCCCCGGCACCGCCGCCCGAGGGCGTGCGTGGCCCGGACCCGCCGTGCTCACTGGACATTCACGTACCGGTCGACGTGATCCCGATCCTGTGCCTTGCCCAGGAGGCTCACGATCACAAGCACCGGAACGTGCAGGAACAGCCCCAGGATCCCTTCGTGCATTCCGAACGGCTTGAGCTCCGGATACCGGAAGAAGAAGACGGACACGGCGGAGCCGGACACCAATCCCCACACGACGCCGGCCGTGGTGGCGCGTCGCCAGTACATGGCAGACAGGAGTGAAGGCATGAACTGGGCGATGATGCCGTACGAAGCAAGCAGGAGGTCCACCAGCGAAAACCTCTCCACCAGCGCGAACAGGTACGCCACGGCCCCCACGGCCACCACCAGCACCCTCATCAGGAACCGCTGTCCCCGATCCGTGAGCTTCCTGAAAGGCTGCACGCCGTCCTGGACGGCTACCGACGCCGCGCCGTGGAGCAGGGCGTCGCCCGTGGACATGGAGGCGGACAGCGCCCCGGCGCAGAACAGGCCGACCACAAGTGCGGGCAGGTCGGAACGCAGGATCAGGAAGGGAAGGATGAAATCGGATTGCTCGGGGGATTCCGGGAACATGACGCCCGCGAACCCGATCAGGAAGACGGGGATCAGGAACAGCTGAAAGGTCGGGAAGAGGATCACCGTTCGGCGAATGGTCGCGTCGCTGCGGGCCGTGTACGCCTTCATGAACAGGTGCGGCCACATGGTCAGCCCGATCGCGCTTGCAAGTATCGCGGTGGAGTACGCTCCCCAGCTCCATGGCTCGCCGCTGCCGTCCAACCCCGGCAGGGACAGCAGTTCGGGACGGTTGGCCAGGATCTGTTCGAACATGGGACCGACGCCGCCGTACAGCCGGTGCGGGAGATAGATCCCCAGCGCCCACGCGATCCCGACCATGAAGACGCCCTGAAAGGTGTTCGTCCACCCCACCGCGGAAACGCCGCTGGTCAGCACGTACAGGAGCACGATGCCGTACGCCATGGCAGCGCCGACCGCCAGCGGGACGGCGCCGTCGGTCACCGCCTCGATCACGATGCCGGCGCCGCGCATCTGGATGGTGACGTAGGGGACGAAGGCGGCGAGGGTAAGCAGGGCCATCACGGCCGACAGGGGACGTGACGGAAACCGCCCGACCAGCAGCTGCGCCTGCGTAACGAAGCCGAAGCGTCGCCCGAGCGCCGCCGCCTTGGGGCCCATCGCGTACCACGGGGCCATGCCCAGCACGCCGTAGGTCAGGATATAGAACGCGGCCGCGCCACGGGAATAGGCCCACCCGGGGCCTCCCAGAAACGCGAAGGCCGAGAACACCGTGGCACCGGTGATGAAATACATGACCAGGAGGCCGAAGTCCCGGTCCCCCGCCACAAAGCCCTGGACGCTTCGGGACGCCCGCCGGCCGGCGACGACTCCAACCCCGAGTGTCACCGCCAGGTACGCGAAGATGATGGCCGTGATGAGCGTCGACCTGTCCATTACGCTTCACCTGCGCGCGCGCGCGCCGCGTCGAGCCGCCACAGCACCACCAGGCTTCCGAGAACCCAGAAGGCGGCCCATGCCATTTGACGAGGCAGGCCGAGCACGAACGGATCGGGTGTGTTCACGAGTGTCTGCAGGGGCCAGGTGACGGCGCCCGCGAAAGCGATGTGGTAGACCCAGGCGATGCGTTGCCAGCGGCGCAGTGTCATGGGGTGACCCGTGTCTCCGGGAGGTGTCGTTCGAGTTCGTGGCGTTGGCCTTCGATTCTATCGCGCCGGTATCGTCGAGGCGAGGGGTGGCGGCGCCCTCCGTCTACCCGGAAAACCGGGGCCGGCGCTTCTCTGCGAACGCCCTGACGCCCTCCTGTCCGTCCGCGGACGCGAAGGCCTCGAGAAACAGCTCCCGTTCCGCCGCCAGCCCGTCGGACAGATGGCGCTCGCCCGCTTCGCGCACCGCCTTCTTGACCAGCCGAAGCGTGACGGGGCTCCAACGCGCCATCCGGCCGGCGATCCGGCGGGCTTCGGCGACGTGTTGCCCCTCCGCGACGAGAAACTCCACCAGCCCGATCCGGTGGGCCTCGGCAGCGTCCACGAAATCGCCGCACAGCCCGATCCTCATGGCCTGGCCCGGTCCGACCAGCCGCGCCAGCCGCTGTGTCCCGCCGGCGCCGGGGATCAGCCCCAGGCGAACCTCGAACTGGCCGAAGCGCGCGGTGCTGTCGGCCACCCGCACGTCGCAGGCCAGCGCCAGTTCGTTGCCGCCCCCCAGACAGAAGCCGTGGATGGCGCAGATCACCGGCTTCGGGAACTCGGCCAGCGCGTCGTAGACCCGCCGCCTGGCGTAAACTTCGCGCTGCTCCTCCGGCGTGCGGGCGGCGAACTCGCTCACGTCGGCGCCGGCGACGAACGCCTTGTCGCCGGCGCCGCACAGGATCGCGACCTTTGCGTCGCCGCGGTCCGCGAGCGCGTCGAAGACATCGGTGAGTTCGGTGCGAACGGCCTCGTTCAGAGCGTTCAGCTTCTCGCTCCGGTTGATCGTGACCTCGGCGATCCCGGCATCGACGGAGAGGAGGATGTATCTGTAGCTCATGGTGTGGCGAGGCGGTTCATGACCTTGTGTCCCAATCGTAGAATCCCTTCCCCGTCTTTTTCCCCAGCCGGCCGTCGGCCACCATGCGCTCCAGAATGGCCGGCGGCCGGAACGCCTCGGAGCCCAGGGTCTCGTGGAGGTAGCGGGCGATGCCGAGGCGCACGTCCAGCCCGACGAGGTCCGTCAGCCGCAGCGGACCCATCGGGTGCCGGTACCCGAGTACCATGGCCTTGTCGATGTCGGCTGCGGAAGCGACACCCGCTTCCACCATGCGCATGGCTTCGAGTCCAAGGACAACGCCCAGGCGCGACGATGCGAAGCCCGGCGAGTCCGCCACGACGATCGGCTCCTTGCCCAGTCCCTGCACGAATGCCAGGCACCGATCCACGACACCGGCGTCGGTATCGGCGCCCCTCACCACCTCGACGAGCGCCATGATGTGCACCGGGTTGAAGAAGTGAAGTCCCAGGAAGCGTCCCGGCGAGGGCAGCCCGGCGCCGATTTCCGTCACGGACAGCGACGACGTGTTGCTGGCCAGAATCACGTTGGAGGACACGGCCTCGGCCACTTCGCGGACCAGCCGCCGCTTGAGCGCCATCACCTCCGGCACGGCCTCGATCACCAGGTCCGCGCCGGCCACCCCCTCGGTCATGTGCGCGGCTCCGGACAGGCGCTTCACGGCCGCGTCCCGGTCGGCTGCGGTCACCTTGCCGAGGCGCACACCCTTGTCCAGCGTGTCCCGGATCCGGACGAGGGCACGGTCGAGCTGCCCGGCGTCGATGTCGCAGAGAACCGTACGGTGGCCCGCCAGCGCGGTGACCTGGGCGATCCCGTGGCCCATCGTGCCGGCCCCGATGACCACGACCTTGCCGATTCCGTGATCAGACATCGGCCCGCCGGTCAGGCGCGCTCCACGGCCATCGCGATGCCCTGGCCCACGCCGATGCACATCGTGGCCAGCCCCAGCTCGGCGTCGCGGCGCGCCATCTCGTGGACCAGCGTGGTGAGGATGCGGGCCCCCGAACACCCGACCGGGTGCCCCAGCGCGATGGCGCCGCCGTTGACGTTGACCGTATCCGGGTCGAGCCCAAGTTCGCGCATGCACGGGATCGCCTGGGCCGCGAAGGCCTCGTTCAGCTCCACGAGGTCCAGGTCCCGCGCCCGGGCGCCGACGGTGTCGAGGCAGCGGCGCGTCGCGGGGACCGGGCCGATTCCCATGTGGTGGGGCTCCACTCCCGCCACGGCCGCCCCGCGAACGGCCGCCATGGGCTCGAGGCCATGGGCGCGCGCCGTTTCGCTCTCGACGATCAGCAACGCGGCGGCGCCGTCGTTGATCCCGGACGAGTTGCCCGCGGTGACGGTGCCGTCCCGCTCGAACACGGGGCGCAGCCGCGCCAGGTCCTCGACGGTGGTTCCGGGCCGGGGGTGTTCGTCGCGCGTCACGGCCACGGGGTCCCCGCGCCGCCCCGGCACGCTGACCGGGACGATCTCGTCGCCGAAGCGGCCGGCCTGGATCGCCGCCGCAGCCTTCGCCTGGCTGTTCGTGGCGAACGCGTCCTGCTCGGCGCGGCCGACTTCGTGCGCGCGCGCCACGACTTCGGCCGTCTGTCCGAGGCCGATCGTCCATTCACGGGGAAGACGCGGGTTGGTGAACCGCCACCCGAGGACCGTGTCGGCCACCTCGGGCGTGCCACGCGCGTAGCCCCGCTCCGGCTTCAGCATGACGAAGGGCGCCCGGCTCATGGACTCCACCCCGCCCGCGATGAACGCCGTGCCCTCGCCCGCGCGGATCGCATGGAAGGCGCTGACGACCGCCTGCAGCCCCGACCCGCAGAGCCGGTTCACCGTCTGGCCGGGCACCTCCACGGGAAGCCCGGCGCCGAGCAGCGCCATGCGCGCGACGTTGCGGTTGTCCTCGCCCGCCTGGTTCGTGCAGCCGAAGACCACGTCGGCCAACTCCCGCGCGGGGAACCCCTTACGGTCCAGCAGCGCCCGTATGACCGTGGCCGCCAGGTCGTCGGGACGGACGGGTGCCAGTGCTCCGCCGTGCCGCCCGATGGGGCTGCGGACCGCATCGATGATCCAGGCTTCGCGCATCGGTCGCCGCGGCAAGGGCCCTAGCCGTCCAGCGCCACCCACACGCTCTTGAGGTGGGTGTACTTCTCGAGCGCGGACTGGAAGCCGAGGTCGCGTCCGAAGCCGCTGTGCTTGTAGCCGCCGAACGGGGAGGCGGGCGAGTACTGGTTGTAGGTGTTGACCCAGACCGTGCCCGCATCGATCGAGGCGGCCAGCCGGTGCGCCTTGCCGATGTCGCGGGTCCAGACGCCCGCGGCGAGGCCGTACAGCGAGTCGTTGGCCTTATCCACCGCGTCGTCCACATCGTCGAACGGGATGACCGCGGCCACCGGGCCGAAGATCTCCTCGCGGGCGATCGACATGGCGGGGTCCACGTCGCGGAACACCGTCGCGCGGACGAAATGGCCGCAGCCGTTCACGCTGACCCGGTCGCCCCCGGCAACCAGGTTGGCCCCGTCGCGTCTGCCCGCCTCGATGTACCCCATGACGCGGTCCAGCTGCGCCTCGCTCACGATCGCCCCCAGGCGCGTCGACGAGTCCATCGGGTCGCCCACGACGGCCCGTGCGGCGCTCGCCTGCAGCCCGGCGACGAATTCGTCGTGCACGCTCGACTCGACAAGGATGCGGCTGCCCGCCGCGCACACCTCGCCCTTGCCGTAGAAGATCCCCGACGATGCGCCCCTGAGCGCGCCGCGAAGATCGGCGTCCGCGAATACGATATTGGGAGACTTGCCGCCCAGCTCGAGCGAGACCTTCTTCAGCGTGGCCGCGGCCTCGCGCATGATGATCTTCCCGACCTCGGTCGACCCGGTGAACGAAATCGCGTCCACCCCCGGGTGCCGCACCAGCGCCGCGCCGGCGGTCTCCCCGAATCCGGGCACGACGTTGAGCACGCCAGCCGGGAAACCGGCTTCGGCCGCCAGTTCCCCCAGCCGCAGCGCGGTCAGGGGGGTCTCCTCGGCGGGCTTGAGCACCACCGTGTTGCCGCAGGCCAGCGCCGGAGCGACCTTCCACGCCGCCATCGACAGCGGGAAGTTCCAGGGGATGATCGCCCCCACCACCCCGACCGGTTCGCGCAGCGTGTAGTTGAGGAACGGTCCGGGCACGGGCACCGTGTCACCCTGCACCTTGTCGGCGAGGCCCGCGTAGTAGCGCAGGGTCTGCGATACGCTCGGGATGTCGATCCGCCGCGCCTCGAAGTAGGGCTTGCCGTTGTCCTGCGTTTCGGTCAGGCCCAGCTCGTCGGCGTTGGCGTCGACGAGATCGGCGAGCTTCCACAGCAGGCGTGACCGCTTGTGCGGGTTCATGCGCCGCCAGCGGCTGTCGGCGAAGGCGGCGCGGGCAGAGCGCACCGCGCGGTCGATGTCCTCCTCGCCCGCCTCGGCCACGTCAGCGATGATCTCCTCGGTGGCCGGGTTGGTCGTTGCGAACGTGCGGCCGCTGCGTGCGTCGGCCCATTCGTTCGCGATCCAGAGCCGTGTTCGGATTCCCTCGGTCATTCGATTTCCTGACTTCTCCGCCGTCAACTGCCCGAGAAGTCCGGCTTCCGCTTCTCGACGTACGCGGCCAGCCCCTCGCGGGCGTCGTCGCTGGCGAAGAGCTGTTGCTGCAGTTCGCGCTCGAGCGCCAGGGCGGTCTCGAAGGGGATCTCCGCGCCGGTCTGCACGGACCGCTTGATCAGGCCGACCGCTTTCGAGGCGCGGTTGGGGGGGCAGAACGTGCCCGCGTATTCGACCACCTTCGTCATGAACCCGTCGAGGGTGTCCGTTTCCCACACGTGATTGACGATCCCCAGCTCGCGTGCGCGGTCGAACCCGAAGGTGCTGCCGGTGGTCATCAGTTCGATCGCCGCTGCCTTGCCGACCAGGCGCGCAAGCCGCTGGGTGCCTCCGGTGCCGGGAAGTACGCCGAGGTTGACCTCGGGCAGGCCACACGTGCTGCGGCCCGCGCGCGCGATCCGGATGTCGGCGGCCATGGCGATCTCCAGCCCGCCGCCGACCGTGTGCCCGTTGAGTGCGGCGATCGTCAGCTTCGGCGTGTGCTCGAGGCGGTTGAGGGTTTCGTTGGCGTGAAGGCAGAAGCAGTACTTGAAGCCGGTTGTCACCGTCGACAGCATGCCGATGTTCGCGCCGGCGGAAAAGAACTTCCCGCCGTTGCCGGTCAGGACGATCACATGAACGCCGTCGTCGAAACGGGCCCGCAAGATGGCGTCGTCCAGCTGGCGCATCATTTCGTGGGTATACGTATTCGCGGGGGGGTCGTCCAGGGTGATGAGGGCGACGCCGTCCGCGGCCATCGCATAGCGAACAAGGGTCTTGTCGGACATCGGGATCAATCCTGTGAGGTGTGCGGTAGGAAGTGAAGCAAAGATAACACGGGGTCCCCGTGGAATCCCCGTTCAGCGGTTACGACCGTCCAGCGGTTACATTATGCGCATGACCAGGCCATATCGCATAGCGCGCGGCGGGCGCGGCCTCGCGCCGCGTTCGCCCGGCGGCGCCCGCCCACCCACCCTGCGTGCCGGTCTGCCCGGGCTGTTGGTTGCGGTGCTTGCCGGTCTGTCGAGCGCGTGCCACGAGAGTCTCACCCAGGTCGATTCGCGCGTGGTGGCGCCGAGCACGCGGCCCGCGCTGGACATCGCCGCCGGCTTGCCGCGCCTCACCGATCTGGTTGCCGATGAGACGCGGGCGTCCGGCCATGCGGTTCTGGCGCGGTGGGATGACTCCTGGAATGCGGCGGTGAACGAGGGCTCCGGGCTGCGCGCCGAGATCTACCGGTCAGCCGACACGCGCGACCTGGCGTTCGACACCGCATCGGTGTGGTCCGCGATCGAATCGGTGGGTGCCACGATCACGGAAATCGAAGGCGTTGCACTTGCACTGCCGCCAGACCTTTCCGGCCAGCTGGCGGAAGCGCGAAGTCTGCTCGCCGAGGCCGGGAGCGCCCGGCGTGGGGGCGACGTGACGGCCGCGGTTCTGTGGTTGTTGCGGTCCGCGGACGCACTGCGCCGGACGACGCCGAGGATGGTCGCACTCGACCTTGTGGAGAAGGCCGAGGGTGCCCTTGCCGCACTCGGAGGCGCGTCGTCCGATCCGTCCTCCCCCGGCCACGCGCGGGCCCAGCGGCTGACGGAGTGGGCGCGCTCGGCGGTTGAAACGGGAGACTACGAAAAGGCCATACAGCGTGCGTACTATGCCTGTCGGCTGCTGGACGTCGACCTTCCGTGAGCGACGGTTCGTGACGAAGGCACGCTCCACCCCCGGCGCGCGCCCCGCGGCGAGGTCGTAGATTGATCCTGGTCCGCCAAACGTAGTCCATACATGATGAAAACCATGGACACATACAGTTCCCGCCGAGTGGCTCCCTGTTCCCGCCGAGTGGCTCGCGTCGGCGTCTCGGCCCTTGTCCTGTGCTGGCTCCCGGCCCTGGCCGCGACGGCCGCGGGTCAGCAACACGTGGTCCGCGTGCCGGTGTCCGGCACGGTGGAGATGGGGCTGGCCCCGTTCATCGAGCGCACGATCGAAGAGGCGGAGGCGAACGGGGCCGCTGCCGTCGTGCTGGAAATCGAGACCCCCGGCGGGCGCGTGGATGCGGCCGAACGGATCACCAGCGCCATCAGCCGCGCCGAGGTGCCGGTGTATGCGTACGTGAATCTGCACGCATACTCGGCGGGCGCGATGATCGCGATCGCGACCGAACGCGTGTTCATGCGGGACGGAGCCGTCATGGGGGCGGCGACCCCGGTGGACGGGAGCGGCACCAGGGGCTCGGAGAAGATCGTGTCCGCGATGCGGGCCCGCATGCGGGCGCTCGCGGAGTCGCGCGGCCTCGACCCGGCCGTTGCGGAGGCGATGGTGGACGAGGGAATCGCGATCGAGGATGTCGTGGACGAGGGCAAGCTGCTGACGCTCACCACCATCGAAGCGGCCGGGCTCGGCTACGCGACGGCGGTGGACGACTGGGCCGACGTGATGGCGGAGCTCGGGCTACAGCAGCTTCCGGTGGAGCAGGCGACGGTCAACTGGGCCGAACGCCTGGTCCGCTTCCTGACCAATCCGGTCATCGCCCCCTTCCTGCTGTCCCTGGGATTCCTGGGTCTCATCGTCGAAATCAAGTCCCCGGGATTCGGTCTTGCGGGCATTGCGGGACTCCTGTCCCTGGCGATGTTCTTCGGGGCTCACCAGCTCCTGGGGCTGGCCGGTGCCGAAGACCTCATTCTGGTCCTGGCCGGCATCGTGCTCATCCTCGTCGAAGTGTTCGTGATCCCGGGCTTCGGGATATTCGGGATCCTCGGGGGACTGGCTCTCGTCGGAGGTCTTGTCCTGGCCCAGGTGGGCGCCTACCCGACCGGAGCCGACTTTGCCCAGGCGGGCACGGTGCTCACCGTGTCGACCATTCTGGTCGGCGTCGCCGCCTGGCTGATCCTGCGCTCGATACCCGGCAGCTGGCGGCTGAAGCGCAGCGGGGTCCTGCTTCCGGAGTCCACCGACCGCAATGAGGGCTACACGTCCGCGGACGTGCGCCAGGACCTGGAAGGCGCGGAGGGCGTGGCGCTCACCTCGCTGCGGCCGGCCGGCGTGGGGCTGTTCAGGGACGAGCGGATGGACGTCGTGTCGGAGAGCGAGTGGATCGAAGAGGGCACCAGGATCAGGATCATCAGCGCGGAGGGATACCGGCACATCGTTCGTGCCGTCAAGTCAACGTAGGGAACGGAATCGCAAATGAACCCATTAGTCATGCCGGCGCTTGTCATCTTCCTCGTCTTCATCGGCATCCTCGTCCTGACGTGGGCGGTGCCGGTCCGCCTCTGGATCGAAGCGATCTTCTCGGGCGTGCGTCTCGGGCTCGGCAGCCTGGTCGGCATGCGCCTGCGGAAGGTCAGTCCCCCGGCGGTGGTGCGACCCCTGATCGCGTCGACGAAGGCCGGCCTTCCGCTCGACGTCTCGCACCTCGAGGCGCATTACCTGGCCGGCGGCAGCGTGGACCGCGTCGTGCGGGCCCTGATCAGCGCGGACAAGGCGACGATCGACCTCCCGTTCCAGCAGGCGGCGGCGATCGACCTGGCCGGCCGGGACGTTTTCGAGGCGGTGCAGGTGTCGGTGAACCCGAAGGTGGTGCAGACGCCGCGCGTGGCCGCGATGGCCAAGGACGGGATCCAGCTCATCGCCGTGGCTCGCGTAACGGTCCGGGCGAACATCAACCGCCTCGTCGGCGGCGCGGGCGAGGAGACGATCCTGGCGCGCGTCGGCGAGGGGATCGTCTCGACGATCGGGTCCGCCGACACGCACAAGAGCGTGCTGGAGAACCCGGACGTGATCTCGAAGACGGTCCTGCAGAAGGGCCTGGACTCGGGCACGGCCTTCGAGATCCTGTCCATCGACATCGCGGATGTCGACGTGGGCAAGAACATCGGCGCGGAGCTCCAGACGGACCAGGCAGAGGCCGACAAGCGCGTCGCGCAGGCCCGTGCGGAGGAGCGCCGGGCGATGGCCATGGCCAAGGAACAGGAGATGAAGGCGCGCGTGGAGGAGATGCGCGCCGAGGTGATCGCCGCCGAGGCGCAGATTCCGCTGGCGATGGCCGACGCCTTCCGTACCGGGAACATGGGCATCATGGACTACGCGAGGTATCGCAATATCGAGTCGGACACGCACATGAGGCGGGCCATCGCGGAGGGCGAGCCGGACCAGCAGGCCCCAACGAGCTGAGGGCCTGACGTTGGACATCAGGTTCCTCCTGATCATCGCGGTTGTCGCCGCGATCATGGAGATACTGGGCAGGCTGGCGCGCAGGGGCGCCGGCACAGGGGCGCCACGTGTGCCGGGCCCCGACGGCGCCGACCCTCTCATGCAGCAGCTTGAGGAGCTGGAATGGGTGCCCGGTGCCCACGACGATCAGGACGACAGGCCGGCAGCGCCGCGTCGTGAGCGTGCCGCGCACGAGCGCCCCGCGGCGGTGGTCGTGCCGGAGCGGGCACGGGAACCGGAGCCGCTGCCTCCGGAGCTGCCGCCGGCCCCCGCGCCCCGGCAACCGAGGCCGGCCCCCGTGCCGCGGCAACCGCGGCCGCCTCCTGAACCGGTGGTGGTGCTCCGCGACCGGGCACCGCGGCCGGTCCCGGTCAGGTCACGCGAGGCACGCCCGGTGGAGCCGCGCTCCGTGGAGCCGCGTCCGATGGAGCCGCGTGCCGTCGAGCCGCGCATGGTGAAGCCGAGGCCGGTGGAGCGCGAGGCGCCGGCGAGCGCGGGCGGGGCAGGCGGGGCGGGCGGGCGGCTGGGACTGGGGACTGTGGGCGGGCTGCGCAGGCTCGTCGTCGCGCGCGAAGTGCTGGGGCCACCGATCGCGCTGCGGGACGAAGAGCGGGGGACGTAGGGCGCTACATCGCTCCCGTTGCCAGCTTCCGCAACACTGTGTGGAGGATGCCGCCGTTGCGGTAGTACTCCAGCTCGACGTCCGAGTCCAGGCGCACGACGGTGTCGAAGGCGACGCGGCGGCCGTCCTTCCTCGTCGCGCGCACCCGGACCGTGCCGCCCGGCGCCAGGCCGTGGGCGATACCGGTCAGGTCGAACTCTTCAAACCCCGTCAACCCCAGGCTTTCGGCCCCCTCCCCGTCCTGGAACTGCAGGGGGAGCACGCCCATGCCCACCAGGTTCGAGCGGTGGATGCGCTCGTAGCTTTCCGCGATCACCGCCCTGACCCCGAGCAGCTGCGTGCCCTTGGCGGCCCAGTCACGCGAGCTCCCGGTACCGTATTCGCGGCCGGCGATGACGATCAGGGGCGTGCCGTCGGCGCGGTAGCGTTCCGAAGCCTCGAAGATGGTGGTCATCTCGCCGGTGGGCACGTGAACGGTGTAGCCCCCCTCGCGGTCGTCGAGCATCAGGTTCCGGAGACGGACGTTGCCGAAGGTTCCCCGCATCATCACCTCGTGGTTCCCGCGCCGGGATCCGAAGGTGTTGAAGCGGATCGGCGCCACACCGTGCTCCTGCAGGTAGCGGCCCGCGGGCTCGTCGCGCGGGATCGCGCCGGCGGGCGAGATGTGGTCGGTGGTGACGGTCTGCCCGAGCAGGGCGAGCGCACGGGCCGCGTGCACGTCCTGAAGCGGTGGCGGCTCGTCGCTCATCCCCTGGAAGAACGGAGGATTGCGGATGTAGGTGGACTGTGCATCCCAGTCGTAGAGGTTGCCCTCCTCCGGCAGCGGCAGCGCCCGCCAATGTTCGTCGCCGTCGAAGACCCCGGCGTAGCGTTCCCGGTACATGCGGGGCCTGAGCGAGGAGGCGATGGTGTCGCGCACTTCCTCGGGCGAGGGCCAGATGTCCGCCAGGAACACGGGACGGCCGTCACGCGCGCGCCCCAGCGGCTCGTTGTACACGTCGATGTCGATCCTTCCGGCCAGGGCGAACGCCACGACGAGCATCGGTGAGGCGAGGTAGTTGGCCCGGACCAGCGTGTGGATGCGGGCCTCGTAGTTCCGGTTGCCCGAGAGGATCGACGCGACCACGAGGCCATGCCGGTCGACGGCGTCGGACACCGCTTCGGGAAGGGGCCCGCTGTTGCCGATGCAGGTGGTGCAGCCGTATCCGACGAGGTTGAAGCGCAGCTCCTCCAGGAATTCCATGAGGCCGGCGGCTTCCAGGTAGTCCGTGACGACCTGGGAGCCGGGCGCCATGCTCGTCTTCACCCACGGCTGGACCTCCATGCCGAGCGCGCGCGCCTTCTTCGCCATCAGCCCGGCGCCCACCATGACGGACGGGTTGGAGGTGTTGGTGCAGCTCGTGATCGCGGCGACGACGATCGTCCCGTCGCCGATCTCGACGGTGCGGCCGTCGATCTCGATCTCGACCGCCCTGCGCGTGCGCGCCGCCACCGCCGCACCGCCCCCGGGGTCCGCAGCGCCTCCGTTGAGCGAGAAGCCGCTCGGCACGAGGCCCGGCAGATCACGCGCGAAAGCCGGACGCACGTCGGTCAGGTCGATCCGGTCCTGCGGGCGCTTCGGCCCGGCCACGCTCGGCTCGATCGAGGAGAGGTCCAGGTCCAGCGTGGAGGTGTACTCGGGATCGGGCGTGTCGTCGGTGCGGAAAAGTCCCTGCTCGCGCGCGATCCGCCCGACGCGCTCCACCAGCTCCGGACTTCTGCCGGTGCCGTGCAGGTATCGCAGCGTCTCCTCGTCGACCGGGAAGAAGCCGACCGTCGCACCGTATTCGGGCGACATGTTGGCCAGCGTCGCCTTGTCCGGAAGGCTCAGCCCGGACAATCCGGCGCCGTAATACTCGACGAACCTGCCCACGACCCCGTGGGCGCGCAGAAGCTCGGTCACGCGCAACACCAGGTCGGTCGCCGTGGCCCCTTCGGGCAGCGCCCCCGTGAGCTTCACGCCGACCACTTCGGGCAGCAGCATGTAGTAGGGCTGCCCGAGCAGCACGGCCTCGGCTTCGATGCCGCCGACGCCCCAGCCGACGACCCCCAGACCGTTGATCATGGTGGTGTGCGAGTCGGTTCCCACGACGGTGTCGGGATAGGCCAGGTGGGTCCCGCCGTGTGCGCGCCGGTGGATCACCGACGCCAGGTACTCCAGGTTGACCTGGTGCACGATTCCCGTCCCCGGGGGCACGACGCTGTAGTTCTCGAACGCCTCCTGGGCCCAGCGGAGCAGGGCGTAGCGCTCCCGGTTGCGTTCGTATTCGCGCTCGACGTTCTTTTCGAACGCGTGGCCGGTACCGAAGAAGTCGACCTGCACCGAGTGGTCGATGACCAGGTCGGCCGGAACGAGGGGATTGATCCGTGCCGGATCGCCCCCCATTGCCCGGATGCCGTCCCGCATGGAGGCCAGGTCGACGATCGCGGGGACGCCGGTGAAGTCCTGGAGCACCACCCGGGTGGGCATGAAGGGGAAGTCCGTACCCGCGTTGGTCGGGCTCCACGCCGCGACGGCCGCGACATGGTCGGTCGACACATGGCCGTCACCGGCGTTGCGCAGGACGTTCTCGAGGAGCACGCGAATCGAGAAGGGAAGGCGGTCGAGCTGCACGAGACCCTCCTCCTCCAGGCGTGCGAGGCGATAGAAGGATGTCGCGCCTTCGGAAAGGTCGATGGTGGCGAGAGCGCCGAATGGATCGGTCGGACGGGGCATGCGCGTTACGTGTCCTGGTCAGGGTTCAACAACCGGGGCCGCTGGAGTAAGATAGTTGCGGTGCGATCTCGCGTGCGAGCATCACACGCGAGCCGAGGTGGCGGAACCGGTAGACGCGAAGGTCTCAAAAACCTTTGCCCTTGCGGGCGTGAGGGTTCGAGTCCCTCCCTCGGCATTGACGGCGTGCCCCCGGCGTGCGGGGGTGGCGTCCGGCGGGTACGGGGGTGGCGTCCGGCGGGCGTGGTCCGGTGCCGGGACACCGTCATGTCCGGACGGGACCAGAGTGCGTGCGGTCGGGCGGGATGCGTGTTTCACAGGCTGCATCCGGGCTATCTTTCAATGAAGCGAAGCCGGCGACATCCGGTTGCCGGCGAACATCGGTTGCCGTGGCTCCAACGCCAACGACGGGAGGGAACGGCTGGTATGAACATGAAGAAGCTGTTCGCGGGGATACTTCTCCTGGGAGGGGTGGCACTGGTCATGTCCTTCCGGCCGGCCGGGCCCGACGAGGGCGCCGACATGCACGTGTACAAGACGGCGACCTGCGGCTGCTGCTCCAAGTGGGTGGATCACATGAGGGCCGCGGGCTTCACCGTGAGCGTCGAGAATGTGACGGACATCACGGCGGTCAAGCGGCGAACCGGAGTCCCGCTGGATCTGGCGTCCTGCCACACCGCCGTGATCGGCGACTACGTCGTCGAGGGGCACGTGCCCGCACACGTCGTGCGCGCGTTTCTCGCCGAAGAGCCGGAGGTGCTGGGGATTGCCGTGCCGGGAATGCCCATTGGATCCCCGGGGATGGAGGGACCGAATCCTCGCCCGTACGACGTGCTCGCCTTCGACAGGGACGGCAATCGGGGGGTCTTCGAGCGCGTCCAGCCATAGGGCTCAAGACGATTTCGCGGATTTGCGTTCCGTGGTAGAATAGGAGTCTGCGTATTCGATCCCGATCCCCCAGCCCGGCGCCGGTCCGAACCGGAGACCCGATGTCCCAGCCCAACGCGAAGAACACTCTTTCCATTACCGACAACCGCACCGGACGGCAGTACGAGGTGGACGTCCGCGACGGCGACGTGATCCGCGCCATGGACCTGCGCCAGATCAGGGTGAACGACGGCGATTTCGGAATGATGGCCTACGATCCCGGCTTCACGAACACGGCGTTCACCACCAGCCGGATCACCGACGTCAAGGGAAGCAGGGGTATCCTGGAATACCGCGGCTACCCGATCGAGCAGCTGGCCGAACAGTCGAGCTACCTGGAGGTCGCCTACCTGATCCTGAACGGCGAACTCCCGAACCGGGATGAGCTCGACGGATTCGTTCACGATGTCACCTACCACACCTACGTGCACGAGAACGTGCTGACGATCCTGCAGGGGTTCAGGTACGATGCGCACGCCATGGGCATGATGATTTCGACCGTGGCCGCGCTCTCCACCTTCTATCCGGAGTCCAAGGACATCGAGGACGCAGCCAACCGCAGGGCCCAGATCGTCCGGCTCCTGGCCAAGATGCCGACGCTGGCCGCGTACACCTACCGGCACCACAAGGGTCTGCCTTACGTCTACCCGGAGAACGGGCTCTCGTATACGGCGAACTTCCTGAACATGCTCTTCCGGATCGGCGGGCGCGAGTATCAGCCGCACCCCGCTTTGGCGCGCGCGCTGGACATCCTGTTCATCCTGCACGCCGACCACGAGCAGAACTGTTCGACGACGGCCATGCGGGTGATCGGCAGCTCGCGGGGCGACCCCTACTGCGCCATGGCGGGAGCGATGGCGGCGCTCTACGGACCGCTGCACGGCGGCGCCAACGAAGCGGTGCTGCGCATGCTGACGGAGATCGGGACCACCGACAACATCCCCGCCTTCATGGACAGCGTGCGCAGGGGAGAGCGGCGTCTGATGGGGTTCGGTCACCGCGTCTACAAGGCGTATGACCCGCGTGCGACGATCATCAAGCGCGCGGCCGACGAGGTGTTCGAGGTGACGGGCCGCAACCCGTTGCTGGACATCGCACTGGAGCTGGAGCGGATCGCGCTGCAGGAGGAGTACTTCGTCAAGCGCAACCTCTACCCGAACGTCGACTTCTATTCGGGACTGATCTACCAGGCCATGGGTTTCCCGGTGGAACTGTTCCCGGTCCTCTTCGCGATACCGCGCACCGTCGGGTGGCTCGCGCAGTGGGAGGAGATGGTCGTGGACCGCGAGCAGAGGATCGCGCGCCCCCGGCAGGTCTTCCGCGGGCATGAGCGCCGCGATTACGTGGCGATGGAATCGCGCTGACCCGGAGAACCCGCTGCCTGTGCCAGTCGGGGGTGCAACCCTGACGTAACGTCCAGCTCAGAACCGGAACGCGGCATCGGGGGCGACGCGACCGGCCGCCTCCCCTAGCGCGGTGAAGACCGTCAGGTCCACCTGCACCACGTCGGGCAGGAGATCCCCGAACCGCAGGCTCGCCGGTCCGATGGGCTCACGGGAACAGGTGAGGGAGGCGAGAAGGCGCACGTCTTCGTGTACGTTGCTCTCGTCCTCGTGAGCATGCTGGTCCTCTTGAGCGTGTTCCTCCTCGTGGGCCTGCTCGTCGTCGTGAACATGTTCGTCCTCATGATCATGCTCGTCCTCGTGAGCCTGCTCGTCGTCGTGAGCCTGCTCGTCCTCGCCGACAGGGTCATCTTCCACACCTTCGGGTCCCTGCACCTCCGCCGAATCCAGCGCACAGGTCGTCGCCCCTTCCGGAAAAGCGATGAGACGCGCGCCACCGGTTCGGAGTCTGTCGAGGGCCTCCGCTACGGTGGCCCGCTCCTCGGCCGATCGGGGGGCGTGCTCGAAGCCGAACACGGATTCTGCGGGGAGTTCCAGGTCGACGGTGAGGCGGGTGCCGTCCACGGCCAGGCCCAGTCGAGCGATGCCGTGTTCGTGGGCCCCAGCCGTCCCCAACTGTTCGCCCTCGGCCACGGGGGGACCAGGACGCGAGGACGATGAATCGCCACATGCGACGAACAGCAGAAGACACGGGATCGTCCACCCGGCGAAAGGGGAGCGGACCTGGGGTCGATCGAGTGTGGAGAAGCTCATCGTGATTAAACCGGTGGAGGTTGCGTACGTACAGGTATTATGAATGATAGTGTATTCTCATTACCATGTCTTGGTTCCCGGAAGGGCGAGGATCCCGTCAATGCCAAAGCCGCGCTGCCGACTCCCGATCCTCTGGACCCCCCTCCGATTCGCCCTGGTTATCATGAGCGGCTGGCTTGTGCTCACGTCTGGCCCCCGCTCCGTCCTGGCCGATCCGACCGATGGAGCGACGATCCGCGCGGGCAGTGTCCCGAGGGACTCCACCGAGGTGGATTGGCAGCTGCTGGCCTCCCTGGACTACCGCACGGGCGAGATGTCCAGGGAACTCGAGTCGGTCGTGGGGCAGGGAGTGAAGGTGCCCGGATACATGGTTCCCCTGGAGGACTGGGCCGGCGAAGTCTCGGAGTTCCTCCTGGTCCCGTACGTCGGGGCCTGCGTGCACACCTCGCCCCTGCCCCCCAACCAATTGGTCCACGTCAGGACAAAAGACGGTCAACGCGTACCAGTCTCCTTCTGGAATCCCGTCTGGGTCCACGGCACCCTGACCGTGGAGAAGACGACGAACCGGTACGGATCGGTTTCCTTCAGGATGGCTGGCACCTCGATTACGCGCTACGAGTGGTGACGAGCGTTGGCTACGACACCGGTCTGCGTTCCGTCGCATACTTGTCGAACCATCCCTTGACGGTCGTGATCTTCGCCATTCCATGCGAAGGGTGTCCCCAGATGCCGTGGGCTTCGCCGGGCACCCGGACCAGCACGGCATCGACCCCCAGCATCTTGAGCGCCTTGTAGTACTGTTCCGACTCGGACATCGGGGTGCGCCAGTCCTCCTCGCCGGTCATGATCAGCGTCGGAGTCGTCACGTTGTCCACAACCGAGAGCAGCGACCGCTCCTCGTAGTGGTCGACGTTGTCCCAGGGCATTCCCGGGAACCAGTACTTGACCGCCACCGGGGCCATGTCGGCGGTCAGGGCGAAGCTGTACCAGTTGATCACGGGATAGAACGACACGGCGGCCTTGAACCGGTCCGTGTTTCCGATCATCCATGCCGTCAGCACGCCGCCGCCGCTGCCGCCCGTGACGAAGAGGTTGTCCTCGTCGATGTAGCCCTGCGCGATGACCGCGTCCACGCCCGAGTCGAGGTCATGGAAGTCGTCGCCGGGATAGGCGTGGTGGATGAGGTTGCCGAACTCCTCGCCGTAGCTGGTGCTCCCGCGAGGGTTCGCGTAGAAGACCACGAAACCGTGGGATGCCAGCAGCTGCTTCTCGACGTCGAAGCGGTCGCCGTAGTTGGCGAACGGGCCTCCGTGGATCTCGAGGATGAGGGGGTATTCGTTGTCGGGGTCGAAGTCCGGCGGCTTCATGATCCACCCCTGAACCGGCCGACCGTCCCGCGACGACTCCCACCAGATCTCCTCGACCGCGCCCAGCGTCTTGCCCGCGAAGAGGTCGGCGTTGACGGACGTGACGATCCGGTTGGTGCCGTCGCCGTCTCCGACCATCACGTCGCCGGGCCGGTCCGGCAGGCTGGTCGTAAAGGCGAAGGTGCCGTCCCCGGCCACCGTGTACGAGACGCCGAAGCCGCCGTACGCCATGAACCCGCTCCCGCCGTCCCCGGCGAGGACCTCGTGGCTTCCGTCCAGCTGGAAGAGTGCGAGCTTCGTGTTCCCTTCGTCGTCGTAGAGCCCGTAGATGCCATCGCCTCCGGGCGTCCACCGGATCTGGTAGACGGACCGGTCCAGGCCGCCGCTCACGACGCGTGCGTTCGAGCCGTCCCGGTCCATGACATGGAGCCGCGTGACCTGGTAGCCCTGGTAGCGGTCGTCGTAGCCGCGGTAGGCCACCTGTCGGCCGTCCGGGGACACGGTGGGCGACGAGTCCGGTCCCCGCCGGTCGGTGAGGGCGCGGACGGATGCATCGGCGACCGAGACCTCGTAGACCTCGGAGTCACTCCACTCCATCTCCCAGTCCTCGCGCAGATTCGCCGAGAGCACGATCGCGTCGGATGACGGGGCCCACTCGGGTGCCCCCCCGGGACCGGCGAAGAAGCCGGCGGTAAAGTGGCGGTCGCCGGAGGTCAGCTGGCGCGGCGTGCCGCCCTCGGCCGGAATGACGAAGAGGTGCCAGTAACCGGCAGGCAGGTCGCCCATCCCGTCGAAGCGGAAGACCAGCTTGTCGGTGTACTTGGCGGGTTCGGCCCACTGCGCGCCGGCGGGGGGAGGGGGAAGCTCGCCGATCGTCAATGGCGCCTCGGGAACCAGTTTGAAAAAGGCGAGCAGCGAACCGTCGGGAGACCACGAAAGGCCTGTCGCCGGGTCGGTCAGGTTGGTGATGGCCGCGGTCTGCCCCGTCTCCAGCCAGTGCATGTAGATCTGCGGCATGCCGTCCCGGTTGGACATATAGGCGATCCTCGATCCGTCCGGGGACCAGCGCGGGCTGTGATCGGTGTACTTGCCGGTCGTCAGCGGGCGATGGTCGCTGCCGTCGGCCCCGATCAGCCACAGGTTCGAGTAATTCATGTCCGTCATGACGTCGGCGAATTGCCGCACGTAGACCACCTGGTTCCCGTCGGGAGAGATCCGGGGGTCGCTGGCGTATTCGAGGTCGAAGACGTCTATTTCGGTCAGGCGGTCCGCCTGGCCCGCGAGCGGAGATGCAACCAACAGGGCTATAGCGGGGTAAACGAACAGGGACCTCACGGTTTCCTCCTGGTGGAATGTCCGAACGAGTGGTTTGGGGTGATCGGGGACCACAATACGCGTAGTCTCCGCGCCAGGCGAGGGGTCAAGGTCCGTCTCACATTCGGATCCATTGAACACACGGAGCGGGTCATGTCGAGTCCGCAGTCAGCCCTGGCAGGGCAACGTTTCCACCTCCACGTCGTTGCCGCGTTTGCGGCCGCGTTTGCGCTCGCGTCCCTGGGCGCCTGCGCGACGACGCAGGAAGCCACCGCCACAAACCCCATGCGACAGGATCCGGCCGTATCGGAAGAGGTCGAAATCCTGGTGAGGAACAACAACTTCAGCCAGGCAACGGTCTACACCGCACGGGGCGGCTCCTCCCAACGTCTGGGCATCGTGCCCGGCAAGGGCGAAGCGACCTTCAGGACCCGGTGGCCGCTGCCCGACATCCAGTTGCGGGTGAAGTTCCTGGCCGGTCCGGACTTCCTCACCGAGACGCTGCCGGTGGCGCCGGGGGATCTCCTGGAGCTCACCCTGCCGGCGAGGTAGGGGGAGGTGGCGGGGAAGTAAGCGGGGGACAGGAAGCGCGCGCGGATGCCGTCGGGGCACCGGCTGCCCTATTATCAGTGGGCTGACACCATGCCCACGCCCAATGGGGAGCACCACCATGCGCATTCGCACGCACGCAGCGTCTCTTCTCGTCCTCCTCGGCGTCCTTGCCTCGTCCCCGGCATCGGGGCAGGAAGCCGGCGCCGCGCTCACCTTCGACGACGCCATCGACATGGTGCGCGTGTCGGGACCGAAGCTGGCGCCGGACGGCTCCCGCATCCTCTATGTGAAGAACGAACTCGACTGGGACGAGAACGAGCGAAAGAGCCGGATCTGGGTGGTGGGGGCGGACGGCGAGGGCGCGCGCCCGTTCACCGGATCCTCCGACGACAGCAATCCTGAATGGTCCCCCGACGGACGCTGGGTTTCCTTCACCCGCCCCGTCGGAGAGAGCGACAGGGTGCGGCAGCTGTTCGTGCTGCCGGTCGACGGCGGCGAGGCCATTCAGCTGACGAAGCACACGACGGCCGTGGGCGGCTACCGCTGGTCGGACGACGGGACGTCGCTCTTCTTCCTGGCCAGCGATTCGCTTCCCGACGACCTGGAGAAGGAACGAAAGAACGGCGACGACGCCGTCTTCATCGACGAGGGTCCGAACGGGCAGACGCGGGGCGAGTGGAACGGCGTCTGGAGCGTGACGGTGGAGCTCGCCGATGCTCCCCTGGACGCGACCCGCGTGACCCCCGAACGCCGCCGTATCGGGGATTTTGCGCCGTCGCCCGACGGGAACTTCCTGGCGTACGTCTCCCGGGAGGAGAACCGCCGCAACGCGGGCCATCTCTCGGAGGTGTTCCTGCACACGATTTCCACCGGCGAGGAGGTGCAGATTACCGACAACGACGCACCTGAATCGCAGCTGGCCTGGTCGCCCGATGGACGCGCGATCACCTTCGGGGCACCCGATCTGGAGACCTGGGAGCTGGATCAGGGCAATCTCTACCACTACGACATTCCGACCGGCAACGTCCGCCAGCTCGCGCCGGATACCGACGTCGACATTCGCGGCTATCGCTGGAACCCCGGTGGACGTTCGATCGAGATGGTGGCCCTTGACCGGACCGACGCCAACATCTTCCGCATCGACGTCCGGTCGGGCGAGGTGGAGCAGATTACGCACGGACAGGGCATCGTGTCGGGCGCCTCGTTCGACGCGCTCCACCGCATGGCCGCGATCCAGTACGCGAGCCCGCGCGACCCGGGCGACATCTGGCTCGTCGACCTGTCCGACGATTCCAGGACGCGGCTGACGAACGCCAATCCGGAGCTTGCCGACAGGAACCTGGTCGAGCCGGAAGTGGTGCGCTGGACGAGTTTCGACGGCCTCGAGATCGAGGGGCTGCTGTATCTCCCCGATGGAAGGACGTCGCCGGGGGCGGCGGTGCTGGAGATCCACGGGGGCCCGGCGGGCGTCTTCACGAGGGGCTTCGACGCGGACGCTCAGATCCTTGCCGCACAGGGATACGCGGTGCTGCAGCCCAACGTCCGCGGTTCGTCCGGCTACGGAGACGCCCTGTTGCGCGGCAACATGAACGACATCGGGGGCGGGGACTACCACGACCTCATGACCGGTGTGGACGCAATCATCGAGCGGGGTGTGGCGCACCCGGACTCGCTGGCGGTCAAGGGCTGGAGCTACGGCGGCATCCTGGGCGGGTGGACGATCACCCGAACCGACCGCTTCAAGGCGGCGAGCCTGGGGGCGATGGTCGCGGACTGGCGGAGCGAGTTCGGCGCGGGGTTCAACTTCGACGTGGTGCGCTGGTACCTTGGCGGCGATCCCTGGTCGAACCGGGACCACTGGACCGAGCGGTCGGCGTACAGCCACCTGGACAGGGTGAGCACGCCGACCATCCTGTTCCACGGGACCGAGGACCGCACGGATACGATGGAGCAGTCCATGAACTTCTTCGCCGGGCTGCGCCACCTGGGAGTGGAGGCGCGCTTCATCCTCTTCCCGCGCGAGGGGCACGGGATCCGCGAACCGAGGCACCGCCGCACGCTGATGGTCGAGGAGATGCGGTGGCTGCAGCGCTACGTGAGGGGCATGGAGGACTGGGAGCCGCCAGCGCGTCCCGACACGGAGCCCGACAAGGCGGTCGCGGCAATATCGTGATGTGCCGGGGCGCGGTGTGCTGAAGCTGCCCTCGCTCGGCCACCTGCTCGCCTCGGCATCGGCGACGGCGCGCAGGTTCCCGGAGGTCGTCGTCTGCGCCATGGGTGCGGGGTGCGCGGGGGTGGTTGCCCTCGAGCCCGGGTCCGGCGATCACTGGTGGGCGCTGGTCCGCATCGCCAGCCTCGGGCTGCCGCTGTTCATTGCAATGACTCTGGCGGGCGAGCGGCACCGGTGGACGGGCACGCGCCGGGTGCTCGCGGCCTTGCTGGGCGCCGGACTCCTGGCCGGCCTCTACGTTCTTCTGGACCCCTGGGCGCAGCAGGCGCTGGCCCAGCGCTACGGTCACCTGACTCTGACCCTGCACCTGGCCGTGGCCGTGGTCCCCTACGTCACGGTCACGGAGCCGCACGGCTTCTGGCAGTACAACCGGACCCTCCTTTTCCGCTTTCTCCTGGCGACGCTTTATGCCGCGGCGCTCTTCATAGGGCTTGGCCTGGCGCTTGCCGCGGTCGACAACCTGCTCGATGTCCCGGTCCGGCCGCAGCACTATGGCCGGCTGTTCGTCATGATCGCGTACTTCTTCCACCCGGTCTTCTTCCTGGCCGGCCTGCCTCGGGACCTTGCCGCGCTCGAAGCCGGTCGCGACTACCCCGCGCCGCTCCGGATTCTGGCCCAGTTCGTCATGCTGCCCATCGTGGCGGTCTACGTCGCGATCCTGATGCTGTACCTGGGGAGGATCGTCGTGACGGGGACGTGGCCCAGCGGCTGGACCGGCTACCTCGTATCCAGTCTTGCCGCCGCCGGCATCCTCTCGCTGCTGCTGGCGCACCCCGAACGGATCGCCTGGGAACGCAGCTGGATCGACCGGTACGCGCTCGCCTTCTGGGTGGCCGTCGTGCCCGCCGCCGTGATGGTCCTGCTGGCGCTGTGGCAGCGAATCGGGCAATACGGGATTACCGAGAGGCGATACCTGCTGGGGGTTCTGGCGTCGTGGCTGGGCGTGACGGCGCTTCACCGGATCGTCACGCGCACGCGCGACATCAAGGCGATTCCGCTGACCCTGGCGCTCATCGGCGCGCTGGCCTACGCGGGACCGTGGTCCGCATACGCGGTCGCCGAGCGCAGCCAGGCGGCCCGGGCCGAGAGGATTCTGACCGCGCATGGGACGATCGGGGAGGGAAGCGCCGGGTCCGAGTTGGTGGAGATCCCCGACGCCGATTGGGAGCAGGTGGAGGATGTGGTCGGCTACCTGGTCGACAACCACGGTACCGCCAGAATCGAGCCCTGGCTGGTGGACGACGGGAGTGCCGCGCTCGACACGGCGGCCTCGTCTGCGGAGGGGAACGGCCGCGTCGAACGGATCCTCGCATCGTTGCGCGTGCGTCCCGCGGCGGCCGGGCAACCCGTGCGCGTGGTCGCCCGGGGAGACAGGACGCCGCTGGAGGCCGAGGGGTTCGACCTGCTGATCGTCGGTCGCGAGACGGGATCGGCGAGGGGCGGCGGGGAGCGTCTCGGCGTCCGGGTGGGCGAGGGCGGCGAGGGAGTCGTGATGCGGCTGGGTGACAGGGACGTGGGGTGGGCTTCGCTCGATCCGGTGGTCGAGATGGTCGAGCGGCGTCCCGGGTCCGTCACGCGTTTCGGCCGGCTGTGGGCGCCGCGCGCATCGCTGGTCCTTGATCTGCGGAGCGAAGAGTTTTCCGCGCGGGTCGTGCTCAGGAGCGTGCGGCTGGAGCGCCGGGACGGCCGCCTGGTCGCGACGGACCTGGAGGTCGACGCCGTCCTCCTGCGCCGCGCAGCGGCCGCGCCCTGAGTCCGGCCGGAGGAGAGGGCATGATCCCGCAGCAGTTGATCGCGCGCAAGCGTGACGGCCAGGCCCTGTCGCGGCCGGAGCTCGAGGGTCTGATGAGGGGATACCTTCGCGGCGACGTGGGCGAGGACCAGATGGCCGCGTTCCTGATGGCCGTGTACTTCAACGGGCTCGACGACGCGGAACTGGAGGCGCTGGTCGAGGTCATGCTGCGCTCGGGCGACGTCCTGGACCGGGGCGCGGCGGCGGGTCCGCGCGTGGACAAGCACTCGACCGGCGGGGTCGGGGACAAGGTGTCGATCGTGCTCGCCCCTGTGGCGGCGGAGCTGGGAATGGTCGTGCCCATGATGTCCGGGCGGAGTCTGGGGCACACGGGCGGGACGCTGGACAAGCTGGAGTCGATCCCGGGCTTCCGGACCCGCATTTCGCTGGGCCGCTTCAACCGGATCCTCGAGTCGGTCGGGTGCGCGATGATCGGTCAGACGGACGAGATCGCCCCGCTGGACCGGCGCCTGTACGCGCTGCGCGACGTGACGGCCACGGTGCCGTCGCTGCCGCTCATCACCGCGTCGATCATGTCAAAGAAGCTGGCGGAGAGTCTCGACGGGCTTGTTCTGGACGTGAAGGTGGGCAGGGGGGCCTTCCTCTCCCGGATCGAAGACGCCAGGAGACTGGCCCGGGCCATGGTCGGCGTGGGGCGCGCCCGGGGGCTGGCCGTGACGGCGGTGCTGTCCGCGATGGATCGGCCGCTCGGACTTTCGGTGGGCAACGCGCTGGAGGTCCGTGAGGCGTTGGCCTGTCTCGCGGGCGGGGGGCCACCCGACCTCCGCTGCCTGGTCACGGAGCTGGCCGGCGAGATGGCGCTCGCCGCGGGTCTGGTCCTCACGCCGGACGAGGGCCGGGAGCGTGCGGCCGGGGCGCTTGACACGGGAGGCGCGCTGGAGCGGTTCCGGCGGCTCGTCAGGGCCCAGGGGGGCGCGCTCGAATTCTCACGCGAGGACTACGGGCTGCCGGCCGCGCCCATGACCAGGGTCGTCGCGGCAAACCGGGACGGCGTCCTGTCGCGGATCGATCCCCATGCCCTGGGGTACGGGGTGATCCCGATGGGCGGAGGCCGGACCCGCCAGGACCAGGACGTCGACCCGAGGGTGGGCTTCGAGCTGCGTGCACAGGTGGGCGACCGCGTGTCGCGCGGTGATCCGCTGGCCGTCGTCCATGGCGCTTCGCGCGATGACCTCATGCTCGGGGCACGGGTGCTGGAAGAGGCGGTGACGGTGGGTGACCTGGTGGCGGCCGACCCGCTGCCGACGATTATCGAGCGCGTCGTCAGTGGCCGATGACCAATCAGCCCTGCAGAACCCGGTAGAGGATCCGTTCCTGGTCGAGCGCTTCGGTCAGCTCGTCCACGTGAGGTTCGGGAGTGCGTAGCGCGACTCCGCATTTCGCGCCGCCCTCCGGCGGTGCCGGGACGACATCCACCGGTATGGCCTGTTCGCGGGCAACGTCCTCGGCCCACATCGCATGATGCGTGGTCTCGAAGATGAAGAAGCGGGCGGGAGAGCTGTCGGGCATGGCGGGGCGTGGTTGCGGGATCAGGGATCGCGACGAGGGATGATGGACTGGTCGGGACGGTCACAGGGCTGCGTGGGTTCCGTCCCGGGAAGGTAGAGTTCGTCGTAGGCGTCGTCCGGTGGGCACCAGCGCGAGGCCAGCAGGCCGGTGCGGCTGTCGACGCGGCGCGTGACCAGCGCTTCGGGTATGGACCACGGAGCCGGAACGGGGAGGAGCGGCAATTCCCAACCGGCGGGCGTGTCTCCATCGTCCAGCGGCAGATCCGCGTAGTACACCCGTCTCATGAACTCGCCCCATACCGGTGACGCGAGCCCTCCGCCGGTCGCCCGGTCAACGATCGGGATCGGCTGGTCCATCCCGAACCAGACCGCTGCCGCCAACGTCGGCGTGAAGCCGAGGAACCAGACGTTGCGTCCCTCGTTGGTCGTACCCGTCTTGCCGGCCGCAGGCACCTCCGTCGGCAGTCCGGCCAGCTGCCGGATGCCGAGGTTGCCGGTCCCGCTGTCCACGACCTCCTGCAGCAGGGATACGGCAATGCGGGCCACCAGCGGATCCAGCACCCGGGTGCGTTCGGGCCGCGGCTCCCAGAGCACCTCGCCGTCCGCGCTCTCGACCTTCAGGATCGGAAACGGCCGCACCCTTTCTCCCAGCGTCGCGAACACGGAATAGGCTTCCAGCATCTGGATGGGAATCACCTCGGCGGCTCCGATCGCGCTCGACGGATAGCGTTCCACTTCGGTTCTGATGCCCAGGCGGCGGGACATCTGCGCTACGCTCTCGAGCCCCACCTGCCTCCCGACCTTGATCGCGACCATGTTGATGGACTTGCTCATGGCCTCGCGCATCGTGATGGACCCGAGGAATTCGGGATTGTAGTTGCTGGGGGCCCACGTGGTGCCGTCCACCTGGTCGATCATGACCGGGCCGTCCACGAACACTTCGGATGCGGGGATGCCGCTTTCGAGCGCCGCGGCATAGACGAAGGGCTTGAAGGACGACCCCGCCTGCCGGCGCGCCTGGATTGCGCGGTTGAACTTGGAATGCACGAAGTCGCGCCCTCCGATCATCGCGCGCACATGGCCCGTCGCCGGGTCGGAGGCGATGAACATCCCCTGCACGTACGGGATTTCCGGAACATCCGCTCCCGACGTGCGGTCGGCGAATTCCCGATAGGTCTCATGGCGGAATCCGAGCCGCTCCTCGATCTTCTGCCACCCGTTCTCCATCGCTGCCCGGGCGGCGGTCTGCATGTCCAGGTCGAGCGTCGTATGGATCTTCAGGCCACCTGTGTACAGTTTCCTCCCGAAGCGGTCGTCCAGGATTCCTCTCACCCACTCGACGAAGTAGGGGGCCTGCACCTGCACGTTGCGGGCCCGCTCCACCGGAACCGGCTCCGCCTTCCACCGCTCCGCTTCCTCGGCGCTCAGGTATCCCTCCCGCGTCATGAGGTCCAGGACGAGGTTGCGGCGGCTCAGGCCGGCGTCGCGGTTGTTGAGGGGACTGTAGACCTCGGGAAGGTTGGCGATCGCGGCCAGCAGCGCCGCCTCGGCGGGGTTCATGTCGATGGCATTCTTGCCGAAGTAGTTTCGTGAAGCCGTCTGAAGTCCATACCAACCATGGGCATACCCGATTTGGTTCATGTATGCCTCGATGATCTGGTCCTTCGAATACGCCTCCTCGAGGGCCAGCGCCACCTGCCATTCCTTGAGCTTGCGTAGTATCCTCTTCTCGAACCCGATACGATCCGTGAACATGTTGCGGGCCAGCTGCTGCGTGATCGTGCTTCCGCCGGCGCCCGAGAGGGACCGGGTCCGCAGCACCTCCAGCCCGGCCCGGGCGATCCCCCTCCAGTCGAGACCGCCGTGGGAGTAGAACCTCCGGTCCTCGATCGCGATGAACGCCTGGGGCACGTGGGACGGCAGGCTGGCCAGCGACACCGGGGTTCGCCGCTCCAGCCCGATTTCGCTCACCAGCGTGGAATCGCGTGCGAAGATCTTGGAAGTCTGTTGCGGCTCGTAGGTATAGATCTGAGCGATCGAGGGGCAGTCGGCGCACAGGTTCCGCCACGAACCCGCGCCGAGGCCCAGCCCGGCGGTGATGAGAAACAGGCCAACGAACCAGACGCTCCGAGGGACGTTCCGTATTCTCGTCAGGACACCGCGCAACACGTTCTCGCCTCCTCCCACCGTGCGAATCTCCGATCCGCTCCAATCTATCACCATTTGCATGCGGGGACCGACCGGCGGGCGGGAGTTGACCGCGCGCCGACCGACCATGATGCTTCATTGGTTGAGGCCATCCGTGGTTTTCAGGGAACGGGAGCGGTCACTGGCAAAGCACAGCGAAGTGTCCGTCCGGTCCTCCGCCGGCGACTACCGTGTGTGCGTGGGTGGCGGGGTGCGCCGGCATCTGGTCGCGGAAGTCGCCGTCGCGGCGCCGTCGGGTCGATGCGCCCTGGTCACCGACAGCAACGTAGGGGCACTGTGGGGCGAGGAGATGCGGTCGCGGCTTGCCACGGCGGGGATCGAGGCCGTGGCGGTTTCGTTTCCCGCCGGCGAAGCGCACAAGACGCGTGACACCTGGGCCGGCATCACGGACTCCCTTCTCGAGGCGCGCCTGGGCCGGGACAGCTGCGTCGTCGCCCTCGGAGGAGGGGTCGTCGGCGACGTCGCGGGTTTCGTCGCCGCCACCTACATGCGCGGCGTCCCCCTGATACAGGTCCCGACCACCACGCTTGCCATGATCGACGCCTCCGTCGGAGGCAAGACCGGCGTAGATCATGCGCTGGGGAAGAATCTCGTCGGCGCGTTCCATGCGCCCGAGGTGGTGCTGGCCGACCCGGACTTTCTTCGCACCCTGGGGCGTCCCGTGAGGGCGGAGGGGTTTGCGGAGGCCGTCAAGCACGGTGTCATCGTGGATGCGGACTACGGCCGGTGGCTTGGCGACCGTGCGGCCTCTCTGCTGGACGGTGCAGGCGACGACGTGGAGCGGGCGGTGGTGCGCTCGGTCGAAATCAAGGCCGACGTGGTGTCCGGGGACGAATTCGAAGCCGGCCGGCGGCAGGTGCTGAACCTGGGCCATACGGTGGGTCATGCCCTCGAGGCGGATTCGGGCTACTCGCTCACGCACGGCCAGGCTGTCGCCGCAGGAATGGTTGCGGAAGCGCGGATCGGAGAGGAGCTGTCGTTCACGGCACCCGGCACGGCCGGCCACATCGGGCGTCTGGTCCGTGCCTTCGGGCTGTCCGACACGGCCGATGGCCTGAAGCGGCCGGAGCGCCTTGCCGACCTCATGACAAGGGACAAGAAGACCCGGTCCGGCGTCGTCCACCTGGTCCGCCTGGACGAGCTGGGACGGACGGCAGGTGGCTCCGACGTCACCATCCCTGTCCCGGTCGACGAACTCGTCCGGATCATGAGCCAATGGAATTGAGCTGGAGGACACATGGCGCCGTTTGAGGGCTTGCCGGACCTTTCCGTCTCTTCCGTCCTGGCCCGGCGTGCGGCCGCCAGTCCACGGGCGCCCTTCCTGCACGCCGGCGACGTGACCTGGACGTACGGGGAAGTCGAGGATCAGGCCACGGCACTGGCCTCTTCGCTGGCGAATCTGGACATCGGCGATGGCGACCGCGTGGCCCTCCTGCTCCCGCCGTGGCCCGAATTCGCGGTCGCCGTGTTTGCCGCCGCGAAGCTCGGGGCCCGGGTCGTTCCCCTGGATCCGCGTCTCACGCCGCCGGATCTGCGCTACATGTTGCGGCACTCCGGCGCGGTGTGCGCCGTCTCCGCGGAGGATGCCTACGGAATCGACTACCTGCAGCTCTTCGAGGACCTGCTGGCGGATCTGCCGGACCTGCGCCATGTCGTCACGGTGGGCAAGGAGGACCTCTGGTACGACGACCGGATCTTCCAGTGGGAGGATCTGGTCTCGCCGGGGCGGGGACGCGGTTTCCCGGCCCGGGACATCGACCCCGCGACTCCCTTCGCGATCGTCTACACTTCGGGCACGACGGGCAAGCCGAAGGGGGTCGAACTGTCCCACCGCAACCTTCTGTACGCGGCGGCCGGCACGGCCGCGGCTACGGGCCTGCGCGCCGGCGATGTGGTGGCGGGGATCGGTGCGCTGCATCACGCCTTCGGTCTGGGCCCGGGACTCCTGGGCACCGTGCTCGAAGGGGCAAGTCTGGTGCTGCACGCCGATGTCGATCCGATTGACGTGCTTGCGTTGGCCGAGCACCACGGCGCGACCGTGCTCTGCGGGGTTCCCACCCTCTTCGCGACGGCGCTGCGCGAGTCCGACGGACCCCCCGGAGCCGGGCCGCTCAGGCTGTGTCTCGCTTCGGGCGCACCCATGCGCGAGCCGCTTGCCCGCCGCGTGGAGGGGGTCTTCGGCGTTCCACTGGTCATTGCGTACTCCCTGACCGAAGCGGCTTCCACGCTGGCCATCGGGCCCCGGAAGGCGCCCGCAGGCACCAGGTGGTTCACCGTCGGGCGCCCGCTGGAAGGCACCACCGTGCGCGTGACCGAGGACGACGGTGCGCCGCTCCCGAGCGAGAGCATCGGCGAGATCCGCGTGCGTGGACCGGGTGTGATGTGCGGGTACCACCGCCAGCCGCGCGAAACGGGCGCGTCGTTCGACGCGGAGGGATTCCTGCGCACGGGAGACCTGGGCATGGTGGACGATGAGGGGTGCCTCCACATCATCGGGCGCCGGGAAGACGTGATGATCCGGGGTGGATTCAACGTGTACCCGCGGGAGCTGGAAGATC
This sequence comes from Longimicrobiales bacterium, assembly GCA_965205005.1. Taxonomy (GTDB): domain Bacteria; phylum Gemmatimonadota; class Gemmatimonadetes; order Longimicrobiales; family Gaopeijiaceae; genus Bin94. The sequence continues at coordinate 4,109,005 of OZ242028.1, read as the reverse complement.
GGCTGATGGCTCATCCAGCCATTGCCCGGGCCGTGGTCGTAGGGGTATCGGACCAGATCCTCGGGGAGGCGATATGTGCCTGCGTGATCCGCGTCGAGGGCGGCGTGATCTCGGAGGACGAAGTCAGGGAATGGACCGCGGCGACGCTTGCCGCATACAAGGTGCCGGATCTTGTTAGGTTCATGGACGACTTCCCGCGTGCCGCCTCCGGAAGCGTATGGCGGCAGGAGTTGGCACGGCGCGTGTCGTCGTCGCGGACCGACCAGCCGGATGGGATCGCGCAATCACGCTTGACAGCAGACTAAGGATGCGAAATCCGTACATGAAAGTCCCCCATGCCGACCCAGGCCGGCAGGTTCCCCGCGAAGCTCCCAACGCGGCGTTGCTCATCGACTTCGACAACGTCACGATGGGCATGCGCAGTGATCTCGCGAAGGAACTGAAGAACCTGCTTGATTCGGACATCATCAAGGGAAAGGTGACGGTCCAGCGGGCCTACGCGGACTGGCGACGGTATCCCCAATACATCGTCCCCCTCTCGGAAGCATCGATCGACCTCATCTTCGCGCCCGCCTACGGAAGCTCGAAGAAGAACGCCACCGACATCCGGATGGCCATCGACGGGATCGAACTGGTCTTCATCCGCCCCGAGATCGGCACCTTCATCCTCCTGACGGGGGATTCCGACTTCTCCAGTCTGGTCCTGAAGCTCAAGGAGTACGGGAAGTACGTGATCGGCATCGGGATCCAGGAATCCAGTTCCGACATCCTGGTCCAGAATTGCGACGAGTACTACTCCTATACGGCACTTACAGGTCTGAGCCGGACGTCCGAGCACACATCCGGGGCGCCCGATGCGTGGCAGTGCGTGGAAGAGGCGGTCGCCCAGATGGCGTCCCGTGGCGACGTCATGCGCTCCGACCGGCTCAAGCAGGTCATCGTGGAGATGTCGCCCTCGTTCGACGAACGGAATCTGGGGTTCAAGAAGTTCTCCAAGTTTCTCGTGGCGGCGGCCAACAAGGGATTGGTGGACATCGAGCGAGGCGAGAACGGGCAGTACCATATCGCTCCGCCGGGCGACGGCGCTCCGCCCGGGGGTGCTCAGGTCCAGTCCCCGCAGACCGCCGGAAACGGGAAGGAAGGCCGTCGGCGGTCGAAGCGGTCACCGCCGCCTCGCCGCACGTCCGGGCGAGGGGCCCGCGGCGCGGACACTGCGGGTGACGGTCCCCCCGCGCAGGCCGTGCGGGAGCCGTCACCCACACAGCGGGGCCGCCCGGTGAAGGACCCCGGCCCCTCGCTCGACCTGCTGAGGCGCGCGGTACGCGAACTCGGCGGCAAGGAGAAGGGGCGGGTGCGCGACTCCGACGCGAAGCGCCGCATGCTGGCGATAGACCGGAGTTTCACCGAGGCGGCGCACGGTTTCGGCAAATTCAGCAAGTTTCTGCGCTACGCCGAGAAGCAGGGGGCCGTCAGACTCGATCGTGCCAGTGACGGCAGCTATGGGATCACGCTGGTCGCCGCGCGCAAGGAGTCGTCCGCCCCGCGCAAGGAGTCGTCCGCCCCGCGCAAGGAGTCGTCCGCCCCGCGCAAGGAGTCGTCCGCCCCGCGCTTCGACCCGAGGGCTCTGGGACTCCCGGTAACCGAAGGGTCGATCAAGAGCTACCTCGCCAACCGGTACAAGGGGGTGGGGGTCAAGACTGCGGAGCGCCTGGTGGACGCGTTCGGCACCGATGTCTTCAAGGTCCTGCACCTCCAGCCGGAGCGCGCCAGAAAGGCAGTCCGCGCGCGCGCCAACAGCGTGATGGCGGCGTGGGAGGTCGACTACAAGCGCAGGGCCGCTGCCCTGGAGCGCTCGGCGCCTGCTGCGTCGGGGCCCGCTGCGTCGGCATCTGCTGTGTCGGAGCCCGCTGCGTCGAGGCCTGCTGCGTCGGCAGCGCCTGCTGCGTCGGCATCTGCAGCGTCGGCGCCTGCTGCGAGCGACGGAAAGCCGGTGCGCTCGGGGCTGATGGACCTTTTCCGGCGGGGCCGGCGTTCCCGCGAGGGTGCGGGCAGTAAGCGCTGAGGCCGGCCGGTCGCGCTCCGGCCGCCCGGTCTGGCGGTACCTTGCGGGCGACACGGTCGCTGCCGCACGCCGACTGCTCGGGTGTACGCTTCTGTCGACGGTCGATGGCGTCGAGACGGGCGGCGTGATCGTGGAGACCGAAGCCTACCTCGGGCTGGAGGATCCGGCGTCGCACGCACACGCTTCCCGCGGGCGCACACCGCGCAACGATGCCATGTTCGCAGGCCTCGGCACGCTTTACGTCTACATCTCCTACGGGATACACCACTGTGTCAACGTCGTTACCGGCGAGGCCGGCGATCCGTCGGCGGTGCTGGTCCGCGCGCTGGAACCGTCCACGGGCCTGGACACGATGGCCCGGCGGCGGGGGCGGGAGCGCGATCTGTGCAACGGACCCGGACGCCTCGCCCAGGCGCTCGGGATCACCGTGCGGCACAATTACCACGATCTGGCCCGGCCGCCCGTCCGGCTCGTCGAGGGCACCCCGGTTACGGATCCGGATGTGGGCAGCTCGGGCCGCATTGGCGTGTCCCGCGCCAGCGACTGGCCCCTGAGGTTCTTTGTCCGCGGGCATCCGGCGGTCAAGGCGCCAAGATGGTAGTTTAGGGACATGAACGATCCCACCTGGATTTCCGTGTTGCCGCCCCTCCTCGCGATCGGGCTGGCGATTTCTACGCGTCAGGTCTACCTGTCGCTCGCCGGCGGGCTCTGGCTGGCGTGGTCGATCCTCGCCGGCTGGAACTTCGGCGCCGGGCTCATGGATGCCGTCGAGTCCACGGTTGGCGTGCTGGGAAACCCCGGCAACGCCCAGGTGATCATGTTCACCCTTGTGATGGGCGCCCTGATTGCGACCGTGGGCTCGTCGGGCGGCGTTGCGGGGTTCGTGGCGTGGCTCGAACGGAACCGCTGGGTCAACAGCGGGCGGCGGGCGCAGCTCCTCGCGTGGGTGATCGGCGTGATCATCTTCATCGAATCCAACATCACGGTGCTGGTGGCCGGATCGGTGTCGCGGCCGCTCTTCGACCGCTACCGCAATTCGCGCGAGAAGCTGGCCTATCTGATCGATTCCACCAGCGCGCCGATCTGCATCCTGATCCCGCTGAACGCGTGGGGCGCCACCAACCTGCGCCTGCTGGCCGAGTCCGGGGTGCCCCAGGAGGAGGCACTGTCCGTCTTCCTCCGTTCCATCATCTTCAACTTCTACTCGTTCGCAGCCGTGGTTCTCGCCCTGGCCGTAATCGTCTTCCGCATGGACTGGGGTCCGATGAAGCGCGCCGAGGCCCGCGCGGCGGAGGGCAAGGTGCTGTGGCCCGGAGCGACCCCGATGATGGACGAGGAGGTTCTCGGGCAGAACGTGGAGCCGCCGATCGCGCCCCGGGCCCGCAACATGATCGTGCCCGTCCTCGTGCTCGTCGCCACCATGCCGTTCGGACTGTGGGTGACGGGAGGTGGGGATTTTGCCGCCGGCGACGGCTCGACGTCGGTGCTGTGGGCCTCGCTCGCCGGGCTGGCGACCGCCTGGATCCTGCTGCTGGTGCAAAAAGCCTATTCGCTGGACGAACTCACCCGCATCGCGCTGCGGGGAGCGGGCGGGCTGATTCCGCTCGCCGTCATCCTCCTCCTGGCGCTGGCGCTCGGCAACGTGACGAGGGAGCTCGGCACGGGCGACTATGTCGCATCCGTGGCGCAGGGGACGCTGTCGCCCGGTGTGTTCCTTCCCCTCGTCTTCGTGGTCGCATCGGCGATCGCGTTTTCGATCGGGTCGAGCTGGGGGACCTTCGCGATCATGATCCCCATCGTCGTTCCGGCCGCGGCCGGCCTCGGACTGGATCTGGCCCCGTTCCTGGCGGCTGCGCTCTCCGGAGGGATCTTCGGCGACCACTGCTCGCCCATCAGCGACACCACCATCATCTCGTCGATGGCCGCCGCGACGGACCACGTCGACCATGTACGCACCCAGCTTCCCTACGCGCTGACCGGCGGCGCCGTGGCCACGGCGTGCTTCGCGCTCGCGGGAGCCTTTCTCTAGCGAGGAAGCGTGAACATCACCGTCTGCGTCAAGCGGGTCCCCGACACGGAAACCCGCATCCGGATCACCGACGACGGGAAGGACATATCCCGGGACGGGGTGAAGTACGTGCTGAGTCCCTACGACGAGTTCGCGCTCGAAGCCGGGCTGCAGCTGGTCGAGGCGGGCGGCGCAGGCGAGGTGACCCTGCTCAGCCACGGCGGCGAAGCGACGAAGGAATCGCTGCGCAGCGGGCTCGCGCTGGGTGCGCACCGCGCCGTGCTCCTGACGGGCGACCCCTCGATGGACGGCTGGACGACCGCCCGCGTGCTGGCCTCCGAGCTGGAGGAGAGCGACGCGGAACTGGTGCTCTTCGGGATCAAGGCGGTGGATGACGATCAGCAGCAGGTGGGTCCGATGGTGGCCGAACTGCTTGGCAGGCCCTGCGCGACCTCGGTCACCGCGATCGATGTCGCCGGGGGCGTGGCGACGTGCCGCAGGGCGGTGGAGGGGGGACAGGAAGTGGTGGAGATGGACCTTCCCGCGGTAGCCACGGTCACCAAGGGACGGTATGAACCCCGCTACGCGTCACTGCGGGGGATCATGATGGCGAAACGGAAGCCGATGGTGGAGAAGGACGCCCCGGTGATGGAGCCGGGCCTCTCGATCGAGCTGCTCAGCCTTCCTCCTGAGCGCCCGGAAGGCCGGATCGTGGGGGAGGGGCCCGATGCGGTCCCCGAACTCGTAAGGCTTCTGCGCGAGGAGGCCAGGGTACTCTGATGGCGGACGTTCTTGCGGTAGCAGAGACGAAACACGACACGCTCGCGGGAGTGTCGCGCGAGGTGGTCGCGGCCGCCCGCGGGATCGCGGACGGGCTTGGCTGCGATGTGGAGGCGTTTGTCGCGGGTGCTTCGGCCGGCCAGCTCGCGATGTACGGCGCCGATCGGATCGTGCGGTTCGAGGGCGATGATCTCCGGGCCGGCCAGGTCGATGTGCGGGCGGCCGCGCTGGCGAACCGGATCCGCGGCGGGGACTACGCCGCCGTGGTGTTCGCGGCCACGGCGACGGGCAAGGATCTCGCCCCGCGCGTCGCCGCGAAGCTGCAAAAGCCGCTGCTCACCGAGGTCACCGATGTCGCGGTCGAGGCGGACGCCGTCGTGGCCACCCGCCCGGTCTTCGCCGGGAAGGCGCTTGCGCGGGTGAGAGTGCTTGCCGAGCCGGCGCTCCTGTCGATCCGGCCCAACGTCTTTCCCGCCACGGAGTCACCGCGCGATGCGAGCCACGAGACGGTCGCGGCCGACACCTCGGGGATGAACGCCGGCTACCGCGTCACCGGATTCGAGCCGTCCCGGGGCGTATCGATCGATGTCAGCGAAGCCGCCATCGTCGTGTCGGGCGGGCGGGGTCTCAAGGGCCCCGAGAACTGGCACCTGGTCGAGGACCTCAGGGACGCGCTCGGAGAGACCGCCGCCCTGGGCGCATCGCGGGCCGTGGTGGACGCGGGCTGGCGCCCGCATTCCGAGCAGGTGGGCCAGACCGGCAAGACCGTGACGCCGAAGCTCTACTTCGCCGTCGCGATCTCCGGCGCGATTCAACACCTCGCGGGCATGCGTACCGCGGGAGTGATCGTGGCCGTGAACCGCGATGCCGACGCGCCGATCTTCGGAGTCGCCGACTATGGAATCGTGGGCGACGCCTTCGAGGTCGTGCCGAAGCTGGCCGAGGCGGTCCGCGGGATGCGCGCGGGGTAGGTCATCCGCCGGGACGCCCGAGCATCGTGACCGGGTCCACCTCGCGGCCCCACCGCCAGACCTCCAGGTGCAGGTGCGGGCCGGTCGCATGTCCGGATTGCCCCGTACGGCCGATCACCGTTGTCTTCGAGACCTGCTGTCCCGTCTCGACCGCAATCTCGGAAAGGTGGGCGTAGACCGTGATCACGTCATCGGGATGGTCGATCCATATCACGCGTCCGTAGCCGCTCATCGTGCCCGTGAAGCGGACTCTGCCGCCAAGCACGGGCCGAACCGGGGTTCCGATCGGGGCCGCGATGTCGACGCCGCGATGAAGATCGCCGACCACACCGCTCATCCGTATTCCGTAGGGGGAGCTCAGTGCGCCCTCGACCGGCCACTGCGGCGTCTGGCACGAGATTGACGCGAGGGCCGCCAGAAACACCACCAGGCAGCGCTTCATCGGCGCCCTGGCAGCAGCATCACGGAAACGGGCTCGTCCGCCCGAATGCGCTCCACTCCATCGGGCACGATGGCGAGCCCCTCGGCGTCCCGCAGCGACCGGACGAGTCCGCTCCCCTGCGGTCCGGTCAGGCGGCAGCGGGCCCACGGAGACCCGTCGCCAAGTCCCGGTCCATCCAGGCTCACACGGTAGAACTGGGTCAGACTGCGCGGAGAGGACAGCGGCGTTTCCGTTCGCGCGACGATGGTCGTGCCCCGGGGACGTGGCGAACCCAGGCAGGCGCGCAGGTAGGGCGCCACGAAGACATGAAAAGTCACAAACGCGGAGGCCGGGTTCCCCGGCAATCCCAGGATGGGAAGATCGCGGCCTCCGCGCCGCAGGTGACCGAACGAAAGGGGGCTGCCCGGGCGCACCCGGGCCCGCCAGAAGCCGAGCCGGAAGGGCATGTCCAGCAGGATGCGCTTCAGGAGGTCCCTCTCGCCCATGGACGCGCCTCCCGTGGTCACCAGCACATCGATGTCCGGGAAGGAACCGAAGCGCTCACGCAGCGCCTCGCGGTCGTCGCCGGCCACACCCAGATCGACCGGGACACCGCCGGCTTCGGATACGGCCGCCCCGATCATCGCGCGGTTCGTGTCGGGCACGCCACGCCCTTCCGCCACAAGGTCGAACCGGTCCGTGTCCACCAGCTCGTCCCCGCTGGACAGCACGCCGACCCGGGGCCTCCTGAACACGGTGGCCGGGTTGCACCCGCTGGCAAGGATCACCGGCACGGAACCCGAATGCAGGACCGTGCCCGCGGGCACCGTCTCTTCCCCGGCCCTCATGTCCTTGCCCGGCGACCGCACGTGCTTGCGCATGTCATCGGTATGGTGAATGCGGACGCGTCCGGGCGACGCCTCGCCGTCGGTGTGCTCGACCCGGATCACGGTGTCGAAGCCCACCGGGACGGATCCGCCCGTCATGACGCGCACGGCCGCACCGTGCGGGACGTCTTCAAGCGGTGGGGACCCGGGGTAGGACGCGCCCTCGACGGGCATCACCAGGGGTGCCGGTCCGGCTCGGGAGAGGTCTTCGCTCCGCACCGCGAAGCCGTCCATGGCGCTGTTCGGCCATGCGGGAAGGTTGGCGCGGGCGCGGATCGGCTCCGCCAGCGACCGCCCGATTGCGCTCGACACATCCACCCGCACGGACGGCATCGGGGTCGCCGCGGCCAGGACGTGCGCGATGGCTTCCTCACAGGACAGCCAGTCCGCCGCGAGGCTCTCGAAGTCACCCATTGAACAGACCTTTCAGAAGCGGAGCGCGAGGCTCACGGAGACGCCGTATCCGCTTGCCCACTCGCTCTGTTCGACCGAATCCAGCTGCTTCGTGCCATCGTCGAAGCCGGACGGAGTGTTCAGCTGCCAGAGCTTGAGGCTGCCGTCCGCCCTCAGCATGAGTCTGGAAGAGAGGGCGATCCGGATCCCGGTTCCCGCGTTGGCCGTAAACGCGGTGCCGAAGTCGAAGACGTCCTCCGGGAGCAGCACTTCCTCCGTCGGGCTCAGGCTCGCGGCGTCGTAGGCGATGCCGCCGCCCACGAACAGGTAGGGGCTGAGCCTGTTCCAGGTGCGGCGGCCGGTCAGGCTGAAACCGAGGCGCGCGTCGAGCATGAACAGGTGGACGTCCGTCTCGCCGATCGAACGGTCTCCCTCGGCCCTGCGCGGGTCGATCACGTCCCGCGTCGTCGGCAGGTAGGTCAACAGGCCCTCGATGAACAACGGACCGGTGGCCTCGATCACGTACCGCCCACCCAGGAACGACGCCGATTTCGGCCCCAGGTCGAGCGAGCCCGGCGTGAGGTACAGGTTGCCCCACAGGGCCGACGCCTCCTGGCCGTGCTCGATGAAGCGATAGGAGGAAGGTATCGACTGGCTCAGGGCCGGCCGGCCGGTGAATAGCGCGAGCAGGACGAAAACCGCCCCTGCGCGGGAGATCCTGGATAGCGTCATCGATTCGGGTCTCGATCGTGGTTTACGCGGAACTGCAGTGAATGTAATCTCATTCATGGGCGCGTACCGACCGCCCTCGGCCGGTGAATCCCGTCGGTTGAGGTTTCGTAATGAAGAGGTGTTGCGAGGGCGGCGAATGGTTGCCGGCGTCCCCCCGGCGAAGGGATCATGGATCTAATGCGTTGTTCGACCTGCGGCGAAACCCTGCAAGCCGGCGAAACGCGTTGCCCGACGTGCGGCGCCGCGGTCGCTTCGCGGGTGCCGGTGTCACAGCGCGGTGTCCGCCAGTGTCCCCGGTGTGCCCACCGCGGCGACGGCATCTCGTACTTCCGCAAGGCCAGTCACCTGGGGCTCCTGGTGGGACTCAGCGTCTTCACCTACGGCGTGGGCGGGGTGGTCTACTACGCGCTTCGGCGCCGTCGGCGCGTCTGTCCCAACTGCGGCCTGGGCTGGGAGCACAGCCGCGAGCCGGGAGAGGGATTCTCGACGGAGGCGATCGTGCCTGCCGCGAATCCGTCCAGGTCGGCCGCGCCGGCCCGCGAAGCGCCCCTGCCGCCCAGCGGGATCGGCAGGCGCGTGTTCGGCGGCACGCTGGCCGTCCTGGCGACCATCATGATCACGGCCGGCATCTCCACCAGCGTCTTCGAGCCCGTCGTCATCGGCTCGGCGATCGGCATGGCGGGCTCCGGGCTCTTCCTGTGGGGGTGGAAGGCGCTGCAACAGCGGCGCCAGTCGGTGCTGCAGGCGCTCAACCGCAAGGTGCTCATGCTGGCGACCCGGCGCGACGGTGTGCTCACGGTCACGGACGTGGCGGCCGAACTCGACCTCACGATCCCGGCGGCGGAGAAGATCATGATCGGGATGGACGACGGATTCCGGGTGCGCTCGGACATCACCGACGAAGGGGTGCTCTACTACGAGTTCCCCGAGGTGCGCCACAGGAAGAAGCTGAGGTCGGGCGACGCAGGGTAGTTCGCCCGCCATGGACTCCGCCCGCTATATTGTGGACATGAGACAGTTCGTTGACGACAGAGGTGACGCCTGGGTGGCCTCCGTGGCGCGCGCGCAGGGCGGGGACTACAAGGGGGCGTTCCACCTGGTCATGGAGCGCTCCGGCGACGGCGGCGGCGGCCAGGTCGCCCTGACGGACGTCCAATGGAATTCGACCCGGACGGCGGAGCGCACGCTGGCGACGATGTCGGGGGTGGAGCTCCGGCGGCGCCTGCGTTCGGCGCTGGGCCGGGCGGGCGTGACCGCCGCCCTCGGCCGGTAGTCTGTGGTTCAGGCGCAGTCGGCGCAGTAGCCCGTCAGCTCCAGGCGGTACCCCGTGACGTGAAAGTCGGCGCAGCCTCCCGGGCTGGCCACCAGTTCGGTCGGCAGGCTCCCCGGGACGTCCCGAACGGTGCCGCATTCGGTACAGCGGGCATGATGGTGCGGATCCGTCCGACCGTCGTACCGGGAAGAGCCGTCCGAGTAGGTGAGCTTCAGCGCCATCCCGCAACCGACCAGCGTCTCCAGATTCTTGTACACGGTCGCGAGCGAGATGGCCGGGACGAGCTCCCGCACTCCGTGAAACACCTCTTCGGCGGTGGGATGACTGTCGGTCCCGGAGAGAAAACGGTACACCGCGCCCCTCTGTTCCGTGAAGCGGTGCCCGTGCGCCTCGAGAGTCTCCCGGAGGCGATCCGGGGAACCGGCCAAGCTGACTGGGGACACCCTGCCTCCTCGGTGAAACCGGTCCGAACGTCGTCGGTGGAGCCGACGCTGACGTTGAGACTAGCATGGTTGGCCGACGGCGCAGTGTCAACGGTTGCCCGCTCGCCGGCCGGCCTCCATACTCGGACGCCGGGCGGTCGACAAACCCGTTCAGGAGACCCGTGAATGAAACAGGATGACGCCACTCTCGACGCGCTTCTCACCGAACGGCGGCTCTTCCCGCCGCCAGGCGACTTCGCCGCGGACGCGGTCATCTCCGACGACTCGGTGTACGACGAGGCGGGGGCGTTCGAGGACTTCTGGGCGCGCTGGGCCGATGAGCTCGACTGGTTCCGCAAGTGGGACCGGGTCCTGGAGTGGAACCCGCCGCACGCACGGTGGTTCGACGGGGGGAAGCTGAACGTCTGCCACAACTGCGTGGACCGTCACCTCGACGGTCCCAGGCGCACCAAGCGCGCGCTGGTGTGGGAGGGCGAGCCGGGGGACAGGCGGACCTTCACGTACGCCGAACTCGCCGCCGAGGTGGGGCGTTTCGCCAACGTGCTCAGGAGCCTGGGGGTGAAGAAGGGGGACCGCGTCGCGATCTACCTTCCCATGATACCCGAGGCCGCGTTTGCCATGCTCGCCTGCGCCAGAATCGGCGCTCCCCACTCCGTGGTCTTCGGCGGCTTCAGCCCCGACTCGCTCGCGGACAGGATCAACGACGCCGAGGCGAAGGTGCTCGTCACCGCCGACGGGGGGTACCGCCGCGGCACCGTTGTCCCGCTCAAGGAGAACGCGGACCGGGCCGTGGCCCGCTGTCCCGGTATCGAGCATGTGGTGGTCGTCCCGCGCGGCGGACTCGATACGCGCGTGAACGCCGTGATGACGCAGGGACGCGACCACTGGTACCACGACCTTGCCAAGGGCGTCGACGATGCGTGCGAACCCGAAGTGATGGACGCCGAGGACCTCCTCTACATCCTCTACACCTCGGGCACCACCGGGAAGCCGAAGGGCGTGGTGCACACCACCGGCGGATACCTCACCCAGGTGCACGCCACCACCAGGGTGGTGTTCGATCTGAAGGAGGACGACATCTACTGGTGCACGGCCGACGTCGGCTGGGTGACGGGCCACAGCTACATCGTGTACGGACCGCTGGCCGCCGGGGCCACCGTGGTCATGTACGAGGGTGCACCCGACTGGCCGGACAAGGGCCGCTTCTGGCGGATGTGCGAGGAGTACGGCGTCACCATCTTCTACACCGCGCCCACGGCCATCCGCGCCTTCATGCAGTGGGGCGAGGAGTGGCCGGACTTCAGTGACCTGGGGAGTCTGCGGCTCCTGGGGACGGTCGGCGAGCCGATCAACCCGGAGGCCTGGATGTGGTACCACCGCGTGATCGGCGGCGAACGGTGTCCGATCGTCGACACGTGGTGGCAGACCGAGACCGGCGGGATGATGATCACGCCGCTGCCCGGAGTCACGCACACGCGTCCCGGCAGCGCGTGCCGTCCATTCCCGGGCATCGAGGCCGTCCTGCTGAACGACGCGGGCGAACGGGTCGACGCCGGATACCTCGCCGTGACGCGGCCATGGCCGTCGATGCTCAGGACGATCTGGGGCGACGACGAGCGCTACCGCGAGACCTACTGGTCCAAGTGGGACGGCGTGTATTTCCCGGGCGATGGCGCCAAGGTCGACGAGGACGGCTACCTGTGGATCCTCGGCCGCGTGGACGACGTCCTCAACGTGGCGGGCCACCGGATCGGCACCATGGAGGTCGAAAGCGCCCTCGTCGAACACCCGGCGGTCGCGGAAGCGGCGGTGGTGGGCAAGGAACACGCGGTCAAGGGACAGGCGATCGCCGCGTTCGTGACCCTCATGCAGGGGTTCGAGGCCGGCGACGCTCTCGCCGGCGAGCTCAGGAGCCACGTGGCGGGCGCCATCGGACCGATTGCCCGGCCGCAGGACATTCTGTTTACCGCCGATCTGCCGAAGACGCGGTCGGGCAAGATCATGCGGAGGCTCCTCGGGGACATCGCGGCCGGCAGGGCGCTGGGGGACACGACGACGCTGGCCGACCCCGCGGTGGTGCAGGGCCTGAAGGAGCGCTACGAGGCGCAGGAGGGATAGCGGCGGCCTCGTCGGCGCGGACTCGCCCCCACCCCGGAGGGCCTATCGTTCGGCCAGCGGATCCGGCGTGGGCGGGCGCCGCTTGCGCACCGGTTTGCGGGTCACCGGCTTGGCGGGCACCCCGACGTGGATCGTGTCGGGCTCGGTATCCCGCGTGACGAGCGCGCCCGCGCCCACCATCGAATTGGGGGCCAGGTTCGTCCCGGCGAGCACGGTGGCGTGATACGCGATGCGCACGCCGTCGCCGATCACGGTCAGGGGCGTTCGCACGTCGCGAGGCTCGCAGATGTGGTGGCTGTGCGAATAGACGTTCGCGTAGTCCGAGATCGACACCAGGTTCCCGATCCGGATCCCGCCCCGGTCGTCGAGGAGGACGTGTCGATGCACGACGACGTCGTCCCCGACCTCGAGAGCGTACCCGAACGAGACCTTGACGAAGTGGAACGCCTTGAAGTTCCTCCCGCAGCGCGCGAAGATCCGCCTGGCCAGCATGCGCCGGAACTTCACCCCCAGGTGCACGTTCTCGCCCAGCAGGCTCTTGTCGAACATCTCCCAGAGCCAGATCAGCGGCTTGACGCGGTGGTAGCGGTCGAGGTCGGTATCGAGGTAGTACTCCGGTTCGAGCGTGACGTTGCGCGGGTCCATCTGGTCCCTGAGGACCTGGCTGGCCTGCCCGGCCCCGCCGGGGAAGTAGATCTCCTCGAGGACCCGGCGGCAGAACTCGTAGCGGTCGGTGGCGGGATCGGAGAGCTCTTCCTCCAGCGATGCGAGCCACCGGTCGTAGCGATCCTCGCAGCCCTCTCCGAGGGGCACGCGGCGAAGCGGCAGGAAGCGGTAGTCGGCCGTGTTGGACATGATTGCCGGAAGATAACCCCGCCTTGCGTTAACGTTCCGTCTCCGGCTTTCTTACTGGCATGCACGATGTCCTCAGAGCCCGTGTCATGCGGAAGATCGAGAGCCTTCCCGAGGCGCAGGTCTACCAGGTGCTGGACTACATCGAGTTCCTGGAGTCCAGGTACGCCTCGGACGAAGCGGAAACGGAGGCCAGCGGGCTTCAGCGGCTGGCGGAGGGAATCGAGGACCGCCTGCGCAACTCGTCGTTCAACCCGTCGAACCTGCGGGAGGCGTTCCAGGTCGTCGCTGCCGCCGACCGTGCCCTCGGCGGCGTCGCCAGGGCCGGGCGCCAGCTCATGGAGGAACTGGCGGGCGGGGCGTCGGATCCGGACGACCCGGAGCGCGGCACCGGCAAGACTGCCGGCAACGGTCCCGAGCGCGGTGGCCGACCGGGTGCCGGCGATGATCCCGAGGCCGCTCCCGACGCGTCCGGCAACCGTTGACTAGCCGTTTGCCAAAACCCTAGCTTTGCTGATGGACAGCGGCGGCGAGCGCGCACCTCCCCTGCGCGGCACGGTGATCAAGGAAGCCCTCACCTTCGACGATGTGCTTCTGGTGCCGGGTCATTCCCGGGTCCACCCGAAGGATACCGACATCTCGACGCGCCTCACCAACCGCATCTCGCTGCAGGTGCCGCTGGTCTCGGCCGCAATGGATACAGTCACCGAGGCGCGCATGGCGATCGCGGTTGCGCGCGAGGGCGGCGTCGGGGTCATCCACAAGAACATGCCCATCGAGCGGCAAGCCCGCGAGGTCGATCGCGTGAAGCGCTCCGAGAGCGGGATGATCCTCAACCCCATCACGCTCGGACCGGGAGCGTCGCTGCGGAAGGCCCACGAACTCATGGCCCGGTTCTCGATCAGCGGGGTGCCGATCGTGGAACCTGACGGGCGCCTGGTGGGCATCATCACGAACCGGGACCTGCAGTTCGAGACCGATCTGGACCGGCCCGTCGCCGCGCTGATGACCTCGGAAGGGCTGGTCACCGCGCCCGTGGGCACGAACCTGGACGCGGCGCAGGAGATCCTGCACCGGCACCGCATCGAGAAGCTGCCCGTGGTCAACCGGGAGGGGAAGCTGGAGGGCCTGATCACCGTCAAGGACATCTTCAAGCGGCGGCAGTTCCCGAACGCCTGCAAGGACGGACACGGCCGCCTGCGGGTCGGGGCGGCGATCGGCGCCGACGTGGCGGACATGGACCGTGCCCGGGCGCTCGTCGACTCGGGGGTGGATTTCCTGGTGATCGATACCGCGCACGGCCACTCGGAGGGCGTCCTGGGCGCGGTCGCGCGGGTGCGCCAGACGTTTCCGGACCGGGATCTGGTGGCGGGCAACGTGGGGACCGCCGAGGGTGCGGCGGCGCTGGTCGAACGGGGCGTCGATGCCGTCAAGGTGGGCGTCGGGCCGGGGTCCATATGCACGACCCGCGTCGTGACCGGGGTCGGCCTTCCGCAGCTGACGGCCGTGATGGACGCCGTCGACGGTGCGGGGGGGCGCGTTCCCGTGATTGCCGACGGTGGCGTGCGCTACTCGGGTGACGTGGTCAAGGCTCTGGCGGCGGGTGCCCGCAGCGTGATGATGGGATCGATGCTCGCGGGTACCGAGGAGTCCCCGGGCGAAGCGTTCCTGCTCGAAGGACGCCGCTTCAAGACGGTCCGTGGAATGGGGTCCCTGTCCGCGATGGAAGAGGGGTCCGCCGACCGGTACTTCCAGGACACCAGAGATCCCAGAAAGCTGGTCCCCGAGGGCATCGAGGCCCGGGTGGCCTACAAGGGCCCCGTGTCGGACACGGTCTTTCAGCTTGCGGGCGGTCTCAGGAGCGGAATGGGCTACTGCGGTGCCGCCTCGCTCGCGGAGCTGCGGGCCGGCGCGCGCTTCGTGCGCATCACGGCCGGCGGACTTCGCGAGTCCCACCCCCACGACGTCACGATTACGCGTGAGGCACCGAACTACAGCCACTGACCGCGCCGGGGGCGGCCACGCGCGCAAGGCCGCGGGACTCTGGGTCGCGGTCCTGCTGCCTGCAGCCGCGGCCGCCTGTGGCGGAACGCCGCCGCCGCAGTCGCCGTCTCCCGGCGGGCAATCTCCGCCGAACGTGGTGGAGCTGCCGCCGGCGGAGCCTCCCGCACCCCACCCCCTGCGCGAGCTGCCCCCCAGCGAGGCGGGGTTTGAGGTGATCGCGCCCGATCCGATCCTGGTGTCGCCCTGGGCCCGCGAGGACAGGACCGTGGAACGCGTCACCTGGTGGCTGGACTACTGGCGGACGCGCGCCAGCGACCGCTTCGTGCGAGCACTCGTGCGCATGGGCCGGTACGACGACTACATCGACGCCGAATTGGCCGTCCGGGGCCTGCCCCCGTCGCTCAGGTACCTGCCCATCATCGAGGCGGGCTACCAGACCCGGGCCGTATCACCGGCCGGAGCGGGTGGACTGTGGCAGTTCATGCCCGCCACGGCCCGCTGGCTCGGCCTCGAGGTCGGCTCGCTGGTGGATCAGCGTTTCGATCCGTATGCCGCCACACCGCGGGCGCTGGACTACCTGGCGAGCCTGTACGAACAGTTCGGGTCGTGGTTCCTTGCGCTCGCGGCATACAACGGGGGACCCGGGCGCCTTGAGCGCGTCCTGGCGGAAACCGGACACGCACGCCCGTGGAACGACGAGATCTTCCACAGGATCCGGCACCGGCTTCCCGCCGAAACACGGGATTTCGTGCCGAAGTTCCTGGCTGCGGCACGCGTGGCGGAGGACCCGGCCGGGTTCGGCCTCACGGGTTACACGAGCGACCGGCCCCGTTCCTTCGACGTCGTGCGGGTGCCCGGCCAGGCGTCCATCGACGTCATCGCCGGGGCCGCGGGTGCCGTGGAGGAGGAGTTGAGGGCACTGAATCCGCAACTCGTCCTGGGGCTTGTTCCGGCGGGCCGGACGACAGCGGTGCGCGTGCCGCAGGGCTCGGGGCCGGGCTTCGATGCGCGGTTTGCCGCGATCCCGGAAGAGGACCGGGTCACATTGACGCACCACCGTGTGACGGCGGGCGAAACGCTGTCGGAAATTGCGCGCAACTACCGGGTGGCGCTGCGGGCCCTCCGCGCCGCCAATCCGGAGGTGGAGCCGAGGCTGCTTCAGATCGGCACCTTGCTGGTGGTCCCGCGCGCCCCGGACTGAGGACCGGCAGCGGACGTCAGCCCCAGGGGCGCTTCCACAACCCGGAGCGTCCGCCGGACTTCTCCACCAGGCCGATCGACTCGATGGTCATGCCGCGATCGACCGACTTGAGCATGTCGTACGCGGTCAGCAGCGCGATCGAGGCGGCTGTGAGCGCCTCCATCTCGACCCCGGTCTGTCCCGTGACAGTGGCGGTTGCGGTGACGCTCAGACCGGGCAGCGAAGCGTCCGGCTCGACGCTCACGGCGATGTTGGCTGCCGGGAGCATGTGACAGAGCGGGATGAGTTCGCCTGTGCGCTTGCCGCCCATGATTCCCGCAAGACGCGCGACGTGCTCCACGTCCCCCTTCGGGTTGCCACCTTCGGTGAGGAGACGGAAGGCACGCTGAGAGCACCTGAGCCGGCCGCGTGCGATGGCCCTGCGGGCCGTAGCGGGCTTCCGCGTCACGTCGACCATCGCCGCCTCGCCTTCCGTGCCGAGGTGGGTGAAGGCCCCGGGATCGGCTGCGGCAGCGGGGGGGGCGTCCGTCGCGCGCCCGGGCGAACGTGCGCGCCCGGGCGATCGTGCGGGTACGGTCCGGTCGTCATGGTCGGAATCCGACATTACTAAACCACTTTGTTTAGTGTTTTTTCCAGTTCAAGAAGAAGTGTACCCATGAACAGCTGCGGATTCACGTTCCCGAGGGCGCGCATCCGGGCCTCCTCCACCTGGTCGACCGCCCGCGCGACCCGGTCGGGCGTCAGCTTTAGGCGATCCGCGGTCTCCCGCAGGAACGGCAATTCGTCCGCGTTGATCACCCGCTCGTCCTGGTCAAGACCCGCGGCCCCGAGGTCACGGATCCACTGTTGCAGCGCCCCCATCAGGTCCAGGAGACCCCGGGCGCCGGCGGGTGCGAATCCCAGTGCCGCGCGGAAGGCTTCGGCGCGTTTTGGGGCGGTTGCGATGCGGAGCAGCTTCAGGGCCTCGCTCCGCTGGGTGGCCTGGGTTCCCTCGCGGTCCAGGTAGCCCAATGCCGCTCCGATGGAGCCCTGCGCAAGGAGGGCCGCCCGGGTGGCCGCCTCCGGGCCGGCCCCGCATTCCTCTTCGAGAAAGCTCGCGACGACACC
The DNA here is from genome assembly GCA_965205005.1 of Longimicrobiales bacterium. Lineage (GTDB taxonomy): Bacteria > Gemmatimonadota > Gemmatimonadetes > Longimicrobiales > Gaopeijiaceae > Bin94. The sequence continues at coordinate 4,091,753 of OZ242028.1, read as the reverse complement.
CGCCGGCAGCGGGGGCAGATGGATCGGCAGGGCCCGCGACCGCACGGTATCGAGCAGGCTGCCCGGCCTCCCGGACGTCAGGATGAACCGTGTGTCGTCGGGGGGCTCCTCCAGGAGCTTGAGGATCGCGTTGGCGGCTTCGGGACTTGCCTCCTGGGGAACAAGGTGCTCCGCGTCACCGATGACGAAGAACTGCTCCCGGCTCATCGCCGGCCGGCGGTAGGCCTGCTTGCGGAGGGTGAACACGGCGGCCAGGTAGATGCCCTTGACCTCGTCGCTGCCCTCGGCCCGCAACGGTTGGCTGCGGACGGCCGCCAGCCGTTCATGGCGCGCCGCTTCCAGTGCCTCCGCCAGCTTTTCCGGCCCGTGGGCGCGCTTCGGGCGGGCAACGGGAAAGTACCAGTGGATGTCCGGATGCTCGTGGCGCAGGGCCAGCCGGCAACTGCCGCAGCGGTCGCACGGCCGGGGCGCGGCGCCCGTGCAGAGTTGCGTGCGCGCGAGCCACAGAGCCAGCGACTGCTTCCCGCAGCCCGGCATGCCATGGATCAGGACGGTGGCGGGCAGCGCGTCGCGATCCAGCGCGCGGCTCAGCGACGCGCGCAGGGTGTCGTGGCCCCGGAACGAAGGGGGGGTCGGCGGCTGCGGAGCTGGGGGAGGAGGCATTGCAACCGAAGTATCGATTGAGCCCCTGCCGTTCACAAGGCGCTCGCGCGACACCACGGGCGTCAGCGCGGGCGACGGCGTGGGCGACAGCACGGGCGACGGCGTGGCCGTCAGCCGCGGGCGTCAGCCGTCGGCCCGGAACCCCAGCAGCGCGTGCAGGGGATCGCCGGGGTCCTCGATTCGTCGTCGCAGCCGGCCCAGGGCATGGCGAATGTGAGAGCGCACGGTGGCCGGCCGCACGCGCATCAGGCGCGCCACCTCGGCCGGACTCCTCTCGTCGATCAGCCTCAGGATCAACGCTTCCCTCTCGCGCCCGGGCAGCTCGTCGATCGCTTCGCGGATGGCGTGCTGGACGAATTCTCTCTCCGTCCGTGCCAGCGGGTCGGGGATCCGCGCGCCGGATTCGAACGCGGCGGTCTCGCCGGCATAGCGGTCGAGGCCCCTGGCGGCGGCCCGGCGCGTACGATAGTCGCTGACGCAGACGCTGCGAGCCAGGCGGGCGAGCCACCCGCGAAAGGACCCCGTTCCGCGAAACGATCCGGCCGCCGCGAACACCTTGAGCCACGTGTCCTGGTACAGGTCGTCAAGGTGGTCGCTGTCGCGCGCATAGCCCTTGCACACCGCCCATACCAGCGGCCCGTGATCGTGCACCACGCGGCGCGCATAGCCGCCGTCGGCGATGAACCTCGCGGCATCGAACGACGGGCGGCTGCTCGCGTCTCCGCTGCGCGGACGGGTCATGGGGGGAAGGGAGGGCTGTCGCCGGATCGGGACGGAGCCGCCTCAGGCGTGCGCGGCCCGAATTGCGAGCGCGCGTTCCCTTCTGCCGGCCGCCAACTGGACGGTGGCGGCGCCGATCCCTCCGGCGGCGGCGAAGAACGTCAATTCGAGGACCGTTGCTCCCGGCTGGAGGTGCCCGCCTGTTGCCATGATCGCGGCAGCGGTCGTCAGCGTCCCCAGCAGGGCGGTCAGCCACGCGTCCGCAGGACGAACGGTCGCTCGCCCGACCCGCCGCACCGCCATCCGCCGCAGCACCAGTTCGTCGAGTTCGTCGAGGCGCCGGGGCCGCTCCGGTTCCGGCTCGAACGCCTCCCTGACCGCCTGTTCGAGGAGCAGATCAGGACAGCTGTCTGGACGGGTCATGGGCCGGAGTTCTCTTGCAGGGGAAGACGAAAGCGGTTGTCGAACGCGCGGGGCACGGAAGGGGTGTCGCGGTGGCGGATGATCGTGACAAGCACCAGTGCCTCCACGAGCGGCACGGCAAGCGGCAGCCAGGCGGCAGCGACCCCGGAGACCGCGATCCAGTCGCGACCGGGGTGGCCCGCGAGGAACGCCGCGCCGAAGAACGCCAGGGCGCCGGCGAGACCGGCCGCGAGGCGCACGTTGCGCCGACCCGGTGCCCGCAGTGCGTCGGTCAGCCGGGAAACGAAGTGCCCGAGCATGCAGTTGAGGACCGCAAACACCACGAACGCGATGGGCACGTGAAACAGGAGCATAACGCGGTTGGGAGGCGTCCGGGCCGGGTCTCCTACCCTGAATGCCTGCGGAGGATTCGCTTCCAGAAAGTTCAGCTGGCGCAGCGTCCCCACCGGAGTTCTCGGGCCGAAGGGCCGGATTTCGGCCACGTCGGCGTCGTCGGCGAGCGCGGCGTAGTCCGCGAGCGGGCTGACCACTTCGGCCGATGCGTAGCCGGCCAGTCCGACAACGAGTCCGGCCAGCGCGGCAGTCACGGTGCCTCGCCCGCCGAACGTGCCGTGCCGGATCGCCAGGCCGCCGGCGAACGCGGCAAAGGGCAGGACGAACCCGACCAGTCCGGTCACCTGGGCAAGCCACATCTGGCCCGACCACGGCTGAGGCTGCGATACGGCGACCGTCAGGAACGCGATGATCGCCCCGACGAGTCCGATGGTCCAGGCGGTCACGGCCGTCAGCGCCCGGGCGATGTCACCCGCTCTGCCCGGGCCGAGGGATCGTTTGCTGCGCGCGGTCATTGGTCGGGGCGGCATTCCCGGTCACGGTCGCAGTTCTTCACGAGCCAGCAGCATTCGCGGCAGCAATAGGCCTTCGCGCCCTCGCCCCAGCAGCAGTCGGTGCGCGTGAAGCGCGTGATGAGCGTCTGTGCGGGAGTCGCGAACAGCGCCACCGCCAACAGGACATTGAGAACGATCAGACCGGCGATGACAGCTCTGCGCATGGACTGGTCTCCGTGGATGGTGTTGTGATGCGGGTACGCTCATGCCGGCCATTCGGCCAGCCACTGTACGCCGCCGGGCAGTTCAAGGGAGCCGAGCACGCCGCGCGCCGTGGCGGTCAGGGGCTCGAACAGGGGAGGGAACTCGATCGCCTCGACCGTGCCGGCCCGGGAGATCCGCAGCCAGCGGCGGCCGCGGCCGAGCGGATCGGTGCGGTTGTCGAAGAGCCGGAGCCAGGCGGTGCCTCCCGCGCGGCACAGCACGGAAGTCACGAAGGGGAGGTGGTCCGCAAACTGCGACCGGGCACCGCGCGCCATGACGTCGAAATCGATCCCGGCTTCGGTGTAGTTGGGTCCGAGTTCGAGGCGGATCATCCGTTCGAGATACGAGGCGATGTCCGTCGGCTGGATCCGTGCGGGACGTCCGGGGATGGTGACGCTGACCTTCACGGCTCCGTCCTCGATCCACGCCACGTCGTGCGAAGCGGGACGCCAGACCACGAGATCGTTTCCGCACGCGTCCCACAGCGGCACGGCGGCGAACTCTCCGGGGTCCTCGCGCGCAGGCTCCATGTGGTCCGCGAAGACGACCGCCTGCCGCCGGGTCCCGAGCGCGCGGTCGGCATGAACGAGGGACGCCGTGCGGAAGTCCGCGGTCACATCGAGCCGGATGGGCGAGTCGAGGACAATCGCGCCGCCGGCACCCAGACGGACCCGATAGGGGCTCGCGTACGAAACGTCGTCGAAATCCCTCCGCCTGGCCCACTCCGCGCCCCGCAGGCGCTCGGACCCGACCAGCGAGAACGTTGCGTCGAAGACCTTGTGCTCCCTGCTGCCGAAGTCCCACACGTGTGCGCTGCGGCGCACCGGGTCGACCTGCAACGCGACGGGGAACACGAAATCGGCAGGCCCCTCGCCGCGGTCGCCGACGCGAACGACGGGACCGCCGGCCCGCTCGATCCGTGTAAGGAAGGGCGGGGAGCCGTCCAGCACCCAGATGGCGTCGGGCGTGGCGACGACGTCCCGGATGGCCGTGAACTCCACCCCGGGATACGGGGTCGCGAGCGCCTCGGCCGGCACCTGGCGGAACTCGAACGACGCGTCGGAGCCGTCGCATGCGCCCCCGATGGCACAGGCCACGAGGTGCGGCAGGAATCGCGGCCTCATGGTTCCGGCACCGTCGCGAGCCGTGCCCGTGCGCCGCTCAAGGTGGTGGGGCGCGGGGGCAGGGCGGCAGCCACCCCGGCCAGGTCGTCGCCATGCCCTTGGGCGACGACGCGGCCGTCCCGGAGCGCGAAGACCCACGGCGTCCGGCTGACCAGGGCGTGTTCCCGGCTGCCCGGACGGGGCCTCTCCATCGTCGCCAGCGGGACCTGCCACCCGTGCGTCCGCACGTGGCGCGCCGCGGCCTCGAACGGCCCGGGGGCGACCGCGAGGATCCGCGCGGGCACGGCGGCTGATTGCAGGAGTCGGGTCCATCTGGAGGCGATCGCCCGCGAATGCGCGCACGCGGGATCGAAGACCAGCAGCAGCAGAGAGCCGTCCAGCGGCGGATTTCCCTCCGCGTCGTCGCGGACCTGCAGCGCCGAAAGGTCGTCGCCGGTCGAGATGTAGCCCCCATCGCCGATCGCCAGGCGACCGGCGAGCGCCAGGGACTGGGCTGCCGCCAGGATCAACAGGGCCGCCAGGGCCGTCGCCGGGACCTTGCCCTTCGCCGAATTCAATGCAGGTGTCTCCTCGTCTGGTCCGAACCTCTCTGTATGGACGATTGGCGCGGCGAAACCGTGCAAGGATCGCTGCGCCCAGCGCGGCCGCACGCCGCCGTCGTCAGGCGCTGCCGTCAGGTGCGGCCGCACGCCGCTGCCGTCAGGCGGGGCGTCTGCGCCCGCGGGCGAGCCACACAGCGAGCCGGATGGCTTCGATCATGGACGCCGGGTCCGCCACGCCCTTGCCGGCGATGTCGAAGGCCGTGCCATGGTCCGGGGAGGTGCGGACGAAGGGCAGGCCGATCGTCACGTTCACCCCCTGTCCGAACGCGGCCGTCTTGAACGCGGCCATCCCGACGTCGTGGTAGGGGGCGACCACCGCGTCGAATTCACCGCCGAACGCACGGCCGAAGACCGTGTCCGCCGGAACGGGTCCCGTGACCGACCAGTTGCCGTCCGCGAGAGCCGACAGCGCCGGTCCGTACACGTCCCGCTCCTCCGTGCCGAACAGTCCGTCGTCGGAGGCGTGCGGGTTGAGCGCACACAGGGCGATTCGCGGGGCCGGTATCCGCCAGTCGGAGCGAAGCGCGGCTGCAAGCAGACGGGTCTGCGAGACGAGCAGGTCCGCGGTAACCGCGTCCGGGACGCTGGCCAGGGGGATGTGGGTCGTGGCGAGCAGCACGCGCTTTGCGGGCCGGGTGTCCTCGCCGCCCGGCCCCTCGTCGCACATCAGCATGCCCACGCGTGGCACACCGGCAAGCGCCATCAGCATCTCGGTGTGGCCCGGCAGGTACCCGGCGTGCTCGAGCGCCGGCTTGTGCACGGGCGCGGTCACCACAGCGTCCACTTCACCCGCCAGCGCCCGGCCCACCGCCCGCTCGATCGCGAGTCCCGCCGCGCGGCCGGGCGCGAGCCCCGCGGCGCCTCCTTCCAGCGCGTCGTACCGGCACAGTTCCCGAAAGTCGCCCGCGCACTCGATCGGTCCGGTCACGCGGACCGTGGCGCCGTCCGTACCCGCGGTCGCCAGCGCCTTGGCGGTCACCTCCGGCCCGATGCCCCGGGGGTCGCCCAGGGTGATGGCCAGCCTCATCGTCAATTGACGTACTCGACGTAGGTCCTTGCGCGCAGCTGCTCCATGAGCGCCTCGATACGCTTCTGACGCATCAGGGTGGCCCGGATCTGGGGTTCGAGGTCCTCATAGGTGAACTCCCCCGCCTCTCGCTGTCCGACGATCTGCAGGACGGCGAAACGCTGCTGATCCAGGTAGCCGAACTGAAGGGGACCCACGATCTCGCCCGCCTCGCGCCCGGTCAGGGCCGCCACGTAGGCGAGCGGCAGGATCTGCGCGATCTGCCTCTGCGGCACGGTGGCCGAGTCGGGCAGGGAGGTGTCGTGGTATTCGTCGATCAGCGCCTCGAAGTCCTCCGTTGCGGCGCGCGCCACGATCTCTTCGGCCAGCGCGCGCGTGCGGGAATTGTCCGAAGGACCCGTCTCCGGCCGGATGAGGATGTGGCGAGCCTTCCGCTCGGCGACACGCAGGCGCTCCACCAGGATGATGTGGAAGCCGAAGACGGTCTCGACCACGTCGCTGATTCCACCTTCCAGCAGCGAAAAGGCGGCCTCTTCGAACTCGTCCGCCATGTCTCCCCGGCGAAACCAGCCTAGATCGCCACCCGCCGGGGCCGAGCCGGGATCCTGGGAGAATTCCGTCGCGAGCCGGGCGAAGTCCTCGCCGGCGCGCGCCCGCTCCAGCAGGCTCTCCAGCAGGCCGCGCGCGGCCGCGCGGGAGGAGTCCGAGGGTGCGACGGTGAGCAGCACCTGCCGGAAGGTCACCGTGGCGGGACGTTCCTCCAGCGTCTGCCGGCCGTCTTCGAAGAACGTCCGCATCTCGTCCTCGGTGACCTCGACCGCGCCCTGATCGCCGTTGCGGGCCATGTAGAGTTCGACGAGCTGCTCCTGGGCGATCTGCGTCCGCTGCATCTCCCGGTAGCTCTGGATCGTGAGACCCTCAAGTTCAAGCTGCCGCTCCATCGCTTCCCGGCTGCCGAAGTTGTTTTCGACCATGGCCATGCGTTCCTGAAGCGCGTCCTCGACGCGGTCGTCCTCCACCTCGAGCAGCGTGTCCTGCGCCGCCGCCTGCAGCACCAGCAACTGGTCCACGATCTCGTCCAGCCTGGCCCGGAGGAACTCGTCGTGTTCGCGCGTGCCCGTCTCCGGGACGGGCCTCCCCTGCGCCCGCCACTGGTTCTCCTGCTGGATGACCTGCGACAGCAGTACCGCGGAGTCGCCCACGATCGCGACGACTTCGTCGACCAGTCTCTCGGGCTCCGTCTGCGCCGCCATTGCCGTCGCGGCGGCAAGATGCACCAGGGTGGCCAGGGCGGCGACCGTCCAGGCGGCCAGGGGAATCGTCCGTTTCATGATTGTCCCGCGTGTTGCGCTCGTCTCGCGTGTCCAGGTGCCACCAACGTGGTCGCCACCTGTGTTCCGACTATCTGAGTTCCTCGATCCGTTGCAGCGTTGCCCGGATGGCGGCGGCGTTGATTCGCCACGGCGCCTGGTCCCTCAGTAGCAATGTAACGCCGCCCAGCGGAATGATCTCGCTCTCTCCCGACACCACCCGGACCAGCGCCGCCTCCACCCGTCCGGCGACGTCCACGGGCCGGGCGGGATCCAGGGCGGCGGTCGAGTCGAACACCGCGGCTGCCGGCATGAGACCGATCACCGTGGCCCGTTCGCGAATTGCGGCACGAGCTTCGGCGGCCACGGAATCGGCCTGCGCACCGGTCGGGACGAGCCCGCGTGACCGGACGTCCTGCAACAGCAGCGCCTCCTGGCCGAGGCGCCGCAGCACGGCCTCCAGCTCCACGCCGGAAGCGGACGCGATGCCCTCGCGGAAGACCTCTCCGGAGTTGCGCGCCAGCGTCAGGAAGTCGCCCGCGACGTAGGATCCCCCCTCCCAGACAACCAGTGGCCGCCTCGCGGCACGTTGCGAAAGACGCGGCGGGGCGGTCTCGGCAAGCGCCCGGGCCAGCTCCAGCGCGCCGTTCGCGAGACCCAGCTGCAGCGTGGAATCCAGCCGCATGACATACTCGTTTTCGGCGCGGGCCAGGCGCTCGAGCTGGATCTGTCGGCGGAATTCGGCCCCCACATCGGACAGCTGCGGGACTTCCAGGGCGTCAAGACGCAGGATGTGATAGCCGATGGCGGTCTCGACGGGCCCGCTCGTCTGGCCCGGGCCGAGACCGAAGACGGCGGAGTCCACGGGAGCGAGCATCTCGCCGCGGCCGAAGGTCCCCATGCTGCCGCCTCTCGAAGCGCCGGCCGGATCGTCGGAGTAGCTGGCGGCCATGGCGGCGAAGTCCGCGCCGCCGGCGAGCCGGGAACTCAGGTCGGCCGCCACGGCGGCGACGCTGTCGCGCTGCAGGGTGGTCGCCGCACGTGGGAAGAGGAGCAGGATCTGGGAGGCCGTGGCGCGGGCGCCGGGCATGTCCGCGGCAAAGCGTTCCGTGAGTTCCTCGTCGGTGACCACGGTGTCGACGTCCACGACCTCTTCCCTGAGCCTGACCATCATCAGCTCGTTCAGGGGGGCCTCGGTGACAAGACCGACATCCAGCGCCTGGAGCGTCGAGTCCTCCGCAAGGCGCGAGGCCAGCAGGGTGTAGTCCACCCAGAGCTCGGCGACCACGCGCACCACCTGCGAATCGGCCGCGACGCGGCTGTTGTCGGCGATCAGGAGGGCGGCATCGTCGACGGAGAGGCGGCTGCGATCGGCCTCGGCCAGTGTTCCGGGGCCGCAACCGACAACCATGAGGATGGACAGGAAACAACCTGCCAACGATCTGTGAGACGGATCATGAATGTTCATTCCGGCCTCCGCGTCCGTTCTGGTTCCCACGTCGGTTCTGGCCCCCGCGACGGTTCTGACCCCCACGTCGGTTCTGGCCCCCGCCCAGCGTTTCCAGCGCCCGCACCACCACCCGGGCGAGCGCGCGTTCGTCCTCGCACGCGAAGGTTATGGAGAGCGGGGCGATTCTGCGAACCTCCAGCGCCACGGCCATCCCCTTCAGCGTCTCCTCGAGAGCGGAAATCCGGGGAACGACGTCGGGCCGGAAGTTGACCCGCGCCCTCCTCCCCCGGACCAGAATGCGATCGACCCCGGCGCCCTGGCCGGCGAGCCCGAGCAGCGACTGGTCGAGCAGGCGCCTCACCTCGGAGGGCGGTTTGCCGAACCGATCGGTTATCTCCTCGGAGAGGGCCTCGACCTCGCGCTGCCCGGACACCCTGGCGAGACGGCGGTACACATGCAGCTTCTGGTGCTGGTCCTGAATATAGTCGTCCGGAAGGTACGCGCTGGCCGACATCGTGACCTCGGGCCGTGGATGCTCCGTCCGGCGGTCCCCTTCGCGCATGCGCTTGACGGCATCTTCCATGAGCCGCATGTAGGTGTCCAGACCCACCGCGTGCGCGAACCCGGATTGATGCTCGCCGAGGAGGTTGCCCGCTCCGCGCACCTCGAGGTCCCTGAGCGCGATCTGATAGCCGCTGCCGAGCTCGGTGAAGTGCTCGAGCACCCGCAGCCGCTTTTCGGCCTCATCCGTGACGCTGTCGGGTACGACCAGGTAACAGTAGGCGCGCCGGTCCCAGCGTCCAACGCGTCCCCGGATCTGGTACAGCTGGGAGAGGCCGAAGCGATCCGCCCGGTCCACGATCAGCGTATTGGCGTTCGCCACGTCCAGTCCGTTCTCGATGATCGAGGAGCAGACGAGGACCTGGGTGCGTCCCCCCACGAAGCGGGTCATGGCGCGGTCCAGCGCCGCGACCCCCATCTGGCCGTGCGCCACGTCGACGGTCGCTTCGCCCACCAGCCGGCGCACGCGTTCGGCAGCGGTGTCGATGGTCTCGACCCGGTTGTGCAGAAAGAACACCTGGCCGCCCCGGTCCAGCTCGCGCTGGCAGGCCTCCGCGACAAGGTGGTCGCTCCACGCGATGAGGTGGGTGACGATGGCCATGCGGTCGCGCGGCGGGGTACGGATGAGCGACAGATCACGGATGCCCGCGAGCGACAGGTAGAGGGTCCGCGGTATCGGCGTCGCCGTGAGCGTAAGCACGTCCACCGTCGTGCGGAGCCGCTTCAGCCGCTCCTTCTGGCGGACCCCGAGGCGCTGCTCCTCGTCGATGACCACGAGCCCCAGATCCTTGAACGCGACGTCCCCTGAGAGGAGGCGGTGCGTGCCGATGACGATGTCGACCGTTCCGTGCCGGAGCCCGGCGACGACTTCGCGCTGCCGGGCCGGAGAGTCGAAGCGCGACAGGGAGCGGACGACCACGGGGTAGTCGGCGAGCCGGTCGCCGAAGGTCCTGGTATGCTGGGCGACGAGGACGGTGGTCGGAGCGAGCACCGCGACCTGCTTCCCGTCCTGCACGGCCTTGAATGCCGCCCGGATGGCGACTTCGGTCTTGCCGTAGCCGGCGTCGCCGCACACGAGACGATCCATCACGCCGGACGACTCCATGTCGCGCTTGACGTCCTCGGCGGCGGCGTGCTGGTCGGGCGTGTCCTCGTAGAGGAACGCCGCCTCCATCTCCCGCTGCCAGCGGGTGTCCGGGGAGAATGCGTACCCCGGACGCGCACGCCTGGCCGCGTAGAGTTCCAGCAGCTCGGCGGCCATCTGCCGGATCGCGGCCTCGGTCCGGCTCTTCAGCCGCTTCCAGCGCCTGCCGCCTATGCGGTGCAGGCTCGCGGGCCGATCGCCCGGATGGGTTCCGACCCAGCGCTCGACCTCGTCGAGCCGGTAGACCGGCACGCGCAGGATCTCGCCGCCGGCGTAGCCGACGACCAGCACCTCGATCGATTCGCCGCCGATCTCCACCCGCTCAAGGCCCCGGAACCGACCGATGCCGTGATCCATGTGGACGACGTGGTCACCGGGCGAGAGCTGGGCAAGACTCTCCAGCGACGCGGAGCCGCGGTAGCGCCGGCTCCGCCGGAGTTTCCGGCCCCTCCGGAAGATCTCGTGGTCCGTCAGGATATTGACGGGGGGCACCCGGTCGTCCAGGCGAAACCCCTCGGCGAGCGAGCCGACCACCATGTGGCAACCCGCCGCGGGGCCTCCGCGCCTGTCCGCGAGCAGATCGTCGAGCCGGCTGGCCTGTCCGCGGTTGTCACAGAGGATGAAGGTCTCCGCCCCCGTCGCGGCCTCCTGCGAGATGAACGACCGCAGCCGGCGGATGTTCCGCTCGAAGGCCGGTGGCCGGCGCGCCTGGAAGACAACGCCGCCCACGTGCTCCTCGACGAAGACGAGCCGGGCGTGGCGGGTGACGCGCTCCTCCATCGCGCGGGGGGAAAGGAGGACGGTCGCGGGGTCGGTGGCGGGATTGCCGTAGCGAAGGGCATCGCGGTAGCGGGTCTCCGCCTGCTTCCACGCCACCTCGGCACCTTCCGTCACCGGACCGTCGCCGACCCGCAACAGGACCGTCCCGTGTGGCAGGCGGTCGAGGAGCGAGCACTCCGTCCGCCGGCCGGTGTCGACGGTGCCGGCGAACCGCACGGGCAGGACGTCCACCCGCTCCACCACCTCGGTCGACCGTTGGTCCAGGACGCTGAAGTGGCGGATGGACTCGACCTCGTCCCCCCGGAATTCGATTCGGGCCGGACCCGGCGCCCCGTAGGAGAACACATCGATCAGTCCTCCGCGCACGGCGTAGCGGCCCGCCTCCTCGACCATGGGCGAACGTTCGAATCCCCTCGCCTCCAGGGCCTCGATCAGCGCGTCCCGGCGCAGGTGCCCGCCGGTCGCAACCACGAAGCGCAGGTCGGCCAGATCGTCCGGGATCGGGGCCAGTTCCTGGAGCGCGCGGTGCGTGGCGACCATCACCCGCGCCCTCCCCGCCAGCAGCGCCTCGACGGCTTCGACCCTCTGCCCTTCGGCTTCGCCCCTGCGATGGTTGTCCCCCGGGACGAGGTCTTCGCGTTGCGGGTACGGCACCACCGCTCCGGGGCCCATCAGCACCTCCAGGTCGCCCAGGTACTCGACGGCGTCGCCGGGAGAGGACGCGGCGAGGAGCCAGAGGCGGTTGGGGAGGTGGTGGGCGAGCGCCGCGATTGCCGTCACGGGCAGCGAGCCGGCGGCGCCTCCCACGACAAGGCGGTCGCCGGGCGCTGGAAGGCCTGCAGCCAGCGCACGAAACGCGGGTGTGCCGGCAAGCGCGGCCGTGGCGGGGTGTTTGGCCGCGGTGTGGCCGCGGCTATGCACCGCCGGAGCGCCGTGTCCGCACCGCGCGGGACGCGGCGACCGCCGTCTCGAGGACGAGCAGCACGAGGATGATGGCGGCGAGAGGCCGCCACGGCTCCGGCCCGCGACCGGCGCGGAAGATGTGCCGCGACCACGCGTCGGCGTCGTCGACGATGTCGTGCACGCCGGGGACCGTCCGCCTTACCTCTCCGCGCGACGCGGGTGTCAGGTCGGTCTCCGCCGCCGGCGGGTTGACCGGGATCGACTCGAGGACGCTGTCGCCCGCCAGCACGTGGTAGATGCCCGCCGCCGCGGTCGCCAGGAAGGGCTGGTCTCCGTCGACCGGGTGCACGATGCCGTCGGGACCGCGAACGGCGCTGGCCGTCGGCGCCGGCCGGAAGTCCATCCCGGCCGTGACCGCCTCGTGTCCCGCCCCGCCGCCGAACCAGCGCTCGATCATCCATTCGAGCAACGGGATCATGGCCGCCGAGACCGGCAGGCTGGTCGACTGCTCGTCCATGGGGGTTGCAAGCAGGATGTAGGGTCCCGTCGGGACCGATCCGGCCAGCAGCCAGGGATCGCCGGTGGAGAGCAGGGCGCCGGTAGCGTTCGCGCCCCCGGCCGACGCGAGGAGCGCCACCCGGAAGAACCGGCGGATCTCGAGGTCGTCCAGGTCCACCGGAAGATCGTTTCGCGCGACGCGCGCTCCTTCGTCCGGACCCGGCTCGTAGCGGTACGGCACGCCCGCCTCGGCCAGCCGGCGGTTCAGGGCGGGCAGGCGCGCCGGGTCCGCCAGCGGAACGACGACGACGCTCTGCGCCGCGCTGCGCCGTTCAAGTCCTTCGCCGCCGAGACTGATCAGCGTCGCGGCGCGGGCAGCACCGCCGAGCGAGATGCGGTCGCTTTCCTGCAGCACGGCGAGCGCTTCGGTGAGAAAGAACGGCGCAGGGCCCAGGACCGCAACGGGCGTGGGGTCGCGCACCGTGAAGGAGAAGAAGCGGCGGTCGTCCCCCGTGAGCGGATCCGGATCGATCTCGGCGTAACCGTCGACGCGCCCGGAAGGGAAGGGGCCGACGGGCAGGCGAACGGTTGCGCCGGCGGGGGCCGTTGCGGCGGCGCGCACCTGGCCGCCGATGTAGAGCCGGACGCCGACCGTGTCTCCCGCCGCGCCGCCCGCAAGCGAAACCGCCGCGTCGGTACGCCGCCCCTGCAGGGGGGGAAGGCCACCGCCGATCGAGACTCCTTCGATGCCACGGTTGCCCACCTCGTCGACGGGCGCCGCGAACACGATGACCGGAATATCGTCGTCACCGTCCACAGGCCCGGAGAAGGCCGTCGCCTGCAGATCGGTGAACACGTGCACCTCCCGGCGCGGCAGGCTGCTCTGTCCGACGAGCGCGCGTGCACGCCCGATCGCGCTGCTCAGATCGCCGTGCGCGTGGCTGGGGCCGGTTTCGTCGATCGCGATGGCCGCCTGCTCGATCCCCCCCGGCACGGCGACCTCCCAGGGACTGCCGGCCCGGACCACCCAGATGACGTCGTCGTAACCCGCTGCTTCGACGCTCTGTCGCGCGACGGCCTTCAGGGTGTCGAGCCGGCGCCGTCCCTCGTCGATGATCGTCGTGCTCAGCGAATTGTCGAGGACCAGCGCCAGGGCGGTCGGGTCGTGGCTTCCCCCGGGACCGGGGAAGTGAATCCGGGCCCCGAGCACGACCAGCAACACGATGATCGCCACCCGCATGAGCAACAGCAGAAGCTGCTGCGTCCGGATCTGGCGCGCGTGGTCCTTTTCGGTTCTGAGGAGGTACCGGATGGCGGGGAAGGTGAAGGTCTTGCTTTCCTGCCGGTAGAACAGATGCAGGATCACGGGCACGAGCGCCGCCACGCCCGCCAGAAGGAACAGAGGGTTGAGGAAGCCCACGTCAGGGGAGACGCTGGCGCTTCCAGAGGTAGAACCTGAGCGCGCGCGACAGGGGTTCGTCGGTACCGATGGTCGAATACGCGATTCGGCGGCTGGTCAGGGTTGTGGACCACTCGGCCACGGCCTCTTCCACGGCGTCCCGGTACTGGCGCCGCATGTCGGCGACCGACACCTGCAGCGACTCGCCCGTCTCCGGATCCACGAACCGGGTCTCGCCCGTCGTCGGCAGGTCGCGCTCCCCCGGATCGACCAGGTGGAATACCAGCACCTCGTGCCCCGTATGCTGCAGGTAGATCAGGGCCTTCGCGGTCCCCTCGGGGTCGACGAGCAGATCGGAGATCAGGATCACCAGCCCCTTCCGCTTGAGCCGCATGGCCACGTTCCTGAGGGCCGACTCGGAGTCCGTCCGTCCGCCGCCCTCCAGCGAGTGCAGGTGCTGGAGGAGCAGGCGCCAGTGGACCTTGCCCCCGCGGGCGCGGGTCTGGCGCACGATCCGCTCGTGGAATGCGATCAGGCCGACGATGTCGCCCTGGCGGATGAGGATGAGCGAGATCGCGGCGGCCAGGTGCTTGGCGTACCAGAGCTTGGTGGGGAGGCGCGGCCGCGAGGACCACTCCATGGATTCACTGATGTCGAGCAGCATGTACGCACGCAGGTTCGTCTCTTCCTCGTACTGCTTGACGTAGAAGCGGTCGGAACGCGCGAACATGCGCCAGTCGAGGGTGCGCAGGTCGTCTCCCGGCTGGTACTGGCGAAGCTCGGCGAACTCGGCGGAGAATCCCCTGTTCGGCGACCGGTGCAGACCCAGCAGAAAGCCCTGCACGACCTGCCGCGCGATGATGTCGATCCCGCCCAGCTGCGCCAGCGTCGCCGGATCGAGAAGATCCGTGCGGCGGTCCCGATGCGGAGTGATCGTCTCGTTGGTGGCCATGGTCCATTGAATGTGGACTGCTGCCACGGTGTGCGGAAGTGGCGGGCGGCTCGGGCCCGCTGCCGGTCAGTTCCCCATTCGGTACGTGATCGACAGCTTGACGCGCCGCCCCTTGGGGCTGTGCGTGAATCCGTCGTACGACTGCTCCCAGTTGACGAGCGGTGGAGCGGCGTCGAGGAGATTGATCGCGGAGAGCGCCAGGTCGGTTCTGCGGGAAGCCCGCCGCAGCACGCTCAGGTCCCAGGTGACGAACCGATCGATTTCAGCGAACTCGGTGTCCGGGAACACCTCGTTTGCATACCCCGAGACCGCGTTGACGTAGTTGACCACGCTGTAGTCGCCGAAGTGGTAGCCCGCGGAGAACCGGCTCTTCCACTGGGGCAGCGGGGGAGCGATGGGATTGTTCCAGTTGAGCTTCCCGGCGGCGTCCTGGGCCGGGAAGACCTCCACGTCGTTCAGGTCGAGCGCCCGCACGAAGAATCTCCGGGTGAAGGTGCCGTCCATCCCGAGGGAGACGATGCTCTCGGCCATCGGCAACCGCGTACTGAGATGCCAGTCGATGCCCGACAGCTCGATGCCCGGCCAGTTGGTGGTGCGTACGGCGATCCGCTCGAGAGCGGACGTGGGGCATGTGCCGGTCCCTCGGCCGTCGGGACAGGTCACGAACTGCTGAACGGCCTGGCGCGAACCCCCGCCGAGATCGTACAGGCGCGTGACGCCGGTGGCGGGAATGATGTCGATGATATCGCGGAAGTCGTAGTCCCAGTAGTCCAGCGACGCGCGCAGGCGCGGGAGCTCGAGGGTGAGTCCCACGTTGTACGTGAACGCACGCTCCGGTTGCAGATCGGGGTTGCCGGAGGCGTCCAGGGCCTTGTAGATGCCCGCTTCGGCGACGTACTCCAGCGAAGTGCTGCGGTCCTCGTTGAGGTCGTCGACGGAAGGCGTGCGGAACGTAGTCTGCAGCGACGCGCGCAAGGCCAGCGGCTCGGCGAGGTCCACCCGCAGCGCCAGCTTCGGATCGAAGCTGCTCACGGACCCGTGAAACTCGTAGTTGGCGGCCACCTGGGCCTGGACTCTGGATCCGAGCGCCAGCTGGGACTCGACGAAAAGGCGGTGCACCGACTGCGCGGCGTGGTAGGGGTAGTGACCCGTCGTGAAGGTGAAGGCGCCCGCCTTCTCAAGGCAGGTCCGGTCGCCGGGCACGGAACAGGGGTTGAGTTCAAGGTTGCCCGCCGCGTTCGGTTCCGACTCCACGTCGAACCAGCGGAACTGATACCCGACGGCATAGTCGGCTACCTCCTCCACAAGCGAGCCCTTGAGAATGGCATCCGCCACCAGCAGGTTGGCGCCGTTGTCGAGATCGACTTCGTCGTTGATCCAGTCGATCAACGCGGGGCTGTTTTCGAGTCCCGCCATGTAGTCCGGGTTCGCCTGATCCAGGTAGCGCGCTCCGGGTTGGGCGGAGTACTGGTGGGCGTTGCTGAAGGGGTTGTAGTACATGCAGCTCCCCTGGCCGGCCACGGCGCCGTTCAGCGCGCCCAGGGCCATGCCCGAGGGGCTGGACGGGTCGAGCACCACGTCGACTCCGCAGCCCGGGCCTCCGAAGCCCCGGAATGCGAGGAACTTCCGGTAGGCGTACTCGGCCGGGAGGTTCACGTTGCCCGTGGTGCGCGAATAAGAGGCGGAAAGCTCCAGCGTGCCCTGGTTGCCGCCGAGAGACTCGATCTCGCGCTCCAATGAGCCGGCGATCCGTGTGGTTCGCGATTGCCGGTCCAGAGTTCGGCCGGGACCGCTGTTGCCCACAAGGCGGCCGTAGAAGTACCAGTCATCCCCGAGGCAGTCCTCGGAACCCGAGAATCCCGCCGCCTGCGCGTAGCTCCGGCAGAAAGCCTGCCTGCCCGGATTCCCCGGAGTGATGACCTGCGCCCCGTTGTACGGCGAGATCGGGGGGAACGACGGCGTGGTCACCCAGGCCGGCGTGGCCGCCTCGGCCCACAGGGCCTCGACGTGGTACCGTGACCGGTCGCCCAGGTCGCCGTTGAGTTCGCCGAAGACGCGGATATGCCGGGATGCCTGGATCAGGTTGTCCCAGGGCTGGTAACGGAAGCGGCAGGTCTCTCCCTCGAGGTGGCCGCCGAATGCGGTGCACTGCGGGTCGATGAAGACGCCGCCCCAGCCGCCAAACTGCGCGTCCGCCAGGGCCGCAACGAACTCTTCCTTCGTCTCGCCGCCGCTCAGCCTGGGAAAGAGGAACGCGCCGGGATTGCCCGTATACGACCAGGCGCCGCCCCCGGACGTGAAGGCTCGCAGTGCCCAATCCCGATCCTTGGGGTCCAGCGCCTGCACAACCGCCACCTCGGCCGACACGACCGCATGCGCGCTCTCGGCGAGCCGCGACCCCCAGATGGCCCCCACGTTGGTGTCGCCCGCGTCCGCCAGGTACTCGTGGGCCCCCGACACCTCGAAGCCCTCGAAGTCCCCGCGCGTAATGAAGTTCGCCACGCCCGCCACGGCGTCCGAGCCATAGATCGCGGACGCGCCTTCCTTCACAACCTCGATACGGTCGAGGGCGATCGACGGGAACGCGTTGACGTCCACGAAACGCCCCCCCTGCAGCCGCACAGGGACGTACACGTGCCGGCTGCCGTTCAGCAGGACGAGGGTGCGCGACGGCCCGATGCCCCGGAGATTGACGCTGGCCGCCGTTTCGGGCATGGAGGCGGCCGGCCTGGTGGTGTACCAGCCCTGCCGGTCTCCGAGCACGCCCGCGCTGGAGCTCAGGTTCCGGAAGAAGTCGACCGCCTGCGGGGACCCCTGTTCCGCGAGGGAGCGGCGCCCGGAAACCGTGACCGAGTAGGGCAGGTCGACCGGTGACTCCTCGAAGGCGGTACCGGTCACCACCACCTCCTGCAGCTGGAGAGCGGTGGGATGCAGCCGGAATTCGACGGACACGGCGCCGTCCGCCGGGACGACCACGCTTTCGGAAGCGGCCAGGTGACCGATGATCTCGGCGCGCACTTCGTACGTTCCGGCGGGCACGCCCACCAGGACGAACCGCCCCCCGTCACGCGACTGCACGCCGGTGCCCAACTCGGGAATGGAAATCTGCACCGCCTCGATCGGCTGACCGCTCACGGCGTCGACAACGACTCCGGTAACGGAGCCCGCCTCCTGCGCGGACGCCGCGCCCGGGGCCACCGCCAGCGTCGCGTGGCAGAGTACAGGAAAGAGAGCCCGGCAGAAAAACCGCAAAAACCTTCCGGAGTGGACCATGAAGCCGCCTCGGTTGGGGTGCATGCGGGGATGCCCCATTAACGACATGCGGGGATGCCCCATATAATGAAAAGCCGCCGTGCCCGTCGGACGCAACGCCGTGCCCGTTGGACGCAACACCGGGCCCGTTGGACGCAAGGCCGTGCCCGTTGGACGCAACATAAGGCGATCTGTCCGGTTTTGTCCATCGAATGTCCGTTTCTGTCGCATTTCGCAGAGCCGGCGCGCTATTCCGGAAAGCACAGCGCGGCACCTGTGCCGCATACTGTCTCCAGCCCGGTGGGAGCCGTTCCCGATTGACCGCCCAAAATCGGCCCGGTTACCTTCCGGGTCGACGCCCGCAGCCCGTCGGTCGGCTGAGCGAAGACTCCCGGGCGGCACCGCACTCCAGCATCCGGGCCCGTGATCCGTGCGCACCGATCTCATTCGCAATTTCTGCATCATCGCCCACATCGATCACGGCAAGTCCACGCTGGCGGACCGGCTCCTGGAAGCCACGGCCACCCTCGACAGCCGCCAGATGCGGGAGCAGGTGCTGGACTCCAACGAGCTCGAGCGGGAGCGCGGAATCACCATCAAGCTCCATGCGGTGCGCATGTCCTACCGGGCGAGCGACGGCCGCGACTTCGAGTTCAACCTCATCGACACGCCCGGCCACGTGGACTTCACCTACGAGGTGTCGCGCTCGCTGGCCGCCTGCGAGGGGGCGATCCTGGTCGTGGACGCGACCCAGGGGGTGCAGGCGCAGACGCTGTCCAACCTGTTTCTGGCCCTGGACGCCGACCTCGAAATCGTGCCGGTCCTCAACAAGATCGATCTCCCGGGCGCGGAACCCGAGCGCCGGCGAGGAGAGGTCGCCGAGCTGATGGGAATCGACCCGGAGCTGGTGCTCGCGGTCTCGGCCAAGGAGGGATCGGGGATCGAGCACGTACTCGAGGCCGTAGTCGAGCGGGTGCCTCCTCCCGGCGGCGACCCCGACGCCCCGCTTCGGGCGCTGATCTTCGACTCGTACTATGACCAGTATCTCGGGGCCGTGCCCACCATCCGGGTCTTCGACGGCACCCTGCGCGCCGGAATGTCCATCACCTTCGGAGCGGTCGACTCGCGCTACGAGGTGACCGAGACGGGCCACCTGTGCCTGGGCCGAGTCCCGTCGCAGTCGGTCGGGCCGGGAGAGGTCGGGTATCTGGTGGCCGCGATCAAGGCGGTGGCCGACACGCGCGTGGGAGACACCGTGCTCGACGCCGCAAACCCCGCCGGCGACCTGCTTCCCGGTTACCAGGAAGCCAAGCCGATGGTGTTCGCGGGTCTCTATCCCTCCGATGCCGACGACTACGAGGAGCTCAGGGAGGCGCTGCGGCGCCTGCAGCTCAACGACGCCTCGCTGCAGTTCGAGCCCGAGACCTCCAGGGCGCTGGGCTTCGGCTTCCGGTGCGGCTTTCTCGGGCTCCTTCACCTGGAGATCGTGCAGGAACGGCTCGACCGCGAATTCGGCGTCAAGCTGGTGACCACCGTGCCGAACGTGAAATACCGGGTGTCGATGGCCGATGGAGCCGTCCTGTCGATCGAGAACCCGACGGATCTCCCGGACCGCACACTTGTGGATGCGGTCGCGGAGCCGGTGGTGCGGGCCCACATCGTCACGCCTGCGGCCTTCATCGGCAACGTGCAGAAGCTGTGCCACGAGCGCAGGGGCCTGTTCAAGGGGATGAGCTACCTGGATCCCCGCCGTGTGGAAATGGACTTCGAGCTTCCGCTGGCCGAGATCGTGCTCGACTTCTACGGCCGTCTGAAGGGTGGCACCAAGGGGTATGCGGCGCTCGACTACGAGTTCCAGGAGTACAGGGCGGGGGATCTGGTCAAGCTCGACATCCTGGTCAACCGCGAACCGGTCGACGCCTTTTCCGTGATCCTCCACCGCGACAACGCGTACCGCCACGGCAATCTGCTGGTCCGCAAGCTCAAGCAACTGATCCCCAGGCAGCAGTTCGAGGTGGCGTTGCAGGCCGCGATCGGGGGGCAGGTCATCGCCCGGCAGACCGTCAAGGCGGTGCGCAAGAACGTGACGGCCAAGTGCTACGGAGGCGACATCACGCGCAAGCGCAAGCTCCTGGAGCGCCAGCGCGAGGGCAAGAAGCGGATGAAGCAGGTCGGGTCGGTGGAGATCCCGCAGGAAGCGTTCATGGCCGTGTTGCAACTCGACGACGACCGGTCGTGAAGGGTGACAGGCCGCGCCGGTGAACATGCGGGGGCGGCCCGGGGAGCGCCCTGGTGCCCCAAGGCGGCTCGGAGTGCTCGGCACCCTGGTCCGCGACACGATCCGGCGCCCGGGGATGCGCGAGCCGGTGCGGTCATGGGGTGGAATCGGGTATGCGCTCGCGGCTTTCGAGGTGTCGTTGCCTGCGGGCTGGATCGTTGTGCCGATCGTGAAAATCGGGCGTGATCTGCGCGCGACAGGCACCCGGTACATCCTCTCCCACGCCCGCGTGGGCGACACGCGCCTCCTGCGGGCGGTCCCGGAGCCCAACAACCGCGTCGAACTGCGGTACTCCACCAGCGCCGATCGGGTCGAGTTCCTGCGCGGTGGCGTCCCCGGCTGGAGCCCAGGCGAAGTGGGGGGATTTCTACCCGGCCTCGACGCCCTCTACGTGAACTTCATCTCCGGAATGGAGTTGACCCTGGCCGGGGCGAGACGCATGCGCGACGCGTTCGACGGGCCCACGCACGCCGATCTTCACTCGCTCTTCCTGGGCGTGGAGAGCGACGGACGCCGCAGCCCCCGTTATCTTCGGTCCTGCGGGGAGTGGGCTGGATGCTTCGATACCGTGCAGATGAATGAAGACGAATTCGCGCTATTCTCCCGGGGCGCACCCGACGCCCATTCAGCGGCCGCCAGGGCCTTCGGGAGGCGCGCGCGCATGATCGCGGTAACCCGTGGGAGCCGGGGCGTGCAGGTCCTTGCGGCGCGAGAGGACGGCGAGCCCGCCGTGTGCGAGTACGCGACCACCCCGGGTGCGCCGTCCGGCGACCCCACGGGGTGTGGCGACGTCTGGGGCGCCGCATTCTTCTCCGGAGTCCTCGCCGGGGCCGGCCGGCGCACGGCGATCTCGTACGCTCAAGCCCTGGCAAGGTGCAAGCTGGGCTGCAGCGGCGCCTCCCGGACCCGTGATCTGCTGGCCGGCAAGGGCCCCCGTCCGCCGTGGCGTTCGCACTGACATGCGGATCGTCGAGATCCCGTCTTCGCTCGACTACCGGAACGTCGACGCGGTGTTCGCGGAGGTCGCCGCCTGCGGCCCGGGGCCGATACTGTTCGACGCGCGGCGCCTCCGATGGGTCGATCCCAACGGGATGCTGGCGCTTCTCTGCGCCGGGCAGGTCGCCTCCGCGAACGGTGCCGTGCCGCGTCTGTCGCTGCCCACCGGCGGCGACGTGATCGGCTACCTGGACCGGATGGATTTTCCGCGCGCCGCCGCCGGCGTGTTCCATCCCCCGCACCAGCGGGTCCGGCGCACCCCCGCGCGATCGTCAGACGTGCTTCTGGAGATCACCGCGATCACCACCAACTCCGACGTGCACGAGGTCGTCGACCGGGTGCAGTCGCGGGCCGGCGCGATCCTCTCCCGGACCCTTCACTATCCGGCGGCCGCGGTGGTCCAGTTCTCGGTGATCCTGTCCGAGGTGTGCCAGAACATCGTGGAGCACGCGGAGGGGCCGGGCTGGGTCGCGGCGCAACGCTACAACTGGACCCGCCGGCTGGGCCGGCAGGTGCTGGTGATCGCCGTTTCCGACGTGGGACGGGGCTTTCGCGCTTCGCTGGCGAAGGAACATGCGGCGCGGTTCGGCGATCGCTGGGGGGACGTAACCGCCCTGGAGGCCGCGTTTCTCATGGGACTTACGCGTTTTCCGGACACCGGCCGGGGGCAGGGCATCCAGCAGATCCGGAAACAGGTCTCCCGCTGGCAGGGGCTCGTCTCGATCCGCAGCGGCAAGGCCCGCATCGCGGACAGCCCGTCCTGGCACCCCAGCCCCCCGGTCATCGACGGTCTGCCCGGGTTCCCCGGCGCCCAGATCAACATCGTTCTCCCGGAGAGAGTCGATGGCTGAGCGGCGGGATCACGGGGGCCGGGCCGAAGGGCGAAACGGGCCGGTCACCATCGATGTGGCGGCGATCGTTGCCGATACGATCGTGTCGCGCGGGCCCAACCTGGTGACGCGGCCGACCGGACGGGCGGTCAGGCAGGTGATCGAGCAACGGCTCGCCCGGATGTCCCTGTCGCCCTTCGTGCTGCTGATCGACTTCACGCGCATCCGCATCCTCGACTTCAGTTGCGCGGATGAGGTGGTGGCGAAGCTGCTCCTGCTCTACCAGGGACCCGACCGGCCCGGCAACGTGTTCTTTCTGTTTCGCGCCGTCGGCGACATGCACCGTCACGCGGTCGAGGAGGTGCTGGGAAGGCACGGCCTGGCGGCCGTCTGCGACGTCGGGGGCGGGTTCCAGCTCCTCGGACCGGCCACCGCCGAGGAGCGCAGGGCCTGGGACACGCTGGAGCGCCGCGAACGGATCGGCCCCCGTGACCTGGCGGGGGTGCTGGGCGACCGGGGAGAGCCCCTGGTGCGGGGGCTCGCGAGACGGCGGCTGGCGTACCGCAGCGGCAACGGAGGCACGGCTGCGCTGAGCGCGCTGGCGCGGACACAGTAAAATGCACTCCACCACTCAACGCAGGGAGACGGCGCAATGAGGACCGATGGAACGGGGGACAAGCCACTCGCTCCGGCCACGCAGGCGGTGCACGCCGGCCAGCCCGAGCCACGGCCGGGCGCCCCCGTCGTGGCCCCGATCGTACGCAGTTCGACATTCCACTGGGCGGGCCCCGAAGACGGGATCGATCTCCTGTACAGCCGCTACGGCAACAACCCCAACCAGCGCTCCGTCGCCGCCAGGGTCGCCGCACTGGAGGGGACGGACGCGGCGCTGGCGCTGTCCAGCGGGATGGCGGCCATCTCCATGACCCTCCTCGCTGCCGCGGGGCAGGGGGACCATGTCGTGGCCAGCCGCCACCTCTACGGCGCGACGTGGGCGCTCCTCTCCCACGAGCTCCCCCGGCGCGGCATCACGACCACGTTCGTCGACCCCGCCGACCCGGGTGCGTGGGGCCGCGCCGTCACGCCCGCCACCCGCGTGGTGCTGATCGAGCTGCCCACGAATCCCGCGCTCCGCGTGTTCGACATCGCGCCGGCGCGCGACGCCGCGCGCGGGGCGGGGGCGATCCTGGCGGCTGACATGACCTTCGCGACGCCGATGAACATTCGCGCGGCCGAGCACGGCGTGGACGCGGTCATCCACTCCGCCACCAAGTACCTCGGCGGACACTCGGACCTCATCGCGGGCGTCGTCGCGGGCAGCGCGGAACTGATCCGGAAGATCACCGGAATGATGAAGCTGTACGGAGGCTCGATCGACCCGCAGACGGCGTGGCTCCTGGAGCGCGGCATGCGCACGCTCCCCGCGAGGATGGAGCGGCACAACCGCACCGCACTCCAGCTCGCCGAGTGGTTCACCGGGCTGAGCGGCGTCCGCGAGGTGATCCATCCAGGCCTGCCCGCTCACCCGGATCACGCGCTCGCCACCCGCCTGCTGAACGGCTACGGCGGCATGGTGTCCATCGTTCTCGAAGGGGGCGGCGCGGCCGCGGACCGGTTCTTCGCGGCGCTGCGGCTGGCCGCCCCGGCTCCCTCGCTCGGGGGCGTCGAGACCCTGGTCTCCCAGCCGCGCCACACCTCCCACGTGGACCTGAGTCCGTCGGAGCGTGACGAACTGGGCATCCCGGACGGATTCGTGCGCATTTCGGTCGGTCTGGAGGACGTCGACGACCTGAAGGCGGACTTCAGCCGCGCGGTCGCCGCCGCGACGCGCCAGCCCGCGGCGATGACGGCCTGACGGCGAGCCTGAAGCGCGCTACTCCTCTTCCATGGACGGATAGCCGACGCTCGTCGCCGGGACCATCGTCTCCTTGATCGTCCGCGGGGTGAGCCAGCGCATGATGTTGAACACCGAGCCGGCCTTGTCGTTCGTCCCCGACGCCCTGCCGCCGCCGAAGGGCTGCTGCCCGACCACCGCCCCGGTGGGCTTGTCGTTGATGTAGAAGTTGCCGGCGGCGTTGCGCAGGACGTGCAGTGCGTCGCGCACGCCGCGCCGGTCCTGGGAGAAAACCGCCCCGGTCAGCGCGTACGGCGACGTCCGGTCGACGATCCCGAGCAGCTCGGACCAGGCGTTGTCGGGGTACACGTAAATCGACATCACGGGGCCGAAGATCTCGTCGCACATCGCCTCGTGGTCCGGCCGCCTGGCCTCGATGAGCGTCGGCCGGATGAAGAACCCGTCCGCGTCCGAGTACTCGCCGCCGGCGATCACGTCGGCGTCGGCGCTCGCCGCGGCCCGGTCGATGTAGCCCGTAATCGTACGGAAGGCGCCCTTGTCGATCACCGCATTGACGAAGTTCCGGAAATCGGTCGGCGCCCCCATCGTCAGCTCGTTGGTCTCCTCGATCAGGTCGTCTCGTATCTCATTCCAGACCGACTGCGGCACATATGCCCTGGAGGCGGCGGAACACTTCTGGCCCTGGTACTCGAAGGAGCCGCGCACGATCGCGGTGCTGAGCGCGGCGCGGTCGGCTGACGGGTGGGCCACGATGAAGTCCTTGCCACCCGTCTCGCCGACAAGCCGCGGGTAGGATCTGTAGCGCGCGATGTTCCTGCCGACGGTGTTCCAGAGCGACTGAAAGACCCCCGTGGAACCCGTGAAATGCAGACCCGCAAAGTCCGGGTGGTTCATCGCGGCCTCGGTGATCCCGACCGGGTCGCCCGGCACGAAGTTGATCACCCCGGGAGGGAGTCCCGCCTCTTCGAGCAGCCTGTACGTGTGGTAGCCCGACAGCACCGCGTGCTTCGACGGCTTCCAGAGCACGCCGCACCCCACCATTGCGGGAGTTCCGGCCAGGTTGGCGCCGATCGCGGTGAAGTTGAAGGGGCTGATCGCGTAGACGAAGCCTTCCAGGGGGCGGTACTCGATCCGGTTCCAGACGCCCCTCTCCGAGATGGGCTGATGCTCGAAGATGCGGTCCGCGAAGTGGGCGCCGAACCGGTAGAAGTCCACGATCTCGCAGGCGGCGTCGATCTCGGACTGGAAGGGGTTCTTGCTTTGCCCGAGCATCGTCGCGGCGTTGAGGGTCGACCTCCAGGTCTCCGCCAGAAGCTCGGCCGCCTTCAGGAAGACCGCGGCACGGTCCTCCCAGGGCCAGGATGCCCATTCGCGCTGCGCTTCGATGGTGTTGGCGATCGCCGCACGCGCTTCCTCCGGACCCGCTGCGTGCCACGTGCCCAGAAGGAGCCCATGGTCGTGCGGCGCGCGGATTTCGTGGACGTCCCCCGTACGGAGGCGCTTCCCCCCGATGATGACGGGGATCTCGACCTCCTCTGCGGCGACGCGGCCAAGGGCGGCCTTGAGTTCCGCCCTCTCGGGCGTGCCGGGGGCATAGGAGTGGACGGGTTCGTTGACGGGGGCGGGCACGCGAAAGGTTCCGGACATGGGCCTGGCGGGATTGGTGGTTGGCGGGAGCGTTCCGGCTGTACGCGACGGCCGGAATCGCACGCAATTTCACGCGGGCGGCCCGCACGCGCAACCGCCCGCGCCCACAAGCGCCGTCCGTGCATTGACGCCCCGGAAACGCGCGCGGTACCTTCCGTGGGCGTCGCGACCGCCATCACCCGCAACCCGGTCTGGCTCCGCGCCCGTGACCTGGACGGAGAATGAGTACCATAGAGCGGATCGAAGAGATCCTCGAGACCATTCGTCCCGCCATCCGCATGGACGATGGTGACGTCGAGCTTGTGAACTGGGACGCGGATCAGGGCAGGGTCGAGGTCCGCCTGATGGGAGCCTGCGAGGCGTGTCCGATTTCCATGCTCACGCTCAAGGAAGGGATCGAACGGCGGCTGAGGGCGTCCGTGCCCGAGGTGCTGACGGTAGATGCCATCTGAGCCCGGAATGAGCCGGAACGGACTTGTCGCCGCAGTGACCAGGGCGTTGACCGGCGTCGTGAACCCGGCGACGGGACAGGACGTGGTCGACGGCGGTCAGGTCACTGCGGTGACGGTCGATTCGCAGGGCAATGCCCGCTTCGCGTTCGCGCTGCGCCGGGGCGATCCCGGGGTGCTGGTGCGGCGCGCGCGGGCCACCGCCGAGGCAGTGGAGGGCGTCACCAGTGTGAAGGTGGACGTTCGCCTGCCCCAGACGCCGCCGGAGGGCCAGCGCCAGGCGGCCGGCCGCGCGCCGCCAGCCGCGGGCCGGCCCGCAGCGGCGCCCGGGCGACCGGGACTCCAGCCGGGCTCCGTACCGCCTCCGACGCCAAAGCCGGGCATCCTGCCCGGAGTCAGTCGGATCATCGCGATCAGCTCCGGAAAGGGCGGAGTCGGCAAGTCCATGGTCGCGACCAACCTGGCGGCCTGCGCCGCCGCCCGGGGCATGGCCACGGGTCTGCTGGACGCCGACATCTACGGACCGAACATCCCGGTCATGTTCGGCGAGAAGCGGCGGCCCGCCGTGTCCGGTGCCAAGGGGTCGGAGATGATCGAGCCGCTGGAGTCGCACGGTGTCCGCCTCATGAGCCTCGGCTTCCTCCTCGAGCGCGCCCAGCCCGCGATCATGCGCGGGCCGCTCATCGCCGGCATCCTCAAGCAGTTCATGGAACAGGTGGCCTGGGGCAAGCTGGACCTCATGATCGTGGACATGCCGCCCGGCACGGGGGATGCGCAGCTGTCCCTGGTGCAGACGGTCGATCTCGATGGCGCCGTCATGGTCACGACGCCCCAGAAAGTGGCGACCGGCGACGTGCGGCGCGGCGTCAAGATGTTCGAGCGGGTCAACACGCGCGTGCTCGGCGTCGTGGAGAACATGTGCGGCTTCCGGATTCCCGGATCGGACGAGGTCGTGGATCTGTTCGGGCGCGGCGGCGGCGAGGAGTTGGCCCGCGAGCTGTCGATCCCGTTCCTGGGAAGGGTGCCGCTCGACATCGCGGTCAGACTGGCGGGCGACGAGGGACGGCCGACCGTGCTCTCAGCGCCCGAGTCGCGCGCGGCCAGATCGCTGACGGCGATCGGCGAGAACCTCCTGCGGACGATCGAGACGCTGCCGCCCCGTCGCTGACGGTGCCCGGGAGGGCTCTATTCGCCCTCCAGCCACTGGCGGTCGGCCGACGACAGGGCTCCCGGCCCGCGCCGGACGCGGGCGAGGACCTTGAGCACGAACCAGCCGACGAACATGACCGGCACGACCTTCCAGAGGAGAAAGCCGGCGATCCCCGCCGTGAGCCCCAGGAGGGCTCCGATCACCGAGAGGACGATCCAGACAACCACAATGCTGACGATGCCCATGGCCAGGAATGTCAACAGCGTTCCGATCATGCCTCCCCCTGCGAAACCGATCCCTCGGGGGCCTCCGGATTGCCGGCCGCCGTCACGGGACGGAAATGGTTGTTCGCCCAACAATAGTAACTGATTCCCGGTCCGAGGGTTGTCCCCGCCCGGTCCGAGGGTTGTCCCCGCCCGGGTGTTGGTCTCAATCGATCCACACGATGTCGATGCTCCCCAGCGCGGCCGAGATGTCGATTTCCACGCGGCGGTCGGCGGCTTCCCAGTTCAGCGACTGGTAGACGTTCCCCGTCCTGACGAGCCGCTCCGCATCGAACGACGAGAGAAGGCGGCTCTCTCGACGAATGCGAATGCCCAGTGACTCCGGCACCCGGATTTCGAGCGCGCCCAATCCCATCTCGACCGACATCACGGCGTTCTGTGCCCAGGCGCCGTCCAGCTCCAGCACCACCGATCCGAGTCCTGCCTTGACCTCCACGTCGCCCGTGTTGAAGTTGCCCAGTCCGCTCACGCGAAGATCGGCGGCCCCCACGCCGATGGAGGCTTCCTCCATCGGCTCCGGGTTCAATTCCCGGATTCTCAGAACCGTTTCCGAGGCGCCCGTGTTCAGTTCGAGCCGCGAGACGGGGATTCCGGTCAGATCCATGTCCGCCCGGCCCGCGCCGAAATCCAGCTCGATGTCGGCGGGAACGTCCGGGCCGAGCTGCAGATCGAGGGAGGGCGCATCCGACCGGTTGCGGAAGTTCCGGCGGTGCTCGTGGTAGGACATGGACACCTCGAGATGCCCGTCCCTGTACTCGGTGACCGGCAGTCCCGACTCTTCGTCGAAACGGAACAGCGCCCTGTACAGGGACCCCTCGTCGCCCCTGCGGAGCTCGAGAACCCCGGCCCCGTAGGTGACCGATACGTCGAGGCGGTCTTCGGTCGTCACGAGCCTGGACGACGTGACGGTCTTCCAGCTCTGGGCCACCAGCGGCGGGGGCGGCAAGAGCGCGACGCCCGCGGTCAGGGCAACGATGACCCGGCTCACCGGTCGTCGCCTTCCGAGGGCTCTGCGTCGCTGCCCCCGGCACTGTCGCCGTCGTCCGCGGCAGCGTCGATATCGTCGGCCTCGTGCCAATCGACCGGGTCGTACGGACCGTCATCGAACTCGTAGTCGACCGGACGGCGGCCGCCGCGCGTGACGATCACCGCGCCCAGGCCGGTCACCATGGCGGCGACGCACGCAATGGAACCCACGGCGTTGACGAGCGAGCCGGTCCACCCCACGAAGGGCAGAAGCTGAAGAGCGTTGCCGGCCACGAAGGGCGCCAGAAGCGTGGCGATGCCGAGAAGCCGAAGGTGGGTGGGGCGGCTGCGGTCGACCCAGTCGAGCCAGGGGAGGTCGTGCTCGAGCACCCATCGTCCCACCTGCTGGCTCACGCCCACATATCCTGCGAACCCCGCGACGACCACCGCCAGCGGGAAGAGGGGCAGCCAGGCCAGGAGAACCGGCAGCCCGACGACCGAGATGGCCAGAACCACGATCCCGAGCACGTACACCGGGAGGATCAGGAAACCGCCTGCAAACCCGACCACGGCGCTGCGTGCCGGCTGATGCCCGACCGCCCTCGTGACCACGTCCACGCGTTCGCCGGACAAGCGGGTCAGCAAGAGAGTCAGCAGACCGAGAATCACGAACGTGATCCCGGTCCCGAGAATGTCCTCCAACGCGCGGCCGAACCTCGCAAAGCCACTCGTCCGCCTGTTCTGGCGAGCGCGCCCCATCTCCTGGGCGACTTCGGCAGTGATTGCCTCGCGGATCCGGTTTTCCTCCCGTCTCAGCTGGCGCATCACATCCCGGACTTCGCCGTCGATTTCGCCGCCGCGCCGTACGATATCCGACTGGATCAGGTGAACGTCGCCATCCACCAGCCCGTCGTCTCGGAGCGTCATGGTGCCGTCGAGCACGATCACGTCCCCGTCCACGCGCCCGCGGACGTCAAGATGACCGCCCACGACCAGCAGCGACCCCTGGTGCGACGTCCCCTCGCCAACGGTGTAGTCCCGGTGCAGCCAGATCCGCAGCGATTCGAGGTCGACCTCCTCCAGGGCCGTTCCCAGGGCCTCGACGTTCTCGCTCTGCGCCACGACCTCCAGGAGTTCTCCCATCCGCTCGCCGGCGAGCGACCGCGTCGCGGCGATGCCGACGCCGGCAACGGCTCGTTCGAGGGTGCCGTCGATCGCGTGCAGGAGGTCGGTCTCGTCTCCGAGATCCGGATCCGGCTCCCAACGCTGAAGCGCTTCCGCCAGGGGGCCGTTGGACAGGGACAGCACGTCCGAGAGCAACGCGCGCCACTCCGCCTCGGCAGCGCCGCCCGACCGGTAGCTGCCCAGCACCTCGCCGTCCGCGGTGACGCGGCCGTTGTCGAAGGACATCGAGAATGTGGCGCCGTCGGAGAACTCGAGTTCGAGCGAGGCCTCCGAACGCGACACCGCCACCTGGTTGGAGACAACCTGCCGCTCCTGCGCGACGCCCTCCATGGCGGCGATCACGCCGCTGCCGCCGGCAAGGACGGGAAGCAGCCAGTTCATGTGGTCAAATCGGTACATAGCGACGCTCCGAAGCCGGAACCTTGATGACGTTCCTGTACAGTATCCACGCCGAAGCCAGCGTGAGGCATGCGAAGAGAACAGCACTGGCGGCGATGGCCGCACCCTGGGGCGCCAACCCGTCCAGATAGCCGAACATCGTGCCCGCCGCGCTCCCCAGCCCTCCTTCGATCAGACCCGACAGCGCATCGGCGGACTTGGTCAACAGGAAGCTGCCGACGTTGGACGCCGTGACCAGGGGATTGTTGGAAAAAAGCATGTAGGCGGTCGCCAGGACCGCGGTGGTCGGCCCGAAGGCGATGCCGGAGGCTGCGGCAAGGCGGTCCGCCGGACGCGGCCAGAGGTGTCTGATGCGGTGGAGGAGGCGGATGTCGTGTGCGGATGACCCGGGTGCCGCGGGTGCCGCAGCGGGTACGCGGGCCATGATCCGGTCGCCGAACCCCGCCGACGGCCGGTAGACGGGCAGACGGTCGAGGCGGTCGTGGAGCCGCTTCCATTCGGCGAGCGCCCCGGCGGCTTCGGGATCGCGCGCCACGAACGCCGACAGCGCCTTCGCCTGGCGCGTCGGGAGGCTCTCGTCCAGGAGGGCCGCCAGGGCATTCGGCACGATGGCGAACGAGCCCCCGCCGAGCCACGCCCGCAAGCGGGCCCGCCAGGACCTCCCGGCATGCAGTGCCGCAAGCACACGCACCCTGAAGTCCGGCGACGGCGCGAACACGGCCAGTTGGTCGAGGGCCGCCAGCACGCTGCGGAACGACCGGACTTCGGCCGCCAGCACGGCGTCGGCCGCGATCTTCCGCTCGAACTCGACGGCCTCTCCGGAACGGAGTTCGCCGTCCAGGTAGCGGAACATCCGCCTCGTTTGCGGGTCCAGGGCCCGGACCATGTGATCGGTTCTGGTCACTTTTGCATTATCCTCCGGGAATCGGCGTCACTACGGTTCACAAGTTCGTCCGGTTTCATGGCGGACGCCACCCGCAAGGGGGGTGTCCCGCCACGCGCCAAGGGGGTGTCCCGCCACCCCAAGGGGGCCCCGGCGCGCACTCGCAGGCGGCTTCGGCTACCCGGGTTCCACCACGTGCGCCAACGACTCCTTGAGCTCGAGACGTGCCCTGTGGATGTAGGTCTTCACGGTGCCGAGCGGCAGCCCCATGATCTGCGCGATCTCCTTGTAGGAATAGCCCTCCACATGCCGCAGCAGCGTCACGGAGCGGTACTCCGGCCGCAGCTCTCCGATCGCCGCCTCGATCTGGCTTCCGAGTTCCATGTTCTCCACATAGGCGTCCGGGCGTTCGTCCGGAGATTCCACGATCGGCGTGGTCTGTGCCTGGGCCTCCTCCGTGAGGGCGTGGGGAGACCCTTGCAATGAAATGGTGTCCAGGCGCTTCTTGCGCAGGTGATCGATCGTGAGGTTGTTGGCGATCTTGAAGATCCAGCTGGAGAACTTGTACCTGGGGTTGTAGCTGCCGATCGCGTTGAAGGCCCGGATGAAGGCTTCCTGGGCCAGATCTTCGGCGAGGCTGCGGTCGCGCACCATGCGATAGACGAGCGAGAAGACCGGGCGCTCGTACCGGTGGAGCAGTTCCCGGAACGCGCGCTGGCGTCCCTCCGCGGCCTGGGCCGCCAGGGTCCTGTCGTCGGGCGCGGGATGCTGCAAGGGTCGTGGGCCGGGCCTTGGCCGTTCCTTGGAGGTGCCTGGGGTCATGGGGACCGCGGCGACGGTTCCCGCGACGGTTCCCGGTGGACTTGAGAACGGACTACGTTTGAGGGATGGATTCCCGTCATTCGACGCACGAACAGGCGGACCCCGCGACCGGAGGCGCCCGCGCCGCACAGGTTCGCACGCTGTTCAGCGAGATCGCGCCGCGCTACGACCTGCTGAATCACGTATTGAGCCTGAACGTCGACAAGGGGTGGCGCCGTCGGGCCGTGCGCGCGCTCGGATGGGAGCGTGCCCCGGAAGGAACCTATCTCGACGCGTGCGCGGGGACCCTGGATCTGGCGCTGGAACTGGCCGCGCAGCGGGGGTTCGCCGGACGGGTGGTGGGAGCCGACTTCGCGCTGCCCATGCTGGCTGCGGGGTTGCGGAAGATCGGCGACGCCGCCGTGGCGCCCGTTTGCGGCGACACGCAGAAGCTCCCGTTCGCGACCGCCACCTTCGCCGGCGCGACCGTCGGATTCGGAGTGCGCAACCTGTCCGACCTGGCCGCGGGGTTCCACGAACTGCACCGGGTGCTGAAGCCCGGCGGGCGGCTCGTGGTGCTCGAGTTCACCGTGCCCCCGGGAAAGATCCTGCGGGCAGCGTACCTGCTCTACTTCAATCATGTTCTGCCGCTGCTCGGACGAATCGTGTCGCGCCACCCCTGGGCGTACAGCTATCTGCCCAGATCCGTGCGGGGCTTTCCCGGTCCCGATGTGCTTGCGGAACTCCTGCACAGCAGCGGATTCCGGCCGGTCGAGTGGAGGCTGCTCAGCGGAGGTATCGCATCGGTGCACGTGGGATCGAAGGCGGGTCGGCCGCGCCGGACGGCCCTTCCGGGAGCACGGTAACCGCTCCCAGCTCCGACGGCGAACCGTCGAAGCGCGTGGTGTCGCCGACCAGCAGGATGGTCATTCGGGACGGGTCCACCTCCGCCCGGAACACCTCCAGAACATCGTCGGCGGTCACCTCCCGGATCCCGTCGAGGTAGCGTTCAAGCCAGTCCTCGGGAAGCCCCAGACTCTCGTAGGTCATGCCCGGGCCACAACCTGCAGCGGCGTGCGGAAGTTGAAGACGAACCCGTTGACGATCTCGCCGACCGCGTGCGCGACTTCGTCCCCGGACGGCGCCGTGACGCGCACGGAATCAAGTGCCTGCAGCAGCAGCCCAGCCGCCGCCAGCGTACGCTCGGGCCTTGTCCGGGTCAGCGCGCCCACCAGGCCGTCGTCCCGCGTCGACGCAGTCCAGATCGACGAGGCGCCGTAGGCAAGCCCCTGCCGCGTCCGCACCTCCGTGGCAAGGCGGCTGGACAGGCCCGACGCCCCCAGAATGGAGTTGGCGATGCGTGAAGCGAAGTACTCGCCGGTGTTCCCCTGGCGAAGGGACGACGAGTGGGCCAGCACGACGACGCTCTGCTCGATCTCCTTGTGGATCACGAAGACGCCCGGGTCGGTGCGGATCTCGGGCCGCGGATCCTCCAGGAGGTTGCCCGAGCACGGTGGCCAGTCGGCAAGAATCTCCTCGACCAGATTCGACGCACGGCTCCAGGAGAGGTCGCCGGCGACCCCCAGCACCATGTTGCCGGGACAGACGACCGCCTCGTGGACGAATCGCAGCCTCTCTTCGGAGAGGTCGCCGGGCTCCAGGTCCGACGCGCCCATCTCCCAGCCGACCGGGTGGTCACCGTACATGATCCGGTTGAAGCGGCTGAACGCCAGGGAGGCGGGCTCGTCGCGGCGCCGTCGCACGCGCTCGAGTTCGGCGGCGCGCCACACCTCGGCCTGGGTCGAGTCGAAGCGGGGCCAGCGCAGCATGTCGGCCCACAGCGACACGGCTTCGTCGAGCTGGACGGTGAGGGTGTTGATCCACGAAGAGGAGCCGCCGCCGCCCTGGCCGAAGCTCGTCGCGAGCGCCAGCAACTCGATCCGGGCGTCCACCGAGTCGGGGGGGAGGTCCCTGGTGCCGCCGGTGCGCATGAGGCTCGGTACCGCGCTGGCCGCCGCGAAGTACTCGCGGGGGAATCGTCGTACTCCACCGCGGAAGGTCGCGTATACGGTGACCAGCGGGAGTTCGCGGTCCTCGGCGAAATAGACGGGGACGCCCCTCACCGTCTCCTGGCGCGGCTTGACGGGGCTGAACCGCAGGTCGGGGAACTCGATTGCGGCGATCCGCTCGCGGACGGACTCCTGGGGCGAAGCCGGACGTACCCCGCCGGCCAGCGTCACGGCAGCGGTCAGCACCGCCGCCCGGATGGCGCCGACCCGGGCGCGCGTGTTCACGGCGACCCCTTGCGCACCATCGTTGCGACCGTGCGGGTGCGGGGGACGAGGTACCGGATCGCGACCCGCTGCACGTCCTCCGGGGTCACGTCGCCGATTCGGCGGGACAGGCGGAAGGTCTCTCGCCAGTCACCGAAGGAGGCCTGCGATTCAGCGATCTGCATGGCGAGTTCGAGGTTGGAAGAGAGTCGGCGAAAATCTCCCGCGCGGATCTGGTTTCGGATTCGCTGCAGCGCCGCCGGGTCCGGTGGCGCCTGCCGGATCGTCTCGATCTCCTCGTAGACGGCCGCTTCGATGTCGGCCGGCGTGTGCGGCGACCTCGGCACCGCGTTGACGATGAAGAGCCCGGGGTGTGCGAACCCCGGTCCCTGGTAGGCCGACACGTGCACGGCCGACTGGTCCCGTGCGATCAGGCGCTGGTAGAGTCGCGTGGTCCTCCCCGCGGTCAGCACCGACGCCAGCATGGACAGGGCGGGAGCGTCGTCGTGGAATCCGGATACGCCGCGCCACGCGATCATGACGCGGGGCTCGGCGTCGAACTCGACGGTGATCCTCCGCTCGCCCGCCTGCTCCGGCTCCCGGGCCAGCACGGGCGCCGCCGGGATGCCGGAGGGCACGCGCCCGAAGTACTCTTCGGCCCACGCGACCGCCTGCCCGACGTCCACGTCGCCCACGATGGCCGCGACCGCGTTGCGGGCGCCGTAGTAGGACTGGAAATACTCCAGCGCGTGCCGGCGCGTGAGGAATTCGAGATCGGCCTTGTGACCGATCACCGGGACCCCGTAGGGATGCACCTGGAAGGCCGTCGCGAGCAGCGCCGTCTCCAGAATCCCTCCCGGACTGGTCTCGAGGCGCAGGCGCCGCTCCTCGTGAACGACGTCGAGTTCCGTGTAGAAACCGCGCATGACGGGGTTCGTCATCCGGTCGGATTCCAGAGCGAACCACAGCTCCAGGCGGTTGGCCGGGAGTTCGACGAAGTACCGGGTCGCCTCGGCGGCGGTGGTCGCGTTGAGCCCCCGGGCGCCGTGGGCCGTGAGGATGCGGTCGAACTCGTTCGGGATCGCGAACGCCTGCGCCTGCCCCTCCAGCGCGGTGACGAGGCCCTGCAGCCGCCGGACCTCGGCGGAGTCGTGCGCGGGGCCGGCGAGCTCCGCGATCATGGAGTCGCGGGCCGCGTCGGCCGCGTTCAGGAGCGGCAGTTCGGCCGCACGGTTTCGCGTGCCGATCTCCTCGCTGCCCTTGAAGAGCATGTGCTCGACGACGTGCGCGATCCCCGTATTGCCCAGATGCTCGTTGACGGACCCCACCGGGTAGTGAACCACGAGCGAGACGGTGGGAGACTGGCGGCGCGGCAGAACGAGGAAGGTCATGCCGTTGGCGAGGGTATGCCGGGTGACGGGCAGCGCCTCGCCGGGGGCCATGCCCGCCACGGTGGCCGGCGCGTCCTGGGCGGCCGCGCGCGGGGGCGCCAGCAGCGCGGACGCCGGCGGGACGAGCAGCGGCAGGGCGATCAGCGACAGGGCGGTCGGGGCACGCATCATCAGGAAGGCGGCGCCTGGCAGCGCGGGCACAGGAAGGCGGAGCGGCCGCCGAACACGACCCGCGCGATCGGCGTGCGGCAGCGCGTACAGGGCGCGTCTTCGCGGCCGTATGCGTGCAGTGCGCGGCTGAAGCCGCCGACGTCGCCCTCCACGGTGCGGTAGTTGCGCAGCGTGGTGCCACCGGCACGGATCGCGCGCCGCAGTACCCGTCGCAGCGAGCGGTGGAGCCGTGCCGGGCCCGGCGCACGGATGGCGTTCGCCGGGGTGGCGGGGTGGATGCGCGCGAACCAGAGGGCCTCCACCGCATAGATGTTGCCGACACCGGCGATCTTTCTCTGGTCGAGAAGAAGCGAACGAATCGGCGAGCGCGAGCGGGCGAGGGTACGGCCGAGGACCCGGGCGGTGAAGGAGCGGCTGAGCGGTTCGGGGCCGAGGCGCCGGGACCAGTCCCGCCAACGGCCGCGCGAAACGAGGTCGAGGAGGCCGAAACGGCGCACGTCGTCATAGGTCATGCAGCCCCCGTCGTCGAGACGGAAATGCACCGCCGGATGGGTGGCGCGGCGGACGGGACCCGCGTTCGCCGCAGCAAGGATCCGGCCTGTCATCCCCAGGTTGATCACCAGGCGGTCTCCGTCGTCGAAGGTGAAGACCACGTTCTTTCCCCGCCGCCCCACCTCGCGGAACCGGCGCCCCGCAAGGGCGTCCGCAAATACGCGGGATGGGCCTTTCACCACGTCGTCCCGAAGAACGGTCACGTCGGCGATGACCCGGCCCGGCAGCACGGCGGCCAGCCCCCGAGCAATGGTCTCGGCCTCGGGAAGCTCGGGCACGGCACTACTCCAGCACGACCGCGGTCCCGCTGGAGGACACCATCAGCATGCCATTCTGCGCACCCAGCACCTCGTAGTCCAGATCGACGCCCACAACCGCGTCGGCGCCACGCGCGCGCGCCTCCTCCGCCATCTCCCTGAGAGCTTCCTCACGAGCCTCGCGAAGGGCGTTCTCGTAGGACACCGACCGTCCGCCCACGATGTCGCGGATGCCGGCCATGATGTCCTTGAAGATGTTGGCCCCGATGATGGCTTCGCCGGTAACGATGCCCAGATAATCCTGCACGCGACGGCCGTCCAGTGCAGGAGTCGTCGTTATGATCATTCGTGTCGTCCCCATTCCCTGTAGTTGGTGTTGTCAGTCGTGGCCCGCGTCGTCGTCCGATGCCCGGCGGCCGGCTTCCCGCCACCCGATGTCGCGGCGGAACCGGCTCCCCTCGAACCGGATCGCCCCGGCGGTCGCGCGGCTGCGGCTGCGCGCCCGGGCAAAGTCCCCGTCCGTCGCGGTGACCGCCAGGACGCGCCCACCAGAGGTGACCAGCCGGTCGCCCTCCATCCGCGTGCCGGCGTGGAACACCTCCACGCCCGCGGGCATGGGGGGAAGCGAGATCGCCGCGCCCTTCGCGTAGGTGCCGGGATACCCCGCGGCCGCCAGCACGGTCGTAACCGCGGCGCCGTCGCGGAATACCGGCGCGTGCCTGGCCAGGCCGCCACCCTCGGCGACCGCAAGCATCGGCGCCAGGAGGGACGAGTCCAGCAGCGGAATCACCGCCTGCGTCTCGGGGTCGCCGAAGCGGCAGTTGAATTCGACCACTCTGGGTCCGTCCGCGGTGATCATCAGCCCGGCGTACAGGAGTCCGCTGAACGGGCAGCCCGTCTCGGCCATCGCGCCCAGCACCGGCGCCACGATACGCTCGCCCACCTCGGTCATGAGGGCGTCGGTGACAAACCCGACGGGTGCGTACGCGCCCATGCCGCCGGTGTTCGGGCCGGTGTCTCCCTCGCCGATGCGCTTGTGGTCCTGGGAGGACAGCAGGGGCACGAAGTCCTCACCATCGGCCAGGCAGAACACGGACAGTTCCTCGCCTTCCATGTACTCCTCTACGACGACCTTGCTGCCCGCTTTCCCGAAGGCCCCGCCCAGCATGGTCCGGGCCGTGCGCACCGCCTCGGGCACGGTCTCGCAGACCACGGCGCCCTTTCCCGCGGCGAGTCCCGAAGCCTTGACGACCACCGGGGCGCCGCAGGCCTCGATATGCGCCGCGGCCGCCTCCGGGTCGGTGTGAACCTCGTACGCCGCCGTGGGCACGTCCGCCGACGCCATCAGGTCCTTGGCGTACGCCTTGCTGGACTCGATCCGGGCGGCGGCCGCCGACGGGCCGAAGACGGGGACTCCGGAGGTGCGCATGCGATCCGCCAGTCCCGCCGCCAGCGGCCCCTCCGGACCGATCACGGCAAGGTCGATGCGGCGCGCCGCCGCCCAGCCTGCAAGCGCCACGACATCCGTTGGAGCGATATCCACGGCGGTGCATTCGCCCGCCATCCCCCCGTTGGGGCGGGTTGCGTAGAAGGAAGCGGCCGGGGCGTCGCGCCGGAGCTTCCACAGAAGCGCGTGTTCGCGGCCCCCGTTACCGACGATGAGGATGCGCATCTTCGCTAGCAGGTCATTTTCTGAAGGAGTCCATGAAGCTGTCTCCCACGCGTCTGGCGGCGCCCGCCACCTGGTCCAGAAGGTCTCTGGCGCCCGTCCTGTACGCGTCGGCCGCTTCCGCGAGGTCTTCGCGGTAGGTGGGATCGGGTTCGCCGCGGCGCTGGTATTCGCCCCTGATGACTCTGTCGTACTCGCCCTCCTCGATCCAGGCGCGCAGCTCCGAGAGACGCAGCACCCAGAAGGGATGCGTCTGGCCCAGGAGGTTCAGGACCTTGAAGACCTGATCGGCCAGATCACCGGACTCCCGGTACTCCTCGGCCTGCTGAATGAACTCGGGCAGCGACGTCTCGTCGTCGGATCCTCCCCCGGCCATCTTCAGCATCCCGGACATGACCACGTCAGGATCCTGAATCGCAAGCAGCCCCGCGCGGTCCGCCGACAGCTCGCTCTTGCGCGACCACTCCAGGAGCCCGACGAGGATCGCGCGCGCGGCCAGCCCGACGATGGGGAAGCCGAGCCCGGCCAGCTGGATGAGGAGTTCGGTCATCGTGCGGTAGAGGACATGATCGCTCATCACGTGGCCGAGTTCATGGCCCAGCACGTACGACACCTGACGGTCCGTGAGCAGCTCCAGCGTCCCCGAATTGAGAATGATGAAGGGCTCCTTCATGCCGTACGCGCCTGCGTTCACGACCGGGTTCTGCGAGACGAACAGGGGGTAGCGCGTGGGCGCGTCGAGCGTCTCGCACATGTCGCAGTACAGGTCCCAGATCCGTGGAAACTGGTTGGGACCGACGCGCACCGCGTTCGCCTGGAATGCGAGCCGGATCGGCTTTTCGCCGAAGATGCCGAACAGCGTGCGCAGAACCTGGTCGAACATGGGAAGCTTGCGCAGCGCGGCCAGCGCGGCGCGGTCCGCGCTGTGTTCCCAGGCCCTGGACGAGATGTCGGTGAGTATGCGTCTGGCGCGGGCGTCACCACCCGGATCGCCGCCGTACGTGTAGTTGTGGTTGTTCGTCATGTCCGGTCCTTGTCTGATAGCGCCCGCTCGATGTCCTCTACGAGGTCCGCCGCGTCTTCGATTCCCGCCGAGAGCCGGACCAGCCCGTCGGTGATGCCCATGCGCAGCCGCATGTCCTCCGGAACGGACGCGTGCGTCATGAGCGAGGGGATGCAGATCATCGATTCGACGCCCCCGAGGCTCTCCGCGAGGCGGAAGACCCTGGTGCCCTCGGCCATCCGCCGGGCGTCGGCCTCGGCGAGTTGGGCCGCAACCATGCCCGAAAAGCCCGTCATCTGACGGCCGGCGAGCTCGTGCTGGGGGTGCGACGGCAGCCCGGGATACCATGCGCGGGTCACGAGGGGATGGGACTCGAGGTACTCGGCGATCCGCACCCCGTTTTCGTTGTGGCGCTCCATGCGCAGGTGCAGCGTCCTGGCGCCCCGCAGCGTCAGCCACGAGTCCAGAGGGCCGGGGACGGGTCCGGTGGACTTGCGCACGAAGAGGAGTTCGTCCGCGAGCGCGTCGTCGTCGAGGACGATGATGCCGCCGAGCACGTCGGAGTGGCCGTTCAGGTACTTCGTGGTCGAATGGACGACGACATCGGCGCCCAGGGCCAGCGGGTTCTGGTTGAACGGCGAGGCGAAGGTGTTGTCCACGCAGAGGAGCGCGCCCGCACTCCGCGCCACGCCGGCGAGCGCCTCGATGTCCGCGATGCGCATGAGCGGGTTGGACGGGGTTTCAAGGTGAACGAGCCCCGTGTCGGGCCGCACCGCCCCGCGCACCGCCTCCTCGTCGCGCGTGTCGACCAGGGTGACCTCGATCCCCAGCCGGTCCAGGACCTGGGTGAACATGCGCGTCGTGCCGCCGTAGGTGTTCTCCTCGCTCACGACGTGCCCGCCCGCGGCCACGGCCTTGACAAGGCACTCGATCGCCGCGAGGCCGCTGGAAAAGGAGATTCCGTGCTCCGCGCCTTCCAGCGCGGCGACGTTGGCCTCGGCGGCCTCCCGGGTGGGGTTCTGGAGCCGCGCGTACTCGTAGCCCCGGTGGCGGCCGATCCCGTCCTGGACGTAGGTGGAGGTCTGGAACACCGGAGTGGTGATCGCACCGGTCGCGGGATCCGGCGATTGCCCGGCGTGAACGCAGCGCGTGCCGAAGCGGGCAGGCGGGCGGGCAGGCGGGCGGGCAGGCGGATCGGACAATGGGCACTCCTCGGCAGACGGGGAAGCGGGATGGGTGCGTCGGCGGATTCTCGTCCCAATCTAGCAGTCCGTGGATAAAGCCGCCCCAGCATCACCGTGGCGTCACCGGATCCGGTGGGGATTTCCGCCGCGGATCGCTAGCTTTTCTTCAGGTGCCGCTCGCTCCGTCCGGCTGCCGGCCGCCGGGCCGACCCGGCCGTCCCGCTCCGACTCGTCAACGTCCAACGCCGATTCATGCCGATCCAGCTTCCGTCCGACCTGATGGTCAGCGTCTCCGGATTCCGAGGGATTGTGGGTGCGCCGCTGGGGCCGTCCCTGGTGACCGGTCTGGCGGCTGCCTACGGGTCCTTTCTGCGCGACGAGGGCGTCCGTGGGAGGATCGTCGTGGGCCGCGACTCCAGGACATCGGGACCGATGCTTGAACGCGCCGTGGTCGCGGGGCTGCTGTCGACGGGTTGCGATGTGGTCGAACTCGGCATCGTGCCCACGCCCACGCTGATGCTCGCGGTGCGCGACGCCGACGCCGCGGGGGGGATCGCGGTCACCGCAAGCCACAACCCCGCCCAGTGGAATGCGCTGAAGTTCGCCGTGCGCGGCGGCACGTTCCTGCCTCCGGAGCGGATGCCCCGCTTCCTGGCGGCGGTCGAGGCGTACGACGCCGTGTCCGCGCCGTGGGACCGGCTGGGCGCGGTGGCGCGCGACGGCGGGGCGGTGGAGCGCCACGTCGCCCGCATCCTGGAGCTGCCGTTCGTCGATGTCGAGGCCATTCGCCGCGCCGGGATCCGCGTCGCGCTGGACTGCGTCAACGGCGCGGGAGGCGTGATCATGCCCGCGCTGCTCGACCAACTTGGATGTTGCGTGC
Source organism: Longimicrobiales bacterium (assembly GCA_965205005.1). Taxonomy (GTDB): domain Bacteria; phylum Gemmatimonadota; class Gemmatimonadetes; order Longimicrobiales; family Gaopeijiaceae; genus Bin94. The sequence continues at coordinate 4,050,751 of OZ242028.1, read as the reverse complement.
ACGCGATCGGCACCGAGCCCGATGGCCTCTTTCCGCGCGACCCGGAGCCGACGGCGGCCAGTCTGGGCGACCTGGCGGAGCTGGTGCGCGCGAGCGGGGCCGCCGTCGGCTTCGCGGTGGATCCCGATGCGGACAGGCTGTCGCTGGTGGACGAGACCGGCACGGCGCTGGGCGAGGATCTGACCCTGGCGCTGGCCGCGGACGTCGTGCTGCGCCGCACCGGGGGCCGCGTGGTGACCAACCTGTCGACCAGCCGCGTCGTGGACGACGTGGCGCGCGCGCGCGGATGCCGCGTCGTGCGGGCGCCGGTCGGCGAGATCAACGTCGTGGAGCGCATGATCGACGAGGGGGCGGTGGTGGGCGGGGAGGGGAACGGCGGCGTGATCGTGCCGGCGCTGCACCACACGCGCGACGCGGCCGCCGGGGCGGCCCTGCTGCTTCAGTACCTGGCCGACGCGCCGGACGCGACGCTGTCGAGCCGGGTAGGCCGGCTGCCTTCGTACCGGATCGTCAAGGAGAAGATGACGTTCCCGCGGGATCGTCTCGACGAAGCCTACCGGGCTCTGGAGCGCGAGCTGCCGGGGGCGGATCGCGACCGCGGCGACGGGCTGCGCCTGGAGTGGCGCGACGATACGAGCTGGCTGCACGTCAGGCCGTCCGGCACGGAGCCGGTCGTCCGCCTGATCGCCGAGGCTCCGGCGGCGCCGGTGGCCCGGGATCTGGTGGATAGGGCCGGGCGCACGCTGGCCGCCGTGGCGAACGAACCGGTGCGCGGGTGACATGTGCGGAATCATCGGGTACGTGGGGCGCCGGCAAGCGGGTCCGATTCTCATGGAGGGACTCAAGCGCCTCGAATACCGCGGATACGACTCGGCGGGGATCGCGGTGCTCGACGCGGACGGCGCACTGGCGGTGGAGAAGCGGCCCGGCAAGATCATCGAGCTCGAGGACGCCCTGGGCGACGCCCCCCCTCCCGGCACCTGCGGTATCGCACACACGCGCTGGGCGACCCACGGCGAGCCCAGCAGGGCCAATGCGCACCCCCAGCTGTCGCCGTCGCGGGACATCGCGCTCGTCCACAACGGGATCATCGAGAGCGCGGGCCGCCTGCGTCCGAGATTGCGCGATCTGGGGTACGAATTCCGCAGCCGGACCGACACGGAGGTCCTGGTACACCTGGTCGACCTGGCGTTTCGCGACACGGACCGGCTGGAGGACGCCGTCGCCAATGCCGTAGCACGCGTCGAGGGCACCTATGGGATCGCGGTGGTCAGCGCGCGCGACCCCGGCAAGATCGTCGTCGCCCGCAACGGGAGTCCCGTCCTTCTCGGGGTCGGAGGCACGGGCGAGTACTTTGCGACCTCCGACGCGACCGCGATCGTCGCGCACACGCAAACCGTCGTCCGCCTGCGCGACGGCGACTCGGCCGTGCTCACCCGCGACGGCTACAGCACCTTCGATCCGGCCCGCCGGGCGGTGGAGCGGGGCGCGCAGCTCGTCGGCTGGCGCGCGGACTCGATCAGCAAGGGCGGGTACGATCACTACATGTACAAGGAGATCCGGGAGCAGCCGTCCTCGTTGCGGGACGTGTTGCGGGGGCGGTTGCTGGAGAGGGAAGGCACATCGAAGCTGGGCGGCATCGCGACGGCGGCCCGCGACCTGCGCAGGGTGAACCGGATCGTGATCACGGCGTGCGGCACGAGCTGGCACGCGGGGCTCATCGGCGGCTACATGCTCGAGGAACTGGCACGGATCCCAGTCACGGTCGAGTACGCGTCGGAGTTCCGCTACCGGAATACCGTGCTGGACGAGGGCACGCTGGTCATGGGGATCAGCCAGTCGGGGGAGACGGCCGACACCCTCGCCGCACTCCGGGAGGCCCGGCGCAGGGGCTGCCGCACCATGGGGGTCGTGAACGTCGTCGGGTCGAGCATCGCGGCCGAGACCGACTTCGGGATCTATCTGCACGCGGGGCCCGAGATCGGGGTGGCCTCCACGAAGTCGTTTTCGAGCCAGATCGTTGCGCTCGCCCTGTTCTCGCTGTACCTGGCGCGGCAGCGCGGCATGTCGGTCGTGGAGGGGCGCGAGATCGTCCGGGCGCTTGGTGAGCTGCCGGCCCGCGTCGAAGAGGTGCTGAAGTTGGGTGACCGGGTCGAGGAACTGGCGCGCGCATACCACACCGCGCCCAATTTCCTGTATCTGGGCCGGGGATACCAGTTCCCCGTGGCCCTCGAGGGAGCGTTGAAGTTGAAGGAGGTAAGCTACATTCACGCAGAGGGTTATCCGGCCGCCGAGATGAAGCATGGACCGATCGCGCTCATTGACGAGAACATGCCGGTGGTGGTGCTTGCGCCCCGCGACTCCGTGTACTCCAAGACCGTGGCCAACATGCAGGAGGTGCGGGCGCGCCACGGACGCATCATCGCGGTCGTCAACGACGAGGACGATGAAGTGACCGGCCTTGCGCACGAACGGATCGTGATCCCGTCGACCATCCCGTTGCTGATGCCGGTGCTCGCCGCCGTGCCCCTGCAACTGCTCGCCTACCATATTGCGGTCATGCGCGGATGCGATGTCGACCAGCCCCGCAACCTGGCCAAGTCGGTGACGGTGGAATGAGATCGGTGACGGTGGAATGAGAATCGTTGTGCAGCGCGTGGCCGAAGCTTCGGTGGCCGTTGACGGAGCGGTCCTGGGCGCGATCGGACCGGGGCTCGCGGTGCTCGTCGGCTTCACCGGGGGCGACGGCGGTGACACCGTGGCCTGGATGGCCGACAAGATCGCGAACCTGCGCGTCTTCGCGGACGCCGAGGGGCGGATGAACCGCTCGGTGCTCGATATCGGGGGCGAGGTGCTGGTCGTCAGCCAGTTCACGCTGTACGGGGACACGCGCAAGGGCAGGCGTCCCTCGTTCATCAAGGCGGCACGGCCCGCGGTCGCGGTGCCGCTGTATGAGGCGTTCGTGGAGGCGCTCAACCAACTTTTGCCGCGACCGGTGGCAACCGGCCGGTTCGGCGCCGAAATGAAGGTGTCGCTGGTCAACGACGGACCGGTGACGCTGGTGATGGAACGATGATGGGGCATTGATGGACGATGATGAGCGATGATGACACGATGACGACGCCATGATGACGCCTGACCGGACGCCCGGCGTCGTGCTGGCTTCCGCGTCGCCGAGGCGCGCCGACGTGCTCCGCATGCTGGGGCTCCGCTTTTCGGTTATGCCGGCGGATGTGGCGGAGCGGCGCAACGGGGGCGAGAGGCCGCGCTGCTACGTGGAGCGCCTGTCCCGGGCGAAGGTGGCGGCCATCGCGGGGGCCCCCGCCGGCGCGCTGGTGATCGGGGGCGACACGATCGTCGTGATCGACGGTCGCGTGCTGGAGAAGCCGCGGGACGCGGCCGAGGCGGCGAGTATGCTGTGGTCGCTGTCGGGCAGGACCCACACCGTGTACAGCGGGCTGGCCGTGGCGGCCGGCGCCCGGGTCGCGTCGAACGTGGTTGCCGCGCGGGTGAGCTTCCGCGACCTCACCCGGGAAGTGATCGATGCCTACGTGGCGACCGGTGAGCCGCTCGACAAGGCGGGGGCGTACGGCATCCAGGGACGCGGCGCCGCGCTTGTGGAGCGCATCGAGGGCGACTACTACGCGGTCATGGGATTGTCGGCGGCGGCCCTTGCGGGCCTCATGCGCGAGGTCGGCTACGAGTACCTGCCGGGAACGCCGGCAACGCTTGTGCCGGTGGCGCCTGTGGCGGGCGGGGCGTCGTGAGCGGCGCCGGCGTGCTCGCGCTGGACCAGGGCACCACCGGATCTGCGGCCCTGGTGATCACGGCGGACGGGAGGGTCGCCGGCAGGGCGTACTCCGAGTTCACACAGCACTTTCCGCGACCGGGGTGGGTGGAGCACGATGCGGAAGAGATCTGGCGGGTCACGGCCCGCGTGGCCAGGGAGGCGGTGGCCGCGGCACGAACGGAGGTGATTGCGGTAGGCGTGACGAACCAGCGCGAGACCGTGGTCGTGTGGGACCGGGAGACCCTGAAGCCGCTGCACCGGGCGATCGTCTGGCAAGACCGCCGCACGGCCCCGTTGTGCCGCGATCTCAGGGAGGCGGGACACGAGGCGATGATCCGGCGACGCAGCGGCCTGCTTCTGGACCCCTATTTCTCGGGCACCAAGCTGCGCTGGATATTCGACCGCAACCCCGACCTTGCCAAGCGCGCCCGCGCGGGCGACTTGGCCGCGGGCACGATCGACTCCTGGCTCGTGGCGCGAATGACGGGCGGTGCCGTGCACGCCACCGACCCGACGAACGCCTCGCGCACGCTGCTGTTCGATATCGGCGAAGGCGACTGGAACGAGGAACTCCTCGGCCTCATGGGCGTGCCCCGGCGTGTTCTCCCGGAGGTTCGCCCGAGTTCGGGAGACTTCGGGGTCGCCAGCGGAGCCGCATTGGGGGTGGAGGCGCCGATCGGTGGTGTGGCGGGCGATCAGCAGGCGGCGCTGTACGGCCAGGGATGCTGGGAGGCGGGACTCGGCAAGTGCACCTACGGGACCGGGGCATTCCTTCTGCTGAACACGGGCGAGCGGCGGGTGTCTTCCGGCCACGGACTCCTGACGACGGTCGCCTGCGACGCGAGCGGTGGCCGGGCCTACGCGCTGGAGGGGTCGATCTTCGTCGCGGGCGCCGCGATCCAGTGGCTGCGGGACGGCCTGGGGCTGCTGGACGACGCGGCAGCCAGCGAGGCCATGGCCCGGTCGCTCGGCGGCAACGACGGCGTCTACCTCGTCCCCGCGTTCGTCGGACTGGGGGCGCCGCACTGGCGTCCCGACGCCCGCGGCTCGATCACGGGGCTGACGCGCGGTACCACGCGCGCGCACCTGGTCCGGGCGGCGCTCGAGGCGATGGCGTACGGCACGCGCGACATCGTAGTCGCCATGGAGCGCGACGCCGGCATCCGGGCCAGGGCGCTGCGGGTGGACGGGGGGGCCGCCAGGAACGACTGGCTGATGGGGTTTGTCGCCGACATCCTGGGCGTTCCGGTCCGTCGGCCCGACATGGTGGAGACGACCGCGCTCGGCGCCGCCGGATTGGCGGGGCTGGCGGTGGGGTTGTGGACGGATGCGGAGGACTTCGCAACGGCATTCAGCGCAGGAACCGCCTTCGCCCCGCGGCTCGGCAGCAGCGGGCGCGAGGCACTGATCGCCGGGTGGGAACGGGCGGTGCGCGGCAATCTGGCGACGCTGGATGCGGACCGCTGACAGGGGCTGGCACCCTGTCTGCGCGGACGTTTGCCGGGTACACGAGGGCCGGGCACGACGGTGTGGGGATTTCGGGCAGGGCATTGCCATGCGTAGATTGAAGGCACCGGTCGCGGTCGGGCGACGGTCCACCGCGCGGAGGTCACCCCGGTTTGGGGATGGAGCGGAATCGATATGAAGAATGGACGGTTTGTCGTCGGGCTGGTCGGCGTGGCGGCAATGGTGGCTTGGCTGATGTGGACGGGAATCAGCGACAGCATGGTCTACTACCTCACGCCCGGCGAACTCCTGGAGCGCGTCGAGAGTGAACCCACCTTCCACGAGATCGGCGTCAAGGTGGGCGGACGGGTTGTCGAGGGATCCTGGGCCCGCAGGCGAAGCGGCGCCGGCACGCATGAATTCCTGGTCTCGGACCTGGAGGATCCGGAGGTGAGCTTCGCGGTCCGTTACGGCGATATCCTCCCGGACACCTTCAACGACAAGGCCGAAGTGGTGGTCGAAGGCGTCTACGGCGCCGACGGCATCTTCCGGGCGCACACGGTCCTGACCAAGTGCGGGAGCCGGTTCGAAGCCGCCGAGGAGGAGCTGGCGGCGTGACGATCCTGGGCGAGGTCGCCCTCTGGATCGCTCTTCCCATTGCCCTGTGGGGCACCGTGGTTTCGTTTGTGGGCGGGAGGTTCCGCCGCAGCGACCTGGTCCTGAGCGGAGAGCGCACGGTCTACATGCTCACGCTCCTGCTTGCCGTGGTTTCGGCAGGCATCATCGCGGCCTTTCTCGGCAACCAGTACGAGTACCGCTACGTGGCGAACTACTCGAACCGCGAGCTGGACACCTACTTCAAGGTGGCCGGGCTGTGGGCGGGGCAGCGGGGCTCGCTGGTCTTCTGGACGCTGCTGCTGTCGGTCTTCTCGTCGATCGCCGTCTTTGCCAACCGCCGGCGCAACCGGGAATTCATGCCGTATGTGAGCGGGACCCTTCTCGGCCTGCTGTCGTTTCTCCTGGTCGTGCTGCTGTTCGCGGACGTGAACCCGTTCGAGCGCATGGGGTTCACCCCCGTCAACGGCCGCGGGCTGAATCCGCAGCTCCAGAACGCCTGGATGACCATTCATCCGCCCACGCTGTACCTGGGGTTCACCGCCTTCGCGGTCCCCTTCGCCTTTGCGGTTTCGGCGCTGCTCACGAACCGGCTCGATTCACGGTGGATCGCCGTCACACGCCGCTGGATCCTGCTCAGCTGGTTCTTCCTGACCAACGGGATCATCTTCGGGATGCGCTGGGCCTACGTGGAACTGGGGTGGGGCGGATACTGGTTCTGGGATCCGGTGGAGAACGCGTCCCTGCTCCCCTGGCTCACGGCCACGGCGTTTCTTCACTCGATCCAGATCCAGGAAAACCGCGGGATGCTGAAGGTCTGGAACATGGCACTGGTGGTGATCACGTTCCTGCTGACGATCTTCGCGACCTTCCTCACCCGCTCCGGGCTCATCGAATCGGTGCACAGCTTCGCCGAGAACCTGCGCATCGCGTACATCTTCCTCGGCTTCATGGGCGGACTGGCCGCGTTTTCGGCCGTGCTCATCGTGTACCGGCTCCCTTCGCTCAGGTCCGAGAACCAGATCCAGTCGTTCCTGTCCCGCGAATCCGCCTTTCTGTTCAACAACCTCCTGCTGGTGGGCGTCACATTCGCCGTTGCGTGGGGGACGCTGTTCCCACTGATCACCGAGGGATTCTTCGGTGAGACGCGCAACGTCGGGCCTCCCTATTTCAACAGCGTGAACATCCCGATCGGGTTGATCCTGCTGGCATTGATGGGGATCGGGCCGGTGATCGCGTGGCGGCGCGCCTCGAAGCGGAACCTCCGCAAGAACTTCACCGTGCCGGTGGTCGTGGCGGCGGGGACGTGCGGTGCGCTCGCCGTGGTGGGGGTACGGCACGCCATGGCGGTGACGACCTTCACGATCGCGGCGTTCGTGATGACGATCGTGGTCACCGAGTTCTGGAAGGGCACGCGGGCCCGGGCCCGGATCGCCGGCGAGGGCGTGCTGCACGCGTTGCGGAGCCTGGTGCGGCGAAACCGGAGGAGGTGGGGCGGCTATATCGTCCACGCCGGAGTCGTCATCGTCTTTACAGGGCTGGCCGGGGCCGCGTTCGACATCCGGGTCGAGCAGGAACTTGCGCCGGGCGAGGCGATGAACGTTCGCTCGGCCCTGGGCACCGAGTACCGCCTGGTCTACGAGAGCCTGTCGCACTCGCGGCCGCGGGTGGCCGAGGGCGAGCGGGAGAACGATTGGCGCTGGACCGCACTGCTGACCGTGTACCGGGACGGAGAGCGGGTCGGCATCCTGCGGCCGGAACGGCGCTTCTATCCGGTCATGGAGTCACAGTCCACGGAAGTGGGGATCACGAGCACGGCATTCGAGGACATGTACGTGATCCCCAAGGAGGTGGACCTGGAGAGCGGCAGCGAGCGCGTCACCTTCGAGGCCAAGGCCCTGCCGCTGGTGCCCTGGATCTGGTACGGGGGGCTGATCGTCACGATCGGCGCCCTCATCGGAATGTGGCCGGCCGCACGGGTCGCCGCTCCCGTATCGGTGCGCCGCCGCTCGCGCCCGGGACCCATCCCGGCGCCGGCCACCGGCTGAGTCCCAACATGGCGAACGCGCCGTGATGGCCCTGATCGGCGGAGTGCTCCTCGCCGCCGGTGTGGCGCTCTTCGTCCTCGAACCCGTGTTCTCCGGCAGGAGCGCGGCGGTGTTCCACGGGGACGACGACTTCGACGAGGCCGCCGCCCGCCGCCTGGTCGCGCTGACGGCGCTCAGGGATCTCGAGTACGACCGTGCCACGGGGAAGCTCGACGGGGACGACTACGAAGCCCTGAAGCTGGAACTGTCGCGGGAGGCGCTCACTCACCTCGGACCGGACGAGGAATCGGGCGCACGCCGGGAGACCGAAGCAATGCGGGCGTCACGACAGCTGGAAGACGAGATCGCCGGGATCCGCGAAGCGATCCGCCGGGGAATGCAGTGCGCGTCGTGCGGGCACCTGAACCCCATCGGCGCGAGGTACTGCGGGCGCTGCGGCGAGCTGTTGGCCACCGGGTCCGGGAAGGTGGCGGGCTCCTCCGCCGGAGATGGTCCTTGACCCTCGAAGGGCGCGGCATCGTCTGCAACTACGGTCCCGTGCGTGCGCTTGCCGGCGTGGACCTGCACGCTTCCGGCCGGGAGATCCTGGCCATCGTGGGGCCCAACGGGGCGGGGAAGACGACGTTGCTCAAGGTGCTGAGCGGTGAGCGGGCGCCGGACCGCGGCGAGGTGAGGGCCAACGGGTCGGTGGTGTCCGGCAAGGACCCCGCCTGGCGGGCCAGGGTGGGGCTGGTCTCCCACCGCACCGGCCTCTACGAGAAGCTGACGGTCAAGGAGAATCTCAGGTTCTTCGCCGCCATGCACGGCGTCGGCGGAAACGGACGCGGCGACCTGGCTGCGGCTCTCGAAGCGGTGGGCGCCGCAAGGTTGGCCGGGTGGCGCGTCGAGACGCTCTCGCGCGGCCAGCGCCAGAGGGTTGCGCTGGCGAGGTCGCTTCTCCACGACCCCGAAATCCTCTTCCTCGACGAGCCCTTTGCCGGACTGGATCCGGCGGGTGCGGCCGGTCTGGAGCATATTCTGCTGGCGCGCCGTGCGACGGGAGCGGTTGTCGTCCTCGTGACACACGATCTGCGCCGGGGGCTGCGGCTGGCGGACCGCGTCGTGGTGATCCGCCGCGGCCGGGTGGCATTCGACGGCGAGGCCGTGGAGGATGGGGCCGCGGAACTCCTGAAGCACTTCACCACCGCGCCTCCAGGTCCGTCATGAGCGCGCTGCGCTGGACGTGGCTGATCGCGCGCAAGGACCTCAGCGTCGAGTTCCGGTCCGGGGGCAGGCTGCTGGCGATGGTCGGGTTCGTGGTCCTCGCCGGATTTCTCTTCGGATTCGCGCTGGACAGGAGTCAGGTGGCCGGCCGAGCGGTCGTCGCACCCCTCACGTGGCTTACGATCCTGTTCGCGTCGACGGCCGGGACCGGACGGATCTTCGACGCCGAGGAAGCGGATGGCGCCTTCCGCCACCTGCTCCTGACGCCGGTCTCCAGGCCGGCCGTCTTTCTCGGCAAGACCGTGGCGAACCTCGCCCTGACCTGGCTGATCACGGCGCTGTCGTTCGTCGTGCTCACGAGCTTCCTCGGCGCGCGCGTCTCCGGTTCGCTGGCGGCGCACGCCGCGATCTTCCTGCCCGGAACCATCGGCCTGGCCGCGACCGGGACGTTCTTCGGACGCATGTCGCGGCACAGCTCGCTTGGGGATTCGCTGCTGCCGCTGCTGACCTTCCCGCTGCTCGTTCCCGTGGTGTTCTTCGGCGCCACGGCCTCGGCACGGGTTTTCATGGGGCTGCCCTGGGACCAGGTTTCGGGCCTCGTACGCCTCCTGTGGGCGTTCGCGATCGGATCGGTCGCGGTCGGCGCCGCCCTTTTCCAACACGTTACCGACGAATAGGATCTCTTGAATATGGAGTCGACAAGGGTGCGGACTGCGGGCCTGGTGCTCGTGTGGGCGGGGGTCGCCGCCATTCTGCTGATGCATTGGATGGTCGCGTTCTGGGTCCCGACGGAAGCGGCCCAGGGGGTGATCCAGCGGATTTTCTATGTGCATGTGCCGGCCGCGTGGACGACGTTCCTGGCGTTCGGCATCGTGGCGCTCGCGAGCGCCGCGTATCTCTGGCTGCACGACGAGCGGGCCGACGCCGCCGCGGTGGCCGCAGGCGAGGGCGGTCTGATCTTCGGCGCCATCATGCTCACCTCGGGACCCCTGTGGGGCCGCGTTGCCTGGGGCACCTACTGGACGTGGGAGCCGCGGCTGACACTCACGCTGCTGCTGTGGTTCACCTACCTGGGGTACTTCCTGATCAGGGGCTCCGTGGCCGACCCGCGACGCGGAAAGCGCTTCGCGGCGGTCGTTGCGATCGTGGGCTCGCTGAACATCCCGTTGATCCACGTGAGCGTGTCGTGGTTCAGGTCGCTGCACCCGGGCCCGGTCGTAATCAAGCCCGAGGGGCCCACGCTGCACCCGGACATGCTTGCGACCCTGCTCGTCTCCCTGGCCGGCTTCACGATGCTGTTTCTCGGCCTGTTTGCACTCAGGTACTCGGTTGAACTCGTGAGCAGGCGCACGCTGGCGGTAGGAAAAGCTGCGCCCGCTGGAGGTGTTGCATGATGCGCCCCTACGTCCACATCCTTCTGGCCTACGGAATCGCGTGGATCCTGATCGCGTTCTGGGTCTGGAAGATCTCCCGGGGTATGAAGCGGCTGGCGGCGGGCGAGCCGGGGGACGCCGCGGACCGTGTCGACGGATAGCGTCCGGTCCAAATCCTTCCGTGACGCCCGCCGCGCCTGCATCGCGGCCGTCGTCGCGCTGGCCGTGCTCGTGCGGCCGGCGGCGGCACAGCCGAGAGACGTGTCGGCGACGCTTCGCTACGGGTCCGGGCTGGTCGATATCCCCGTCGCGACGGTACTGCCGCACCTGACAGTCACGGCGAGCTACTCCGGCTTCCGGCTACCCTGGCACCGGACGGGTGGATCCGCGCGATCCGGCGGGGACCGGGATGGGCGGGACAGGGGCGGACGGTGGCTGTCCGACGGTTCGGTGGCCATCGGGCTCTTCGAACGGCTGGAGGCGGGGGCAACGCTCCAGCACCTTGGGGACGCTCGCGACGGCGGGAGGATTGTCGGAGGATTCGGTCGCCTGTCTCTGTTGCCGGGCTCCCTCGACCGCCTCCATCTCGCGGTCGGGGCGCGCTTTGTCACGTCGCCGTCCTTCGGCGGCGACGGCCGCGGCGGACCCCAGCCCAACCGGCTCGGCTACCCGGACGCGCGGGTGGTTCGCAACCCCCCGGGCGTGCGGGAGTTCCGCGGCAACCTCAGCCCGTACGTCGTGGCGACGGCGGTGCTCCCCGGGCTTGACGGCGTGCCCTTCGCGTACGACATGACCCTGAGCGCCGGCTGGGGTGGCGGCATCTTTTCGGCGGGAGGGGACCTCGACTTCTACAACGACGGGTCCAGCGGCGGACTGTTCGCCGGATCGGCGATTCGCGTGAGTCTCGGGGCCGCGGCCGGCATGAGCATGATGGCGGAATTCAACGGCTTCGACGCCAACGCCGGCGTACGGTTCGACTTCGGCGGAGCACAGGTCGGCGCGTTCGCGCTCGGGATGAACCACGACGGATCAACCGCCTTCCGGTCGAGGAAGTTCGGCGTCGCGGGCTCGATCGCCGTCTGCGCCGATGCTCTCGGCCTGTGCCGCCGACGGTCGCATGCCCCGGCCGATACGATCACGCTTCCGGCTCCGCCCCCTGACACGGTCATCGTCGCTCACGCAATCGAGTCGTCCCGTCCCGCCGGGACACCGGCAACGATGTGTCTGGCGACGGGCGAGGGCGCGCAGGTCTTCCTCACGGAGGCCGGGGACACCCTGGTCGGGCCGGATCGCGTATCGCTGCGGGAACTGGGGCCGGCGGTGGTGCTCGCAGGCAGCTACGCGGAAGGACGCGACTGGTTCGGCCGGGGCGAGGCCATCAACTTCTCCGGACGCAGCTACCGGCAGCGCGGTGCGCCGGGGCCGGCTGACTGCGGGGATATCGTGCAGGTCGGATGGCGGGGCGGTGTTCCGCTCTTTGCGGAGCGTTCTGACGAGCTTCCGTATGACCTTCTGTACGTCCCCGTAAGACCAGGCTTGTGGGTGCGTTACGCGAATGGTTCAAGGTGATGCTGGAGGGTCTGCCAGGGGTGCCTCCGAGTCGAGCCAGCGCAACACGTCCGGTGTGAGATCGTCGCCGGTGTCGATGTCGCTCTCCAACTCCAGCCACGTGATGCCCAGTCCGAGCCGTTCGGCCTCGGCTCTCGTTTCCGCCAGCACCGAACCGGTGCCCCAGCGAATCCCCCGAAACAGCTCCGGACGCGGTCTTCGCAAACCGATCAGGTAGTAGCCGCCGTCCCGCGCGGGGCCGATGACCACATCGGCGGTGTCGAGCGCCTCGATGGCGTGCATGACCCTGCCGGCGTCCGTTGCCGGCGCATCGGTCCCGATGGCCAGGACGCGGTCCACGTCAGCGAACGCGTAGTCGAACATGCGTGCCAACCTGGCACCCAGGTCGCCTCCACCCTGTGGCACGTACTCTCGGGCAGACGGGCCGAGCCAGTGTCTCATCTCCGGTTCGGCGTCCGGCGGATCGTAGCAGACGACCATCCGCGCCGGCGCGCCCTCCACGCTGGCGACGATCCGACGTCCCATGCGGCGGTACAGTCCGGCTGCGGCCTCGTCACCGATGGCGCGGGCCAGCCGCGTCTTGACGGTGCCGGGCCGGGGCGCCCTGGCGAAGACGAGAAGCGTGGCCCGTCCGGCGCGTTTGCCGCGGTCGATCGTTTGTGCGCCAGCCCCGGCAGCTCTTCGGGGCCGGTAGCCGTCGGCCAGGACTGCGGGATCGGTCCCCGACAGGAAGCGGGCGATCGTGCGCGCATTGCGCATCCATGCCCGGACGCGCCCTTCCTCCTCGTAGCGGCGGGAGCTGGTCGTCACGGTGCCGGGGAGACGCGTGAGCCGGTCCTCATCCCGGAGCCGCCGGCACAGGATCACATCCTCCATGATCGGCTGGTCCGGGTAGCCGCCGACGGCGTCGAATACGTCGTGGCGGACGAGCAGTCCCTGATCGCCGTACACGAGTCCGGACACTCGCTCCCGGACTCTCTGCCCGATCTCGATCAACCGGTAGTAGAAGGCTGAGTGCGCGATCGCCAGGCGGAAGTAGCCGGCCTGCCCGGCGTCCCGGCGGACGTGATGCGCGATCGCTGCCAGCGCGAAACCGTCGAGTCGCGAGTCGGCGTGCAGGAAAAGGAGCCAGCGCGTGGCCAGGAAGGCCGCACCCGCATTCATCTGCCTGGCCCGCCCCGCGCGACTCCGCATGACCTCGGCCCCGCCGGCCCTCGCGGCGGCGACCGTCCCGTCGCCCGAGCCACCGTCCACGACCAGGATCCGGTGGCCGATGCGCATGCGGGCAAGATCCTCGAGAAGGCGGGGCAGGGTGTCAGCCTCGTCCAGCGCCGGAACGACGACACCCAGGCCGGCGCCCTCGCCCAGGCCGGCGCTTTCGCCCAGGCCGACGCCTTGGTTCGGGCCGGCGCCTTCGTCCGGGCCGGCGCCTTCGCAACCGGCGCCGTCAACGTGGGCGCTGTCCAGCGGTTCGCGACGATCCACGCGGGAAGCCGTCAGCGCGTCGCGTCGTTCAGGGTCCAGTCGTAGTCGAAGAAGACCAGCCTGGCGTCCGGGCCCGTCAGCGCAGCCCGGGCCGCCCCGTCGACGTACCCGGCGAGAAACGCAACAATGCCCTCCGGTCCGCCGAAGTCCTCGCTGAACCAATCGAGCACCCGGTTCACCATGACGGTGGGCGTTCCATCCGCGACCGGGACCTCGAAGTGGACGGGATCGCCGATGAATGCGTGTACGCGGTCGTCCAGTTGCCCGTCCAGCGTGCCTGCCAGATAGGCCCGGGAGATGAGGGGCGGACAGCTGAGCGCGGCGCAGTTGATCGCGAAGTGGATGCGCGGGTCGCCCATGGGACGGATGATCTCGTGTTCGATTTCGTCCTGGGAGCGCTCGGCGCCGGCTACGGGACAGTGCGCCGCGGTGAAGACATCGCCGATCTGCCACACGGAATTCTCCGGCCGGCCGGCGGCCGCGTTCTTCAGGCGGAGCAGGCCTCCCGCCTTCCGGATCGGGTAGTGCTCGATCACGCGCTTGAGCATGCAGGCGTTGTAGGCGTTGATCCAGAAGGCGAGCCTCTCGTTGCGGCTGGCCGCGGCAAGAGCCGAGGGGTCGGTGGAGGCGAGGGCGGCGATGTAGCGGTTCAGCCCGGCGGGGTCGGCGGCCAGGCGGGCGTAGTTCACCAGCGGTCCCTCGACGACCGCCGCGAGCACCGGTGTGAACGCCGAGTGGTCGGGCAGCCCCGCGGCGGACGTCTGCTGCATGGCGGATGCCGGCCGTGCCGCAAGCGACAGCCCCATGAGGAGCACGAGCACGGCGGACATGCCCGGCAGCCTGACGCCCAGGCGCTTCAGGATCGCCGGCAGCAGGCTGAGGAGCAGCAGAAGGCCGCCTGCGATGAGAACCCGGACCAGCGCGTCCCTCGAAGCTTCCTGCGAGCCCTGGAGCAGGGAGTCGGCGAAGAACGTGTAGACCGCGGTGCCGGGGAGAATGCCGATCAGCGTGGCGAGCGCGTAGGTACGCCACTTGAGGGACATGAGGCCCGATCCGAAGTTGAGCGCGTTGAAGGGGACGAGGGGGATCAGGCGGAGCGTCAGCAGTCCCTGGAATCCGTGCTTCCCTACGACGTCGTCCAGCTTCTGCAGCGCGGCCGAATCGTCGCCCATCAGGCGGCGCACACCGTCTCCCCCCAGCGTGCGCGCAAGGACGAACGCCGCGTTCGCCCCGATGTTGGCGGCCACGAAGTTGAAGAACGTGCCCCAGTAGAAGCCGAACAGTGCTCCGCCCGCGAGCGTGAGAATCGTTCCCGGGACGGCCAGCGCCGTGGCCGTGGCGTAGGTCGCCATGAAGATCAGGGGTGCCCAGGGATTGCCTCGCAGCAGCGCGATCGCCTCTCCGATCCCCTCGCGGGTGAGGTAGCTCCCGAGCGGCGTCCTCGTGGCGGCGAGGTATCCGCCGGCGAGCAGCAGGACAAGGACTGCGAGTTTCAGGAACGCGCCGGCGCGTCCGGAAGCACGCGGCTCCCGCGATCCGGGTCGGTCGTCTATTTCAGCCATTGGATGATTCTCTTGAGCAGTCTGCCCGATGTCGTGTCGAGCCGGGAGCGCATGTACTCGCCGGCCGCCCGCTTTACGCCTTCGACCATCGTGGGATACGGAAATATGGTATTCGCGATCCGGCCAAGAGTCAGCCCGTGCTGCCTGGCCATGACCAGGGGCAGGATCAGCTCGCCGGCACCGTGAGCAACGATGGTGGCCCCGAGCACTCTTCCCTTGCGGTCGGCGGAGACCTTGACGAACCCCACCGCCGAGGCGTCCACGATGGCCCTGTCCAGGTCGTCCAGCTCGTAGCGGTAGGTCGTCCCGCCCTCCGCCTCCGCCTCGGCCTCGGACAGCCCCACGTGAGCGATCTCCGGGTCGGTGTACGTGACCCACGGGACGCTGTCGTAGCGGATCTTCGTGGTGCCCGGAATGATCGCGTTGCGCAGTGCGACCTTGGCCATCTGTTCTGCCACGTGCGTGAACTGCAGCGCCCCGGTCACGTCTCCCACCGCCCACGCCGAGCCCGACGATGTCCGGAGCCGCGAATCCACCACCACCGCCCCCCTGTCCGTCCGGATGCCGGCGGCCTCCAGGTTCAGTCCGTCGGTCATCGGGCGCCGTCCGGTGGCCACGAAGAGCCGGTCGGCCGTGACCGGGCCGCCGTTGCTCGTCTCCACCACGGTCTTGGCTGCCTCGGTGCGAACGGCGGTCGCCGCCGCGCCGACGCGAATGTCGATCCCTTCGGCTTCGAGCAGGTGGTGCATGAAGGCGGCCGCGTCGGGGTCCTCCCTGATCAGGATCGTCGGAGCCATTTCGAGGACCGTGACGCGAGAGCCCAGCCGCGCGAACACCTGTGCGAACTCGAGCCCGATCGGACCTCCACCCAGGATCACGATCGACCCGGGCAGTTCATCCTGATCGAATACGGTCTCGTAGGTCCAGTAGTCCGTGTCCTCGAGACCCGGGATGGGGGGGATGGCAGCAACCGCGCCCGTCGCGATCACAAAGCGTTTCGACCGGATCCTGCCGACACCCTCCACCTCCAGGGTCGAGGCGTCCAGGAAGCGGGCGGATCCGAAATGCACGGACACCCCCATGCTGCGGAACCGCTCGGGGTCGTCGTGATGCGCGACCGTCGCACGCGCGGCTCTCATTCGCTCCATGACCGTGCGGAATTCGCTTCGTGCGCCCCCGGATCCGAGCCCCAGCCTGGCGGCGTGATCGATGTTCCACGCCAGGCGCGCCGACGCGGTGAGCGCCTTCGAGGGCACGCACCCGGTCCACAGGCAGTCGCCTCCGAGAGCGGACTTCTCGACCAGCGTTGGTCTGAGTCCCAGATACGCCGCTCCCGCTGCGGTCACCAGACCGCCCGTACCGCCGCCGATGGCGACCAGATCGCAGTCGCTCGAAAAGTTGGCCGGTTCAGACATGGAATCGCCCATTTTTTGGTGTACCTTCACCTTCAGGCCTTGATGAAGGGCTATTTCGTATTATATTCGGTATTGACATCTGTCGGTTGTGAACCCTTCGGCCGCGGTCCTTGCGGAAGCGGCCGGCCGGGTGCAGCCGGCTCCACGACCCCTGGGGGCAAGTGAAAGGTCGCAAATGTCCAGGAACCCGGCATCCGGAAGAAAGGCATCTCCAAGGAACGGTAAGGAACGGCAACGCCGTGAGAAAGCACTCAACACCGCGCTGACCCAGATTGAGCGGTCCTACGGACGGGGGGCGATCATGCGCATGGGTTCGGACGGCGCCAGCCTCCAGATCGACAGCATCTCGACCGGTGCGATCAATCTGGACGGCGTGATCGGCATCGGCGGCATCCCGCGCGGGCGGATCAGCGAAATCTACGGCCCCGAATCGTCCGGCAAGACGACCCTGTGTCTCCATGTGATTGCCAACGCGCAGCGCGACGGGGGGATCGCCGCGTTCATCGACGCGGAGCACGCACTCGACATACAGTACGCGCGCAGGCTCGGGATCGACGTCGACAATCTGCTCGTGTCGCAGCCCGATACCGGTGAGCAGGCGCTGGAGATTGCCGAGGTCCTCATCCGCAGCAACGCCGTGGACGTCATCGTGGTGGACTCGGTCGCCGCGCTGGTGCCGAGAGCGGAGATCGAGGGGGAGATGGGCGACTCGCACGTCGGACTCCAGGCCCGCCTCATGAGCCAGGCCCTGCGAAAGTTGACAGGTGCCGTGAGCCGGTCCAACGCCGCCGTGGTCTTCACCAATCAGATCCGGGAGAAGATCGGCGTCATGTTCGGAAGCCCGGAAACGACGTCCGGGGGGCGTGCCCTCAAGTTCTACGCCTCACTGCGCATGGACATACGGCGCATCGGAGCCCTGAAGGACGGACCGCAGATCATCGGAAACCGGACCCGGGTCAAGGTGGTCAAGAACAAGTGCGCGCCGCCGTTCAAACAGGCCGAGTTCGACATTCTGTACGGTAAGGGGATCAGCCACACGGGTCTCCTCATCGACATCGGCGTCGAGCACGGAGTCGTCGACAAGTCGGGTTCGTGGTTCTCCTACGGGGACCTGAGGTTGGGACAGGGGAAGGAGAATGTACGGAACTTCCTCGAAGAGAACGCCGATGTCGCCCGGGAGATCGAGTCGCGCCTGCTGGTGGCGCTGGGGATCAGGGAGGAGGGGGAGACGCCGGCGGACGGCGGACAGGAGGGTCCCGCCGTCAAGGTGGTCTGAGGCGCCGGTTGGGCTAACTTGTACGGTCGCCGACGCCGTGCCGATGTCGGTGCGGTGTACCTGAAACGACCGGCTGGCGAGGATCCCGCCACTTTCCCATCCGATGAAATCCGCCGAAATCCGCAACAGGTTCCTCGCGTTCTTCCGCGACCGCGGCCACCAGGTCCGTCCAAGTTCGTCCCTGGTGCCCGCCAACGACCCGACGCTGCTGTTCACGAACGCGGGAATGGTCCAGTTCAAGGGCGTGTTTCTGGGGACCGAGGAGGTGTCGCCCGCGCGGGCCGTCACGTCCCAGAAGTGCGTGCGCGCGGGCGGCAAGCACAACGACCTGGAAGAGGTGGGCCGCACTGCCCGGCACCACACCTTCTTCGAAATGCTCGGCAACTTCTCCTTCGGGGATTACTTCAAGCGTGAGGCCATCGGGTACGCCTGGGACTTCCTGACGGACGACATGGGACTCGAAGTCGACCGTCTCTTCGTGACCGTCCACCACACCGACGACGAGGCGGCGGCGCTCTGGACCGAGGTTGCAGGGGTCGCGCCGGAACGGATCTACAGGCTCGGAGACAAGGACAACTTCTGGCAGATGGCCGACACGGGTCCCTGCGGTCCCTGCTCGGAGGTCCACTACGACATGCGGCCCCGCAGGGAGCGGGGTACCGTACCGCCGAAGCAGGAATTCGAGGTGCGCGGCGAGGCCGGCGAGTTTCTCGAGCTGTGGAACCTTGTCTTCATGCAGTTCGACCGCGACGAATCCGGCGCCCGGCACCCACTCCCGGCGCCCAGCATCGACACCGGCCTGGGCCTGGAGCGACTTGCCGCCGTCATGCAGGGAGCGGGGAGCAACTACCACACGGATCTGTTCCTGCCCCTGCTCGACGAAGTGGCCAGTGTGGTTGGGCAGCCCTATGCGCCGGACGCGGAAGCAGGGGTCTCGTACCGCGTGCTGGCCGACCACGCGCGGGCGGTCGCCTTTCTGCTCGCCGATGGCGTCTTCCCGTCGAACGAGGGTCGAGGCTACGTCCTGCGGCGGATCCTCAGACGCGGCGTGCGCCACGCGTGGCTTCTGGGCAGGCGAGAGCCCACGCTTGTGACGGTCGCCGGCGTCGTGGTCGACGAGATGGCGGGGGCCTATCCGGATCTTGCCGCCCGCCGCGAGAGCATCCTCGCCACGG
The DNA here is from genome assembly GCA_965205005.1 of Longimicrobiales bacterium. Classification (GTDB taxonomy): domain Bacteria; phylum Gemmatimonadota; class Gemmatimonadetes; order Longimicrobiales; family Gaopeijiaceae; genus Bin94. The sequence continues at coordinate 4,031,794 of OZ242028.1, read as the reverse complement.
CGCGCGGCGAAGAGGAGCGGTTCCTGGGCACGATCGAGGGCGGCATGGACCGGCTCGGCGAGGTCGCGCCGCGCGCTGGTGCGGGCACGTCGCCCCGCCCGGTGATCCCCGGCGCCGAGGTGTTCCGGCTGTACGACACGTTCGGGTTTCCCGCCGACCTGACGCGCATCGTGGCGGACGAACGCGGCTACGACCTGGACATGGACGGGTTCGAGGAGGCGCTGGAGCAGCAGCGGCAGAGATCGCGGGGAGCGCGGGGGGGGCTTCCCGGAGTCACCAGCCAGGCCGGGTTGCCGCACGCACAGCCCGGTGCATGTCCACCACCCCCCTGGCACATGGCAGCCGGTGCACCCTCCGAGCGATTCGTCGGCTACGACCACCTGGTGACCGACTCCAGGGTGCTCGACTATTGCGCGGGCGACGGCCGGCTGAGCCTCATCCTGCGGGACCGGCCCTTCTACCTCGAGGCCGGCGGGCAGATCTCGGACCTGGGCCATGTGCAGGCGGACGGATGGACCATGGAGGTCGAGGAAGTCGTCCGCGAAGGCGATCATGTGCTCGTCCGTGGGCGGTCCGAGGGTGACCTGACCCGTGACTCCGTGCTCGGTGCCTCCGTCACCGCCCGGGTCGATTCAGCGTCCAGGCGCGACACCGAACGCAACCACACCGGAACCCACCTCCTGCACGCGGCGCTGCGTTCGGTCCTCGGCGACCACGTCGTGCAACGCGGCTCTCTCGTCGCTCCCGACCGGCTCCGGTTCGACTTCTCGCATACGGCCCCCATGACACGAGCCCAGATCGAATCGGTGGAGGCGACCGTCAACGAGGGGATCTGGCGCAATCACGCCGTGCTCACCGACATCCGTCCCCACGACGAAGCGGTCAGGGCCGGTGCGATGGCGCTCTTCGGCGAGAAGTACGCCGACGAGGTCCGGGTGGTCGAGGTGCCCGGGGTGAGCATGGAGCTCTGCGGCGGCACGCACGTCTCGCGCACGGGCGAGATCGGGCTCTTCAAGGTCGTTTCGGAGACCGGTGTGGGCGGAGGCGTGCGGCGGATCGAGGCGGTGACCGGGCGCGGGGCCTTCGAACACCTGGACAGCTATCGGCAGCGCATCGAGGCGCTGGCCGCATCGGTCAAGGCGGTGCCGGACGGCGTCGAGCGCCGGGTCGGCGAGCTGCTGGAGGACAAGCGCGCGCTGGAGGAGCTGGTCGACGACCTTCGCAGCCACGGGGCCGGTGGAGCCGACGTGCTGGCCGAGACCGAGTTCGACGCGGGCGGCGGCCGCATGACCTACCGCGGCGTGCGGCTCCGGGTACGCGCCGCGGACGACGTGCGGAGCTGGGGCGACGCGTTCCGGGCTTCAAAGGGCGCCGGGGTCGCGGTCGTGGCCGCGGAGATGCCGGGAGGCAAGCTCTCGCTCTTCGCGTTCGCCAGCGACCGTGCGATCGCCGCTGGGCTGAGGGCGGACCGGGTGGTGCGCGAGGTTGCCGCCGCCGTGGGTGGCAGGGGCGGCGGAAGACCGCACATGGCCCAGGCCGGCGTGGCAGACACCGATCGGATCGGAGAGGCGGTCCGCCACGGGGCCAAAGTCGTCGGCGAGATGTCCGCGCAGGTGGCCCCATGACCATCGCGGCTTGGATCGGACAGCGCGACAGGAGGGTTCCGGATGCGCTTCGGGTTCGTCTTCGGGCGAACGCCCCGGTCTCGCTCGCGGCGCTTCTGCGCGCCGGAGAGGAGGAGCTGACGGCGTCTGTTCGTGAGGGTGGCCGTCCGGCCGCATTCTCGCTGCTGGCTGCGGACGCGTACGTCACATACGCTTGTCTTTGGGCGTTGCTGGAGGAAGAGGACCGCACCGCTTTGCGCCGGGTGACGGAGCGCCTGATGCGCGGCTGGAACGCCGCGGATGCCGGCGTACACCCGAATCCGCTCGATGACGAAGGACGGGAACGACCTTGAACGCACTTGAACCGGGACTGAAGGGGAAGACGGCGCTGGTCACCGGCGGCTCGCGGGGCGTGGGCGCCGCGACCGTGCGGCTGCTCGCGGGTGCGGGCGCCGACGTCGGCATCTCGTACTACAACCGCAGCGCCGAAGCCGCGCGCGTCGTAGCGGAAGCCAGAGCCATGGGCGTCAGAAGCTGGGCCGAGGCCGGCGATCTGGCGGACCGGGTTGCCGTCGACCGTCTTTTCAGCCGGGTGGACCGCGAATTCGGCAGCCTTGATATCTTTGTCGGCAACGCGGGGATCTGGCCCGTCCCCGACGTGCCCGTATCGGAGATGGAGGACGCTCGCTGGCACCGCACGATCGCAGTCAACCTGGACTCGATCTTCTTTACGACGCGCGAGGCGCTGCGCCGCATGAACGACGACGGGCGCGTCATCCTGGTGAGTTCGACCGCCGGACAGCGGGGCGAGGCGTATCACTCCGACTACGCTGCCACGAAAGGCGCGATGATCTCGATGGTGAAGGGCCTGTGCGTGGAGGTCGGCACGCGTGGCATCACGGTCAACTCCGTTGCGCCGGGCTGGATCGACACGGAGATGTCACAGGACGCGCTGGGCAGCGAGGACCGTGCGAGGATCGAGGCCGATATCCCGATCGGCCGGGTGGCGACCGCGGAGGATGTCGCGGGACCCATCGTCCTTCTGTGCTCGCCGCTCGCACGCCACATCACGGGCGAGATTCTGAATGTCAATGGAGGAGCGGTCCTCGTCGGGTGAGTCGGCGGACCCCGTCCGGGCCGGGCGAAAACGACCCCGCGCAGCACACCTTCCGGGGCGTGCGGGACGCGTGAGCATGCGAATCGAGCTCCCGCCCGCCGTTCGCAAAATGGTCCGCCGCCTGGAGGCGGAGGGCTTCGAGACGTGGGCGGTGGGAGGCGGCGTCAGGGACGCGGTGCGCGGGAGCCCGGGCGAGCGCGAGGACTGGGATCTGGCCACCCGGGCGCACCCCCAACAGGTACGAAGCCTGTTTCGGCGGACCGTGCCGCTGGGCATCGAATACGGAACCGTCGGTGTATTCGGCAGCGACGGTGTCCTCTATGAGGTCACCACCTTCCGGCACGACGTGATCACCTACGGACGAAAGGCCGTCGTCGCCTTTGCGGAGACGCTGCGGGAAGACCTCGCGCGTCGCGACTTCACGGTCAACGCGATGGCGTGGCATCCGGACAGGCGCGTGCTGTACGACCCCTACGGCGGTCAGGAGGATCTCGCACAGGGGGTCTTGCGCGCGGTCGGCGCTCCCGCCGAACGCTTTCGCGAGGACTATCTGCGCGTCCTGCGGGGTTTGCGGTTCGCGGGAACGCTGGGCTTCGGGATCGAGCCCGATACGTGGGGGGCGATGGTGGAGGCCGTTCCCGGCCTCACCCGGCTTTCGGTGGAACGCGTACGCGAGGAGTTGATGAAGGTGCTGGCCGGACCGCGTCCGTCCCGGTCCCTGCGGCTGTACCGGCGATGCGGAGCCCTGCACCGCATCCTCCCCGAGATCGAGGGACGTCTGGCCGACGATGCCCTCGGCGCGGTGGACGCGGTGCCGCGGCACGAGCCCGGTACCCGCATGGCCATGCTGCTGCTTCAGGGCCTCCGTGCGGCCGCAGCCTCGACGGGACCACGTGTGCTCGCGCGTCTGCGTTTCTCCAACAGCGAGGTGCAGCGGATCGGGGCGGCGTGCCGGGGCGGACTGGGGCCGCCGAAGGGCCTGGAGCACGACGCGCCGGCCCGGAGGCGCTGGGCGGCGCACATGGGGAGGCGTGCGCTCGACGACATTTTCGGGATCTGGCGCGCGGCGGCCGCGAGCCGTGCGGACCGGGACACGAGCGTCGACCCAACGGATACCGGCGTGGACCCGGCGGGCGTCGAGGTCGAACGCACGATCGCGGCCATCGAGAGCGACCTCGCCGCGGGGATTCCGCTGTCCACGCGCGAACTGCCGGTGACCGGAGGTGACCTCGTCGCCTCCGGATGGCAGCCGGGTCCGGACATCGGGAAGGCGCTCGGCCGGCTGCTCGAAGCGGTCTGGGAGGATCCCGCGTCGAACGAACGTTCCACGCTGCTCGAAATGGCGGCGAGGATGGATCCGGCCGGCGAGCCCGATGGGTGACACGCTCGATCTGTTTCCGGGCGACCCCTCGCACGCTGGCGGGCGCGACCCGCAGCCAGCTGCGGGGCGCGACCTCCGATCCGCACCCTTGGCCGCGCGCATGCGGCCGCGGACGCTCGCCGAGTTCCGCGGCCAGGAAGACGTCGTCGGCCCCGGAGGTTCGATCCGCACGATGATCGACAGCGGCGAGATCGCCAGCTTCATCCTGTGGGGTCCTCCGGGGTCGGGAAAGACCACGCTCGCCAGACTGGTCGCCGGGTCCGCAGAAGCTGCTTTCGTTGCCTTCAGTGCGGTGACCGAGGGCGTCGCCCGGGTGCGCGAGATCATCGCCGAGGCGCGGACCCGGCGCGCCGCAAGCGGTCGCGGGACCATACTCTTCTGCGACGAGATCCACCGCTTCAACAAGGCCCAGCAGGACGCGTTCCTCCCGGTCGTGGAGACCGGCGAGGTCATCCTGATCGGCGCCACGACGGAGAACCCCAGCTTCGAGGTCGTGCGGCCCCTCCTCTCCCGCGCACCGGTGGTCGTGCTCGACCCCCTCTCACGGGACGACCTCACGCGCGTTCTGCAGGACGCCCTCGCCGACAGCGAACGCGGACTCGGCGCGGCCGGGCTCGTCGCGCCCCGTCAGGTCGTCGAACGCATCGCCGAGGCGGCGGACGGCGACGCCAGACGCGCGCTGGGCATCCTGGAACGCGCGGCGGCGGTGTGCGGCGAGGGCGGCACGATGTCCACCGAATCCGTCGAGGTCGCGATCCAGCACCGTTTCGCCGTCTACGACAAGTCCGGAGACCGGCACTACGATCACATCTCGGCGCTGCACAAGTCGGTGCGCGGCGGCGATCCCGACGCAGCCCTCTACTGGCTGGGCCGGATGCTGGAAGCAGGCGAGGATCCCATGTACATCGCCCGCCGCCTGGCGCGCATGGCCACGGAGGACATCGGACTCGCCAACCCGTCCGCGCTGGCCGTCGCGGTGGCCTGCCGGGACGCGTACCGGTTCCTGGGCACGCCCGAAGGGGAGTTGGCGCTCGCCCAGGCCACCGTGTACCTGGCCGGGAGCCCCAAATCCAACCGCCTCTACAAGGGATGGGGCAGGGCGCTGGCCCGCGCGCGGGAGACTCCGGGCGAGGCGGTGCCGCTCCACCTTCGCAACGCTCCGACGAAGCTCATGAAGGACCTTGGCCACGGAGAGGGGTATCTTTACGATCCGGATCAGCCGGGTGGCGTATCCCGGCAGCACTACCTGCCGGAAGGGCTGGCCGGAGAGCGGTTCTACAGGCCCGGCGACAAGGGCTGGGAGGCCGACCTGGGGAGGCGGCTCTCCGAGTGGCGGAGAAAGAGGAGGTAGCGACCGATTCCGACGCAACTGCTGGACATGCGCACCCCGGTCGACCGCGCGGTTCTGGTCGGCACACCGCGTGACTCGACGCGAGCGGACAACGCCCGGGAACACCTCGAGGAACTGGAGAGGCTGACCGATACGGCGGGCGGCGAGGTCGTCGGCCGACTCGTACAGCGCCGCCGGGCTCCCGAGGCCCGCTACTATCTGGGGCGCGGCAAGGCGGCCGAGCTTTCGGCACTGGTCAGGGAGCTGAACGCCGACCTGATCGTATTCGACGATGAACTGACGCCGGCGCAGGGCAAGAACCTGGAGGAGCTCTGCGGTGTCCGCGTCATGGACCGGGCGGAGCTCATCCTCGACATCTTCGCTACGCGCGCCAGAACGCACGAAGCGCGCATGCAGGTCGAGCTGGCCCAGTTGCAGTATCTGCTGCCCCGGCTCCGCCGCATGTGGATCCACCTGTCGCGCATCCGCGGAGGGATCGGACTGCGCGGTCCCGGGGAGACGCAGCTCGAAACCGACCGCAGGCTGATCGGCACGCGGATCGCCGAGTTGCGGCGCAAGTTGCGCGGGGTCGCCCGGGCCCAGGCCGTGCAGCGCCGGCGGCGGGAAGGGAGTTTCCGGGTCGCGCTGGTCGGATACACCAACGCGGGGAAGTCCTCCCTGCTCGAGGCGCTTTCCGGCTCGAAACAGTTCGTCGAGGACAGGCTCTTCGCCACGCTGGACGCGTCCACGCGACTCGTCGAGGTCGGGGGCGGACACGACGTCCTCGTCACCGATACCGTCGGATTCATCCGCAAGCTCCCGCACCATCTGATCGCGTCCTTCCGATCGACCCTCGAGGAGGCTCGCGAGGCGGACGTGCTGCTCCACGTCATTGACGCCGCACAAACCAATTTGAACGGTCGGCGGCGGGTTGTGCGCGGGGTGCTGGACGAACTCGGACTGCGGGAGCGTCCGCGCATCGTCGTCTTCAACAAGATCGATCTGCTCGCGCCCGACGATCTGCTGGCCCTGCGCCGGCAGGTCACCGCCGCAGCCGGCCGTGCCGCGCTGTTCACGTCTTCGATCAAGCCGGCGACCCTGGAGCCGCTGCGGCGAGAGCTGCTGAAGAGGGTCAGGGCGCGAATGCAGCGGGTAGACGTGGAGCTGCCGGCCGGAGAGGGCAGAACCCTGGCGGCGCTGTACCGCGAGGGTGAAGTACTGTCGCGCAGCCAGGAGGGAAGCGTGGTGCGGGTCGTCGCAAACGCTCCGCCGGCGCTCGTCGGACGGCTCCGCACCCACGGCCGGGTACGGGTCACGGCACACCAACCCCATGGAGGATCCCCCGAATGAGGCTCTATATCAACATCGACCACGTGGCGACGGTCCGTCAGGCGCGCCGGACCGACGAGCCCGACCCCGTGCGCGCGGCCGTGCTGGCCGAACTCGGAGGCGCCGACGGCATCACGATCCATCTGCGCGAGGACCGCCGCCACATCAACGACCGCGACGTGCGGCTCCTGGCCGAGGTGGTGCGGACCGGCATCAACTTCGAACTTGCGGCCGACGACGCCGTGGTCGACATCGCCGTCGGCCTGGCCCCGATGCAGGCCACCCTGGTGCCCGAGAAGCGCGAAGAGGTGACCACCGAAGGCGGCCTGAACCTGGCCTCCGCCTCCGTCCGCGACAGCGTGGGCGCGGCGCTACGCCGCCTCGAAGCCGCCGGAACCCGCACATCGCTGTTCATCGACCCGCATGTCGAGGCGCTGGAGCATTCGGCGGACCTGGGGGCGCACGCCGTCGAGCTCCACACCGGAGAGTACGCAGAGGCCCGCGGCGACGCCGGAAAGGCGGCCGAACTCGCGCGTCTCGCCTCGGCGGCCGAGCACGGCCACGGCCTCGGGCTGGCGATCCACGCGGGGCATGGCCTCACCTACGAGAACGTCGTGCCGGTCGCCGCCCTGCCGCACATCGAAGAACTGAACATCGGCCACAGCGTAGTCTCCCGCGCCGTGTTCACGGGACTGGAGCGCGCGGTCCGCGAGATGAAGGAGATCGTGCTCGCCGCGCCGGGACGCGTCCCGAACCCCGGCGCCTGGATTCCTCCTAAGGGGTTCTAGCAACCCGCGGAGGAAGCGCCCAGGTCAATGCGCCCGAACTGGAAGACGCTGCTCGGCCTTGCGGTCGTCGGCGCACTGCTGTGGTGGCTGTTCCGCGACGTCGACCTCGGGGAGGTGTGGGCGACGATCCGGGGGGTCAGTCCGCTCCTCCTCCTGGCATCGTGCGCGGTGGCGATGGGCGGTTTTGCGGCGCGGGCGGTTCGCTGGCGCTTTCTGCTTGCGCCCGCGCAGCCCCGTAGCCCCTACCGGTCGCGGTTCGCCGCGGTCTGCGTGGGCTTCATGGCGAACAACCTTCTGCCTTCGGGACGGGTGGGCGAGCTCGGGCGTGCCTACGCGTACAGCCGCCTGGAGCCGGTTTCGATGCCGGCCGCGTTCGCCACCCTGATCGTCGAACGCCTGATCGACGGCGTGGCGATTTTCGCGCTTCTGGTGCTTGCCGTCGCGAGCGCGAGCTTCCCGGCCGGGACGCTGCCCGACGTGCTGGTGGCCGGGATACGGGGCGTAACGGGGGTGCTTGCGGCGGTGCTGCTGTTCACGGTGACGCTGGTTGCGTTTCCAAAACGGGCCGGGAGACTGTTGGGGGGTCTGGCCGCGCGTCTGCTCCCACAGCGCCTGGCGACCGGTTTCAACACGGTCTTCCAGGAGATCCTGGCCGGACTGGCCTCGATGCGAGGCTGGCGCCACATGTTGCCGGCGCTGCTCCTGAGCTTCGCGGTCTGGTTGATCCAGTCGCTGTCGTTCTGGATCGGGTTCGAGGCCTTCGGCATCGACCTGCCCTTCGCCGCCGCCCTGTTCGTCAACGCGGCCATCGCCGTCGCCGTGGCGATGCCCGCCGCGCCCGGGTATCTGGGAACCTTCCAGCTCGGCGCGTCCGTCGCACTGGTCGAGGTATACGGCGTGGCCGAGGAGGCTGCCGGGGCCTTCGCATTGGGATGGCATTTCGTGAACTTCTTCCCCATCACCCTGGCGGGTCTGTGGTACGCCCGGCGCATCGGCATCTCCTTCAGGGATTTCCGGACTCGCGGCGCCCGATGAGCACCCGGGCAACGCCGGAAAGGGGCCCCCGGGGCGGTGTCGCCGTCGCGTGCCCGGCCAAGGTCAACCTCTTTCTGCGCATTCTGGCCAGGGAGGACACCGGGTATCACCAGATCGAGACCCTGCTGCAGGCCGTCGGACTCCACGACCGCGTCGAAGCGCATCCGGCCGACAGCGGAATCGGGCTGAGGGTCGTGCGTGGACCGACCGCCCCGGGATTGGGCGACGTCGTGGCCGAGGTGGGCGAAGAAGCGAACAACACGGTCACCAGGGCGGCCCGCGCGTTTTTCGCGGCCACGGGCCTCGCGCCGGCCGTCTCCCTTGTGCTGACGAAGTCGATCCCGGCCGGCACGGGACTCGGCGGTGCGTCGTCCGACGCCGCCGGGACGCTCGCCGCCCTGAACGCGCTGCACGGCCGGCCGCTGGAGCCCGAACGCCTGACCGAAATCGGCGGCACGGTCGGGGCGGACGTGCCCTTCTTTTGCAGCGGACACGCGACCGCGCTCGCGTGGGGCAGGGGAGACCGGCTGCTCGGCTGTCCCCCGCCTCCCGCCGCCACAGTCGTCATCGCGGTCCCGGAGGTCAGGATCGCCACAGCCGATGCCTACCGGGACATCGTCTCCACACTGGACCTGCCGGCTCCGCCGATGCGCCTGCCGGACCTGGCAGGAGGCGGCTGGCCGGCCATTTCCGCCATGCAGATCAACGATTTCGAGCCGGGCGCGTTCGCCCGCTTCCCCGTACTCCCCCGGGCACGCGCGACGCTCGAGAGCGAAGGGGCCATGGCCGCGCGCATGACAGGCAGCGGATCGGCGATCTTCGGCGTGTTCACCGATCCCGGACGCGCAGACGAAGCCGCCCGCCGCGCCGCGGATCTGAGCGGGATCAGGTCGGCATTCACCGCGCCGACGCTGACGGCCATGCCCCACGCGGTCCGGGAATCGGCACGTCAGGTGTGAACCGCGGTTTACATGATGTCAATCACGGTTTACATGATGTAGCTTCCTAGTGTCGCCGCAGAGCACCGCGGCGAAGAGGTGGCCCGTGGTCTAATGGCAGGACACCGGTCTTTGGAACCGGGGGTGGTGGTTCGACTCCACCCGGGCCAATGCGCCCCCGCCGGAAACCGGCGCCTGGCGGCGAGCAGCGACGAGCAGCTACCGGGCCCAGGCTGGCAGCTAGCGGTCGCGGCGTCGCGGCGGGAATTCCCTGCGGGCGAGATCCTCCAGCCCGGCGATCAGTTCGTCCGCATCCGGGCCATGGTCCAGCATGTCGTCCACGAGCGTGGCTTCCTGCGCCCCCATATCCATCCCCTTCATGTGGTGCAGCCGGAGCCAGTCCTCGAAGCGTTGGCTGAAGCGCACCACGACGTAGAACAGCCTCGGGCGGTGCCAGCGTCCGGTGGCCAGATCGATGATGATCGCCACGATCGAGCAGTTGATCACCACCACGTCCCGGAGACCGTCGAGCACCAGCTTCAGCTGGAAGACCAGGAAATCCCGCAGTGTGACGCCGCGGTTGGCAGGGACCGGAAGCGTCTCTGGTGAATCGGACATCCAATGACTCCTGTCTTCGAGTTGCATCCCGGCAGGGCCGCCGCGTCCGCATCGGGGGCTGCGGCAGGCGTGCCGCGCCGCGGAGGCGTGCGGGCGAAGTTGCCGAACGGCGCGTACAGGCTCAAGCTAGTCCCTCCCACACATTCCCGCCGAAGGACATGTCGATTCGCGCACCACTGACCATCGCGTTCCTGGTTGCCGTCCCGGGTTCCGCGCCCGCCCAGGCGCCGCCCGCCCTCGACTCGGCCGACGCCCACTCCCGTGCGCGCGCCTTGCAGAACCGCTTCGAGCGGCGGCGCGTGCGCGATCTGCCCCGCACACTCAGCGGCGGAAGGCATCCGTGCGATGCGGTCATCGGCCGACTGTGCATCTGGGACGATGACGACGACGATTGGAAGCCGCGCGAGGAGCCGGAACCGATCCGCACGGCGCGCCTCGAGCTGCTCGCCGACCTGGAATCGCTGGCGCACTCGGTGCCGGGGGACCACTGGATCTTCGGGCAGCGGATCCGCTACGGCGTGGAGGCCGGCCAACTTGCCCAGGCGGAGTCGCTGGCTCGGGGGTGCGGGCTCCCCGGGCGTTGGCGCTGCGACGCGTATCTGGGGTACGTCCGGCACCACCGGGAGGACTTCACGGGTGCGGAGTCCTCGTTCGCAAGGGCGCTGGCCGCAATGCCGGCCGACACCAGGGACAGCTGGACGGATCCGGACCCGCTGCTGAACGGGGAGCTTCGCGACTGGCTGGAAGACCAGGCCGACTCTGCGGCCGCCACCGGTCGCCTGTGGACGCTGGCCGACCCGCTGTTCCTCGCTGAGGGCAATGAGCGATGGAGCGCGCACCTGAGCCGCTGGGTGTACGCGATGAGTTCCGAGGGGGCCAGGAGTCCGCACCAGCTGCGCTGGGCCGACGACATGACGCAGGCCGTGGTGCGCTACGGTTGGCCGATCGCGTGGGAGCGCTCGTGGCCACGGGCGGGGCAGAGCGCCAGCAGCGTGCGGGTCACCGGACGCGACCCTCCCGCCTCCGTGCGCACGGTTCCGCCACGCGACGTCCTCGACGGTGGGGCCGACCGCGAGGACGCGGTGGTGTGGGTCGTTCCCGACGGTCACGCCCGAAGCGTCTACCTCCCGACCTATCTCGACTCCCTCGGCGCACTCGACGGACAGACGGGCAGGTTCTGGCGCAGCGACGGGGTCATGGTGGTCGGGGTGGCCACCGTGCCGAACTCCCACGCCGGCATGCCGGAAGGGCAGACGGCGGAGACGGGTCTCTTCGTGGAGACGGGTCTCTTCGTGGAGGCGGGTGGAGAAGTGCGGACGCTGGGGAGCGTCACGGCGGAGATGGGGGACATTGTGCGCCTGGCGGGGCTGGCGCCCTGGGCCGACCGCGGCGTGACGAGCCTGGAGACGTGGTCGCCCGCTGTTCGGCGGGCCTATCGCCTCCGCACGGGGTTCGGGATGCGGCGGCTGCCACCCGACCTGCTCGCCATCTCCGATCTCATGCTTCTCGAAGCCGGGGCCGAACCGGCCGGCCTCGGTCAGATGATCGATGTCACGCGAGCGTCCACCGATGTCGCCCCCGATGAGGACCTGACCGTGGCGTTCGAGGTCTACGGACTGGGCTTTCGGGCAGAGGGCGTGGGCTTCAGCGCCTGGGTGGAGAAGCGGGACGAGGGCTTGCTCTCGCGGTTCGGCCGCTGGCTCCGCGTGCGAGGGCCCAACGAGGAGGTGTCCATCCGCTGGGAGGAGAGTGGTCCGGACCGGCCCGGGCCCGTGTTTCGCACGCTGCGGCTCGGGCTGCCCGGACTCGATCCCGGGCAGTACCAGGTGGTCCTTGAAATCTCCGTGCCGGGCAGGGGGCCGCTGACCGGACGGCGCGCATTCAGGGTCCGGTAACCCGGCAGGACGCAGGGTGCCGCGCACGCGTGGCGCAGGCGCGAACGCTCGTGGCGCACGCGCGAACGCTCCCTGACACCGCCGGCGCCGGCACACTCACGCCGGGCCCGCTGATTTGCTATACTATACGGCTGTCGCCGAATCGTTACCCCCCTCCAGACCCTCCTCCCGGGCCCATGGACGAAACCAGCGAACGCGGACCCCTGCTTCTGCTCGCAGGACGGGCGAACCGGCCCCTTGCGCGAGAAATCGCCGACAAGCTGGGCACATCCGCGGAAGGCGTGACCATCTACAACTTCGCGGACGGCGAGATCTTCGTCCGGATCGACCGCAACGCGCGCGGGCGCGATGTCTTCATCGTGCAGCCGACCGTTGCCGGCGCGGACAACATCCTGGAACTGCTGCTGCTGGTGGACGCGGCGAAGCGCGCCTCGGCAGCCCGCGTAACCGCGGTGGTGCCCTATTTCGGCTACGGCCGCCAGGATCGCAAGGACCAGCCCCGGGTCTCGATCGGGGCCAAGCTGGTTGCGAACCTCATGGTGGCCGCCGGAGCGGACAGAGTCGTCAGCATCGACTTCCACCAGCACCAGATCCAGGGCTTTTTCGACATCCCCGTGGATCACCTCTACGCGGCCCCGGTGTTTACCGCCTACTTCCGCAAGAAGGAGCTGCACGACCTGGTCGTCGTAGCTCCCGACGTGGGCTCCGCCAAGATGGCGCGCGGCTTTGCGAAGCGTCTGGGCGCCTCGTTCGCCATCATCGACAAGCGACGGCCGGCGGCCAACGTCTCCGAGGTGCTCAACGTGGTCGGAGAGGTGGACGGCCGCACCTGCCTGATTACGGACGACATGATCGATACGGGCGGCACCATCGCGCAGGCCGTGCAGGCGCTGAAGGACCGGGGGGCGCAAAGCGTGTACGTGGCCGCCACCCACGCGCTGCTCTCGGGCGAGGCCGTGCAGAGGCTCTCCGCCGCCCCGCTCGAGGAACTGGTCGTCACGAACACGATCCACATTCCCGATTCCAAGAGGTTCGGCCGGCTGAAGGTGCTTTCGGTGGCGGACCTCCTGGCTCGCGCAATCACCTACATTCATTCGAACGCGTCGGTCAGCCAGCTGTTCGAAATGAGGGACAAGAGGAATCCGCCGAAGGTCGCTCTGGCCTGAGTGACGCTTCGGACGACGTACGGAACAGGGTATGGAAGCGAAACTGAATCTCCGAAGACGTGGCGGGTCCGGTAAGGGAGTCGCACGCAAACTCCGCCGCGCCGGGCGCGTCCCGGGCGTCATCTACGGCGGCGGCGACGACGCCGTCATGGTCTCCATGGAAGCCCGCGAGACATTGCGGCTCTTCCAGTCCATCCCGGTGGACAACACCATCCTCCATCTGTCGCTCGACGACGACGCGACCCCGGAGCGGGCGCTCGTCAGGGAAGTGCAGGTGCATCCCTACCGCACCGAGCTTCTCCACGTCGACTTCATGCGCATTCGGCGCGGCGTGCCCATCGAGGTGCAGGTGCCGATCCATCTCGAGGGGCTGCCGGACGGCGTGCGCAACGAGGGCGGCGTCCTCGATCAGGTCGCGCACGACATCGCCGTCAAGTGCATCCCATCGCTGATTCCGGAGGCGATCGAAGTCGATGTCACCGGGCTGGGCGTGGGCGACGTGCTCCGGGCCGGCGACATCGAGATGCCCGAAGGCGTGGAGAACCTCGTCGATCCCGAGCGCATGATCTGCGGGGTGGGCGCCGCGAGAGTGGCGCTGGAGGACGAAGAGGAGGAAGCCGAGGTCGAGCCGGGCATGGAACTCCCGGCGCCGGAAGCCGACGGGGACCGGGATTGACCCTGGCAGACGGGCCGGAACCGGATGTTCTTCCGGCGTCGATCCGCTGCGCCGAGCACGCTGCCGGACAGCTCTTCCCCCGGTTTCAAGCTGGTCCTCGGGCTGGGCAATCCCGGGCCGGAGTACGACGCGACGCGTCACAACGTGGGCTGGTGGGTGCTGGACCGCTTTGCCGGCGACAACGGGTTCGCGGCGTTCGAGCGGCGGGGGAAGCGGCTGGAGACGCAGGCGCGGGTGGGCGGGCGCGACATGCGTCTCGTCAAGCCGCGCACCTACGTGAACCGCAGCGGTCTCGCCCTGGCGACGCTGTGGCGGACCGAGGGCTTCGAGGTCGCGCGGGATCTGCTCGTGGTGACCGACGACATCAATCTGGACGTGGGCCGCGTCAGGTTCCGTCCGCGCGGAGGCACAGGAGGGCACAACGGTCTCAGGTCGGTCAGCGCCGTGCTGGGATCCGGCACCTACGCCAGACTGCGGATCGGCGTGGGCGTGCCTCCCGCGGGCGCCGACCTTTCGGACTGGGTCCTTTCGCCCATGCCCGAAGAGGACGAGGACGTGGTCGTGGGCCTTCTGCCGGAGCTGAGCCGGGCGGTGGCGGTCTGGGCGGACGAGGGTGTTGAGGTGGCGATGAACCGCTTCAACCGATGAACCGAATCTCCAACACAGGAGACATGAAGCCGTGATCGATCTACTCGACTTGACGAACTGGTCCTGGGTGGCGGGAGGCATCGGGCTGGTCGCCGCTCTTGTCGTCTACCGCTACGTCGTCGGACAGCCTGCCGGAACCGGCGTGATGACCGAACTCGCGGACCAGATCCACGACGGCGCGATGGCGTTCCTGCGCCGCGAATACACGGTCCTGGCCGTGTTCGTGGTGGTGGTCGCGCTGCTCCTCTTCCTGGCGATCGGCCAGGCGTCGGCGCTCGCTTACGTCGCAGGGGCGGCAAGCAGCGTGCTGGCCGGGTTCTTCGGGATGAAGGCGGCGACGCGCGCCAACGTGCGCACCTCGGCCGCAGCCAACGACGAGGGCCAGAGCAAGGCGCTCCGCATCGCGTTTTTCGGTGGCGCGGTGATGGGGCTTTCGGTCGCGGCCTTGGGGCTGCTGGGAATCGGAGGCCTCTACAGCCTGCTGGCGGCCGACGCGATCCCGGGCACTCCCGAGCTGCCGCGCTTCGCTGAAATCATCTCCGGATTCGCCATGGGCGCCTCGTCGATCGCGCTGTTCGCGCGCGTGGGCGGCGGCATCTTCACCAAGGCGGCCGACGTCGGCGCCGACCTCGTGGGCAAGGTGGAAGCCGGCATCCCCGAGGACGATCCGCGCAACCCGGCGACCATCGCCGACAACGTCGGGGACAACGTCGGCGACGTCGCGGGAATGGGCGCCGACATCTTCGAGTCGTATGTGGGGTCGATGGTTGCGACCATCGCGATCGGGGCCACCTCGGCCGCGCTCGCCGCGAGCACTGCGGAGGCTGTCGCACTCCCCGTGATCACCGTGCTCGTCGGGCTGCTGTGCTCGCTCATCGCGATCGGCACGATGAAGCTGCTGGAACGCACCGAGCCGGGGGCGGCGCTCCGCAACGTCACCTTCATCGCGGCGGGGCTCTTCCTCGTCATCATGTACTTCGTGGTGCGGGCGCTGGACATGACGATCATCGATCCGGTCACGGAGTCGGCGAGATCGCCCATGGGGCCGTTCTGGGCACTCCTTGCCGGGACGCTCGTCGGGATACTCATCGGCGTGGTGACCGAGTACTACACCGGCGCCCGTCCCGTGAAGAAGATCGCCGGCGCCTCGGAGACCGGATCCGCGACCAACATCATCACCGGCCTGGCCGTGGGGATGGAGTCGACCGCGATACCGCTGCTCCTCATCTGCGCCGCAATCCTCGTGTCCTTCCTGACGAGCGGACTCTACGGAATCGGAATCGCCGCGGTGGGCATGCTGGCCACGGTGGGTGCGACGATGTCGGTGGACGCCTACGGCCCCGTCGCGGACAACGCCGGCGGAATCAGCGAGATGGCCGGCCTGGGGCCCGAAACCCGGAAGGTCACCGACTCGCTCGACGCGATCGGGAATACGACCGCGGCCATCGGCAAGGGCTTCGCCATCGGTTCGGCGGCGCTGACGGCGCTGGCCCTCTTCTCGGCCTACGCGACGAGCGTGGGGCTGCGGGAGACCGGCATCGACATCGCCGATCCGCTGGTGGTGATCGGCCTCTTCATCGGGGGAATGCTGCCGTTCCTGGTCGCGTCGTTCACGATGACCGCGGTGGGACGCGCGGCCGCCGGCATGGTCGAGGAGGTCCGGCGCCAGTTCCGCGAGATTCCCGGTCTGATGGCCGGTACGGCGAAGCCGGATTCGGCCCGCTGCGTGGACATCTCCACGCGCGCCGCGCTCCGGGAGATGATGTTGCCCGGGATCACGGCCATCCTTGCACCGGTCATCGTGGGGCGCTTCCTCGGGGTCGAGGCGCTCGGCGGACTGCTCGCGGGCGCGACGGTCACGGGCGTGCTCATGGCGCTGTTCATGGCCAACGCGGGCGGCGCCTGGGACAACGCCAAGAAGTACATCGAGGGCGGCGCCCACGGCGGCAAGGGTTCCGACCCGCACAAGGCCGCGGTCGTGGGCGACACGGTGGGCGATCCCTTCAAGGACACGTCGGGACCGTCGCTCAACATCCTGATCAAGCTGATGAGCGTGGTGTCGCTGGTGCTGGCTCCGTGGTTCGTGGGATGAGTGTGATGAGCCTGATGAGCGTGATGAGCCTGATGAGCGTGATGATCCGGATGAGCGGGGGACGGACGGCGCCCCGCGACAAGGGAGGTTCGTGATGAGCGTTTCCAGGACCGCGTCCTTCGACGGCGCGATCGCCTTTGCGCAGGACCTGATCCGGATCCCTTCGCTGCCGGGCGAAGAGGGCGAACTGACACGCCGTGTGCTCGCCGAAATGGAGGCGCTCGGCTACGACGAGGCCGGCACCGACGAGCTTGGCAACGCGATCGGGGTCGTGCGGGGAGGCCCCGGCGCCAGGGTCATGCTGAGCGCGCACCTCGACATGGTCGCGGCCGGTGACCACGACGAATGGGAATACCCGCCGTTCGACGGCGTCATCGCCGACGGATGCCTGCACGGACGCGGCGCCATGGACATCAAGGGACCGCTGGCGCTGCAGGTTCACGTGGCCGCCGCGCTCCGCGGGCGCACCTCCGGAGACATCATCGTGGCCCACCCCGTCTACGAGGAGCGCGGAGGCTGGGGGATGGACCACCTGACCCGCGTCGACGGCGGCCTGCGTCCCGACGTGGTGATCATCGGCGAGTCCACGCACGGCGACATCGCGATCGGCCATCGGGGAAGGTGCGAAGTCCAGATCGTCGGGTACGGTCTGGCGGGCCACGCATCCGCTCCGGACCGGGCCCGCAACGCGCTCGACCTGGTGCCGGCGATCCTGGCGGGCGTGGACGACCTGGCGGCTGCCCAGGAAGCCGACGAGGTGCTCGGCCGCTCGTCGGTGGTGGCGACGGGCATCGACGCCGTCCCGGCGAGCCTGAACGTGATCCCGGACAGGGTCACGATCACCCTGGACTGGCGTATTCTGCCCCGGGACACCGAGGACAGCCTGCTTGCGCGCGTGCGCGGCGCGCTGCGGCCGCACCTGGACCGCCTGAAGGCCCGCGGGTGGCACGATGTCGGCGAGTCGGTGGAGGTCCGGATCGCCACCGAGCGCCAGCGCGCGTATACCGGCGTCGAGGAGGAGCGCAGCATCCTGAGCCCCGGATTCCTCATGGATCCCGGCGATCCCGTGGTTGTGGCGGCGGCGCGGGCGGTCGGGACCCGCGGCTCCGGCGGTCCCGCCACCGTCCGGCCGTGGACGTTTGCAACCGACGGCGGGTGGACGTGCGGCGTGCGCGGCATTCCCACGATCGGCTTCGCTCCCGGAGAGGAGCGGTACGCCCACACCAACACCGAGCGCCTCGATCTGGCGGAGGCGCGCTGGGGGTACGCGAGGTACCTGGAGCTGGTGCCCGCCGTGCAGGGGGCCGCGGAGCAGCGCGGGTAGGGGTCAGTCCATGGGCACGGTGCGCAGCACCTTGCCCTCCACGCGCTCGAAGATCTCGTCGAGGCTCGTCCCCGTCACCGTGAGGCCGTGGTTCTTCAGCCCCACCACGCACCGGCTCGGGTCGTCGGCCTCGCGCACGATGTCGGCCACCGCCTGACCGAGTTCCCGCGTGCCGCAGGGGTAGTTGAACTCGGTCGAAGGGATTCCCTCCATCCAGCCGTGGAAGTGCAGGATCGCGCCGACATCCGGGTGCTCGCGGTAGATCATCCAGTGCTCGATCGCGTCGACGGAGACCCGGCGGGGCTCCACGCCCGGCGGGTGGCTCACCACCATCGCGTTCCTCTCCGGGTCGTAGTCCTTGACCATGAGGATGTCCCGCCCGATTTCTCGCAGGTTCGATTTGTCAACCCCGCTGGCGCTCATCCAGAACCACTCGTCGTCGAAGCGTGCGGACACGTTGCCGTAGGACAGTCCCCCGATGCCGAAGAGCCGCTTCACGTGCCGAAAGTCGCGAGGCTCCAGCACCTCGTCCATGGGGAACGGCGCCGGCAGCAGGTCCAGGTCGTCCAGCTTCCGGCCTGCCCGGCCGATCGACCGCGTGATCTCGTCCCCCTCCCACAATTCCTCCGGAAGATCCGCCCGGTACACGTTGTCGATCACCAGCGTCGAGGAAGCCATCGGCTCGATCCGCGCGTAGACGTGCTTGAAGTAGCTTCCGGTCTCGGCGTTGCCCGGAACGACGTAGTGCCCCTGTTCCATCGTGATGAAATGCGCATCGGGGTGTCCGCCGGACGACGGAATCAGCCCCACGGCCAGGTTGGCCAGCGCGCGCAGCAGGGTGGGATAGCCCTGCACGATGTGGTCGGTGAAGGGGACCGGGAACTCCGTAACGGCGCACACGAAAATCGCCTGCGCCCGTCGGCGGAACGGCCGCGGCTCGTCCCGGGGAAAGAAGTTGAAGACGAGCCTGGCTTCGTCGGGCCGCGCGCAGTAGCGGTGGCCCTCGGCCTCCATGACCTTCTTCAGTCCCCGCGAGAACCAGCGGAAGGTGTCGCTGTCAGGCGATCCGACGAAAGCGAATGTCATGGAATGTGTGCCCTCCGTGCGTTGGTGCCAGCGAACCGTACAAAAGGTTCACACTAGACGCCAGAAAGCAACCCCCCGTAAGGCGCCCGCCTCGATACCGGCTGCGGACACTTCACATCGGGAGGCGCCTGTGGCTACATTTCCCTGAACATGTCCCGCTCCGCCCGGGAAGCGGAGCCCGTCGTCACCTGCGGTCCGAGGGAGTTCCCATCGCATGAGAGCGTACGAAATCGTTTATATCCTTGACTCCGCCCTGGAGCGGGAGGCAGTCGACGCGAAGCTCGATGCCTTCCACGCCGTGCTCGGAGGCAGAATCACCGCCGTGGATCACTGGGGCGTTCGCCAGCTGGCCTATCCGATCCGCAAGGCGAAAACGGGCTACTACGTGATTGTCCACGTGGACGCCCACCCCACCGCGCTGCCCGAGTTCGAACGGGTGGTGAAGCTGGACGAGGAGACCGCCCGCTACCTCATCGTCCTGAATGAGGGCCAGCCCACAGGCGGTGCCTCCGTGCTCGCGGACCGCCCCCCCGCCACGGCGACACCGAGCGCACCGGAGCAGCCCGCGGGAGGCGCCGGTGCCGCGCCGACGTCCGGCGAACAGTCGTCGGGCGACGGATCGTCGGGTGAGGCGTCTCCTGCCGGGAGAGCGGAGGGCGAAGGAGCGCAGACCAAAGCGGCATCCGCCCGCGAAGCGGAGGCCGGCCAGGCGGCAGTGGAGCCGCAGTCCTCCGGACCTCCGGAGTTCACGGGTGCCCGCGGCCGCCGTCGCCGTCACGAGGGGCCGCCGATCGTCCTGCTCAACTACAAGGACGTGACGACGCTGGCCCGCTTCCTGACGGAGCAGGGGAAGATCCTCCCGAAGCGAACCACCAAGGTCTCCGCGCGCTTTCAGAGGCGACTCGGCACGGCCGTCAAGCGGGCGAGGCACATCGCCCTCATCCCGTACATCAGGGATCACGAGGCCTGAGACAAATGAAGCTGATTCTGCGTGAAACCGTCGCGAGCCTCGGGCAGGCGGGCGATGTGGTCAACGTGAAGCCCGGGTACGCCCGCAACTACCTCCTGCCGCGGGGACTCGCCTACACGGCTTCGGCCGCCAACATCCGGCGGATCGAGGAGGAGGCTGCCCGCCGGGCGGAGCGGATGCGCCGCGACTACCTGGAAGCCAACCGGCAGGCGTCGCGGCTGGAGGGACTCACCGTGTCCGTATCCGCCAAGGCCGGATCCGAGGGCCAGTTGTTCGGATCGGTCAACGTACGCGATATCTGCGAACTCGTGGCGCAGTCGGAGGTCGATGTCGAAGTCGACAGGCGGGCCGTACTCCTCGCCGAGCCGATCAAGTCCATCGGTGAGCACCTGGTGCCCATTCGGCTCCAATCGGGGGTCGATGTGGAGATTCGGGTGATCGTGGAGGCCGAGGAAGCTTGACGGGATCCCGGACGGGCTCGGAAATGCACCCGCATGTCCGCAAGGCCGTCCGCTACGCCCTGGAGCGAAAGGCCACCGAGGTCACGGTTCTCGACCTGCGCGACATTTCGTCGGCGACCGACTTCTTCGTCATCGCGACGGGGCGCTCCGACGTGCAGGTCCGCGCGATCGCCGAGCACGTTGTCGACAGCGCCAAACGCGACGGAGCCCGTCCCGAGCACGTGGAGGGCCTCGACGAGGGACGCTGGGTGCTTCTCGACTACATCGACTACGTCGTGCACGTCTTCCATCCGGCGGTTCGCGAGTTCTATCGGCTGGAATCGCTGTGGGGCGATGCGGTGGCGACGGTGTTCGAACAGGACTCGAGCCCATGAAGCTCAAGTCGTTGGAGCTAAGGGGTTTCAAGTCGTTTCCGGACCCGACCAGGGTGGACTTCCACGACGGTATCACGGCCATCGTGGGACCCAACGGGTGCGGTAAGTCCAACATCGGCGACGCCATTCGCTGGGTGCTGGGCGAGCAGCGTCCCACGGCGATCCGCGGCGCCAGGATGGAGGAGGCGATCTTTCAGGGCACGGTGGCGCGGCGGGCTCTCAACCGCGGTGCGGTGTCCATGGTCGTCACCAACGAGGACGGCGCGCTCGCGACGCCGTTTCAGGAGGTGGAGATCGGGAGGACCGTCTACCGGGACGGGGGCAGCGACTACCGCCTGAACCGCTCTCCCTGCAGGCTGCGGGACATCGTGGATCTCTGCCGCGACACGGGTCTGGGCGCGAACGCCTACTCGATCATCGAGATCCGCATGATCGACGCCATCCTCTCGGAGCGCACCGACGAGCGCAGATCCCTCTTCGAGGAGGCGGCCGGAGTCGGCAAGTACAAGGACCGCCGGCGGGCGGCCCTCAGGCGCCTGGAGACTTCGGAAGCGGATCTGCAGCGTCTGGAAGACGTGATCGGAGAGGTCCGCACGAAGGTTCGCTCGCTGGCCCGCCAGAAGGGCAAGGCCCAGCGCCACCGCGAGCTGCGCCGCCGGCGTCTGGCCGTGGAGATCGCGGTCGTGAGCTCGGACCTGGAGGAGATGAAGACGCAGTTGGTCCGTGTGGAGCGCGAACTCGAACGCGACCGCGGCGAGGCGGCCGGCATGGCCGCAGGCCTGGCGACCGCGGAGTCGGAACTCGAGCGCGCACGGCTGGAGCACACCGAGGCCGAGAAGGTCCGCGTGGACGCTGCGGGGCGGCTGGACGCGGTGCGCGAGGAACTCGCCGGGGTGGAGCGGGCGGTTGCGGTTGCCGGCGAGCGGATCGGCAACGGCAGCCGCCGCCTGGAACAGATCGCCAGGGAAGAGGAATCCCTGGCGGCGCTGAACGCGAAGTCCGCCGACGAGATCCTGACCCTGGGGGGCGAGCGCGATGATTGTCAAGCGGCGTTGACATCATGTAAAGCAGAGTTGACATCTCGTCGGCAAGCGGCGTCCGAAGCACGGGTTCGCATGGAGAAGGCCCGCGACGAGTTGGCGGTTGTCGAGCGGCGCGGCGGCGAGGTCGCGCGGGCAGTGGCCCGGATCGAGGGGGATCTGGACAGTGCGCGCCTGCAGGTGGCGGAGCTGGAGCGCCGGCTGGAACGGCTCACGGCGGACTCCCGCGCCGGCGCCGGGGCGCTGCGGGAACTGCGCTCGCAGGGCAATCTCTTCGTCGACCGCAGCAAGGACGCCTCGCGTCAGGCGGAACAGGCGCGTCGCGACCTGGACCGCGCGCGGCGGCGGGTCGACATGTTGCGCGAACGGCTGCGCGGCGCACGCGCGGCGGAGCGGGAGGCCGGGACGCGCGTCACGGCCCTGGAGACCGAAATGGCGGCCGTGAGGCGACTCACGCTGGCCGGGGAGGGCGCCGAAGCGATTGCGGCGGAAGCGAGCGAGGCCTTCCCGGACGGCGTCGTCGGCATGCTGTCGGACTACGTGCGGGTCGAGGGGGCGCCGGCCCGCACCGTCGACGACGTCCTTGCGCAGCTCGGTGTCGCGCTGGTGGTCGATGGCGCCGACGCCGCCGGACGGATCGAGCGCTGGTACCGGTCCGGGGCGGGCCGGGTCGCGCCGCTCGTCCTCCTCCCCCTGGACGGGGTTCCGGAGCCCGCGGGCGCGTTGCCTCCGGGAGTGGTCGCGACAGGGGAGGGGGCGCCCTGGGTGCGCGTGGTCCTGGGCGGCGTCGCGTTCCGCGGGAGCGGGGCGGCGGAGCCGCAACCGGGGTCCGCCGCGGACGGCACGTCCGGCTGGACCGACGTGCGGGGAGCACTGCACCTCGTCCCGGACAGGGGCGCGGAAGGCCGCCTGGAGCGGAGACAGCGTCTGGCCGGCTTGGAGGCGCGGACCCGTGAGGCGCGCGGCGAGCTGGAGGAGGCGCGCCGCATCCGCATCCACGTCGAGCGCGAGAGCCGGCGCTGTGAGGAGGAGGCCAGCACCCGGACCGAGGCCGTGCTCGCCATCCGCGACGCGGCGCGCGCGGCAGAGGCCGATGCGGAGGCGCAGAGCGGGCGCAGGGAGCGGCTCGCCCACCATCAGGACGAGCTTGCCAGGCAGCTGGAGGGCACGCGGGCGGCCCGGAACCGCGCCGCACAACGCGCGGAGCGGGCCGATGCGGAGCGGACGCGCCTGCTCGAAGAAGAGGAGACCCTGACCGCGCGCCTCGACGAACTGCGGTCCGTGCACGCGGCGGTCGACGCCGAGTGGGAGCAGGTCCGCGACATGGAATCGGACGCGGCCATCCGTCTCACCCGCCTGGAGGGAGATCTCGAGCGCCTCACCGAACGGATCGCGGACACCGGCAGGACGATGACCCGGACGCGGGGCCAGATCGCCGCGCTGGGACGGGAGGCCGAATCGCTCCGGGAAGAGATCGTCCGGGTTCGCGACGAGCGCGAGCGGGCGCGGGCGGGGCTGCAGGAGATGTTCCGCCGCCGCGACGAGTTGCAGCGGGTGCTGTCGGAACAGGACCGGCAGCTGCGCGCGGCGGCGGCCGCGGTAGCCGAAGCGGAGCGCCGCGTGCGCGAGATCCGCGACCGTGAGCGCACGGCGGTCGACCGCAGGCATCGGCTGGAGCTGGAGCAACAGGACGTGCAGAATCGGGCGGCACGCATCGGAGAGCGCCTCGAGACCGAGTGGGGACGCCCCCTGGAGGTGCTGCTCGACGAGGCGGAGCCGGCTGAAGGGGACCTGGAGGAACTCCGCGCCGAGCTGGACGACGTTACCGCGCGCATCGCCCGGATGGGACCCGTGAACATGCTTGCGGTCGAGGAACACGCCGAGGAGAGCGCCCGCCTCGATTTCCTGGTCCGCCAGCAGGAGGATCTGACCTCCGCGCGCGACGATCTGCGCGCGGCGATCCGGCGGATCAACGCCACGGCCACGGAACTCTTCATGACGAGCTTCGAGGCGATCCGCGAGCACTTCCGGGAGACATTCCAGCACCTCTTCAGCGGCGGAGAAGCCAATCTGTGGCTCGCGGACCCCGACAGTCCGCTGGAGTCGCGCGTGGAGATTCACGCGGCGCCGAGGGGCAAGCGGACCCAGAGGATCGACCTTCTGTCCGGCGGAGAGCGGGCGCTGACCGCGCTGTCGCTGCTCTTCGGCATCTACCTGGTCAAGCCGAGTCCGTTCTGCGTGCTGGACGAGGTGGATGCTCCGCTGGACGAATCCAACATCGGCCGCTTCGTCCGGCTGCTGCAGGGCTTCAAGGCCCAGACGCAGTTCGTCGTCATCACCCACAATCCGTGGACGATCGAGGCGGCCGACTGGATCTACGGCGTGACGATGGAGGAACCAGGGGTATCCTCGATCGTGGGTGTGCGGCTCGAGGGACGCGCGGAGACGGCCGCGGCCGCACCTTGAGGCCCGTGGTGACCGTCGTCGGGTCCGGAACGCTGGTTCCGTCCGGCGAGCGGTCCTCGCCGGCCCACCTCGTCGAATGCGGCGACGCACGCCTCCTTCTCGACGCGGGTCCGGGAGCGGTGCACGGGCTCGCGCGCCACGGCGCGGCGTGGTGGAAGATCAGCCACGTCGTCTTCACCCACTACCACACGGACCACTTCGGCGATCTGCCGCACCTCCTCTTCGCCCTCAAGTGGGGCTGTCCCGAGCCCCGCACCCGCCCGCTGCACGTGCTGGGGCCACCGGGTCTGCTCGACCGCATCGAGGCGCTGCGGCGTGCGCACGGCGACTTCATGGTGCGCCCCGGCTTCGGCCTGGCCTACGAGGAGGTCGACCGGGAGGGGAGCTGGGGCGGCGGGGAGGGGGTGCCGAGGCTGCGATTCCATCCGGTGCCGCACACGGAGAGCTCCGTCGCGGTGCGCCTCGAGTTGGCGGGCCGGTCGGTGGGCTATACCGGGGACACGGGCCCGCAAGGCTCGCTCGGAGCGTTCCTGCGCGGAGTCGACCTGCTGATCAGCGAGTGTGCGTATCCCGACCCCGCGCCACCGGGCCGGCATCTGTCGCCTGCGTCCGTCGCCGCCATGGCTGCCGCCGCACGGCCGGGAGTCCTGGTCCTAACGCATGTGTACCCGCCTCTCGATCCCCATGCGGCCCCGGCGCTCGTCGCGGCGGCGGGGTTTCGGGGCCGGGTCGTCAGCGCGGACGACGGAGCCAGGTTCGCGCTTCGGTAGTCGGCCCGCCACGAGCGGGGCCGGCGGTCAAGGTGGAACTTCCGGCCGGTGTTGTTTAGGATTTCGCGTCCTCGTCATCTGCCGCGCGCGGATGCCGGCCGCCCCTGCAATCGGCTCCGCCCGTGCCGAACAGGCCCCAACACGTTCCTGGAAGAGAGACGCCTTGCCGTGCTGATCGTCATGAATCACCGGGCCACGCCCAGGCAGATCGAGCGGGTCGTGGACGCTATCGGACAGATGGGATACCGCGCCAAGCCAATGCTCGGACGCCAGCGCATCGCCATCGGGCTCGTCGGCAACGACGGGCGCGTGGAGACAGCCAGGTTCGAGGGCCTCGACGGCGTGCGCGAAGTGATCAGGGTGAGCAAGCCCTATAAGCAGGTCTCCAGGGAGTGGTGCGAGGAGGACTCGGTCGTCTCTCTCGGGACGGGTGTGGTCATCGGCGGGAAGGACGTCGTGCTGATGGCGGGGCCCTGCGCCGTAGAGGGGCGCAGCCAGATTCTGGACATCGCCGCCAGGGTGCGCGATCTGGGCGCCGGCGTACTCCGGGGCGGAGCGTTCAAGCCCCGGACCTCTCCGTATTCGTTTCAGGGGCTGGGCGTGCGCGGCCTGGCATTGCTCGCGGAAGCCCGGGAGCAGACCGGGCTGGCCATCGTGACGGAGGCCGTCGACCCGGACGGCGTGGCGGTTGTGGCGGAGTACGCCGACCTGATCCAGATCGGCGCGCGCAACATGCAGAACTACCCGCTCCTCAAGCGCGCGGGGCGCGTCGGCAAGCCGGTGCTGCTCAAGCGCGGCATGTCGGCGACGATCACGGAGTTGCTGCTTGCGGCGGAGTACCTGCTCAGCGAGGGGAACCCCGATGTCATCCTCTGCGAGCGCGGCGTGCGCAGCTTCGATCCGCAGACGCGCAACGTGCTTGACCTGACCGCGATCCCCCTCGTCAAGTCCTTGACGCACCTGCCCATCGTCGCGGACCCCAGTCACGGCACCGGCGTGCGCACCAAGGTCACGCCGATGGCCCGGGCAGCGGTCGCGGCGGGCGCCGACGGCCTGATCGTCGAGGTGCACCCCAATCCGCCCGAAGCGCTGTCCGACGGTGCCCAGAGCCTCTACCCGGAGCAGTTCGCCGAGCTGGTAGGCCAGTGCGGCCCGATCGCCCGCGCCATCGGCCGGGCCATTGCGGATCCCCTTTAGCCGGCGGGGCCCCTTCAGTGGGCAGGGCCCCTTCAAGCCAACGGATCGCCTTCAGCCAGGCGCGGGCCGACCGCGGGGGAGCGCCGCCCGGCAGGAAGTCCCATCCAGCCATGTAGGGGCCCGATCCGCGGCCACAGGTTATCTCTCGATGGGGAACGACCGGTGGAAACTCGGAAGACGCGGTGAGGACATCGCGGCGGACTATCTGCGGCAACGTGGGTGGGTCGTGCTCGCGCGCAACTACCGGGCGGGTCCCAAGGAGCTCGATCTCGTCGCCGCGCGCCGGGATGTCGTCGCCTTCGTGGAGGTGAAGACGCGTTCCACCGCGACCGGGGGCACGCCGCTCGAGCCCATTCGCGCACTCAAGCGAAAGGCCGTGGAGACCGCCGCCCGCCGCTGGATCCTCGAGCACGGCAGACCCGGGACGGCATACCGGTTCGACGCCATCGCCGTGGAAGTGCGGGGTGACAGCGTGCACGTCGAACACATCCCGGACGCATGGCGCCCCGGGGGGTAGCCATCGCCGGCGGGCAGACGCTGTGGCGCCGCCCCGCGTTCACGTTGACGCCCCGTCGGGGAGACGGGTAGCTTTGGCGGTGCCCCAGGTCCGCGGGACCGGAGCCCATGAACCCCGTCAGGACCGTGAAGGTAGCAGCGGTAAGTGCGGTGAACGTCGCCGCGGAGTGCCTGGGGCACGCTGCGCCCCCCGTCCCGCCAACCGCGAGTGCTCGACGGCACCTTGTCCTACCTTGCCCTGGCCCGGAAGTACCGGCCCCGCCGCTTCGGAGAGGTGTCGACCCAGGAGCACGTTTCCCAGACCCTTCGGCACGCCGTGGCCGGGGACCGCGTGGGGCATGCGTACCTCTTCTGTGGACCGCGGGGCGTCGGCAAGACCACCCTCGCGCGCGTGCTCGCGATGTCGCTCAACTGCGCCGACCGCACGCCGGAGGGGGAGCCCTGCGGCGACTGCCCCGACTGTTCCCGCATCTGGGGGGGACATACCTCGCTGGACGTCGTGGAAATCGACGCCGCCTCGAACCGGGGCGTCGACGACGCGCGCGAACTTCGTGAACGCGCCATGTACGCGCCCTCCGACGAAGGCCGGTACAAGGTCTATATCCTCGACGAAGCGCACATGCTCACGCGCGAGGCCTGGAACGCGCTGCTCAAGATCCTCGAGGAGCCGCCGCCCTGGGTGATCTTCGTCTTCGCCACCACCGAACCGCGGAAGATCCGCCAGAGCGCGTCTCCGATCCTCTCGCGCTGCCAGCGATTCGATTTCCGCCGCATCGGCGCGAGCGACATCATGAAACGCCTGGCCGAGGTGCTGGAAGCCGAGGGCATCGCGGCCGACCCGGAGGCGCTGCGGGCGATCGCCCGGAAGGCCAACGGGGGCATGCGCGACGGACTCTCGCTGCTGGACCAGGTGCTGGCGCTGTCCGACGAGAAGGTGAGCATGGACTCGGTGGTGCGGGTGCTCGGAGTCGTGGACGAGCAGCGGTACCTCGATCTCTTCGACCTCGTGATCGAGCGCCGGCACGGGGCGGTGTTCCAGTTCGTCGAGGAGTTGATCGATGAAGGGCACGACCTCGTCGAGTTCTACTACGGTCTGAGCGAGAAGCTGCGTTTGCTGCTGCGCATGGCGCTGGATTCCACCGCCTCCACGGCCGGCGACCTCAACGACGACCTGCGCGACGAGTTCGCCAGGCGGGCGGCTGCGTTCGCGCCGGGGGACCTCGTCCGCATGCTGGCCATGTCCTCGGCCTTGGAGGCAGACGGGAGCCTCAGGCGGACGGGCAGGCCCCGGGTGCTTATCGAGATGCTGCTGCTGCGCATGAGCTACCTGGACCGCACCGTGGAACTGGAGGAGATCATCCAGGCGCTCGGCGGAGCGCCACCGGTCGCGCCGGCCGGTTCCGCGCCGAGCCCGTCGCGTGCGGCCGTCCCCATCGTGCCGGCCCCGTCGCGTGCGGCCGTCCCCGCAACGCCGGCCCGGTCGCGTCCGTCCGTCCCCGTCGCGCCGGCCGCTTCCCCCGATCCGCCGCCGGAACGCCCCGCTGCTGCGCACCCTGCCGACTCCCCGCCGCCGGGCCGAAGCAGCGGCGCGGTGTGGAACGCCGTACTCTCGGACCATGAGCGGATCGGGCACGGCCTTTCGTTTCTTCTGAAGGGATCCGCCAAACTGACCGAATCCGGTCGCGGCTTCTCGGTGGTGGTTGCGGCCGGGCCGGCGTCCGAGCAACTGCGGGACCCGTCGCGGCGGCGGGCGTTGCGCGACGCGCTGGCCCTTCATTCGGGCCGCGATTCTGCCGACATTTCTATCGAGATCGATGAGGGTGACCGTTCGGGGAGAGCGGGCGCCGCGGACGGGACGGCCGGTCGCGCGCGAGCTCCCGCTCCCGCCGGGAGGGTCACCCGGGATTCCGTGCGGGAGTCGCGCTTGAACGAACTGGTCAAGCAGGCGCCGCAACTCGAGAAGGCCGTCATCGAACTCGACCTCGAGCTGGTCGACTGACCGGCAAAGGCAAACCTGTGGAACCGGCGACACTGCCATGACGAGTATCCAGCAGTTGATGAAGATGGGACAGCAGATCCAGGCCAGCATGAAGGAGTTGCAGGACAGCCTGCACACGGAGGAGCTGACGGCCTCGTCCGGGGGCGGCATGGTGACCGCGCGCGTGAACGGCAAGGGCGACCTGAGAGGCATTTCGATCGACCGGGAGGTGATTGATCCGGAAGACTCCGAGATGCTTGAAGATCTGGTCGTAGCGGCAGTGGTGGAGGCCCAGAAGCGCGCACGCGACTTCTCCGAGGAACGCATGCGCGGCGCGGCGGGGGGCCTGCCGGTGCAGTTGCCCGGACTGTTCTGACCCGCAGCTCTTGGACAGCCGCCGCGCGGTCGAGTCGCCGATCGAGGAGCTCTGCAGGGAACTGCGCAAACTCCCCGGGATCGGCACCAAGACCGCCCTGCGCCTGGCCTACCACCTTCTGAAGGGGGCCAGGGACGACGTCCGGCGGCTTGCCGAAGCGCTCGTGGAGGTTGCGGAGCGCATCCATCCCTGTCCGCGGTGCGGGAACTACTGCGACGGGGCGCTTTGCCCGGTGTGCCGGGACCCGTCCCGCGACCGTGGCGTCATCTGCGTGGTGGAGGAAGCGTACGAAGTCGGGGCCATCGAGCGGGCCGGCCGCTACCGGGGCCTGTTCCACGTTCTCGGTGGGCGCCTCTCCCCGCTCGACGGTGTCGGCCCGGAGCACCTGAACATCGACGGTCTTGTCGAGCGTATCACCGAATCGGAGGAGCCGCCCGTGGAAGTCATCATTGCGACCAACGCAAGCGTCGAGGGCGAGGCCACCGCCGTGTACCTGCTGGGGCTGCTTCGGCCCCACGTGGCGCGCGTCACCCGGCTGGCAAGGGGCATCCCGGTCGGGAGCGACCTGGAGTATGTTGACGGTACGACGATCGGCGAGGCTCTGGCCGGCCGGCGGGAAATGTAGAGGGAGGAAACCGTGAATCGAAGGGCGCGCCGGATCGGTCTGTTCCTGCTTGGGGCAGGAGCGGTGGGCGCATTGACCGCACTCCTGCTGAGGCATCAGGTCGAACGCCACCGGCGTGAACTCTTCAGTCCCAATCCGTTTCGGAGAATGGCCGCGCTCCGCCACATGAGCGGCGCGCCCGCCACCGTCGACGCGATCACGCTCCTCCGCGATTTCAACGCCGGGGAGCCGCGGCGCCTCCTGCGCAACCAGGCAAAGGCGGTGCTGGCGCGCATGCAGGGGGAGCTGCGGGACAGGCAGGGGGACGGCGGGTGAATCTCCCCAACGCCATTACGGCGACGCGGATCGCGGTCAGTCCCCTGATCGCCTATCTGGCGATGTCGCCCTCCGTCACGAGCCGGTACGCCGCCTTCGTGCTGTTCCTTCTCGCCGCCCTTTCGGACGTCTGGGACGGCTACCTGGCTCGCAGGCACGGGTGGATCACGGATACGGGCAAGCTGCTCGATCCGCTCGCGGACAAGCTCCTGCTGGTATGCACCTTCGTGCCGATCTTCCTGATCTCGGGGCGGACGGACGGGTTCGGCGGGCTGCCCTGGTGGGGCACGCTGCCGCTGTGGGTGATCGTGGTGATCTTCGGACGAGAGCTGTTCGTCACCCTGTTTCGGACCTATGCCGCCCGCCGCGGGATCGTGATCGCCGCCGGAACGCTGGGCAAGCGGAAGGCGCTTCTCCAGAACTTCTTCATCGGCGGATCGCTGCTGTGGTTTCCGTTGCTGATCTCGGCCGACGCGCGCGGGTGGTCGGGCTCCGCCTGGGCCGTCTGGCGGACATTCCATTCCACGTGGATCGGCGTCACCCTGGGTCTCGCGGTGCTGCTCACGGTGCTCTCGATGGGCGACTACCTGTGGCGGTATCGTGCGCTGGTCGGGGGAACGGATTGACGTCCGGGCCCCAGGCAGCGAGGTACCGTTCCGCTCGGGAACTGGCCCGGCGCCTCGGCCGGCTGGCCACGACGCGCGGATTGAGGGTCGCGACGGCGGAGAGTTGCACGGGTGGCATGGTCGGCACGACGATCACCGATCACCCGGGGGCCTCCGCGTACTACCTGGGCGGCGTCGTCGCGTACGCGGACGACATCAAGGTACGAGGTCTGGACGTCGATCCGAAGGACATCGATGCCCATGGCGCAGTGTCGAAGCTGGTCGCCCTGCAGATGGCGTTCGGCGCCCGCCGGCGCTTTTCGGCGGACGTGGCGCTGGCCGTGACGGGGATTGCCGGACCGCGCGGCGGAAGCGCAGGGAAGCCGGTCGGGACCGTGTGGATTGCGGTGGCCCTCGGCGATGGAACGGGCATGGCCAGGCGTATGCAGTTCAACGGCGCACGCGCGTCGGTCCGGGAGCAGAGCGTCGCGGCCGTGCTGCGGCTGGCCGCGGAGGCGATTACCGTGCGCGACCTGCAGGCCGGGGCCGTGAGAGGCCATAATGGATAGGCGCAAGACGCGCGCAGGCGGGTGGAAAGCAACCGGCGGCAGTGCCGGTCCCGCGTGGCCAACAGACGGAATGAAGACGGAATGACCGAGACACGAGCGAACGGAGATACGAATCCGGCGGACCCGGACGAGCGACGGGAGGGGACGGGGGAGGCCGGCACTGCGAACGAGGCCGGGACTGCGGAGGCCATGCCGACGGACGAGACCGGGCCGGCGGCGGAGTCCGAGCCCACGGCGGAGTCCGAGCCCACGGCGGAGTCCGAGCCCACGGTGGAGTCCGATGCCACTGAACGGCTTCGGGCCGAGCGGGACTGGTCCAGGGACCAGCATCTGAGGCTCGCCGCCGACTTCGACAACTACCGCAAGCGAACCGAGGACCGATTGCGACAGCGCTGGAACAGTGCCCGCGCCGATCTGGTGTCGCACCTTCTCGACCCCTTGGACGACCTTCTGCGGGTCACCGCCCTGGAGCCCGAGACCGCGTCGGTCGAGGCGATCGTGGAAGGCGTCGACCTCGTCGAGAAGAAGTTCTTCCGCGTGCTCGAGGATGCCGGCGTGGAGATTGTCGACCCGGGTGGCGAGGTCTTCGACCCGAACACGATGGAGGCGATGATGCGGGTGCCGGCCGACTCGGAGGACGACGACGACGTCGTAGCCCAGGTGTTTCAGCGTGGGTATACCCTGAAGGGCCTGCTGGTGCGCCCGGCGCGCGTCAGCGTATACAAGGCATAAGCGGCCCATGGACTGCCGGGGACCCTGCGGGACATGACACAGCCGACCAAGGACTACTACGCGGTACTCGGAGTCGACGAGAAGGCCGATCAGGACACGATCAAGAAGGCCTACCGGCGGCTGGCCAAGCGCCATCACCCGGACGCGAATCAGGGCAACCCGCGTGCGGCGGAGCGGTTCAAGGAGGTGGGCGAGGCCAACGGCGTGCTCTCCGACCCGAAGAAGCGCAAGAAATACGACCAGATGCGCAAGCTGGGGGCCTTCGGCTTCGGCGGGAAGCGTGGTCCGGGGACTCGCCCGAGCCCGCAGGGTTCCTCGAGCTTTTCGTTCGAGGATCTGGGCGGGCTCGGTGGATTCTCCGACATCTTTTCGTCCATCTTCGACCGCGGCAAGAAGCAGAGCCCGAGGCCCGGCGGCCCGAGCAAGGGCAAGGACATCGAATACGGCGTGGAGGTGTCCTTCATGACCGCCGCGCGGGGTGGCAAGGTCACGATTTCGGTGCCGGTCAACGAGGAATGCGCGACCTGCCGGGGGTCCGGCGGCGCCCCCGGGACCGCCTGGAACACGTGCACCGAATGCAAGGGGACGGGCAGCGTGTCGTTCGGCCAGGGGGGATTTGCCGTCAACCGTCCGTGTCCGGCGTGCCTGGGCCGGGGCGAGCGGCCCGACAAGGAGTGTGCCGCCTGCGATGGCACGGGAAAGATCCACCAGGACCGCAAGATCCAGGTGTCGGTGCCCGCGGGTGTGCAGACGGGCAGCAAGGTGCGGCTCACCGGCCAGGGCGAGCGGGGGAGGAAGGGCGGGGCGCCGGGAGATGTCGTCATCACCTTCAAGGTGAAGGAGCACGCGTTCTTTCGGCGCGAGGACAACGACATTCATGTCACCGTGCCCGTCAACCTCGCACAGGCCGCGCTGGGGTCGCGTATCCGGGTTGCGACGATCTCGGGGCGCAGGGTCGTGCTGCGCATCCCGCCGGGCACCCAGCCGGGCACGCGCTTCCGTATCCGCGGCCAGGGGATCCGGCGCAAGGGCCGGACGGGCGATCAGTACGTCGAGGTCAAGGTCGCCGTTCCGGAAGCTCTGACCGAGGAGCAGGCCGAGCAGTTCCGCGAGTTCGCGGAAGCTTCGGGCATGAAGTGGTAAGCCGGTTCAGTCGGCCGGCCGGGCCGGTCCGCGGGCGCGCCGGATCCTGCCGCCGCCCAGCACCTCCTCGCCGCTGAAGAAGACGCAGGACTGGCCGGGGGTCACGGCCGCCGCCGGCCGGCGCAGCGAGAGGGTGACCTCGTCCGCGTCACGGGAGTGGACACTGCACGGCACGACCGGCGACCGGTACCGGATCTGGATATCCAGCGCGGCGCCCGGCTGCGGAGGCGGGCCAAGCCAGTTGAGTTCGCCGACCGAGACGCGTCCGGTGGCCAGCAGGTGTGCGGGTCCCACCACCACCTCACGGGTCCCGGGCCGGATCTCGAGCACGTAGTACGGTTCGGGCAGGCCGCCTCCGATCCCCTTCCGCTGCCCCACGGTAAAGCGGGAGTAGCCGTTGTGCATGCCCAGGACCCTGCCGCGGTGGTCCACAATCGCACCCGGCGACAGCGCCGGGTGGGTCGGGAGCAGCTTGCGGGCGAGGAAATCCCGGTAGTTGCCGGTCGGAACGAAGCAGATCTCCTGGGATTCGGGCTTGTCAGCGGTGACGAGCCCGAGGTCCCGCGCCTTCTCCCTGACCTCGGGCTTCGTCAGGGCTCCGAGCGGGAAGTGGAGCCGCTCGAGCAGCCGGGCCGGGAGTCCCCACAGGAAATAGGACTGGTCCTTGGACGAATCCCTTCCCCTGAGCATGCGGGCGCGGCCGCCGGCGCGCTCCAGACGCACGTAGTGGCCCGAAGCCACCCCGTCGCACCCGAGGATCCGACCGCGCCTGAACAGGTCGCGGAACTTCGTGTTGGAGTTGCAGCGGACACAGGGGTTGGGCGTGCGACCCTGCGCATACTCGGACACGAAGTCGTCGATCACGTCACGGGTGAATTCCTCCTCGACGTCGAAGACGTAGTGGGGGATGCCCAGGGCGTCGGCGACGCTCCGCGCGTCACGGATCCCGTCCAGTCCGCAGCACGTCTTGCCGCCTCCGCCAGGACCGGTCCCGCTGTAGCAGAAGGTCTTCATGGTGGCGCCCACGACATCGTGTCCCGCGTCCACGAGCATGGCCGCCGCGACCGACGAATCGACCCCGCCCGACATGGCGACCAGGATCCTCTGCGGCCTCGACTCCGTGTTCATGACCGGACGAGCTGCCGCGTGCGCTCGACGGCCGAGGCCACCGCCTCGACGATCCGGCCCACCTGCGCCTTCCGGTTGAGGCGGCCGAAACTCAGCCTGAGCGTCGCGCCTTCGGCTCCCGGGTAGAGAGCCGCGAGCGTGCGGCTGGGAGCCGAGGAGCCGCTTGCGCACGCGGCGCCGCCGGAAGCCGCGATCCCACCGGTGTCCAGCAACGCGAGCAGCGTGTCCGAGTCGGTACCGGGCAGGCCGAGCGACAGGATATGGGGCGCCCGCGCCCGCCCCCGGCCGTTGATCCGCAGGTCGGGAACACGGGCCTGCAACGCGCGCTGCACCTCATCGCGCATGGTCCGCAGCCTGACGGACTCGACCGCAACCTCCGCCACGGCGAGGCGCACGGCTTCGGCGAGACCGGCGGCCCCCGCGACATCCTCGGTGCCGGGTCGAATGCCGCGCTCCTGTCCACCGCCGAAGTGCAGCGGCTCGAGGAGACCGGGGTCGGACGCGATCAGGGCGCCGGTTCCCTTCGGTCCGCCGATCTTGTGACCGGTGACGGTGAGCAGGTCGACCGGCACCTCCCGCAGAGAAAGTGGGATCTTCCCCACCGCCTGCACCGCGTCGCTGTGGAGCGCCACGCCCCGCCCGCGGCAGATCCCCGATATCTCCGCCATCGGCAGCTCGATGCCGACCTCGTTGTTCACCCACATGCACGACACGACCGCCGGTTGCCCGCGCACGACCGTCCGCAGGGCGTCCAGGTCGAAGGCCCCGTCGCAAAACCCCACGATCGTGTGACGGGCCCCTTCGCCGGCGGCTCTCTCCGCCGCCTCGAACACGGCCGGGTGCTCGATCGAGGACGTGACCACAACGGGTGCGGAGGCGCCCCGGGCGAGTTCCCGCCTCGCGCGGCCCAGCACGGCCAGGTTATCCGACTCGGTCCCCCCGCGCGTAAAGAACACGCGCGCCGCGGGAACGTCCAGCGCGGCCGCCACGGAAGCTCTCGCGGACTCCAGCCGGCGCCTGGCGCTGCGCCCCCACGAATGACCGCTCGACGGGTTGCCGAAATCGTCGGCGAGGCACGCGGACATGGCGGCGATCACCTCGGGCCGCGCGGGCGTGGTGGCGGCGTGGTCGAGGTAGATGGATGATGTGGTTCCCTGCAACGGGCTGCTCCTGCTGACGACCAGCCCTAATATGGCGACATTGCGACACTTGCGTGAATGCTTGATGCCGACGTGTTTCCCAGTAACTTCCCATCCGGACCGCTCCACACCCAACACGCCCCGAGGACGATGAACCTTCACGAATACCAGGCCAAGGAGTTGTTCCGGGAGGCCGGCATGGCCGTGAACCCCGGACAGGTCACCGCCGACGCCGGGCACGCCCGCAAACTGGCCGAGCAATACGGCGGCAGCGCCGTCGTCAAGGCACAGGTCCACTCCGGCGGCAGAGGAAAGGCGGGCGGCGTCAGGCTGGCCCGCACCCCCGACGAAGCCGCCGCGCACGCCTCCGCCATCCTGGGGATGGAGATCAACGGGCTCGTGGTCGAGCAGGTCCTGGTGTGCCCGCTGGAGGACATCGCCAGCGAAGCCTACGTCGGCGTGCTGGTGGACCGCGACGGGCAGTGTCCGGTGTTCATGGTCTCGGCCGAGGGCGGTGTCGACATCGAGGAGGTCGCCGCCACCAACCCGGAGGCCATCCATCGGATGCGTGTCGACCCGCGCTACGGGCTCCTTCCCCACCAGGCGTACGGGCTGGCCGCCAGGCTGTACGAGGATCCGGGCCTGGTCCGTCAGGCGGCGGGCATCATCGCCGGGCTCTACGACGTCTTCGTGGCCAACGGCGCCTCCATGGCCGAGATCAACCCCCTCATATCGACCGCCGAGGGCAGGGTTGTCGCCATCGACGCCAAGATGAGCATCGACGACAACGAGCTGTTCCGCCGCCGGGCGGTCGCGGCCATGCGCGATACCGCCTCCGAGGCGTCCGCCGACATCCGGGCCAGGGAGGCCGGCCTCTCTTTCGTCAAGCTGGACGGCAACGTGGGCTGCTGCGTCAACGGGGCCGGCCTGGCGATGGCCACGATGGATCTGGTCAAGTACTACGGGGGCGAGCCCGCCAACTTCCTCGATATCGGGGGTTCATCGAACCCGGACAAGGTCGTGGCGGCGCTCGAGATCATCACCTCCGACCCCGGCGTGAAGGTCATCCTCTTCAACATCTTCGGCGGCATTACTCGGTGCGACGACGTGGCCCTGGGGATCGTGGAGGCGGTGAAGCGGATCGGGATCGAGGTCCCGCTCGTGATCCGGCTCACCGGAACGAACGAGGAGCTGGCCCGGGAGATTCTGGCGGAGGCGGGCCTGGCCGCGGTAGCCTCGATGGACGAGGTCGTGGAGCGGGCGGTCCGGCTGGCCGGTTGATGCGAAAACACGATGCCGGCGTCCGGAAGAGCCGTGCGACAGACTGCAGGGAGACCCATGTCGATCTTTGTTGACGAGACCAATCGCGTCGTCGTTCAAGGGATTACCGGCCGGGACGGCTCGTTTCACACCCGCCAGATGATGGCGTACGGCACACAGGTGGTCGCGGGGGTGACTCCGGGGAAGGGGGGGCGCGACTTCGAGGGGCCGAACGGTACGGCCGTTCCCGTGTACGACACGGTCGCCGACGCGGTCGCAGAGACCGGAGCCGACGCATCCGTGGTCTACGTGCCTCCCGCCTTCGCGGCGAGCGCGATCATGGAGGCCGCCGACGCCGGCGTCGGCTTCATCGTGTGTGTGACGGAAGGCATCCCCGTCCTCGACATGACCCGCGCCCACGCGCTGGCCAGAGACCGCGGGAGCCGCGTGCTGGGCCCCAACTGCCCCGGGATCATCTGCCCCGGCAAGACCACGCTGGGCATCATTCCGGGGCGCATGGTGATACCGGGGCCCGTAGGGCTGATCTCGCGGTCGGGGACGCTCACCTACGAGGCCGTATACCACCTCACCCGGGGCGGGCTCGGGCAGACGGCGTGCGTGGGCATCGGCGGCGATCCCCTGATCGGGACGAGCTTCGTCGACTGCCTCGAGGCCTTCGCCGAGGATCCGGATACCGAAGCCGTCGTGATGATCGGCGAGATCGGCGGGACCGCCGAACAGGAAGCCGCAGCGTGGATTGCCGCCAATCTCGATGTTCCCGTTGTCGGCTTCATCGCGGGCCGGACCGCGCCTCCCGGCAAGCGCATGGGCCACGC
Source organism: Longimicrobiales bacterium (assembly GCA_965205005.1). Classification (GTDB taxonomy): domain Bacteria; phylum Gemmatimonadota; class Gemmatimonadetes; order Longimicrobiales; family Gaopeijiaceae; genus Bin94. The sequence goes on along the minus strand of OZ242028.1, from coordinate 3,994,267 downwards.
CGGGGCGATCATCAGCGGGTCCGCCGGCACCGCGGCCGAGAAGACCAGGGCGTTCGAGGAGAACGGAATCCGGGTTGCGCAGCGCCCCGTGGAGATTGCCGGACTCGTGGCGGAGTCGCTGCACTAGCCCATGAGATTCGGCGAGCTTCTGCGTGAACCACGGGTGCTGACCGGCCCGGACGGCGATGTGTGGGACTCGCTGCGTGGCGGCGTGGACGCGCTGCCCGGGGATCACCCGCTGCGCAACATCATCCTGCGCGCGGACAGTGGCGGGAAACGACCCGGGCCGATGCCGCTGGGCCGCAAGCTGAAGGTATTGAACCTCGGGCGCGGCGCGGAGCAGCCGGGCGTTGCCCTGTGGCTGTCGGAACCGGCCCGGCACCGGCCGTTCTCCCGCGGGGCGTGGCTGCTTTGGGGGCTGTCGCGGCCCACGGTGAACCTCTTCGTGCTCCCCGTTCTTGCCGGCCTGACGGACGCCGTCGGCAAGGCCGGCACGGTCGATGACATTCATGAGGTATTGACAACCGGTTCCTGGCTCAACAAACGCATGGACCTCGAGGTGCGCGTCGAGAAGGCGGTCACTCCTCTCACCTATCGGATCTACCCGGACACCCCACTGCCCGAGATCCAGCACCTGCTCATGCGTCGCAAGCTGGCGGCGGTGCCCGTTGTCGGAGCGAACCTCGAGATCCTCGGTGTGATCACGGTGGGCGACATTCTGCCGCACATGCTGCCGGGTCCGGACAAGCCGGGCACGCAGGTTCGGCGGCCGGTTGCCGCGCGGGACGTGATGACCCGGTCGGTGCTGTGTGTCGCCGAGGACGAACCCCTGGTCGAGGCCGGCCGCTCCATGATCGCCAGGCGGGTGCGGATACTCCCCGTCGTGCGCGACGGCGAGCTCATCGGCTTTCTTGAGCAGGAGACGGTCCTGCGCGCCTTTGCGGACACGATCCTTCCGCTGCGGCGCTCCCGCACGGGTTGACGCCGGACGCGGTTCCTGATTCGGTTACTGCCGTCCTCTGCGATCGCGACCCCTTCCGCCCGTGAACATTCCATGAACCAGACCCTGGCAATCATCAAGCCCGACGCGACCGCGAACGGGAACGTCGGCAGGATCATCGCCCATCTCGAGTCCGCCGGTTTCGTCGTCAGGGCCCTGCGCATGGTGACCCTGACCGAGGCCCAGGCCCGCGTATTCTACGATGTGCATCGCGAACGCCCGTTCTACGATTCGCTGGTCGCGTTCATGACCTCGGGGCCCTGTGTCCCCATGGTGCTGGAGGCCGAGTCCGCGGTCACCCGGTACCGCGAGGTGATCGGCGCGACGGACCCTGCGGAAGCGGCGCCCGGGACGGTCCGCCGGCTGTACGCCAAGTCGAAGGAGAGAAATGCGGTGCACGGGTCGGACTCCCCCGAGAACGCCAGGCGTGAGATCGCCTTCTTCTTCGCGGAGTCGGAGCGGATCGGCCAGTGATTCCACCGGTTCGGCCAGGTTCGCGCGGTCATTGACGCTGGTCTTCCGATTATCGTAGCTTTAAAAGCTATGCTACAGATCGACCTGTCACGCCTCCGGCGCCGTCGCAAGGCCACCGTGCAGGCAGCCATCGCACCCGATGCGGAGATATGGAACGGCTCCGAACTGAGGTTCTCGGGCGCGGTCGAGGTTGCCGGCACCGTTGCCGTGACGGCCGAGGGCGGGGTGGTCGTACAGGGGTCCTGGAAGGCCCCGGTCGAGTATGACTGCGGCCGGTGCCTGGCAGCCCTGGAGGTCACCTATGACCGGCCGCTGACCCTGCTGTACGCGCCCGGCGGCGGCTGGGAGGCCTCGGACCCGGACGTGCGGACGATCGGTTACAATGACACGACGCTGGACCTTCAGGAGGCGATCCGCGAGGAGGTGGTGTTGGAGATCCCCAGGTACTTCATTCCGGCCCAGGACGGTGGCCGTTGCGAACGCTGTGGCCATCCGGCGGAGCAATTCGCGGGGATTCCGGAACGATCCGAGGCCCGGCCCGACCCGAGGTGGTCTGCTCTGAGAGCCCTGCAAACCGACTAGGAAGATTGTTCAATGGCCGTTCCCAAGAAACGAGTGTCCAAACAGCGGAAGCGGAAGCGCCGCACCCACTACAAGGCCGAGGAGTCGACGCTCGCGACCTGCTCCAGGACCGGTGATCCGCGGTTGCGGCACCGTGTCTGCCCCACGTCGGGGATGTACAGGGACAGGCTCATCTACGAGGTCGAACCCGAGTAGGCCTGCTCCTGTCCGGCAGCCTGAGTCGCCTCCGATGAGGATCGTCCTCGACGCGATGGGGACCGACGACGCTCCGTCAATCGAGGTGCGCGGGGCGCTGCTGGCAGTGGACGGGGATCCCGCGCTGCAGGTGATCCTGGCGGGGGACAGGGACCTGCTGGATCCACGTGTGGAGGAATGCGCGGCCAGCGACCGAATCCGGGTAGTCCACGCCCCTCAGCGCGTGGACGGCGGCGAACCTCCCGTTTCGGCCCTGCGACGCAGCCCGCGTTCGTCCATTCGGGTCGGCCTCGACATGCAGCGCGCCGGGGAGGCCGAGGCGTTCGTGTCCGCCGGATCCACCGGCGCGGTCATGGCCGCGTCGGTGTTTGCGCTCGGCCGCCTGGGTGGCGTGGACCGCCCGGCGCTCGGCACGATCTTCCCGACCAGCAAGGGGCCTACCCTGGTGGCCGACGCGGGTGCCAACCTCGACTGCAAGGCTCAGCACCTGATGCAGTTCGCGCGCCTCGGGGTCATCTACATGCAGGACATCCAGGGTGTGCGTGACGCCAGGGTCGGGCTCCTCAATGTCGGGTCGGAGGCCGCAAAGGGAACCGAGGTGTTGCAGGAGACGCATCGGTCCCTCGCCGCGAGCGACCTCAACTTCGTCGGCAACGTCGAGGGCCGCGACATCCTCAACCACACCTGCGACGTGCTGGTTTGCGACGGCTTCATCGGCAACATCATGTTGAAGTTCTACGAGTCGCTTGCCCTGTTCCTGGCCGGCGAACTCGGCAGCCGCCTCAAACAGGTGGGGCTTGACCGGGAGCTCGAAGATGCGTTTCGTGTCTTCGATTACGCCGAATACGGAGGCGCTCCCCTTCTCGGAGTCAACGGAGTCAGCGTGATCTGCCACGGTGGGTCTTCGGCCAAGGCGATCAGCGCCGCCATCGGCGTTGCCGCCCGCAGCGTGCGCAGCGGCCTTGTCACCCATTTCGCCCGCGACCTCGCTTACGGAAAGGACGGCGTCTCATGAACGGCCCGGCACCGGTCGCGCGGATATCGGCGACGGCTCGCTATCTGCCCGAGCGCGTCATGACCAACGCCGACCTGGAGGCGCTGGTGAACACCAGCGACACCTGGATCCGGGAACGCACGGGCATCCGGGAGCGCAGAATCGCCGGTGACGACATCAGCGCGGCGGACATGGGCGCGCGTGCCGCGTGCGGCGCGCTGAAGAAGGCGGGGATTTCGGCGTCCGACATCGACATGCTCGTCGTCACGACAGCCACTCCCGACCACCTGCTCCCGTCGACCGCCTGCGAAATCCAGGCACGCATCGGCGCATCGCGGCATTGCCTGGCCTTCGACCTGCAGGCCGCGTGCACGGGGTTCCTCTACGCCGTGTCGGTGGCCGAGGGGTGTGTGGCGGCCGGACGCGGCGAGAACATCCTGGTGGTCTCGACGGAGAAGATGTCGACGATCGTGGACTGGGAGGACCGGGCGACGTGCATTCTGTTCGGGGACGGCGCCGGCGCCGCCGTGGTGCAGCCCTCGGTGAACGGCGAGGGGATCATGTCGAGCTTTCACCGCTCCGACGGAGACCTGGTGCCGCTTCTGCAACGACCCGCCGGCGGTGCGCTGAAGCCTCTCGACGAGGGTTCGCTGCGCAGGAAGGAACACATGCTGCAGATGTCGGGCCGCGAGGTCTTCAAGTCGGCGGTCAGATCGATGGCGTACGCGGGCGGCCGGGTGATCGAGGAGGCCGGCCTGACCGCGTCGGACATCGATTTGATGGTGCCCCACCAGGCCAACTTCAGGATCATCGAATCGACCGCCCGGCACGCAGGCATCCCGATGGACAAGGTGTTCGTGAACCTCGACCGGTACGGCAACATCTCCTCGGCAACCATCCCGGTCGGGCTCGACGAGGCCGCCGAGGAAGGCCGGATCGGGCCCGGGTCGAACATCCTCATGACGGCCTTCGGCGCAGGCCTGACCTGGGGCGCCATGCTGGTGCGCTGGTAGGCATCGGGCCAGTCCGGCGGCGGCAGCGCGATACGGTGATGCGTCGGTGAGCCTGGGTCTGCTGTTTCCCGGACAGGGGTCGCAGCATGTCGGGATGGGACAGTCCCTGGCGCGCCGCTTCCCGGAGGCCCGGACGACCTTCGAGGAAGCGGACGACGTTCTGGGCTTCCCGCTGTCCCGGTTGGCGTGGGAAGGGCCCCTGAAGACGCTGACGGCCACCGAGAACGCCCAGCCGGCGCTGTACGTGCATGGTCTGGCGGTGTACCGCGTGATCCGCGGCCGGATCGGTCACGTCGCCGTGGCGGCCGGGCACTCGCTGGGCGAACTGACCGCGCACGCGGCCGCGGGAACGTACTCGTTCGCGGACGGTCTCCGCGCGGTGAGGCGGCGCGGGGAACTGATGGCGAGGGCGGGGGAGATGGCGCCGGGGACGATGGCCGCCGTGATCGGCCTGTCGGGGGACAGCGTGACCGAGCTTTGCCGGGAGGCCGCCGACGCCGGCATGACCGTCGTTCCCGCCAACCTCAACGCGAAGAGCCAGGTCGTCGCAAGCGGGGACGCGGCCGGTGTCGAATGGCTGTGCTCCGCAGCCGGCGGGAAGGGGGCCAGGAGGGTGATTCCCCTCAACGTATCGGCGGCCTTTCACTCGCCTCTCATGGCACCGGCCGCCGAGGAGTTCCGGGGATACCTCGATGACATGCGTCTCGAGGCGCCGGCCTTTCCGGTGATCTCGAACGTGACCGCCGACGTCGAGCGCGACCCGGAGGGGATACGCCGGCTGCTGGTACGGCAGCTCACCTCTCCCGTGCGATGGATCGAATGCGTTGCCCGGGCACGCGCCGAAGGCGTGACCCGGTTTCTCGAGCTGGGCCCCGGAAGGGTCCTGGCCGGACTGAACCGGAGGAATGCCAGGGGGATCCCGACCAGTTCGCTGGCGAGCCCCGAGTGCATCGATTCCATGGAGGGATGGCAATGACGGAGACGAGGGAGCTCGCCGGGGCCGTGGCGATCGTGACCGGAGGGTCGAGGGGCATCGGCCTCGGGATCTCGCGGGCGCTTGCCCGTGCGGGGGCCGTCGTGGCGGTCGTCGCGCGGGACCGGGAGCGGGCCGGCGACGCGGCCCGGACGCTGGAAGGGGAGGGGCACGCGGCCTACGCGTGCGATGTCGCGGACGGGCGCGCCTGCAGGAAGACGGTCGCCCGGGTGGAGTCGGCGCAGGGACCCGTGGCGATCCTGGTCAACAACGCCGGCGTGACGCGAGACAACATCCTGGTTCGCATGCGCGACGAAGACTGGTCCCGTGTCATCGACATCAACCTGCGGGGCGCGTTCAACATGATCCGGGCGGTGACGCGCGGCATGATGAAGCGGCGCGCGGGGTCCATCGTCAACATCACCTCGGTCGTCGGGTTGACCGGCAACCCCGGGCAGGCCAACTACGCGGCGTCCAAGGCCGGATTGCACGGGCTGACCCGCTCGGTGGCGAAAGAGCTGAGCGCGCGCGGTATCCGCTGCAACGCCGTCGCCCCGGGGTTCATTCGCACGGACATGACGGCCGGTCTTTCGGAGAAGCAGATCGCGGCGCTGAAAGACCGCATTCCCGCCGGAAGGCTTGGCGACCCCGAGGATGTCGCGGGCGTGGTCCGGTTCCTTGCGGGACCGGAGGCGGGTTACATTACGGGTCAAATCGTCGCCGTGGACGGCGGGATGGCGATGTAGGCGCCACCGCCAACAGGCCGCACCACGCCACCCGGAAACAACCATTACGGAGAACAAGCATGTCCGACCCGACGGAAGCCAAGGTGAGGGAGATCATCGTCGACGAGCTCGGAGTCGAGACCGACAAGGTCACGCTGGAGGCGTCGTTCGTGGATGACCTTGGCGCGGACTCCCTCGATACCGTCGAGCTGGTGATGGCGTTCGAGGAGGAATTCGGCATGGATATCCCCGACGAAGACGCAGAACAGATGCGAACCGTCGGAGATGCCGTGTCCTACATTCGGGACAACGCCGACTGACGACCCTGAACCCTCACGTAAATGGTTGATCGGCACAGCGAACGCCGGGTCGCCGTCACGGGGATGGGCATGGTGAGCGCGGTTGGACACGATGTGCCGTCCAACTGGGACGCCCTGCTCAAAGGTACGTCCGGCGGCAGCACGATCACCGGATTCGACGCGACCGCCTACGCCACACGGATCGCGTGCGAGGTCACGGATTTCGATCCGGGCCGCTACCTGACGCGCAAGGAGACGCGGCGCTACGACCGCTTTTGCCATTTCGCCATCGCTTCGACCGTGCAGGCGATGGAATCCGCGGGCCTCGACGGTCCTCCCGCGGGTTGCGACCCCACCGAGTTCGGCGTGATCATGGCCAGCGGCGTCGGCGGCATCGCGACCCTGGAAGCCAACTGCCGCATCCTGAACGACCGGGGTCCGAGACGCGTCAGTCCCTTCTTCATCCCGATGTTCATCCCGGACATCGCGGCGGGCCTGATGTCCATACGGTACGGACTGCAGGGCCCCAACTACGCGACCGTGTCGGCGTGCGCCTCCGGTTCCCACGCGATCGGCGACGCGGTCCGCTACATCCAGCGCGGCGAGGCGAAGCTGATGCTCGCCGGAGGGGCGGAGGCCGCGGTGACGCCGATCACGATCGCCGGCTTCGCATCGATGAAGGCGATGTCGCGGCGCAACGACGACCCCGGCGGAGCGAGCCGCCCCTTCGATGCGGGCCGGGACGGCTTCGTGATCGGCGAGGGAGCGGGGTGTGTCGTGCTCGAAGAGCTGGAGCACGCCAGGGCCCGCGGCGCGGAGATCCTCGGCGAGGTGGTCGGATACGGGGCCACCGGAGATGCCCACCACATCACCGCGCCCCCACCCGACGCCCGGGGCGCCCAGGCGGCGATGCGGATGGCCCTGCGGGACGCCGGCATCGAACCCGGGGACGTCGACTACATCAATGCGCACGGCACATCCACACCCCAGAACGACACGGCGGAGACGGCCGCCGTCAAGGCCGTGTTCGGCGAACACGCCTACGACATGGTCGTGGGGTCGACCAAGTCGATGACCGGCCACCTCCTCGGCGCCGCCGGGGCGGTCGAGACCGTGATCTGCGTCAGGGCCTGCCAGACCGGCCGGATTCCACCCACCATCAACTTCTCGGAGCGTGACGAGACCTGCGATCTCGACTATGCTCATGACGGCATGGTGGAACGCCCGGTGACGATTGCGCTGAACAACTCATTCGGGTTCGGCGGGCACAACGTCTGCCTGGCCATCAGGAGATACGAGGGGTAACAGTCCGTGGCAGCGCTGCGCGTCGGGATCGGATACGATTCGCACCGGTTCGACGCGACCCGGCCGCTGATCCTGGGCGGCGTGCACTTTCCCGGCCACCCGGGCCTTGCGGGCTTCTCCGACGCCGATGCGGTCGCGCACGCCGTCATCGACGCCGTGCTGGGCGCGGTCGCCCTCGGCGACATCGGCACGCATTTTCCGCCGGGCGAGGAGGCCTGGCGCGACGCCGACTCCATGGAGCTTCTGGCGCGTGCGGTCGCAATCGTGAGCGACGCGTCCTGGAGGGTACGGAACGTGGATGTGACGATCGTCTGCGAGAGCCCGCGGATCGGGCCCCGGGCGGCTGAAGTGCGGGCGAACCTCGCCTTGCGCCTGCGCATACCGGTTGACCGGGTGTCGGTCAAGGCGAAGTCGAACGAAGGCATGGGCTGGATCGGCAGGCGCGAGGGTCTCGCGGTACAGGCGGTGGCCGCCGTGACGCCGGCGTCCGGACTGCCGGGTTAGCCGCCGGGGTGGAGCGCGCTCTCTCGCTGCTGACGGACCTGCCGCCCCTGCTGGCCTATGGTCTGCTGGCGGCCGGTGCGGCCGTCGAGAACATCCTGCCGGTGATTCCCGCCGACACCTTCATTGTTGCCGGAGGTTTCGTGGCCGGACTGGGCACGGTGCATCCGCTCGGCGTCTTTGCTGTGGTGTGGGGCGCGAACGTTGGCGGCGCGGTCGGCGTCTATGCCGCCGGCCGACGCTACGGGCCCTCGTTCTTCCGGACCGGACCCGGGCGCAGGCTCGCGGGGGAGCGTCGCATGGCGAAGCTGCATGCGTTCTACCGGCGATGGGGAGTGGTCGCGATCTTCTTTGCGCGTTTCCTGCCGGGTTTCCGGGCCGTGGTCCCCGTCTTCGCCGGAGTTGCGCGACTGGGACCGGGCCGGGCGGTTCCGCCGATCGTTGTGGCGTCGGCGATCTGGTACGGCGCTCTGCTGCGTCTCGGCTACCTCGGCGGAGACAACGTGGAGGTGGTCGCAGCCGTCCTCGAACGTGCCAATCGGGGACTCCTGATCGCCTCGGGGGCTCTGGTGGCGGTGTTCGCAGTAATGTGGTGGCGGGCCCGTCGCGTGGCCCGGCGAGCCCCTAGCGGCGCGCGGAGTGACGGCGATGGCGTCTGAGGCGTCCGCAGCGACCCTCGAGCGGCGCTATCGGGTCGAGCCGTTCGTGGACTACCTGGCGCTCGAGCGGGGACTGAGGCCGACGACGGTGGCGGCCTACCGCACCGACATCCGCCGCTTCGCGCACTTCCTCGCTGGGCAAGGCACCCCGGAACCGGCAGACATCGATCACCGGATCCTGGAGCAGTACGTGTCCCGCATGAGGACCGCGGGGCTTGCGCCCACATCCATCCGGAGAGCCCAGTCGGCCCTGCGCGCCTACTTCGGCTTCCTGGCGGCAGAGGGACTCGTGCCGGACAACCCCACCGACCGCATGGAGCGCCCGGCCGCTGCCAGGAAGCTCCCCGGATTTCTGACCCAGGACGAAGCGGCGCGGGTCGTCGAGGCCGTCGATCCGGACTCGCCGGCGTATTGGCGCGACCGTGCGGTGCTGGAACTCCTCTACGCCACCGGCATGCGCGTCGGCGAACTCACCAGGCTGTCGCTCGGCGACCTCGACCTCGAACACGGGAGCTGCCTCGTGTTCGGGAAGGGCGGGAAGGAGCGCCTGGTCCCGGTCGGAGCGGTGGCGCTTGAGGTGGTGCGGCGCTACCTCGGCACCATCCGTCCCGAACTCGACCGCGGCCGGGCGCGGGGGGCCTTCTTCCTGAACGGGCGCGGCACCCGCCTGAGCCGCATGTCGATCTGGACGATCGTCACGCGTGCCGGCGCGCGAGCCGGGATCGACCGCCGCATTTCGCCGCACACGCTGCGCCATTCGTGCGCAACGCATCTTCTCGAGGGGGGCGCCGACCTGGCGGCGGTCCAGGAACTGCTCGGTCACGCCGACATCTCCACGACGCAGATCTACACGCACCTGGACAGGCGGTACCTGCGCGAGACCCACCGGCGCCATCATCCGCGAAGCGACGGCTATCGTCCGGCCAGCGACGGCGATCGTCCGCCCGGCGGCGGCAGGCCTACGAGCCGGGCGAAGTCTCCCTGAGTTCGCCCACGCGCGCAAACAACTCCGCCGGAGTGCCCACCGAGCGAGCCAGTTCAAGTGCCTCGGCCAGGACCTGGTCCCGCTGGGCAAGCACCCCGAGCATCTGGCCGTAGGCGTCGGCCCGGTACAGGTACCGCATCCGGGTTCTCCAGTCGAGGTACTGCCGCGCCACGGGATCGTCGACGATCTCGGAGGACATGCCCTCGTCCACCAGCTGGCGGGCCAACCCGTCGAAGGACGACGAAGGCAGGGGCCGGGCGACGCCCGCCTCGAGCGCGTCCTTGGCAAGCTCGAAGGCGTACTCCTCGATTCGGACGGCGAGGGGAACCTGGAGCTGGTTGGCGTGGTTGAGGAGCGCCTCCTCCTGCGGCTTGAAGGAGTCGACGGCGACTTCGAGATCCGGGAATACGCCTCCGTCGCTCCTCAGCTCGCGCCCCGCCAGGGTCGCGACCGTCTCACGGTCCGCCTCGGCTTCCGGAACGGGGGTCCCGTCGCGACGCCGCACGCGGTGCAGCGAACGGCCCAGCGGCGTGTGCCACGAACCCGTGGTGATGCTGATCCGGCGCCCGGCGGGCAGGGGATACACGGTCTGCACGACACCCTTGCCGAACGTCCTCTGTCCCAGCACGACCGCCCGGTCGTGATCCTGCAGCGCACCCGAGATGATCTCGGCGGCGGACGCCGTGAACTCGTCCACAAGGATGATGATGGGCGTGTCGGCAAGGCGCGCGGCGCTGCGGGCCGGCCAGGACTGCGTCTCCACGCTGCCGGACGGACTGCGGGTCTCGGCGCTCGCCAGCCGCTGGCCCGGTGCAAGGAACAGGTCGACAATCCGCAACGACTCGTCGAGATACCCGCCGGGGTTGCGGCGGAGGTCCATGATCAACGCACGCAGATCGCCGAACTCCCCGAGAGCCTCGTCGAGTTCGTCGGCCGCCCCGCGGGCGATCCGGTCGATGGCGAGGAAGGCGACGTCGTCATCGAGACGCGTGGCCTGAACGGCCTCCACGTGCACGTTGTCCCGCACGATCGTCATGGGGAGCGGCTCCGCGTAGCCGTCGCGCGCCACTCGAATCCGGACGGCGGTTCCGGGAGTCCCGCGTATGGAGTCCCTGGCCTGGTCGAGCGACCAGTCGCGCGCGTCGTGCCCCTCCACCCAGACGATCCGGTCTCCCACGATCATCCCCGCGCCTTCGGCAGGCGTATCCCGGAATACTGCGGTCACGGTCACGCGCCCCGCGAGGAGGCTGATCTGCACCCCGATCCCGGCGTAGTTGCCGGTGTTGGTCTCCGTGAACCTGCCATATTCGGCGGGCGTGAAGACCCGGGCATACGGGTCGTCGAGTTGCTCGATGAGGCCATTGATGGCGCGTTCCCAGAGGGCGGAATCACCCAGTGCCTCGGAGTGAAACCGGGAGATCGTCTGGAAGACCTCGAGAAAGAGCTGGCCCTCCTCGGTATCGAACGGGGCCTGCACGGATCCCGTGTCGCCGATCTCCGCGGGGGGAGTGCGGTTGGCCTGTCCCTGGATCGCGGCCGGGAGCAGCGCCAGCGCGACGGCGGCGGATGTAACGGGGAATCTTCTTCGCATGGTGGCTTTCTTTCCGTGTTGCGTAATCTTCTAGATTATGGAACAAAGTCCGCCGGCGGGGCTACCCCCGGCGCCGAATCGCCAGCCGCAACGGTCGAGAAATCCGACATGATCCATGGGGGCCGACTTCGCGTCGGGCTCTGCCAGGTCAAGCCGCGCAAGGGTGACGTGGAAGCCAACGTGGCCCTTGTGCGGAGCATGTTGCGACCGGGCGCCGACATCCTCGCGTTTCCGGAGACGGCGCTCACCGGCTACTTCGTCGAGGGAGCGGCAAGCGAACTTGCACTCACGCCCCGCGCCCTGGTGCGCCGCCTCGGGCCCCCGCCGGAAGACTGCGGATCCGACGTGGTCCTGGGCTTTTACGAGAAGGACATCCGGGGCGTGTACAACAGCCTGGCGTACCTTACCCCCGGACGCGGCCGCTACGAAGTCGTACACATCCATCGCAAGGTGTTCCTCCCGACCTACGGACTCTTCGAGGAAAGCCGCTTCGTGGAGCCCGGGCGGGCGGTGGAGGCCTTCGATACGCGGTTCGGCCGGATCGGCCTGCTGATCTGCGAGGATCTGACCCACTCGCTGACGGCGTCGATCCTGGCGCTCGGCGGCGCAAACCTGATTCTGTGCGGCTGCGCGTCGCCGGCCCGGGGCTTCGGACCCGCGCGGTCGCGTCCGGCCAATCTTGTCACGTGGGACCGGATCGCCGCCCGCGCCGCTGCGGAGCACGGGATCTTCGTGCTCCTTTCGCAGCTGGCGGGCTCCGAGGGCGGACGGCTCTTCGCCGGCGGCTCGTCGGCCTGGGATCCGGACGGGAGCCTGATCGTGCGCGGCCCGCTCTTCGACCAGTGCGTGACCACCGTCGGACTGGATCCGGACCGGATCGCGCGGGTGCGGGCGGAATCTCCGTTCCTCTCGGACCTGACGACCGCGCTGCCGCACCTCGTGCGGTCAATGGATCGCGCGACGGATTTGCCGGCGACCGGCGTGGGCTCGACACGGGAGGAAGGCGCGGCGGCTCCGGAAGACCGTGCGGAGGCACTGGAGGAGGATGCGACAGCCGCCGTGCCTTCGGCGCGGTCCGGTTCGCGCGTCCGGCCGGACGAAGAAGATCTGGAAGCGCTTGCGATCGATCCGGACCTGGTGGAGGCGGCGCTCGTGGAGTTCATCCGCGAGGAAGTGGTACGGCAGCGCGGGTTCTCGCGGGTTGTGATCGGCGTGTCCGGCGGCGTGGATTCGGCGGTGTCCCTCCTCCTGGCGTGCAGGGCGCTCGGACCGGAGAACGTGTTCGGCTTCCGGCTTCCGTACGCCACCTCCAGTCCCGAGAGCCTCGAGCACGCGCACCTCGTGATTTCGTCCGCAGGCGCCCACGAACGGACACTGTCGATCACAGGTGCGGTCGACGCCTACGTCCGGGCTCACGAGCCCGAGGTCACGCCGCTCCGCCGCGGGAACCTGGCCGCGCGCCAGCGTTCGCTCATCCTGTTCGACCAATCGGCCAAGCTGGGCGCGCTCCCGCTGGGCACCGGGAACAAGAGCGAACGCCTGCTGGGCTACTACACCTGGCACGCCGACGACTCGCCTCCGATCAACCCGCTCGGCGATCTCTTCAAGACGCAGGTGTGGACCCTCGCGCGGCACCTGGGCGTGCCGCCGGAGATCGTCGAGAAGCCCGCCAGCGCGGACCTGATACAGGGCGTACACGACGAGGACGAGCTTGGAATCTCGTACCACCGGGCCGATCCCGTCCTGCACCGGCTGGTGCAGGGACACGATGTGGAGTCGCTGGCCAGGATGGGATTCAGGAGGGAAGAGGTGGAGACGGTCTGGAGGCGACTTTCCTCCACGCACTGGAAGCGGCAGCTTCCCACGGTCGCACTGCTCTCGGACAGCGCGATCGGGCACTGGTATCTGCGTCCGGTCGACTATTAGCGACCGGCGCCCGGCAGTCCGGAGGCGTGGCCGGTTGCGGGCAATCGGAAGGCGTGGTCGACTGCCGGCTGTCGGGAGGCGTGCCGGGCTACCGGCGGGCCGTGATCCGGCGGCGCAGCGAATCGAGCACGGGCATCGGCGTCAGCGAGCCGTCCATGATCTCGGCCAGCTCCTCCTCCCTGCGCCAGTGGGCCTCAAGCTCCGCCACCTTCATGGACAGCAGCTTGCGCTCGCGCTCCTCGTGGACGGCGATCTCGAGGGCCACCCGCCCGAGCTTGCCCACTCTGCCCAGGGGCTTCCTCCCCCCCAGGATCCGGCCGGCGAGCGCCTGTGGCCCGCCCGCGACCTCGATCAGCCGTGCCGCGCCCTCCACGCGCCGCTCCGATGCTCCCGCAAAGTGGTGGTAAGCGAGAACCTTGCGAAGCGTGCGGCCGGCCTCCTGCCCGTGAAGGGGCACGCCCGCCTCGTCGTCCGCGCCGCCCGAGCAGTGGTAGCACGTCAGAACGAGCCCCGGCGCCTCTTCTCCGGCGGTCACGATCAGGCCGCCCCTGTCCCGGTAGCGGAAGCTGCGGATCGCCCGGCCGCAGCGCCTGCACCGTCCATTGCCGCGCCACGCGGTGCTGCCGAAACGAAGCCAGCGGGCCCCGCCGGTGACCGCGCCCGGGACATTGTCCCAGAGCAGCCAGGCCGCGAAGAAGCTGATCCCGCCGGCCGCCCAGGAACCCGCGATCGCCGCCGCGGCCCCGACCGTGCCCGCCGTCGAGAGCTTCCGGTAACGCTCCCTGCGGGCGCGCAGCTCCCGGCCGTAGCGCCACCACGCCTCCTCGCGCAACTCGGCCCGCCCCACGCGCACGATCTCCAACGGACCGGCGCGCAGCAGCGCGACGTTGTCCGTGCTGGACAGAAGGCGTCCCTCGTCCGCGACCAGCTTCTCCAGTTCTTCGAGCGCTTCCCATCTCGACTCGATCGGAACCAGGGACCAGCGCGAACAGGAGCGGCAGATCTGCCACAGCCGTCCCCGCGCGGGGTCGTAGGCGACCCGCCTGCCTCTGTCGAGGTGTTCAAGCGCATCGTTGCGCCGGAAATCCTGGCCGCAGACCAGGCAGTTCTGGTACATGCTCATGATATCCGTATAAGATACAGGCCATGCTGGCCGTCATCGACAACTACGATTCGTTCACGTGGAATCTTGTCCAGATCCTTGGCGAACTCGGCGAGGACCCGCGGGTCTTCCGCAACGACCAGGTCACGCCCGGTGAACTGCTTCGCCACGGGACGACGCGTCTGGTCGTGTCCCCGGGTCCCTGTACGCCGGCAGAGGCCGGAGTCAGCATAGAGGCCATCCGCACCCTGGGACCGACCACCCCGGTCCTGGGCGTGTGCCTCGGTCACCAGGCGGTCGGCGAAGCCTACGGGGGCCGTACGATCCGGGCCGCGCGTACGGTGCACGGCAAGATCGGGAGCATCCGCCACAACGGCGATCCGCTGTTCGCGGGCATCCCCGAGCGCTGCCGGGTCGCGCGCTATCACTCGCTGGTCACCTCACCGGACCTTCCAAGCGGCCTTGTCCCCATCGCCTGGAGCACCGAGCCGTCCGACAAGGGGGAAATCCAGGCGGTGCGCCACTGCGAGCATCCGGTCTGGGGGATTCAGTTCCACCCGGAGTCCTGGTTCACCGAGGGCGGAAAGCGCATGCTGCGGAATTTCCTCCGGCTTTGAGCGCGCTGGGCCCGATCGCGCGAACGGACACGCGAACGGACGCTTGCCGCGCCGTGTGTTTTCGGGTAGCTTCAAGTCCGTGAATCACACGGCTTTCCGGGGTTTGCGCGCCTCATTCAAGGTGTCGCCTTGACCCGCGTTCTGGGCGTTATTCCGGCGCGGATCGGATCTTCTCGCCTCCCCCGGAAACCCCTTCAGCCGCTTCTCGGCAAGCCACTTGTGGTATGGGTGTGGGAGCGGGCGAAGGACATGGCCTTCCTGGACCGGGTCGTGGTGGCCACCGACTCGGACGAGGTGGCCGAGGTGTGCCGGCGGGCTGGCGCAGGCGTCGTGCTGACCTCGGGCAGCCACCCCTCCGGCACCGACAGGGTATCCGAAGCCGCGGCGCGGTTCAATGGCGACTTCGAGGTCGTTCTCAACATCCAGGGAGACGAGCCGCTGGTGACGGGCGACGCCCTCCAGGCGGCGATCTCGATGGTGGAGCAGGGGTTCGACATCGGCACCTGCGCGACCCCGATCCGTTCACGGCGGGAATTGGCGGATCCGGCGGTCGTGAAGGTCGTGCGAACCGCAGCGGGAAGTGCGTTATACTTCTCAAGGGCACCGATACCACACCGGCACCGGGCATACGCGGGGGACGCGGTGCTGCGGGCGGGCGACCACCTCAGGCATGTGGGCGTGTACGCCTGCCTGCCGAGCGCGCTCCGGCGCTGGGTTGGGTTCAGCCGCTCCCCCCTGGAGGAGCAGGAGGGGCTGGAGCAGTTGCGCGCTCTGGAGAACGGCATGCGAATCGGAGTCGCCGTCGTGGCGGAGGCGGCGCACGGGGTGGATACGCCGGAGGACCTGGCTCGAATGGAGCGACGGTTGCGGGCCGGGAACGTGACTTGAATGACTTGAACAGGACGGACGGAGCGACGGCAGCGGAATGAGCCCGACCGAATCGGACCAGACCAGGTACATCTTCGTAACCGGGGGCGTGGTTTCCTCGCTGGGGAAGGGGATCGCCGCCGCATCGCTCGGCATCCTTCTCAAGGAGCGCGGGCTGCGCGTTACGCTGCAGAAGCTGGACCCGTACATCAACGTGGATCCCGGCACGCTTTCGCCACTCCAGCACGGCGAGGTGTTCGTCACCGAGGACGGTGCCGAAACGGACCTGGATCTGGGCCACTACGAGCGGTTCATCGACGCCAACCTGTCCCAGGAGAACAACACCACGACCGGCCGGATCTACCGCACGGTGATCGACGCCGAGCGTCGCGGCGACTACCTGGGACGCACGGTCCAGGTCATCCCGCACGTCACCGACGAGATCAAGCGCTCGGTGCGGGTGCTGGGTACGGGCCACGATGTTGTGATTTCGGAGGTCGGCGGAACCGTCGGCGACATCGAGAGCCTGCCGTTCCTGGAAGGGATCCGGCAATTCCGGCAGGAAGTCGGATCGCGCGCGCTGCACGTGCATCTGACCCTGGTGCCGTACATCAGGGCCGCCGGCGAACTCAAGACCAAGCCGACGCAGCACTCGGTGCGCGAACTCATGCAGACGGGCATCCAGCCCGCCGTGCTCATCTGCCGCACGGAACACCCCCTCGACGAGCACATCAAGGCGAAGATCGCCGGATTCACCAACGTGGACCCGGCCGGTGTCGTCGAAGCGCTGGACGTGGAGACGATCTACGAGGTGCCGCTGGAATTCCGCCGCCAGCGTCTGGACGACTTCGTCCTGTCCCGGTTCGGGATTACCGCGCCCGCACCCGACCTGACCGCATGGACACAGATCGTCGAACGCATCAAGGCCCCCAACCGGGGCACGGTGCGGATCGCCGTGGTGGGTAAATACACGGAGCTGGTCGACGCCTACAAGTCGGTGGAACAGGCGTTGATTCACGGCGGCATCGAGCATGACGTCGAGGTGGAGATCGACTGGATCGCCAGTGAGGAGCTGGAAGACGGACTCGATCCCGGCTTCCTGTCGGCGTATCACGGCCTGCTGGTTCCGGGGGGGTTCGGGGACCGGGGGATCGAAGGAATGGTCACGGCGATTCGCTGGGCGCGCGAGAACGGCCTGCCCTTCCTCGGCATCTGCCTGGGACTTCAGTGCGCCGTGATCGAGTTCGCGCGCAACGTGGTGGGGCTGAAGGGCGCACACTCCTTCGAGTTCGACCAGGCCTCGCCGCACCCGGTGATCTGCCTCATGGACGAGCAGCGCAACGTGATCACCAAGGGAGGCACGATGCGCCTGGGGTCCTATGTGGCGAAGCTCGCGGCGGATTCGCGTGCGGCCAAGGTCTACGGCGGCACCAGGATCAACGAGCGGCACCGGCACCGGTACGAGGTCAACAACGACTACCGGAGCCGCCTCGGGGGGAAGGGGCTCGCATTCTCGGCGACCTCGCTGGACGGCAAGCTCGTCGAGATGATCGAGCTTCCCGGGCACCCCTGGTACGTGGGCAGCCAGTTCCATCCCGAACTCAAGAGCCGCCCGACGCGCGCACACCCGCTGTTCGCCTCGTTCATCGAAGCCGGGGCTGTCCGCGCGCAGGTTGCCGGCACGCCGAGGGCGGCGGCCCTGGGAGCGTGAACCGGTGCGCGGTGTTGCAGGGCGCCACGCTTCCCGGCGGCAAGGTGACGGGGCGCTCGAATCGTTCACGCTCTTCGCGGGCCCGTGCGTCCTCGAAGACGACGAACTGAACCTCACGGTGGCGAAGGGCGTGTGCGCCGCGGCGCGCGAGGCCGGACTCCCGGCTGTGTTCAAGGCGTCCTTCGACAAGGCCAACAGATCCCTCCCGGACTCGCCGCGCGGTCCCGGCCTGACAGAGGGGCTGGCCCGGCTGCGGACCGTGCGTACCGAGACCGGACTGCCGATCCTGACCGACATCCACGAGCCGGGCCAGGCGGCCCCGGCGGCCGAGGTGGCCGACGTGCTCCAGATCCCGGCCTTTCTCTGCCGGCAGACGGACTTGCTCGTTGCCGCCGGCAGGACGGGAAGGGCCGTCAACGTGAAGAAGGGGCAGTGGATGTCGTCCGCGGCGATGGCCGGAGCCGTCGCAAAGGTCCGTGCGAGCGGAGCACGGCGCGTGATGGTCACCGAGCGCGGCACGTCGTTCGGGTACGGCGACCTCGTCGTGGACATGCGGAACTTCGCGCGCCTCCGGGAGGCCGCGGGAGTCCCCGTGATCTTCGACGCGACGCATTCGGTGCAGCGCCCCGGAGCCGGAGGAGGCGGATCGACCGGCGGCGCGCCCCGGCACATCGCGCCTCTGGTGAGGGCAGCGGTCGCGGCGGGCTGCGACGGGCTCTTCCTGGAAGTTCATCCCAGGCCGGCGTCCGCGCCCTCGGACGGCAGCAACATGCTCCCGCTCGAGCGGCTCCGGGGTATCCTGCACGATGTCGTTGCCATTCGCTCCGCAATGTGATGAGCAGGCAACGAGACGTGGCGATGGAGATTCCGCAAGCAACGGCCCGGCGCATTCGTCTGGTCGTACTCGATGTGGATGGAGTGATGACCGACGGCGGCGTGTACATGGGTGCAGGCCGAAACGGTGAGGCAACCGAGTTCAAGCGCTTCGACGTACAGGACGGAATCGGCATCAAGATGCTGGGAAAGGCCGGAATACACGTGGCCATCGTCTCGGGCAGAACGTCCGCATCGACGAGTCTCCGCGCCGCCGAGCTCGGCATTGCCGATGTCTACCAGGACGACCGGGCGCGGAAGGTCCCGATCCTGAGGAAGCTGCTCGCCGCGAGGGAGCTGCAGTGGCCGGAGGTCGCGCTTTTGGGCGACGATCTGGCCGACCTGCCCGCGCTGCGGAAGGTGGGCCTGCCCGCCACGGTGGCCAACGGAACGGCCGAGGTGCGCGAAGTGGCCGTATGGAGGAGTGCAAGCCGCGGGGGGCGGGGCGCGGTGCGCGAGTTCGCCGAAGCGCTCCTGAAGGCACGCGGAGAATGGGACGTCCTGGTCGAGGAGTATTGTCGTGAGCGTGGCGGCTGACATTCGGTCCGGGCTCCGGCGGCGGAGCAAGGTGCTCGCCGAGGGAAGGCGCGTTCTGAGAACCGAGGCGGTCGCGGTGGGGTCCCTGGCCGACAGGCTCGGCGATGGCTTCGTCGACGCGGTGGATCTCGTTTTCTCCGCCAAGGGGCGGATCGTGGTCTCCGGAATCGGCAAGTCGGGGCTGGTGGCCCGCAAGATCGCGTCCACGCTCACCTCGACCGGGACTCCGGCGGTGTTCGTCCATCCGATCGAGGGACTCCACGGCGACCTGGGCATCGTGGGGCCGGAGGACGTCATGATCCTGTTGTCCAGGAGCGGCACGACGGGTGAGCTGGACGGGCTGACCGCGTTTGCCGAAGGTCACGGGATCCCCTTGATCGCACTGGTCGGAGATTGTGCCTCTCCCCTGGCGAGGCGGGCCGCGGCAGCTGTCGACTGCGCGGTGCCCTCGGAAGCCTGTCCCATGGATCTCGCGCCGACATCGTCCACGACTGCCACCCTGGCAATGGGTGACGCTCTCGCGGTAGCGGTGCTGAAGCGGCGGGGGTTCCGGCACACGGACTTTGCGCGTATCCATCCAGGGGGAGCTCTGGGGCTGCGGCTGACGCTGAGAGTCGAGGATGTGATGGTCGGCGAGGACTACCCGGCCGTTGGGCCGGATTGTCCCGCCCGCGACGTCATCGTCCCTCTGGCACGCATGAGAGGGACGGTGCCGGTCGTCGCATCGGACCGGTCCGTGAGGGGCGTGGTCACCGCGGGCGACCTCACCCGCCTGATGGAAGGAACGGACGGGTTCCTGGATGTCGCCGTCTCGGAGTTCATGAATCGATCGCCCAGGCTCGCTTCCCCGGACGAACCCGGGTCGGCGGCGCTTCGGCGCATGGAGGAGCATGGGATCATGGCGATGCCGGTGGTGAACGACGGCGTGCTCGTCGGGATCGTACATCTGCACGACCTGCTGCGAGCCGGGGCGGCGTGATGGCCACCCGCCCGGGAATGACCCCGCACCCTCGAAGCGGCCGGGGCGGCGTCGCCTGGCTGCCGTTGTGCCTGCTGTGGCTGCCGTTGTGCCTGCTGGCTGCGGCGTGCCTCAACACGACGGAGGAGCCGCCGCCCGCAGGCCTGGAGACGGTCGACGCGGACGAGATCGTCTATGGCGTGTCCCTGAACATGTCCCGCGACGGGATCCGCGAGGCGACGCTGACCGCCGACAGCATGTTCAGCTGGAGGGATTCCACGCACGCGCGGGTGATGGGTCTGTCTCTGATCGTCTACAACGAACGTGGCGGACGCAGGGCGACCATTACCGCCGACCAGGGACGGCTGAACCGGATGGGCAACGAATTGACCGCGACGGGCAGTGCGGTTCTGGCCATCCCCGGGCAGGGACGCGAGATCCGCACGGAAGAGCTCCACTTCGCTCCGGAGGTCAATCGTGTCTGGACGGATGTGCCGGTCGTCATGCTCGAGGGCGGGTGCGAGTTCGAGGGGGACCGGCTCCAGTCGGACATGGACTTCGACGATGTCCGCATCTGGGGAACGCGGGAGCGAGGGTGCTCCTGACGATGCGGTTGGCAGGGTGGGCCGGCATCGCGGCGGTTGCCTCGTTCGCGTGTACGGGCGTCGTGGCCGCACAGCAACGGGAGTGCAGGCTCGAGGCCGTTGGCGGCTACACCCACAGCACCCGCTTCGACTCGCTGAACTACATCCATCGGGCATCGGGCGGAATCGACTACCGCTGCTCGGACGGCACACGGATTCTGGCGGACTCGGCGGTCGTCTACGAGTTGAACGAACTGGTGCAGCTGTTCGGCAGGGTTCGCTTCGAGGATCCCGACACCCGGCTCGACGCCGACACGGCCCGCTACTTCGGCAACGTCAGCCAGCTGGAAGCGTGGTCCCGGGTCGTCGTTACGGATCTGCGCAGCGACGCGGTCATCGAGGGCGACAGTCTGCGGTACTTTCAGGCGTCCGCATACCGCGCGCTGGATCGTGTTCTGGTCTTCGGGGGCGATCCACACGCGACCTTCCATCCGCCGCCGGTGCCCGTGCCGCCTCCACCGCCGCCCCCGGCCGCCGATTCAACGGTTGCCGACAGCGTCGAGGCGGATCCGACGGCGGATGCGGAGGCGGAAGCCCCGGAGCCACCCGACAGCATGCAGGCAGCGGAAGCCGAGCCGGCCGACACCGCCGAGGCCGAGCTGGCCGACAGCGCCGACACCGCCGACGCCGAGCCACCTGCCACCGAGGCCGAGCTGGCCGACAGCGCGGAAGCGGCGGAGACCAGCCCCCCGGACAGCGCGGAAGCGGATTCCCCGGACGAAGCCGACCCTCCCGCGGACGCTGCCCCCGTGGATTCGATCCAGCCTCCGCCATACGACATCACCGCGCGTCGATTCATGATCGATGGGCGGCGCTTTTTCCGGGCCGCCGGCGACGTGGTCGTCGAACGCGACTCCCTGACGGCGGTCGGCGATTCGCTCGACTTCGACCAGGACGTGGGCACCATGTTCATCGTGGGCGGTGCCCGCGTCGAGCAGCAGGGATTCGAACTGACGGCCGACGCGGTGGAGGTGAAGCCGACAACGGGGCTCAGCGAGGAGATCCTCGCCCGAGAGCACGCGGAACTCGTGGGAAGCGAAATGGTGATGAAGGCCCCCGGCATCCGCATGTTCCTGGATGACGGCGAGGTCAACCGCCTGGTCGCCATCTCGGCGCTTCCCCCCATCGAGCAGGAGCCACTGGACACGACCGGGCTGTCGGCCGGAGACGTCGAGCGCGCCCGCGCACTCTCGGCAGCCGCGGCAGTCGCCGACTCCGCAGCGGCGCAGCCGGAGGACTCCGTTGCCCAGCCATCGGCATTTGCCGACGAGTTCCACCTCACGGCGGACTCGATCGAAGTCCTGTCTCCCGCCCGGGCTCTGGAGCTGGTCACCGCAGTGGGCTCGGCACGGGCCGAAGCCGCGGAATATGACGCGCCCGGCGCCACGGCGCTGCCTGAGATCGCCAGTCGCGACTGGATGGAGGGCGACACCATCCTGGCGCATTTCGCCGTGGCGGATTCGGGAGCCGTGGGCCCGCCGCCGGGCGGCCGCCGCTCGCGGCTGGAGACCCTGACAGCGGTGGGCGAGGCGCGCAGCCTGTACCGGATGACCGCGTCGGACACGACGAACGCGGAAGCCGATGGGCCTCCGGCGTTACACTTAGTCGAGGGGGAACAGATCAAGGTCCACATGCAAGGGCGCGAAGTCGTGAAGATGGAGGTCGAGGGACAGACCGTGGGATACCACCTGGAACCGTCGCCGCCGGACTCGGCAGGCGCGGCCGGCGACTCCCTGGCCACGGCACCGGACTCGGCCAACGCGCCGCCCGACACCACCGTGACGGCCCCGGACAGCGCCGTCGTCGTGCCGGACTCGGCCAGAGTGCGCCCCGACACCGTGCCTTCACGCTCCCCGGTCTTTCGGCCACGCCGGAGAAGCGGGCAATGACCGGGGCTGCGGCGGTTGCGACGGCCTCGGTGCTCAGGGGCACCGGCCTGACCAAGATCTACAAGAAGCGCCGTGTCGTGTCCGAAGTCGACATTCAGGTCAGGCAACGGGAGATCGTGGCGCTCCTCGGACCCAACGGGGCGGGGAAGACGACCACCTTCTACATGCTGGTCGGGCTGATTGCGGCCGACGGCGGGCGCGTCCACCTGGACGACACGCCGCTGACCGGAGTGCCCATGTACAAGCGGGCGCGAATGGGGGTCGGCTACCTTGCGCAGGAACCGTCGGTGTTCCGGCGACTCACGGTGGAACAGAACGTCATGGCGATCCTCGAGACGCTCGATATCGACCGGCGCGAACGCGCCGAACGACTCGAGGAACTCCTGGGCGAACTCTCGATCGGGCATCTCCGCAACGCCAAGGCCTTTTCCCTGTCGGGGGGCGAGCGGCGCAGACTGGAAATCACCAGAGCGCTCGTGCAGCGCCCGAAGTTCATGCTCCTGGACGAGCCGTTCGCCGGAATCGATCCCATCGCTCTGCACGACATCCAGGAAATCGTCTCGGAACTCAGGCACCGGGATATCGGCGTCATCATCTCGGACCACAACGTCGAGCAGACCCTGGAGATCGTGGACCGCGCGTACATCATGCACGAGGGCAGGATCCGCGTGGCCGGCACCGTGCCCGAACTCGTGTGGAACGACGAGGTCGCGGACCTGTACCTGGGACCGACCCTGACGACGCGCATGAGATCGAGGTTCCCCCACCCCGGAGCCTGAGCATGCCATGAGTGCGATGAAGACGGGTCTCCACCAGAGCGCTCGGCTGCGGCAGGAACTGAAGACCAATCCCCGCCTGTACCAGGCGATGGATCTGCTGTACATGCCGCTTCTTGACCTGCAGGCCCGGCTCGAACAGGAACTGCTCGAAAACCCGTTTCTCGAGCTCTCCGAACCGGACAGCGACGAGGAGGTGGTGCCGGTGGAGGGAGAGGGACAGGACGATGCGGACGATGAGGTCGACTGGGGCCAGGTGCTGCTGGACGACTTCGACGCGGGCGGGCCGAGGGCGCGTTACGAACCCCGAGAGGCTTACGAGCCGCCCGTGGTGGAGACGCGCCATCTTCACGACTACCTGCGCGAGCAGATCGGCCTGCTGCACATGGATGAGCGCCAGCTCGCCATCGCCGAGGAAATCATCGGCAACATCGACGACGACGGTCTGCTGACCTGCTCGCCGGAGGACGTGGCGGACGGTCTGGACGCGGCTCGCGAAGAGATTCGCGACCGCACGTTCGCCAACGCCCACAGAATCCAGGACGAAGAGGCGCGCGAACTGGAGCTGGAGGAACTCGAGGCACTGTTCGCTCCGCATGACGTGGCCGAAATCGAGTCCGTTCTTCTGGTCGTCCAGTCGCTCGATCCTCCCGGGGTGGGCGCGCGCGGCCTTCAGGAATCGCTGATGATCCAACTCCGACGAGAGGGCGGCGACGGCACGGTGGCGTACCGGATCGTTGCCGAGCACTTCGACGGTCTGCTCGGCCACCGATGGACGGACATCTCACGTGTCCTGGAGATCAAGCCGGAGGAAGTTCAGGACGCCGCCGACGAAATCGCCAAGCTGGATCCGAAGCCGGGACGGCGATTCGCGGCGGATCCGGATCACTATGTCGTACCGGATCTCATCGTGGACAGGATCGGCGGGGAATACATGGTCTTCGTCAACGACACGGGGCTTCCGCGCCTGCGCCTGTCCCGGTCGTACCGCGACGTGGCTGCGGACAAATCGAAGTTCGTCGGACGCAACAAGGAGTTCATCGCCAGCAAGCTGAACGCCGCGCACTGGCTCATCCAGGTGATCGAGCAGCGCCGCCAGACCATGCTCAAGGTGATGAGGTTCATCGTGGAGCGGCAGGCCGAGTTCTTCGAGAAGGGGGTGCAGCACCTCAAGCCGCTCACGCTGCGCGAGGTGGCCGAGTTCATCGAAATGGCCGAGTCGACGGTATCCCGCGTGACCAACGACAAGTACGTTCAGTCGCCCAGTGGCGTGCATCCGCTCAAGTTCTTCTTCTCCGGAGGACTGCCGACGGTGACCGGCGAGGATGTGTCCACGCGAGGAGTGCAGGAGAAGATCCGAAACCTGATCGGCGATGAGGATTCCCGGCGCCCCTTGACGGACCAGGCACTCGTCAACCTGCTGAAGAGCGAAGGAATCAAGATCGCCCGCCGCACCGTGGCGAAGTACAGGGACCAGTTGGGTATCCTGTCGGCCAGGATGAGAAAGCGGATATAGCAGGCCGTGGGAGATTCCCCGAAGATGCCCGACGCTGCCGCCCCCGAAGGGGCGGGGAGCCCGCCGGCCGCCGGTGTCTACCACGACTTTACGCTGGTCGTGCCCGCCTACAACGAGGCGCCGAACGTCCCGAGGCTGGTGCGCTCGCTCCGGAGCACCTTCGAGGAGTTCGGTCTGACCGGTGAGGTTCTGCTCGTGGATGACGGCTCAACCGATGGCACCGGCGATCTGGCCTTGGCGGAGGGACGCGCGTGGCCGGCGCTGCGCGTTCTCGCGCACAGGGTCAATCTCGGAAAGACGGAGGCACTGCTTACCGCGGCCTCGGCGACCGACAGGAAGTACCTGGTCCTCTTCGACGCGGACCTTCAACACCGACCCGACGAGATTCCGCGCTTTCTGGACAAGCTCGCGGAGGGCTGGGATATCGTGACCGGCAGGAAGGTCGGCAACTACGACAAGAAGCTGGTCTCGTCCGTCTACAACGCGCTGAGCCGCCGGATCTTCAATGTGCCGGTAAGCGACCTCAACTCCATGAAGGCGTTCCGAGCGGACATCCTGGATGCCGTGAGGCTGCGCCACGACTGGCACCGCTTCTTCGTGGTGATGGCGTACCGCAAGGGGTTTACGGCCACCGAGATCGACATCGCGCTGTACCCGAGGGAGGCGGGGGAATCGAAGTACTCGGGGAAGTTGCGGGTCGTCGGCGCGGTGCTGGACCTGGTCGCCGTCTGGTTCCAGCTGAGGCTCTCCCGCCGTCCCATGCTCGCGTTCGGGGTTCCGGGCATCCTGCTGATCGCGTCCGGCGTATTGACCGGACTTGCCGCGCTCTATGCGCGCTACGTCATGGGCGTGGGGTTCCGACCACTGTTGTATCTGGTCATGCTCCTCGTGACCGTGGGCGTGCTGTTCTTCTTCGCCGGATTCCTCGCGGAGATGATCGCGTCGGTCCACGACGAACTCGACGCCTTCCGGAGACGCCGCACAGATCGGGAATCCCGGTGACGATGCGCTCGCCCCGGATCCTGTCGGTCATCGGAACCCGGCCCGAGGCCATCAAGATGGCCCCCGTGATTCGGGCCCTGGACGCGCGCGGCGGCATCGAGCACCGGGTGGCGCTGACCGGCCAGCATACGGACATGGTCGATCAGGTGCTGGGAGCGTTCGAAATCGACGCGGACTACGATCTGGACCTCATGACGCCGGGTCAGACCCTCTATGACATCGGTCACGCCTGTCTGGACGGGCTGCGGGAGGTTGCCGGGGACTTCTCGCCGGACGTGACGATCGTGCAGGGCGACACGGCGACGGTGTTCTTCGCGGGCGTCGTGACCTTCTTTCAGCGGGGCAGGCTGGCGCACGTCGAAGCGGGGTTGAGGAGTCACGAGAAGTGGTCGCCCTTCCCGGAGGAAATGCTCCGCCGCATGACCGACACCGTCTCCGACTTTTGCTTCGCCCCCACCGCGGCTGCGGCCGCCAACCTCGCGGCGGAGGGCATCGCGCCCGAGCGCGTGTGGATCACCGGCAACACGGTGGTCGACGCGCTCGAACGGATGCGTGCCCGTCCCATTGCCGTGCGCGACACCCGGGTGGCCGGACTGGTGGCGTCCTCGCGGCGCCTGGTCCTCCTGACCGCTCATCGGCGGGAGTCGTTCGGCCGCCCGCTGGAACGCGTGTTCGCCGCCGTGCAGTCGCTCGCCGGTCGTCTCGCCGACGTGGATGTCCTGTATCCCGTGCACCCCAACCCGCGCGTCCGCGAGCCCGCGGAGCGGATTCTCGGGGGCCATCCGAGGATCCATCTGGTGGATCCGCTGGACTACGGGGACCTCGTCGCGACGCTCGGGAAGGCGAGCCTGGTGCTGACCGATTCGGGCGGGATCCAGGAGGAAGCGCCCACATTCGGCGTCCACACCCTGGTGCTGCGAGAGGTGACCGAACGCCCCGAGGCTACCCGGGTCGGCGCCGCTACGCTGGTCGGCACCGACACGGCGAGGATTCTCGCCGAAGCAACCGCACACCTGGCGAGGAACCGAACCGGCCCCGCGCCGCCGAATCCGTACGGTGACGGGCGGGCGGGGGAGAGGATCGCGGACATTCTGCTGGCGGAACTGTGCGGAGTGCCGCGCCGGATGAAGGATTGGCGCGGACCGTGAAGATCGTCGTCCACTGCGTCTACTTTCCGCCCGAGGTGGGAGGCCTGGAGAGCCACGTACACTACCTGTGCAAGGGCCTGGTCGCCCGGGGCCACGACGTGGCGGTGGTGACGTCGCTGTCCCAGCCGGGTCTGGCGCCACATGAGGTCATGGACGGTATCCGGGTGTACCGCACGCCGTTGCGCTCGCGCACGCCGCTGGGCTGGTCGCTTCACGCGGCCGGCTCCACACCGCAGACCCGCGCGCTCGTAGCCGGGGCCGACATCGTGCACGCGCAGGCGTTTCCGTCTCTTCTGCCCTGCGCCCTTGCGCTTGCGGGCGCCAGCACACCGTTGCTGTGCACCCTTCACACTTCGCACTTCCTGCGGCTCGCCGACAAGCCGATCGTGCGGACCGCGCTCGGTAAACTCGTTGAACTGAGTGACCATAATTTTGCGGCCAGCAAAGAGATCGCGGATGTGGGCGAGAGTTTGAGTGGATCGGTGTCCGTGGAAGTCCTGGTCAACGGGGTCGAGACGGACGTCTTTCGCCCGGTACCGCCGACCGTGCCACGCAAGGACGGACGCCGCCGCCTGGTGGTACCCCGGCGCCTGTTTCCGAAGAACGGCGTCGAGTACTTCGTGCGGGCGCTTCCGGCGATTGTCGCGGAGGCCGATGTGGAGGCGATTGTGATCGGCGACGGGCCGGAGCGTGCACGACTCGAGACGATCGCGGGCGAGTTGGGCGTGGCCGACCGGATCGAGTTCCTGGGCGCGCGGCCCCACGCCGACATGCCCGGGCTGCTGTGTTCCGGCGACCTTGCGGTGTTCCCGTCGCTGGTCGAAGCGACCTCGGTCGCGGCGCTCGAATGCATGGCCTGCGAGCTGCCGGTCGCGGCATCGGCGGTGGGCGGGCTGCCCGAGATCGTGGACGACTCCGTTGGCGGGCTGTTCCCCGCAGGGAATCCGGAGGCGCTGGCGGCAAGGGTGCTGGAGCTGCTTGGAGATGGCGGCCTGAAGGGACGGGGCGTCACCGGCCGGAAGACGGTCGTCGCCCATTGGAGCAACGCACGGCTGGTGGAGCGGCACCTGGAGGTCTACCGTGGGTTGCTGGAGGGACGCAGATGACAAAACGGCGAGACAGGTCCGTCGATGTGCCGTGGTGGCTGACCGCCGGCATCTACGTGCTCGCGGTCGTGGTGCTCTTCGGCGAGTTCATCTTTTCGGACCGGATGCTCCACGGAGGCGATACGCTCGCGCTCGGGTACATGGCGCGCGCCTTTTTCGCAGAACAACTCGCGGCGGGCGACTTTCCGCTGTGGAACCCGCGCCTGCTGGGCGGAATCCCCTTCATCGAAGCCCTTGCCGCGGGTGACTCGATCTACCCGACCAGTCTGCTGTACTACGTCATGGAGCCGTATCGGGCCGTGGGCTGGAAGCTCGTTCTCCACGTGCTGGCGGGCGGTTTCTTCATGTACGGCTGGACCCGCGGCCTGGGGCTGGGGCGCGCCGCCGCCACGCTCGGGGGACTCGCCTGGCTCCTGGCGCCGGTCATCGTGACGCTCGTCCTTCCCGGCAACGACGGCAAGATCATGGTCGCGACGCTGGCGCCGCTGGTGTTCTGGGCCGCCGACTCGTTCTTTCGCGGTCCGTCGGGCAGGACGGGCGCCGGGCTCGCCGGTGCGGTCGCCCTTGCCAGCCTGACCACACAGTTCCAGACGGCGTACTTCCTCTTCGCTTCGGTCGGTGCGTACGCCGCGTTCCGCACGGTGTGCCTCTGGAGGGGAAGGGGACCGGTCGCGGATGGCACTCGCCCCGCGAGGGCCGCACTTGTCCGCATCGGGCTCTTCCTGGCGTGCGCGGTGCTGGGTGCGGGAATCGCGGCGGTCCAGCTGGTTCCGGCGGCCGAATACGTCACGGAATCCTCCAGACGGATCGCCACCACGGTCGAGGCGACGCCCGCGGAGGCGATTGCCTATTCGAGTTCCTGGTCGCTCCACCCGGAAGAGGTCGCGGCGCTGGTCGTCCCCGAGTTCATCGGCAACAGCGAGGCCGACGCCGACTGGGCGCGCGGGACCTATTGGGGGCGCAACTTCTTCAAGTCCAACCATGAGTACCTGGGGATCCCGGTGCTTCTCCTGGCGCTGTTCGCGCTGTTCGGGCGGCGGCGGCGCGCCCTCAAGTGGTGCATGGCCGGGATGAGCCTGCTCTGGCTGCTCTTTGCCCTGGGGACGCACACGCCCCTCTGGCGGCTCTTCTACGAGGTCGTGCCGGGCATTTCGCTGTTCCGGGCACCGTCGCTGGGCGCGTTTCTCGTCAGCTTCGGCGTCACCACACTCTTCGCGCTCGGCGTCGACGACCTGTTGCAGGAGGCTCGGACGCGGGCTCCTGCGCGGGCCCCGGCACGAACCGGCTTCTTCCGCACGACGCGCGGCAGAGCGCTGCTGGGCTGCTTCGGCCTTCTGCTCGCCGGCCTGCTTCTCCAGTCGTCAGGGGCGCTCGAACGGATGTGGACCACGCTGGTGTACCCGGATGCGGACCAGCGCAGCCTTGCGGTGCTGGCGGCGGCATCCCCCTTCATCACCCGCGGATTCTTCGTCGCAACCCTGTTTGCCGCCCTGACGATCGCAGCCGTGTGGGCCGCAGCGGAGGGCAGGGTTCCCCTCACGGCGGCGCTGGCGGGCCTGGGACTCCTCGTCGCATTCGATCTGGGCCGCGTCGACCGCCCCTTCATTCGCACCTTCGACTTTCACGCCTGGGCGGCAGCGGACGCGAACACGCGCTTCCTGCAGGATCGCCGGGAGTTGGGCGCGCCATTCCGGGTCGCGGATCTGCGCGGCAACGAACAGAACGTCGACCTGGCCATGTTCGGACTGGACCTGTTCGCGGGCCATCACCCCAACGACCTCGCCCGCTACCGGCAGCTCCTCGGCCTGGAGGCGAGCCGCAGGCAGGGCGCGAACACACTGCACCAGAACGTGCTGCGCCTGATGAACGTCAAGTACCTGGTCTGGCCCGAGGAAACCGCGGGAGGACCTCCGTGGGAGGGTGCGCCGCGCATGAGTTCGGCGCGAACGGGAAGGGGGGTCGAGGCAGTCTACGCCTACCCCGGTCTGGACCGGGCGTGGCTCGCGGGAGCGGGCGAAGTCCTCGACGACGATCGTGCCCTGGAGATGATCCTGTCACGCGACTTCGATCCTGCCGCCCAGGCCGTGTTGTCCGCGCCGGTCCCGTCGGTGCCCGCGGCCGATATCTCCGGCTCGGTCGAGTGGGAGGCCGACGCGCCGGGACACCGCCGGCTTCGAGTGCGAAGCAGCGGGCCGGCCCTGCTGGTTGTCTCCGAGAACTGGTTCCCGGGCTGGGAGGCGGAAGTCAACGGCCGGCCCGCACCGGTCCATCGGGTGAACCTCACGCTGCAGGCCGTGGAGATTCCCGGCGCCGGCGAGCACAGCGTGACCCTGCGCTTCACGGCGCCGTCCGTCCGCAGCGCGCTCCGGATCACCATTGCGTGCGCCCTCGTGACGGCGCTGCTCCTGGCTGCCTCCATCGTGCCCCGGCGACTGTGGCGACGGACGCGGGATTGACGCTCTCGGGGCAGGCGCGCACGGGGTCGGACTCGAGGCGTGCCAAACGTTCGCGGCGGTGGTCCGTCGCGCTTGCCAGGGCGGCCCTGACGATCGCCCTGACGTGGCTGATCCTCCGCGCCGCGGGTTTCCAGCTCGCGCAAGCCGGGTCGATGATCGACTGGACGCTTCTTCGGATCGACCCGGGGAGCCTGATCGCTTCCGTGGCCGCCCTCGCCGGGGCCTTCGCGCTGCAGGCGTGGCTCTGGGCGCGGCTCCTCGTCCAGTTCGGCGGCCCGCCGGTGCCGCTCGCCGTGGCCACGTCGATGATCCTCCTCGCGAACATGGGCAGGTACATCCCGGGCAAGGTCTTCCAGCTCGCGGGCCTGGCGCTGCTCGCGAAGCGCGAGGGCGTGTCCGGGGTTCAGGCCGGCGTGGCCGCCGTCGCGGGACAGCTCCTGAATCTCCTGGCGGCGGCCCTGGTGGGCGGCTGGGCTGCCTACGCGTCGTCCGCGATGCCGGAGGGGACCGGACTCGGCGCCGGTTTGGTCGTCGCGCTGGGCGTGACCGTGCTGATCGGCTTTGGAGGGGCGGGGCCGATGCTGCGGTGGGCGCTGCGGCGAAGCGGGCACGAGGACAGGGTGGCGGTGCCCGAGCGGAGTGTGCTGGCGCTCTGTCTCGCCGGGTACATCGCGGGCTGGGCCGCGTACGGGCTGGCCTTCTTCTGGCTGGCCGGCGGCACCGGCCTGGACCTTCCGCTCGCCACCGCCGTCACGGGGTTCGCCGGCGCCTACCTCGTCGGCTACCTGGCGTTCTTCGCCCCCGGCGGGATCGGTGTCCGGGAAGGTGGCCTCTACCTGCTGCTCACGCCGGTTCTGGGGCCTCAGGGCAGCCTCTTGCTGGCCGGACTGCAGCGTGTGTGGATCACCGCCGGGGAGCTGGCAGGCGCCGTGGGCGGCGCAATGGCGCTGCGGAAGCGGCACGGCGAGCGCGACCGGCACGACCCCCCCGCGGAGACCTCATGACGGACTCCCTGCGCGTACTGGTCGTGATGCCGACCTACAACGAGGCCGACAACCTGCCGCGCATCGTCCCCCGTGTGCTCGAGCAGGGGAGCGCGTTCCATGTCCTCGTGGTCGACGACAACTCGCCGGACGGAACCGGTGACGTCGCCGACGAGCTTGCGGCCGGCAACGACCGGGTGGCCGTGCTCCACCGGCCGGGAAAACAGGGCCTGGGCGCCGCCTACGTGGCGGGATTCACGTGGGGCCTGAAGCGGGACTTCGACCTGTTCGTGGAAATGGACGCCGATCTCTCCCACCCGCCCGAGGTGCTGCCGGTGATGCTCGCGGAGACCCGGCGGGGCGTGGAAGTGGTGGTGGGTTCCCGGTACGTCGGCGGCCGGATCACGGTGGTGAACTGGCCGATGCGCCGCCTGCTGATCAGCCTCTTCGGATCGTGGTATGCGCGGATCATCACGCGCCTGCCGGTCCGCGACGCCACGGGCGGCTTCAACGCGTTGCGGCGAGGCGTCCTCGAGTCCGTGCGCCTCGACCGGATTCAGTCGAACGGATACAGCTTCCAGATCGAACTGAAGCTGAGGGCCTGGAGGGCGGGATTCGACCTGCGCGAGGTGCCGATCGTCTTCACCGAGCGGGACAGCGGCGAGTCCAAGATGTCGAAGAGCATCATCTGGGAAGCCGTCTGGCGGGTGTGGAAGCTGCGCATTCTGGACTTGTTGGGCCGCCTGTAGGGAGCGAGTATACGGATCATGCGTTCGACACTCCTGTGGGTCTCGGAAAACGAGTGGTGCAGCAAGACGCTGCCGCGGTACGGATTCGTGCGGCGCGCGGTGCGCAGGTTCATGCCCGGCGAAACGCTGGGCGAAGCGCTCGACGCGGCCGCAGGGCTGGAAAAGGGCAGGGGAATCCCGACGCTGATCACCTTCCTCGGCGAGAACGTCGCGGACCGGGCCGAGGCGCGGTCGGTCGCCGACCACTACGTCGACGCCGCCGTTCAGGTCGCCTCCCGCGGCCTCGACGCGGAATTGTCGGTCAAGCCCACGCACCTGGGCCTGGACCTGGGGATCGACGTGGCGGAAGAGAACCTGCGGCGGATCACGCGCGCGGCGGAGGATGAGGGGAACTGGGTCTGGATGGACATGGAGTACAGCCGCTACGTGGACCCGACGCTGGAACTCTACCGCTCCATACGCGCCGATCACGCCAGGTTCGGCATCTGCCTGCAATCCTACCTGTACCGCACCCCGGCGGACCTGGAGTCGCTCATCCCCATGGGCCCCGCCATCCGGATGGTGAAGGGCGCCTACGCCGAACCCGCCGAACTGGCGTTTCCGGACAAGAAGGATGTCGATCAGGCCTTCTTCGATCTGACGGTTCGCATGCTCGCCCCCGACGCGCAGGAGGCCGGACTGCGGGCCGGCCTCGCAACCCACGATGCGTCCCTGATCGCGCGGATCGAAGCGTGGGCTCAGTCGAACGGGGTTGCGCCGGAGGGCTATGAATATCAGATGCTATACGGGATCGCCGAGCAGGAACAGAGACGTCTGGCGGGGGCCGGAAGAGGAGTTCGCGTGCTCATCAGCTACGGAGAGCACTGGTTCCCCTGGTATGTCCGCCGTCTGGCCGAGCGCCCGGCGAATGTCGGATTCGTGTTACGCAGTTTGCTTCCGAGGTGAGTTGAGATGAGGGAATCATCGTTGTTCCGGATTTCGTTCGATGGTCTCCGCCGCGTTCTGCACATCGCCGTCCTTGCGGTGGTGGCTGGAGCCGGCGCGTGCGGGGAAGGGGGCCTGACCGGTGGAGCCCCAGGCGCCCCGGAAGATGCGTCCGGCGCCGGCGTCGTCGCAGCCGGGTACGATGCGGCCGCGGACTCTGCGCGTTTGCTGATCGATTCGCTGATGGCGGCAGAGGCGATTCCTGGGCTTTCGGTGGCCATTGGGAACAGATCAGAAGTGATTTGGTCAGAAGGATTTGGATATTCTGACTTGACACACGATGTCAAGGTCACACCGGAGACCAGGTTCCGTGTCGGCAGCGTCTCGAAGCCGATTACGGCCGCAGCACTCGGCGTGCTGCTGGAGCGGGGTGCGCTGGACCTGGATGCACCGGTGCAGGACTACGTGCCGTCGTTTCCAGCCAAGCGTTTTCCGGTGACGACCCGTCAGCTCGCCGGGCACCTGGGCGGAATCCGGCACTACGCCGGGATGGAGAACTTCTCCGCCGTCAACTATCCCGACGTGCTGTCGGGGTTGGTGATTTTCGAGGACGATCCGCTCATCAACGAGCCCGGCACCGAATTCTCGTATTCCTCATACGCCTGGAACCTCATCAGCGCGGTGGTCGAAGGCGCCAGCGGGGAGAGCTTCCTCGATTTCATGAACCGCGAGGTCTTCGGCGCACTTGGCATGAGCGAAACGATGGCCGACATGAACCGGCCGATCATCCCGCACCGGACGCGTTTCTACATCAGGGACGACGAAGGGCGGGTCGTCAACGCTCCGTACGTCGACAACAGCTACAAATGGGCGGGCGGCGGCTTCATATCGACCCCGGAAGACCTGCTCATCTTTGCGAACGGGCATTTCGAGCCCGGGTACCTCCAGGCAGAAACGCTGGATGTACTTTTCACCTCCCAGATGACACGGGACGGGACCGAGACCGGGTACGGCGTGGGCTGGCGCTCCAGCACCAACGCGCATGGCGAGCGAATCGTCTCGCACGGTGGCGGATCGGTCGGCGGGCGCACCATGCTCACCATGAACCGGGACACCGGGGTCATCGTGGCGATCGTGGCGAACCTGTCCAGCGCGCCCATGAGTGCGGAGCTGGCGGGGCGGATCGAGGAGTTGTTCCGGTAGGGAAGGCCGGCGTGGGGTAGCACGGCCCCAGCGGCAACGAGGCCGCATGATTCAAATGGCCGGATTGCGTCAATCCGTCATGGCCCAATCCATAACTTTACATAATACATATTATACGAACCTTTCTCGGCCTTTTCGGGCGACAATCGGCCAATTCGGCCAATCAGGGGCTTGCTCCCCAGCCAAACCCAGGCGCACTTGCCGGCCTACCGTAGCGCCGCCGCCACCTCCGCCCGTCGCATCTCCACGACGCCCCGTTCCGGATCCGCTTCGTCCATTTCGTCGAGGAGCCGGTCATACAGTTCCAGCGCGCCTTCATGGTCGCCCCGGCCGGCCCGCAGCCGCGCCGCGTCGGCAAGCGCGTTGCTCACCTGGAAGCTCAATCTCGCACGGTCCGACAGGCGATCGTACAGTCCCTCGGCCGCCTGCAGATTCCCGGCATCCTCCGAGATCGCGGCGAGCAGCGCCGCGGCCTGGGCACCCAGCGGATTGCCGACGTCGCGCGCGATCGGCTCCAGCACCTCCACCGCGGCGTCGAGGTCACCCAGATCGGCAGTGACCTGACCCAGGGTGATTCGCGCCTCGCCCGCGGACGACGTGCTTCCAAAGCGGTCCAGGTAGAGCTCCAGGTCGGCCTGCACGCCGGCCTGGTCACCCTGCTCGAGGCGTACCTGCAGTTCCTCCAGTTGCGCCGCCGCGGTGTTGGTCAGGTCGTCCCGGTAGCGCGCATAGTATACGAGCGCGACCACTCCAAGACCCAGCAGCACGATTCCCGCCGTCAGCACCGGCCTGTTGCGCTGGGCCCAGTGGCTGACTTCGAGGGTCTTCGCGACGAAGGCGTCCTCCTGGTCGGCGGGATTGACGGGTTTGCTGGGACGAGACCCTGGCTTGCGGTACTTTGTCATCGGATCGGTTCGACTCTCATCGCTCTTGTGATATCGTTGTTGACGTGACCGGACAAACACTAATCCAACGGCCGAATCCGGGTCAACGGAAGGGCTCTACGGGCGACTCGAAGCGCGTCGCGTGCGGCGGGCTCTTCACGCGCGCCGGCGCCCTCGGTGCAGTGCTCGCCTGCGCTGTCGTTGCGGCCTGCGGCGACCCGCCCCTTCCCTCCCGGATCGAGGTCACCCCGCCCTTCACCATCGCGGACGTGGTCGGGACGACCGTCCAGTACACCGCACGGGTGATCGACGAAGAGGACCGCGAGATCGTCGGCGCGGAGGTGGCCTGGTCTTCGCTCGACCCGGCGGTGGCGACAATCTCCGCCACGGGATTGGCCACGGTCACCGGCCAGGGCGAGGCCACCCTGCGCGCGACGCACCAATCCATATCGGGCTCGGCGAGCCTTGTCGTCGAACTCAAGCCCGTGCGGCTGGCCAAGATCAACGGCGACGGGCAGACGGCGCCGGCGCTGTCGGTTCTTCCCGACAATCCCACGGTACGCGTGGAGGATGCCGGCGGCGCCCCCGTTCCCGACGTGCTGGTGACCTTCGAGGTCGCCTCAGGCGGTGGCCGGATCGTTCCGCTCAGCGGCGTCACCGGGACCGACGGAGAGGCCTCCACGCGCTGGACGCTGGGCGAGACACAGGGCCTCCAGTCGCTGCGGGCGACGGCGGGAACGCTCGAGGCCGAGTTCATGGTGACCGCCACGGCTCCGCTGCTCGCGGTTGGCACAACCGGGCTCGACCACGCGAGGGAGTCGCTCGACTATTCCGCGACCCTGGACATCATCGGTGGGACTCCTCCGGTGGTCTGGTGGCTCGGCGCGGGCGACCTGCCCGACGGACTGCAGCTCGACAGCGCCGGGGTCATCTCCGGCACCCCGTCCGCAGCAGGATTCGGCACGTTCACTGTTCATGTCCGGGACGCCGACGGCAACCAGGCCTCGCGTGAACTCGGGCTGCGGGTGTGCGAGGCCCCCATGTCGCTGCCGCCGGGCGGCGTCGTCTCTCTCGATCCGGTGGGACCGTCGTCGTGTCCCCCGTTTCTTCCCGCAGGCGTCCACGGTGACACGTACAGGGTCGCGGTGGTTCGCACGGATGTCGGCCTCAGCCTGGACCTCGCGCCGACGATGGTGTCGGTCACCGAGAGCGGCGCCACGGGAGAGCCCTCCTCGCGTGACACGCGCGCGGTCGCGGCCCGCGCGGTCCCCGAATTGCCGGCCGGGCTGGCTGCGGCCATCGAGTCGGACGCCGCGTCCGCGCGCTGGCACGCCGAAATGCACGCCCAGGCCGAGCGAATCCTGCGACAGCTGGGCCCCGAGGCGGTGCTCCCGGATCTGAGGCGGTCGGCCGCCGATGCGACTGCGCACGCACGCGCCGACGCGCCGCCCGAACGGATGCTGTTCCGCCCCTACGACGGGGAGCGCGCGAGCGAGGCCTGCCGGCTGCCCGCGCCGAACTTCACGCCTGCCCTGCTCGTCGACTACAACGATCATCTTGCCATCTACCAGGACTCCGTTCAGCGGGACGCCGATCCCATCCAGGTGGCGGACGCCCGGCAGGTCCTGGACTACTACCAGGCCTACGGGGTCGACACGATCGAGGAGTACTTCGGTGGCGTGTCGGACATCAATGGCGACGGCAGGGTCAACGTGTTCGTGTCGCCCACGGTGGAGGATGGGATCGCGGCGTTCGTATGGCCGAACGACTTCGTGGATGCCGCCCGGTGTCCGTGGTCCAACCAGATGGAACTGATCTACTTCAACGCGAGCATGTTCCATGCGGTCGGCGGCGCCCCGGACGACGGGCACTACCAGGCGCTGCCCACCATGGTTCATGAAATGAAACACATCAGCTCGCTCTACCTGCGATCCCGCGTGCGACGGTTTCACCCCAGCTGGATCGAGGAAGGGACCGCGGAAATCGCGGCCGAGATCTCGTCACGCCGGGCCATGGAGGCGGTGGGGGGCGTGGCCCGGGATGACCTGCTGACGCGCCAGGCGTACCCTCCCAGGGACGGTTCGATCATCACGCCCGAGAACTACGGGATGCTCGTGCGGCTTGCCCGTACCTCGCTCTCGTATACGGCGTCGGTCAATTCGCTGGTCGTCAACCCTGTCGAGAGACATACCTACTACGGCACCTCCTGGCACTTTCACCGGTTTCTGGGGGACGCCTACGGAGACGCCGTCGACCGGGGCGATGCAATGTTCTTTCGGGCGCTGAACGACACGACCGTGCCGCCCGGCGTGGAGGGGATTCGCGTCGTGACGGGCAGGAGCGTCCAGCAGCACCTGGAGGACTACGCCGCAGCCATGATGCTGAACGGAACCGCGGCCCCGCCGCCGGAGCATTCCTTCACGACCTATGATTTCCCGTCGGCGACCTTCGAGCTGTTCCGTCCCGACCGCCAGCCCGAGGGGCTGTATCCCTGGCCGCACACGGGTCCGGAACCGGCCGGCTTCGAAACAGCGACGTATTCCGGGGTTCTGGCGCCCGCCGGCATCCGCTTCCACGAGTTCGTGTCCGACGGAGCCGGCGACGGCATCGACGTGGAGGTCTCGGTCAGCGGCGGGACAGCGAAGGTCGTCATCGTCCGGTTGCGGTAGCGCGGGCATCAGGTGCCGGCATCAGTGCGGCATCCGGTGCCGGCATCAGTGCGGCATCCGGTGCCGGCACCCCGGGTCCCGTCAGCCACGAGTCACCAGTCTCTTGAGCACCGCCCGGTCCACGTTGCCCCCCGAGACGATCACCGCGGCCGGACCCCGCGGCCGGTAGCGCCCGGACCACAGCGCGGCGAGCCCGACCGCACCGCCGCCCTCCACGACCAGGTGGTGCTCCCGGAACGTGTGCCGCACGGCCGTCCTGATGTCGCTCTCCTCCACGATCACGTGCTCCGTGACGACCTCGCTGCAGATCTCGAACGTGAACCGGTTGTCGAGCCCGATGCCTCCAGACAGCGCCGAGGCAATCGTCTCTTCGTCGGGTGCCCGGATCGGCCGGCCGCGCCTGAGACTGCGGAACATGACGGAGGCACGGCGGGCCGAAACCGCGACGACCCGAATACCCCGGCCGCTCAGCGCCAGTCCGATCCCGGCCACCAGGCCTCCGCCGGACAACGGTATGACGACCTCTTCGATGTCCGGCACCTGCCGGAGGAGTTCCGGGCCGAGGGTCCCCTGCCCCTCGATCACGTCCACATCGTCGAATGCGGGGATCAGCGACGCCCCCGATGCATCGGCAATGGCTGCGGCGCGGTCCTCCGCCGCGTCGTAGGAGGGGCCGGCGAGCACGACCCTGGCACCCGCGGCCCGGATCGCGCGCAGCTTGGACGGATCGACCCAGTCGGGCACGCAGATCGTGGCGGGCACGCCCATCCGTGCCGCCACCACCGCGACCGCCCGGCCGTGGTTTCCGGACGAGGCCGCGATCACTCCCGCCTCCTTCCGCCTCCCGCTCAGCTTGTGCAGCCGGTTGGCGGCGCCGCGCACCTTGAACGAGCCCGTGTGCTGCAGCGACTCGAGTTTCAGGGCGACGGGTGGGGCGTCCGGCTGCCCGCCGGGCCGCGCGTCAGGCTGCGCGCCAGGCGGGTCCAGGGACAGGACCGGCGTGCGCCAGGCGTGCGGTCGCACCCGAGCGAGCGCGGCCGCGGAATCGATGTCGCCCCGGGACACGTCGCTTGCCGGTCCGCCGCTCAGCCCGCGGCAGCTACGAGATGATGCGCTGCCCCTCGACGAGCTTGACCACCCACAGCCCCGAGTTCAGGTCCGACGTGAAGATGTGGCCCTTGTGTATCTGGGCGCCCCAGGTCATGCCCCAGTTGGGGACGGTGGTCTCGGCATCGGTGGTCTTGAGCACGGCGATTTCGCGGCCCTGGCGGTAGAGGTCGCCGCGCAGCTCGCCGGAGATGTCCACGACCCGCAGGCCGGCCTGGTAGTACCCGACGTAGAGCCGGTCGCCCTCGACCCAGATATTGTGCGCCCCGGCCTCGGGGACTTCGTACCGCGCGACCTCCACCGGGTTCTCCGGATCCTCCATGTCGAGCACGTGGATGTATCCCCGCGCTTCGATCGGTGCATCCTCGTCCCAGTCGTCCGGGAAGATCTCGTCGCCCACGAAGAGGTACCGCCCGGCCCTCCACGCCGTGTGGGTGTTGCCGATCGGGTACTTGAAGCGGGACACGAAGGCGGGCTCGGTGGGCGTGCCGCCATGGGTCCCGGCGCCCACGTCGAGCATGACGGCGCCGTCGTCCCAGTACGACAGGTAGGCGTACCCGTCCTGGACGATAATGTCGTGGAGCGACTTGGTGTCCGACGGCGGCAGCCCCCAGCGGCCGACCTCGTCCGGCGCGGCCGGATCCGAGATGTCGATGATGTGGATGTCGCGCGTCCCGTTGTGGACGGCGTAGACGAGGTCGCCCTCGATCCAGACGTTGTGCACGCCGCCCGGCACCGTGCGCTTGTATTCGGAGATGATGGCCGGGTGGGCGGGGTCGGCGAGGTCGAGGATCACGATCCCGTTGCGGCGGTCGGACGCGCCCTCCCGCGTGAGGATGCCGATGTGGTTGCCGGGATGGATCTTGACGTCGTTGATGCGCCGCGCGTCCAGCTGGACGGAGTCGGTGAGGACCGGTGACGACGGATCGGTGACGTCCCAGGCCTTCATCCAGTCGTACATGAACGTGCCCACGTAGGCGTAGTCCCGTCCGTCGACGCCTTCGAACACCCACGTGTCGCCGGAGTGGTGAT
Organism: Longimicrobiales bacterium; assembly: GCA_965205005.1. Taxonomy (GTDB): domain Bacteria; phylum Gemmatimonadota; class Gemmatimonadetes; order Longimicrobiales; family Gaopeijiaceae; genus Bin94. The sequence goes on along the minus strand of OZ242028.1, from coordinate 3,954,292 downwards.
CCGCGGCGGCGCCCCGCCCGATCTTGACCAGTTCGGCCTCTTCGATTCGGGTGGTGACCTCGGCCGTCGCGACGGCGGCGCGGCCCTCGCCGTACATGGCCGTGATCCGGTAGGTGCCCGGACGCTCGGCCACGAAGACGCCCTCCGCGCCTTCGGTCTCGATCTGCGCCCCCGGTCCGCTCACGCTCCACTCCGGGTAGAGAGGTGCGGAACCCTCGGCACGGAAGCGAACGACGTCGCCCGTGCGCGCCTCGACCGCAGCGGGCGCGACGGCGACCGGACCGGGCTCTCCTGCCCGGACGGAGACCGACACAGTGGCGCGCGCCTGGCCCGAGGACACGGTGATGGCCGCGCTGCCCTCACTGCGCGCATGCACACGCCCCAGCGCGTCCACGGTGGCCACGGCCTCGTCACTGGAAAGGAAGTCGACCGCCGGCGCGCCCACCGCCTCCCCGTCCGGTCCCCGCGCCACCACAGCGACCGGCGCACTGGTCCCCGTCACCAGTTCGGCGACGGGTAGCGCGGCCTCAAGGGTCGCCACGGGCAGCGCACGCACCACGACAGTCGCGAAAGCCATCACGTTGCCCGATCGGGCGGCCACGCGCGCCTCGCCCGGCGAGACCGCGGTCACCTGCCCCGCCTGGTCCACCACCGCGACCTCGGGCGTCATCGCGATCCAGCGCACGGGCGCGTCCGCGAGCGCCGCCCCGTCGGCATCGCGCACGGTCGCCGTCACCGTGACGGTCTCGCCGGCATCCAGGATCAGGCTGGAAGGATCGAGGTCGATCCGGTCGGGTCCCGGCTGAATGCCCGCCAGCAGAAGCAGAACCGTGCTCGTCGTCATCTGTGAACTTCCTCCTCCGTGGCCAACGTGTTTGCGCGCCGCCAAAGATACGTCGCGGCGCACCCGCAGTCACCAGCCACGGCGTTCGTCACTGCCGTCTCATGGCGGTTCGACGGCAGGGGCTCCCGGGTCGACGGCGGTAGCCCCCGGGTCGATCACCGTTAGCCGTCCGTTTTCGTTGGGGGAGACCAGCACGACCTCCCCGGGACCGGCCGACACCCGGGTGCCAAGCGTCATGCCCATGACCCCCGGCGAGTCCAGGGAATCCACCTCCGTGCCCTGCACCCCGGCCTCCCCCGCGCCGCGCTCCATGCCCGGCGGCAGCTCCGGGAGAAAGGCCACGTCCAGTGCATGGCTGCCGGTGGGTACCGTGAAGCTTCTGAGGATCGTCATCGTTCGGGCCAGCCGGCCGGACCCCGTGACCGGTTCGGAGTGCAGCGTGTCTCCGTTCAGCTGAACGGTGAGCCGGAAGGGGATCGCCGTATCGGTGCACACCTCCGAGGGACGCATGTGCTCAAGGACACCGCGCAGCTCGGCTTCCGTGGGCGGCCGGCACTGCCGGTACGAGGGGGCGGGGATGCGCCAGGAGAGCCTCAGCTCCGCCACGTCCGGGCCGGTGCCCTGCCAGGCGACGCGGGACAGGAGGACAAGGGCCGCGAGCGCGGCGACCGTGAGTGCTGCCGCCACCACCTGCCGCGCGCGAGCCATCGTCGTCATTCGGCCGTCGCCCCAGCGAGTTCGCACTCCGTGTCGACCTCGATGCCGGTCTCGCCGGCAGGTGCGTCCAGGCGGGCGAGCGCCCGCGAGAAGTCGTCGACGGCCGTCTCCAGCGCATGCCTGTCATGCAGCGACGCGTATGCAACCCGCACCCGGCTGCGGTCGACGCGCCCCTTGAGTTCGGCCTCCCGTCCATTGAACAGCCTCTCCACGAGCCAGATTGGACCTTCCCTGCCCCAGCAGTCACGCGGCGGACAGGCCACGACCAGCACGCCCCGTGCTCCGGCCCGTACCAGGTACTCCACGACCGAGCTGTGCAGGTTCCCGGCGCACGACACCGGGAACCTCGGCGCATCGTCCGTCGCGTCGCCCGGCCCGGCGCCGGCCGCGGATCGGCCGCACGCAACGAGTACGATGTCCCCCTCCCCGAAGGAGTGCTTCGCGACGAACTCGTTGACCCGGGCGAGCTGATCCCGGCCCGTGCGGCCGGGCGGCCCCACGCCCATCGGTGCGCATGAACCCGCGCAAATCCCGCAGCTGACGCACGAGGCCGGGTCCACCCTGGCGACCAGACCGGCACGCCCGTCGGTGCGCTCGACCATCCGGATGGCGTCGTAGGGACAGTCCACGTAGCACTGCTCGCACGACGTGCAGAGCCGGGCCGACACAGTGGAGGGCGCCGGCCGGCGGGCCTCGCGCGGACGGGTCAGGATGGGGACGAATGCCAGCGCGGCCGCAACCGCGCCGCCGGCGATCCAGACCACCACGGGAGACATGGCGCGGGCCGCGGGAACCCAGAAGGAATAGAAGATGTCCAGCGCCATCTCCCCGGGGATGCGCAGGAGATCGGCGGGCGGCCCGAGCGGGACGGGCAAAACAATGGCTGCAGCGGTCAGCAATCCGACACTGGTCCAGAGCAGCGGCCGCGGAGGAAGAAGGACCGGCCGGGCGACGCGGGACACGTGCAGCCAGAGAAAGGCCGCCAACCCGATCGGAATCGCGATGTGGAGGAAGAGGTTCATGAAGAAGAACGCCGACGGCACGGCACTGTCCCCCGCGAAGGCCCGGGACACCGGCTCCGAGAAAAGCGGCAGGGCATCGAGGAGCCGGGCGCCCTCGGTCGCAAGGAGCTGGCCGTGCACGTCCCACACCATCACGTAGCCGGTCCAGCCGCAGACGTACAGCAGGAAGACCAGGAAGATGCCCGAGATCCAGGCCAGCGCGCGCGGCCCCCAGGTGCGTCCCTGGCAGAACATCCGGAGCGCGTGGACCACCGCCGCGACCACGGCCGCATCGGCGGAGTACCTGTGCAGCGACCGGATCCAGCGTCCGCCCCAGGCCTGGTCGTCGATCCGGACCATCGACCCGTAGGGGTCGCCGATCCGGTAGAAGAAGATCAGGTAGAGCCCCGTGACGAGCAGGATCGCGAGGCAGGCGATGACGAGCGCGCCCGACTGGTAGAGGGGGTTCCACTTCCAGCCGTAGAGACGGTCCGCCCAGCCGTCCAGCCGGGTCAGGATCCGTCCGAGGAATCGCTTGAGCATGGGCGGTCTTGCGCGGAAGGGTCGATGGGTGGTCGGTTATGTCAGGTGTCGGAAAGGGGTTTCCCGCCTTGCATCACGCAATACATCATATCATCATGAAGTTGTCTGCAATAGAGGATCGGCGCATGCGCCGGATGAACCGAAGGCCACGATGATCTCCAAGACCGCCCGCAACGCACTCCGCGCGGTGCTGTGCATCGCCGAGCGGGAAGCGTCCGGCCCGGTGTCGGCGAAGGCGCTGTCGCAGGAGCTCCAACTGCCCCACAACTACCTCTCCAAGACGCTGTACCGGCTGGTACGAGGCGGCCTTCTCCAGGCGATTCGCGGCCGCGGTGGCGGCTACCTCCTCAACGTGCCCGCGGCCGACATGACGCTGGGCGACATCGTCGAGGTCATCGATCCGGAGGGATCCGACCGGCGCTGCCTGCTGGGGCGCCCGGAGTGCGCCGCATCCGACCCCTGCGCGATGCACGGACGCTGGTGCGCGGTGCGCGAGGTCATCGACGGGTTTTTTGCCGAAACGACGGTGGGCGACCTGCTTCGCCCGCCGGCCTCTGCTGCCCTGGGGCCGTCCTCCCCTGCCCGGGGGCCGTCCTCACCTCCCACAAGGAAGGAGCCTGGTATCATGTCCGACTCCGTATCCCGTTCCTCCCAACCCCCGGCGTCCGCGGAGAACGCGCCTGTCCCGCTAATGCAGCGGCTCTACGACAGTCCGTTTCTCCTGCTCGCGGCGTGCATCGTGGTGATGTTCGTGTTCTTCACGGCCTGGGGAATGATCGAGATCATGTCCCTCGAGCCCGCACCCCTGCCGTAAGGGAGGAAGCAAGCCAATGTACCGAACCGGAATCGAGCCACCGGAGCGCGTCTGGTGGAAAAAGGTGGGACGGCACGAGAAGGTGTGGGTGTGGATCGCCTTCACCTGGTGCATGGTCCTGTTCGCGATGATGCCGCTGTGGCACCTCAGGGGCGGCCAGAACCCGTCGGGAATCCGGCACCGCGTCAATCCGGCCGACTACCAGGCCCGGGTCCTGGAGTTCGTCCAGGAGTACCAGGTCGGCACCGACAACGGGCTGCCGGTGGTGGAGCCCCCGCCCGGCAGCGACGTCTACCTGCAGGCGTCGCAGTTCGCCTGGATCCCCGTGGTGCGGCTCCGGCAGGACGCGGAGTACACGCTTCACCTGTCGTCGCTCGACGTGAACCACGGATTCGGCCTCTACCCGCTCAACATCAACTTCCAGGTCGTGCCCGGGTACGACTACGGCCTGCGCATCGTGCCCCACGAGCCCGGCGAGTTCCACGTCATGTGCAACGAGTTCTGCGGGATCGGCCACCACCTCATGGTGGGCAAGATCATCGTCGTGCCAGCGGACGAGGGAGGTGACCGATGAATCCCTTCCGCACGTGCCCGACCACCGGGCTCCGGGTACACCGCGCGGCCGATCAGCTCATCAAGGCCAACGCGGTCGTGGCGACCGTGGCGCTCCTCGTCGGAGGGTTCGCCGCCCTGCTCGTGCTGCTGACGCGCTGGGAGGCGGTCCTCCTCCTCGAGGCAGACATGTTCTACCGGATGCTGACCATCCACGGCATGAACATGCTCATCTTCTTCATCATCTTCTTCGAAATGGCGGTGCTCTACTTCGCGTCCGCCGTGCTCCTGAACTGCCGGATCCCCGCCCCGAAGACCGGCTGGATCGCCTTCGCGCTGATGGTCGTCGGGACGCTGATGGTCGAGTGGACGATGTGGACCGGCCGCGCCGACGTCCTCTTCACCTCGTACGTGCCGCTGCGGGCGCATCCGCTCTTCTACCTGGGCGTCATCCTCTTCGCGGTCGGCGCCCTGACCGTGGTCGGACACTTCTTCGCCATCATCACGGTGGCCCGGAAGGAGAAGGCGTACGAGGGTTCGCTCCCGCTGGTCACCTACGGGGCGCTCACGGCGGCCGCGATCGCCGCGGTCACCCTGCTCCACGGCGCGATCATCTACATCCCCACCTTCCTCTGGTCGCTCGACCTGATGCACGTCGACGCGCAGATGTACCGGCTGATCTGGTGGGGCCTCGGCCACTCGTCGCAGCAGATCAACGTGGCCGCCATGGTGGCGATCTGGTACCTGCTCGGCGCGCTCACGGTCGGCGCGGTCGTGCTCAACGAGAAAGTCAGCCGCACGGCATTCGTCCTCTACGTCCTGTTCATCTCGATGGCGTCGGCCCACCACCTGCTGGTCGACCCCGGCATGGGCCCGTCGTGGAAGGTCTGGAACACCAGCTACTTCATGTACATGGCGGTGCTGGCGTCGATGATTCACGGCTTCACGGTGCCGGCCGGGACGGAGTTGGGAATGCGTTTGCGGGGGGCGACGCAAGGGCTCTTCGGGTGGCTGAAGCGGGCGCCCTGGGGCGATCCCGGGTTCAGCTCGCTCGCGTTTTCGATCGTGGTGTTCGGGTTCGTGGGCGGGATCACGGGGGTGACCTTCGGCACGGAGCAGATCAACATCATCGCCCACAACACGCTCCGCATTCCCGGACACTTCCACGCCACCGTGGTGTCGGGCACGGCGATGGCGTTCATGGGGGTCACCTACTACGTGATTCCGCTCATCTTCCGCCGCGAGATCGCCTTCTACCGGCTCGCGAAGATCCAGCCGTACCTCTTCGCGATCGGCATGCTGATCTTCTCGATGGCCATGACGTTCGCCGGGACCTTCGGCGTGCCGCGCAGGCACTGGGACATCGGCTTCAACCAGGCGCTCTTCCAGCCCGAGTTCTCGCCCGCGGTCAACCTGATCATCGGCGTGATGGCGGTGGGCGGGCTGATCGCCATCGCGGGCGGTGCGATCTACATCGTGGTCACGGTCGTCTCGGTCTTCTTCGGCAGGAAGATGGCCGCGGACGACTCCGGGCTGGGGGCGACCGGGCGCGGTCTGCCGCCGGGGATCACGAGTCCGCCGCGCCCGCTCAAGCCCGAGGACAAGGAGGCGCTCGGTCCGTCCGGCCGCCTGGGTCCGGTTCCGGGGACGATGGTGCTGGTGGCGATCTTTCTGGTGGCGATCATCACGTACTACTTCGTGAACTGGAAGCTGCTCTCGTTCCTGTGGGAGGTGGGATGAGCGCGGAGTCTTCGACGCGGCGGAGCCGTCCGCCGCCGGCGGACGGTCGCCCCGGCGGGGAGGAATCCGTGCGGCCGCAAGCGGATGGCCGCGTCCCCTCCGCGGCTGCCGTGCGGGGCGCCGTGGCGGCGCTGGCCGCCCTGCTCGCAGTCACCCTGGCCTGGTGGGCCTTGGCCCTGTGGCCGGTCGAGGGGGTTGCTCCGGCGTGGCTGGAGCGTGCCCGCGCGGTGTGCTTCAACGCGGGCCCCTCCGGGCTCCCCGATGCGTCGGGGTGGCTGCTCCTGGTGGGTCAGCCGATCGGCATGCTGGCGGTGCTCATGGTGATCGCGGGCGACGCGGTGCGCGCGGGGCTCGGGCGGGCGCTCGGGTCACCGGCGGGCCGGGCCGGAATCACGCTGGCGTCCGGCCTGCTCGCGGCCGGGGTCGTGCTGGCCGCCGTGCGCGTCGCCGGCGCGCCCCGTGACGCCGAGTGGCTGGCGGCGGCAAGCGAGCGGGTGCCCGCCACCTATCCGCGCCTGGACCGCCCGCTCCCCGAGGTCACGGGGCTGGTGGACCAGCGCGGCGACGTGTTCGACTGGGGGCGCCTCGCGGGACGACCCACGCTCCTCACCTTCGGTTTCGGGCACTGCGCGACGATCTGCCCCATGACCGTCATGAACGCACGCCAGGTCCAGGACCGGTTCCGCGCCGAAGGGCGCGAGATGGCACTCGTCGTGATCACGCTGGATCCGTGGCGGGACACGCCCGCGCGGCTTCCGGCGCTGGCGCGGCAGTTCCATCTGGGTGCGGGACCGGACGCGGGCGACGACGGGGAACCCGTCGCGTCGTACCTGCTTTCCGGCTCCGTCGAAGCGGTCAACGCGGCGCTCGACGGCCTCCAGGTGGCGCGGCAGCGCGTCGACGATACGGGCGACATCGTGCACCCCGCGCTGGTGTACGTGCTGAGCCCGGAAGGAACGATCGCCTACGCCGCCAGCGGCCACGCCGACCTGATCGAGGAGCTGGCCCGCCGAGACGCCCGCCCGGCCAGGGATTGAGAATACGCCGACGGGCACTATCTTGGAAGCCTTGCAAGACCGGTCCCCGTAGCTCAGGTGGATAGAGCGACTGCCTCCTAAGCAGTAGGCCCCAGGTTCGAGTCCTGGCGGGGACATTGGGTTTTTGAGGGATCGGGATTCCGGCGAGTTCTGTGCAGCCCTCAGGAGAAGAACCGGCGCAGTGCCGCAGGACTTCCTCCATCTTCTCGGCCCTGTGCGCACCGATCCGCTTGACGATGAGCGAGGAGTGCATCGTAAACAGCTTGGTTGCCTTCACCATCGATGGCTTGGGAAGCCCACCTGCCGCGAAATCGCCGCGCCAGAGACGAACGCCGTGCGGGTCATCCGTGATGTGGGAGGTCACCGCCGCCAGCACGAGGTCCTCTCCGCTGGCGTTGAAGAAATCCGGGGACAGTACCAGCGCGGGGCGTTTCTTGGATGAACTGAGATCGGCAAAGGGGAAGGAGACGAGAACGATGTCGCCCTGCCTATAGGCGATCGTAGACGGCGTCCTCCTCGTTCTCCCAGAACTCGAAGCTGCGCTCCGAGGCCTTCAACCACGGAACGGCGGCCGCGAGCCGTCTCAACTCACTCTCGGAGAAGACCTGATAGACCTCGCCGGGGGTGGGTTCCTCCACCTCCTGCAGGGGCGCGAACACCCCATCCCTGTATTCGGCCTTGATGCTCATGGTCCATTGACTCTATCAGGGAACTGGTCCATTGACTCTACCAGGGAACCGACGGTGGCGGTAGGTCATCAAGCGAGTGAGGGTGCACGGGGGGGCAGCGAACCCGACCATCTGGGACTCGGTAGGTTGTATCTTATGGGATTCGGCGAGGATTCCGGACGGCTCTTACAACCGACGCGCTGATACCCCATGCTTGAAATCATAGACCTCGTCAAGAATCTACCCGGGACCGGTCGCGGCGCTGCAGGGCGGCTCGCTTGACGTCCCCAAAGGCATGTTCGGCCTCCTCGGCCCGAACGGCGTGGGCAAGACCACCTTGATGCGCATCGTGGCCGACTTGCTGGAGCCCACCTCCGGCACGCTCCACTTCAACGCCGAGGACATCGTCGCCGACGCGCGCCGCATTCGCCGCCAGCTCGGCTACCTGCCCCAGGACTTCGGCTTCTACCCTCATCTCACGGGCGAGTCCATGCTCAGGTGCCTCCTCGTGCTGAAGGGGGTGCAGGCGCCCAGGGGGCTGAAGCACCTCGCGGCAGAGCTGCTCGACCGGGTGAACCTGTCCTACGCCGCCAAGCGCAAGGTGAAGAGCTATTCGGGCGGGATGCGGCAGCGGCTAGGGATCGCGCAGGCGCTTGCAAGCGACCCGAAGCTGCTGATCGTCGATGAACCGACGGCCGGGCTCGACCCGGAGGAGCGGCTTCGCTTCTACCGCCTCCTGGCCGAGCTGGCCGAGGATCGCACGGTGCTGCTGTCGACGCACATCGTGGACGACATCTTGGTGCTGTGCCCGCGAATGGCGATCATGCACGAAGGCCGCCTCGTGGCGGACACCACGCCTGCCGAGGCGCGGGGCCGGCTGGCAGGGATGGTTTTCGACGGTACGGTCGACCGGGAGAGACTCGCCGAGATCGACCGCGACTATCGGGTGACGCAGGCAGTCCTGATCGAGGGGCGCAATCAGGTGCGGATCCACCTGCCCGAGGGGCCGCCGCCGGAGGGATTCGAGGCGGTGGAGTCCACGCTGGAAGACGCCTGCCTGCTTGTGGCGCAGGCGAACATGGATGGGCCCGGTTCGTGAATTCCTTCACAAGGTGGTGGGAGGTGACCCGGAGGGAGTTCCGGGCCGGGCTGCGGCAACCCGTCTTCTGGCTCGTCCTGGCGCTTCTGGCGATTATCGCGTGGACTGAGTCGGGGGGTCCGGTCCACCTGTACAGCAGCGAGATCGCAAGCACCGGGATCTGGCCCTTCAACACCTCCGCGGTCAGTCAGGGCCTACGTCAGGGGCGCATCCTGATGATGATAGCCTCCTGGTCGCTGGCGATGACATTGGGGCTGGTGGTGATCCGGGACCTCGAACTGCGGATCGTCGAGGTCTTCAATTCGACCCGCCTCACGCCCAGGGAGTACGTGTGGGGCAAGTTCTCGGGCGTCACGGGGTTCTTCCTGCTCGTCTGGGGTCTGTACCTGGTGCTGGCGATGGGGTTCGACCATATCGTGCAGGGCAGCGGAGGACACTATCTGATCGGTCCATTCGCTCTTCGCAATTACCTCCTTCCGACGCTGCTGATCGGCCTGCCGCAGATCCTCTTCTACGCGGGCGCGTCGCTGTTCATCGGTACCTGGACCCGGCGGCCCGTCGTCGTCTTCCTTTTCCCGGTGGTCCTGCTCCTCTACAGGTTCACGCCATGGTGGGGCTTGATGCCGCAATGGATCTCGGAAACTGTGGCGCCTCTCGACCCAATTGGCGTTTTCTGGGTCGTAGACACCTTCGTCGCGGGCCGGACGACGGAACAGCTTAACACGGCGGCCTTGATCCCCGACGCGGTTTTCCTGCTCAGCCGGCTGGCGTGGGCGGGCCTGGGACTGGCGGGCGTGGCCGGGGCCGCCGTCGTCTACGCCCGCCAGGTCCAGACGGGAGTCTCCGGACGAGGGCTGAGGTCGGCACGCGGGTTGATCGGGTTCCTGAGGGGTCCCCGCCCAGTCGCCGCAGAGATCCGTCCGCAAGCCGAGCCGACGCTGGCGGATCTGCAGATGACCACCCGTCCGCTCGGCTTCTGGGGGGCGGCCGGCGCCATTGCCCGCAGCGAGATCCGGGATCTTCTCGTCCGGCCCGGGATGTACCTGTGCGTACCTCTGATCCTGTGGATCGCGATGGCAAGGGCGAGCGTGATCGACTCCCTTCTGACTTCGGGGATCTCGGCGTCGCGGCAGTACACCGACGTCGGCATGTTCATGTGCCTGCTGCTGCTCTTCTACACGGTGGAATCGCTGTACAGGGAACGCGGCCGCCACATGCACGAGATCTTCCGGTCCGCGCCGGTCCGCACCGGCGCCATCCTTTTCGGCAAGGCGCTGGGAAACAGCGTCATGGCGGCGTTCATCCTGGTGGTCGTGCTGCTCGTCAGTGCAGGCGTCATCGTGCACCGGCAGATCGCCCACGGCAGCCCGGTGGGCTTCGAACTCTGGCCCTTCGTCGCGGTGTGGGGCGGGATCCTCCTCCCCACCTTCATCTTCTGGACGGCGCTGATCACGGCGCTCTTCGCCCTGTTCCGCAATCGCTACGTCGTCTACGGTGCCGGAATGGCCGTGTTCATCTACACGCTGCGGAGTTCGATAGGGGAACAGTACAAGAGCTGGACCATCAACTGGATCGGCCTGGAAGTTCTCGCCTGGAGCGACATGGGGGCCTTCGTGCCGCACGGCCAACCGCTGCTGCTGAACCGCCTGCTGTACCTGAGCCTTGTCCCGTTGCTGATCGCTCTCTCGGTCCGGTGGTTCCGGCGACGCGACTTCGACGCCACCGGACTGGCGGGCCGCCTGAGTCCCAGGCCGCTGCTCCGGGAGGCAGTGCGGGTGCTTCCGCTGGCCGTTCCGCCGATCGTGCTGGCATCCATGCTTGTAGTCGGCGGCCGCTCCGGCTATCAGGGACCGGCGGCCGAGGAGTGGGAGAAGGACTACTGGACCCGCAACGTCTCGACTTGGGAGGGTTTCAGGATGCCGTCAGTGTCCCATGTGGATCTGGATCTCGACATCGAGCCCGCCGAGCGCGCCGTGGCGGTCGACGGCGCGTACACCTTCCGCAACCACCGCGACCACGCCTACGACCGGTTCCCGCTGACGGCCGGCCCCTGGGAACCGATCGAGTGGACGCTGGGAGGCGAGCCGTACGAGCCGGAGAACCGCGACGGCCTGTACGTCTTCACGCCCGGCGAACCCCTGGAAAACGGCGACACCGTCACCGTAGGCTTCCGCTACCGGGTCGTAGTTCTCGGGGGCATCAGCAGGACACCCCAACCCGTGGGCAAGTTCGTTCTGGAATCCGGGGTAAACATCGATGGCTTCGAGCCGGTCTTCGCGCCGGTTCCGGGATACCGGCCCGGAATCGGTTCGGAGTACCACGATCCGCCGGAGTACAGGGACGACTTCCACGTGGGCCGGACGGAGCCGATGACCCTGTGGGCCGGACCGGGCTTCACCGTGCGGACAAGGATCACGATGCCGGAGGAGTACACCGCGCTCGGAGTCGGGGATCTGGTGAGCGACGAGAGGTCCGGCGGCAGGCGCACGGTGGTGTGGGAGACGGTCCACCCCGTGGCCATGTTCAACGTGGTCGCCGGAAGGTACGCCGTGCGCGAGGGAGAGGGCACCGCGATCTACTATCACCCGGAGCACGACTACAATATCGAGGAGATGGCGCTGGCCCTGGACGCCGCTCGGAAGTACTACGGCGAGTGGTTCCTTCCTTTCCCGTGGAGCGTGCTCAAGCTGTCGGAGTACCCGGGCTACTTGGGCGGCGCGCAGGGGTTTCCGACGAACATCGTGATCAGCGAATCCGAGGGCTTTCTGGACAGGAGCGAGCCCGGTTCGCGGGGACCGTTCGCGATCGTCGCGCACGAGGCCGCGCACAACTGGTGGGGTGCGTTGCTCACCCCAGGAGAGGGTCCGGGAGGCGACGCCCTCCTGTCCGAGGGGATGGCCAACTACGCCGCCATGCTTCTGTTCGAGCAGGTCTACGGAGACCGAGAGCGGATGGCGTTCAGCAGGCTGCGCGAGCGCGACCACGTCATCTTCTATCGCCCGGAGTTCTCTCTCCCACCGGTCCGGACCACGGCGGGCGACTACGACAGGGGTCCCTGGATCATGTGGATGCTGCAGCAGGAGATGGGCCGGGAGAACCTTCTGTCGGGATTGCGGGCGTTCATCGAGGAGTACAGGGTGGGCCCGGACTATCCGGTGATTCAGGACATGCTTGCCGTGTTGCGTGACTTCGCGCCCGACACGGCGGCGTTCGACGCCTTCGCCGAGCAGTGGTTCTTCGGCTCGGTGTTGCCGGAGTACAGGCTTTCAGGCGTGACGAAGGTGCGGGAGGGTGATGAATGGGTGGTACGGGGGACAGTGGAGAATGTGGGGACGGGACGGATGCGGGTGGAGGTCGGCGCGGTCGCGGGAGAGCGATGGTCGGACAAGAGCGAGGACGCGGGCAGGTCGGTGGTGGCCGGGGGATATAGGGGCGCGCGCACCGAGGTGGTACTGGGTTCGGAGGAGTCCGTCGGGTTCGTTATCCGCACGGCGTTCGAGCCGGAGCGCGTGGTGATCGACCCGGATGTGCTGGTCCTCCAGCTCAGACGACGGGATGCGCAGCTCGAGTTCTGACTCGTGGATAGGGATCGCACGCTGCTACAGGACTGCCTTCGGATTCCCGCCATTTGACCCGATTCTCCCGCCATTTCGGCCAGATCGATCCCGACACGCCCCAACGGTATAGTGCCCCCGATTTCTCTGGACAGTAGTTTGTCCATCCATCCGGGGTCCAGAGGAGAGGAGGTACGAGATGTCTCGGAGTACGGAAGAGCAGGACAGCGCGGGCCGGTTGGGGAAGCCAGTGAAACTCGGAGGGCCTGAGAGCCCGTTAGCCCGATTTGGATCCGATCTCACGAACACCATACGGGCCCGCGGCCAAGAGCCGCATCAAGAGGCCGGACATACGACAGTACCCTGACCAGACCGCCCACCAACTCGTTCTGAATCCACGCTTGCCCATCTGGGGGCGTCCACAGGCCCCAGGTTCGAGTCCTGGCGGGGACATTGGGGAGGATGGCTCCGGCCTACCCTGCCCGCCCGTCCGTGCCCCAGATGAATCGATCCCGGTCGCGCAGAGAGAGCGCGCGTGCGTCATGGGCCGCTGGCGTCGCCGGGCCCCTCCCCTCACCACGCGGCGGGCTTCGAGACCGCGCTGCCTGGGATGTTTTTCGGAAACTGGGCGGCCCGAAGCATTCGAACATGCCGCTTATGAGTTGCAGCTCTCGCCAATCGCGAAGCCATCCGCTTGCCGCCGGGGCACACCACAAACACGGGCTTGCCCTGCTCGACAGATACCAATTGAATCGGCGTGACGAGGTCGGTATCGTTCGAGACAACAACGGCAGCGTCGAACGACTTCTTCCACGCATCGTTGAGGAGATGTACGGCGAGATTCACGTCAGACCCCTTCTCTTCCATCGTATGGACTTGAGAGACGACGGCATTCAGCAGCAGCTGAGTCCGTTTTCGCTTCTTCTTCGTCCCCATGGCGGGCGAGCTATACCTGCCGACAGGCAGCGTCTGGGTCGTAGGCCCCGAAACGGGATGAGTGCCTGCGGGCAGGGTGACCGGGTTCGGAGTGCCGATCCGACGCCCCGCGACCGGAAGGTTGGTCAAGGGCCGCCAAATGGTCTTGGAGAGAAAACTCCCCCAGATAACCTCGACTTCGGGCAAGGTCGCAAGGGCCCTCAGGTACGCCTGCTGCCGACCTGGTGCACCGGCATCGTGAATCCCGGACACGCGGGCGGTGAAATACTTCAGTTTGCTGACGGAGTAGCCGGCTGGGAGCAATTGATACGCCAGCTTGACGGGATCGATCCACTTGAACGGCGTGCCCTTGAGGGCGCCGTAGTACAGATTGAATCCATCAACGTAGACGTGAGTCCTCATGGGCAACTCCAAAAAGCAAGGGCCACCCCAGAGGAGCGGCCCTTGAGCCGACAGCACGCTGCCGGCGGGTATCTACCCAAATGTACCACTCATGGCTCATACACTCAACAACTCCCCCAGCCGAGCTACCGAAATTCGACGCGGATGGCCGCTACATCGCGAGAATACCGTGTCTGGACAAGTGTGAGCGCGGCCACGACTTTCAGTCACGTCGCAGAAGCACAGTTGCAATCAAGCACCCGCAGAGAACCGGACTGCGGAGCGGTTGGAAGTTCGCCAGCCAGTCGCCGACGCACCTAATCCATTCCAGTTTCGCCGGGTCTCATCGCCGAGTTCGCGAGCCATCCGCTCTCGGGTTGTCCAGCGAAGTAGGGTTTACCTCTAAGCGAAGGTCGTCTCCTAAGCAGTAGGCCCCAGGTTCGAGTCCTGGCGGGGACATTGGGGGCGGATCACCAGGCGGCCGACAGCCGGAGATGGCCGCCGTCGAACGGCAGCCGTGCGAAGTTGTCCAGGTCCCAGCCGAGCCCGGCCGTCACCTCGAAGCCCGACCGGAACCGGTAGCCCGCTTCCGTGGTCAGTCGCTGATGCTGCGCGGTGAGCCAGGGCGCCAGGAAGCCCGCATCGCGGTCCAGAAGGGCGTAGGCCAGGCGGCCCGTCCATCCCGCCTCGGGGTACCGGACCAGGGCCGCGCGGGCGAAAACCTCGCGATCACGGTGCTCGCGGGGAGCTCCCCCTTCCGGTGAGCGCCATTCGGGTCGCCCCGCCCGCACCAGGTCCGTCTCGACCGCCCACCGCGCGCTCAGGCGCGTCCGCGTGCGGGCGCCCACGGTCACCGTCTGCTCGCGCAGAGTGAAGCCGAGGCCGCTCGCAGGCGCCTGCCGCTCGGTGTCCGCCCTGGCCCAGGTACCGTACAGCGCCAGCGTCACGCGCTCGAGCGGTGTGACCTGGAGGAGTGCTCCCAGGAACGCGACCTTTTCGAGCTGGGTGAACGGAGCGAGACCGGTTGCCGGAAAGGTCACCTGTACCTCGCTTCTTCGGCTCGATCCCGCGTGCAGTTCCGCTCGCCAGCGTGACGCCGTGGCTCTCAGGGTCGTGCGAGCGGCCAGCGGTGCCCCCGCGTAGTCGTAGTGGGCGTCCACATCGTCCGCCCTCACTCCCAGGCCCTGGAAGATCGCCTCGTTGAAGGCGTCGAGCGCCGCGAGGCGCACCTCCAGCGTCCATCTCCGGTCTTCGCTGTCTCTCCAGGAGCGTGCCAGCGCGAACTCCACGTCTGCGGACGGCTTGAAAAAGTGGACGCCGATCCCCACCTGCACGGTCCACGGCGTCCCGAGCATGTCGCGCCAGCGCACGGCGACCCTCGGGTAGTCGCGCCGTGCCGTGAGCGATCGCTCCCGGCGGTACCGTGCCACCAGGTCCACGGGGCCGGAGACGTGGATCTCCTGGCGCCAGTCCAGGACGTTGAGGATGTGCGGATGGCTGATCGAGGCCCCGGCAATCCGAAATCCGTTGGGCTGCTCGGCCCAGCGTGCATCTTCGCCGGGATGGAAAAGGCTGCGGATTTCCAGCTCGTACTCGTCGTGTATTTCAGGGTTGAACCGCTGGAAGATGCCCTCCTCTGCCAGACGGCCGTAGTAGGCACCGTCGCGGTCGAGCAGGGACAGCCACACCTGATCCGCCCACGCCGCGAGAGTCGCGAATGCCGCCGAGTCGGTCTCGCCCGCAGGGGTCTCGCCCGCAGGAGTCTCGCCCGCAGGGGAGGTCGCGGATTCCTCTGCGCCCGACTGGGCGCCAAGCGACGGCACGGCAAAGAGGAAAACTCCGGCCAGTACGGCCGCCAGACCCACTGCCTCCCAGCCACCCAATCCCGGAGGAGGGCCTGCGTCCCTGGCGTCGCCGCGGCACACGTTCAGCCTTTGGAACGCCGTGTGCGCCATCTCATGACACCTCATCTCCTTACCGGGGAGGATATCTTCCTGGCGAAGATAGCCCTTGGGTTCCCGCGTCCGAAACACCAGCCCCGTGCTGCCTCTCGGACGGAAGCGTGACGGCCGCATCCGGGATCACGGGCACCGCATCCGTCCATTGGCCAGATGGGGCGTGCAAGCTATTTTGTTGATTCGGGGAGGCTGGTCCTCCGACACACGCGACTGCATCCGCTCGACGGTTTGACACCATGAGGGCATGGCGTTATCGCCCCACCGATAAGCCGAGCCGGCAAGACGACCGGCCATTCACGGCGCGGTGACCGGGCCTCGAAGATCCCGAGGATTGCGGGCGCAGGTCTCCTGGGCCGGGCTGGTTGCCATTGTCGTACTGGTGGCCTGCGATTCCCTGGTCAAGCCCACTCGCGACGACCTCGCCACGGAGGTCCGGATGCTGGCCGCGACGCACGGCTTCAAACCCCTGCCCAACCCTCGCCCGGTGCGAAAAGACCTGGTCACGCTTGGTCAGGCCCTGGCGTTCGACAAGATCCTCAGCGGCAACCGGAACATAGCGTGCATGACCTGCCATCTGCCGGAAAAGGCCACGGGAGACTCCAGGACTCTGTCTGTCGGCGAGGGTGGCACGGGCCTGGGGCCGCAGCGCTCGCACCCCGAGGGTGTCTTCATTCCCAGGAACTCCCCTGCCGTCTTCAACCTCCCCGGAGCAGCGCGAGTCTTCTGGGACGGGCGGGTGGAGGAGAGGTCGGACGGTTCCATCAGCACCCCGGCCAAGGACCAGCTGACCGCCGAGATGACCGATGTCTTCGAGTTCGGGACCGTGTCGGCCCAGGGTCTGTTCCCCGTTACGTCCAGAGCCGAGATGCGCGGCCAGCCGGGGGACAACGACCTCGCGGACCTTGAAGACGACGATTTCCAGGGCATCTGGAGTCTCCTCATGGAGCGGCTGGGGGACATTCCCGAATACGTCGCCCTCTTCGAGCGAGCGTATCCCGGGACCCCGTTCGACAGGATGACCTTCGCCCAGGCATCCAACGCCATAGCCGGTTTCTACGCCGTCGAGTTCGTGTTCAACAACACTCCCTGGGACTGGTTTCTGCGTGGTGAGAACGATGCGCTGAGCGACTCCGCGCTGGCCGGGGCGAGGGACTTCATGACCATCGGCTGCGCCAACTGCCACAAGAGGTCGAGCTTCGCAGGCGACTTCCACAACACCGCGCTCCCCCAGTTCGGACCCGGCTTGACCGACGGCCGGGAGGACTCCGGACGGGAGGGCGTTACGAATCTCCCGGGCGACCGCAGGCGTTTCATGGCCCGCCCGCTGCGGAACGTCGAACTCACGGCCCCTTACGGACATCTGGGCCAGTTCGCAACCCTCGAGACCTTTGTCGGCCACTACAACGACGCTGCATCGCAGCTAAGGGAGTACGACATCGCCGCGCACGTTCCCGACCGGCTGCTGTGGCCCACGCTGCTCAACAATGTCGAAGAGATTCTTGCGGACCAGGATCCGCTGCTGCTCATGCTCAGGTTCGACGAGGAAAACCCACGCCAACCTGGTGGCCTTCCTGCGGGCGCTGACCGACGAAGCCGCGCGGGACCTCGGCAACACCGTACCTGACCGCGTTCCCAGCGGGTTGCCCGTCGACAGGATGAACAACTAGGACGCACCCCGAGCCCCCCTGTCACTCGTACCTGAGCGACTCCACCGGATCGAGTCTCGCCGCCTTGCGCGCGGGCAGAATCCCCGCCACGAGCCCGATCGCCATGAGCAGGCCGACGCAGATCGACGCGATCGGAAGCGAGAGTTGCGGGTTCAGGATGTACTCCATGGCCGGGTTCTCGCTGGGAACGCTGTCGATGCCGATCACCAGGAGCGCGGCGACGGCGAGGCCCAGCAGTCCCCCGCCGACCGCGATGAGGATCGCTTCGAACAGGAACTGGCCCACGATGTGCCGGCGGCGCGCGCCCACGGCGAGCTTGATGCCGATCTCCTGTGTCCGCTCGCGCACGACGACGTACATGATGTTCGCGACGCCGACCCCGGCGACCAGGAGCGTGAAGGCGCCGACGAGCCCCAGGAAGACCTGGATGCCCAGACCGATCTGACCGACAACCTTCTCGTCTTCGATGAAGTCCCAGATGCCCAGCGCCCGTTCGTCGGCGGGATCGAACCTGTGCCGCCCACCGAGGACGCGGTACAGCTCGCGCTTGGCGAGGGGCGCGTCGCCGACGTTGCGCGGCCGCACGAGGAGGTGATTCACGAAATCGTTGCCGTAGATGCTGCGGAAGGTGGAGGCCGGGATCACGGCGCGGTTCTCGTCCGGACCGTTGTTGCTCGAATCCTGGAACTTGGATTCCATCACGCCGATCACCGTGAAGGAGAGCCCGTCGAGCTGGACGGTCTGTCCCACGGGCGGCACCTCGCCGAACAGGCGCGCCGCGATGTCGTCACCGAGGAAGAGCACGCGCCGCCTCTGCTCCACGTCGCGCTGATTGATGAACCGTCCGCCCGGCGCCGGGAACATGCGCCGCAGCTCGGAGAAGATCGGGTTCACGCCCTCCATGTACGTCGTGGTCCGGTTCTCGCCCGCCTCGAGGTGCGTCCTGCCGCGTCCGTAGGACGGGCTGCCGAACTCGAACTCGGGGACCGCGCGCAGAAGAAGATCGAGATCGTCTTCGCGGAGCCGAATCCGGCGTCCCTTCGAGAGGCCCTCGTGCTCAAGGCTCGTCTGGCCGCCGTAGACCATGAAGATCCGTTCGCCCGCATTGAGCAGACTCACCGAAATCTGGTCTCGGAGCCCCTGGCCGAAGGCAAGCAGCAGGACGACCGAGACCGTGCCCCACACCATGGCGAAGAGCGTGAGGAAGGTGCGGGTGCGGTGAGCCCGCAGGTCACCGAGGAGCTCCGCGAGGAGGATCCTCCACATCGGTCAGGCCCTCGTGCGCGTGCGGCGCCCGGGTGCACGCGCCGGTGAACACGCCAGTGGCGGTGCCGGTGCCAGTGCCCGCGCTAGTGACGGAGACATTCGACCGGATCCAGCGCCGCGGCGCGACGGGCGGGCAACAGGCCGGCAAGCATCGCGACGAACGCGAGCAGCGCCATCGTCACGGCGGCCACCTGGAGCGAGATCACAGGCGTGCCCACGATGTCGTTCACGGGAAACAGGGACGCCACCTTCACGATTCCCGCCGATACAAGGACGCCGAGCGCGGCCCCGAACGCCACGATGAGGACGCTTTCCGCGAGGAACTGCCAGAGAATGGATCGCCGGGTCGCGCCGACCGAGCGCTTGATCCCGATCTCCCTCGTGCGTTCGAGCACGACGATGTACATGATGTTCGCGACGCCGATCCCCCCTACGCTGAGCGTGAACGAGCCCACGATCGCGAAGAACAGCTTGAAGCCGAGGAAGAGAAAGCCGAACATGCGCTCCCATTCGGCCGTGTCCCAGACCTCGAGCGCGTCCTCGTCCTGCGGGTTGAAGCGGTACCGCCTGCCCAGCACCTCGTAGACTCGCGCCTCGACCGCCTCCGTGCGCGAGGCGTCCGCCGTCCGGTAGACCAGGTTCGACACGAAGCGGGAGCCGAAGAGGGCCGCGTGCGTGCTCGCCGGGATGAACACCCGGTCCTGGTCGCGCGAGTTGTAGGAGCTGTTCTGGATCTTGGGCTGCAGCACGCCGATCACCGTGAAGGGGGAGTCGGCGATCCGGACCTGCTCGCCGACGGGATCCACGTCGCCGAACAGGACACGGGCGACCTCGTCCCCGAGGAATACGACGCGGCGGCGCTCTTCCTGATCCCGCTTGTTGATGAACCGGCCGCCCGGAAGCGGGAAGATGTTCCGCATCTCGCCGTACACCGGACGAATGCCCGTGATATTGGGGCTGACTGCGTTCACGCCGTGGCGGACGGGGGCCGCGCGCGTCGAGTACTCGGGGCTGATCATCGTGATGTCGGGGATCTGGCGGGCGAGGACCTCCGCATCCGTTTCGCGCAGCCGGATCGCCCGCCCCTCCCTGAACCCCGCGTAGGGCAGCACGGTGCGTCCGCCGAAGAGTACGACGATCCGGTCGCCCAGCCCGTGAAACCGCTTGATCGTCTGGCGTTCGAGACCGACCGAGAACGCGAGCAGAACGACGACCGCCACCGTGCCCCAGGTGATCCCGAGTATGGTCAGGACCGTGCGCAGACGCTGGGCGGACAGGTCCGACCACAGTTGCCGGACTGCGTCGAGGAGCCTCACGGCGTCTCCACCGTCCGGATTGTCAGGTGATCTCGCGTCGCGGGGGCTCCATGACGCGCTCGCCCTCCGCCAGGCCATCGAGTACCTCGACACTGATCCCGTCGCTGAGACCCGTCTCGATCTCGCGCTCCTCGGTCTCTTCGGGGCCCAGTCGAACCGTCACGAATGTGCCCCCCTCCTCGAACCTGACCACGCGCTCCGGGATGATCAGGATGTCCGAGCGGCGCTCGATGATCACCTGGGCATTGGCCGAATAGCCCGCTCTCAGCAGGGTTCCCTCGGCGGGCACGACCGCGATTTCGACCGGGAAGATGGTGGCGTTTTCCTCGTCGCGTCCCGTGAGCGAGATCTTCGTCAGCCGCCCCTGGACGAGCGCGTCGGGAAGCGCGCCGATCGTGACCTCGACCGGCATTCCCTCGGTCAGCCGGCCGACGTCGATTTCGTCGACCGTCCCCCGGAAGAGCAGTTCGTCCATCTCGGCCATCGTCATGAGGACGGTCCCTTCCTGGAACGTGGTGAGCGGGACGACCGGATCACCGATTTCCACCATCTTCTCGAGGATGAAGCCCTGGATGGGGCTCTGGATGACCGCCTCCACGGCCTCGTCTCCGATGGTCACGCGCCCTTCCGAGAGCAGGGCAAGGCGCTCCCGGGCGATCTGGAGCTGGAGCGAAACCTCGCTGAACCGGTAGTCGGCGTCCTCGAACTCCTCCTCCGACGCGAGTTCCTGGTCGCGCAGCGCGGCCAGCCGGTCGCGGCGCCTCTCGATCTGCTGCAACTCGATTTCGCGCAATTCGATTGTGCGGCGCGCCTCGACGAGTTCGATCGGTGTCGGATTGGGCTGGACTTCGAGCAGAGGCTCACCCCGCTGGACGTATTGCCCGGGTTCCTTGAACATCCGGCGCACGACGCCCGCGAGCTGCGACTTCACGCTGACTTCGACGAGCGGTTCGATGCGCCCGACCGCGAGAGCGCGGTCCACGATCTCGCCCCTCTCCACGGCGACGCTGCCCACCTCGGTCTCACCGCTGTCCCCGGCCGTAAGCACTGCGAACGCCGAGGCTCCCAGCCCTCCGACCACGATCGTGCCGACAACCACCTTTGTGCCTGTTCCCATGCGAACGGTGACCCCCGCCTGATTCGCGCTCGTGACCGACCCGCCCGCCCCCTGCCGGAGGGCCCGTGGACTCTGGACACATACGGAGGACTCGATGGGGTTGGTTTCGGCGGGGTGGGTTTTGCCTCGGCCGCCAGCGGGGTCTTGAGCTACCGCTTCGGAGCCGGATCGAGCTCCAGCTCCAGCGGACGGCCAGCTCTAGCGGACGGCCGCGGGGAGCCGCTTCACGATGATCGTAGGGACGCCGAAGTCGTCCGTCTCGACGAAAGCCACGAGGCCACCGGGCCCAAATGCACCCGGCATGGGCGTGTCCTCCAGCGAGAACGTCCCCACGTACTCGCCGTCCGGCGCCAGGACATCGATCCATCCATCGGCAGGCCCTTCCTCCCTGTTCCGGTCGTCCGACCCCCCGACGCCGAGGTCGATTTGCGCCAGGGGATCGCTACCCCAGCGTTCCACCCAGATCGCCCCGTCCCAGGTCGTGCGAAGATCGCGGACAAGGGGCACCTCGGGCATGAAGCCCGCGTTCTCCACCATGTCGCGCATGCCGGCCATCATGCTCTCGATCAGCTCACGGAGCGCCTCCGGGACGTTGTCGCCCGATCCGCCCGTAGTGAACTGCTCCTCCACGGATGACTCGGAGTCTTCCAGCGCCCGAGCCCGGGCACGTTCCCGAAGCTGTTCCGTGACGGGCTGGGGGTTCAGGGGCCGGCCCACGCCGCGTGGCGGGGCGTTCGCCGTCCGAATCCTGACCTCGTACGCGGAGGAATCCGAATACGCGACCCCGCCGCCGGGGACGACATCGAACACCAGGCGGGGTGAGAAATAGACGTACGCGTCGCCGAGCATGCCGAACATGTCCGCAGGATCATCAGCTTCCATCGTGACCTGCCGTTCAGGCCGTGGCTCCCAACCCTCCGCGAACGGAACCGTGACCGCCTCTTCCGCTTCGTCAAGCGAGACCCGGTACACCGTGCGGTCCCCCGAACTGACGGACGCTTCCCCCTGACTGAAGCTCGCTGTCATACGTCGCGTCAGGTACAACGCTCCTTCCTCCCGCCCGTGGCGCACCCTCTCGGCGGAAGCCGGCCGGGAGGCATCCGCATTCGCGAAGCGGATCGCGCGTTCGAAGGATCCGTCGGCTCCGAACAGGAGGTAGGCGCGGTGCCCATCGTCGACAATCACGGCCCCACCTTCGGGGCGGGCCACCATGTGCCCCACCTGGCGAAGCTCACCCGGACCGTCACCCATGCGCCCGAACTCCGCCGCGAGGGCGCCGGCCCCGTCAACGGCCACGATCCGGGTGGAGGATCCTGCGTCGTCCCGAATGTAGAGGTGACCGCGCGCGTCGAAGTCCAGATCCTCGATTTCGGTGAACGCATCCCACCCCTCCGCCTCCATCCCTCCGATCCGGTAGACCTCATCGAAATCGGCCGAGAGCGGACGGTCCTCGCTCGGCGCTGGGCCGGACGTCTCCCCGGATTCGCCGCCACAAGCGGACAGAAGCAGAATGAGCACAGCACAACGGAATCTCATCGGTCAGTCTCCAGAGTCGGTGGGGTGTCGCCCTCCGCCCGCAGACGCCGGCCTGCGGCGTCGAGCACCAGTACGGCAAGGACGCCTGCCGCGACGGTCAGGGCGACGGTCATGACGGTCGCGTCGGCCACCGCCGGCAGAACAAGGACCTCGCGCCCGTCGTTCGCGTGGTCCACAAAAGGCCACAGCTCCCGCACCGACCCGACCATCAGTCCCACCAGGACCGCCAGGGTGCCGTCATGCCACCTGGCGAACAGCGCCTTCAGGATGCGCGCGAAGGTGAGCAGGCCGACCGCCATTCCGGTGATCATCGTGAGCACGACGGCGATCGCGCCGGGATCCCAATGATGGATTGCCAGCCGCAGCGAGTAGAGGGCGAAGTAGTAGAGCCCAAGGAGCAGGAGCACGAAGGCCCCGGAGAGGCCCGGGAGGCTCATCGCGGAGATGGCGAGCGCTCCTCCCAGGAAGACGAACAGCAGGTCGGGGTCGCTCCCTCCACGAATCGCGGTCCGCTGCGATACGTCCGACACCTCGAGCGGACCCGCCGCAGTCCGAATCGACCCGGGGGCAAGATTCGCGGCTGCGCCGGACATGCGCGCGGCAACCTCCAACTCCACGGTGCTGCTGCCCGCGGGCACCGCGACCGACCCGGCCGGTCCGTATAGGACACGGGGCCGTGCATCTGTCGCGGGTGCCTCGAGGGTCAGGTTATCGGGGGTGAGGCGCACTTCAGACGCCACCGGGGCGAATGTCAGCGTCACGGTGCCGGTGGCCAGCCGGTCCGCCGACGTCGGCAGTCCGGTGAACCAGACGGTGAAGAGAGCGGCGCCCGCGGCCAGTGCCCACCTTCCGGGGCGCCAGCGCCTGATCCGGCGCGCGGGGATCATGACGGACGCGGCCACCAGTCCCAGGAACAGGCCCTTCATCTGCTCCGGATACGCGCTGAGCAGGCCGGGAAGCACCTCGGAACCCACCAGGATCGCGGGCACGATCCCCGCCCCCACCGATGCGAGAAGCAGGACGCGGCGGGCGTCGACGCCGTCGGGGTCCTCGACTCCGTTGGGGTCCTCGACTCCGGCGGGGTCCTCGACTCCGGCGGGGTCCTCGACTCCGTTGGGGTCCTCGACGCCTCCGGGGCCCGCGCCCCGGCCAGCCGGATCGCGCAGCCCCCGTTGCACGGCCGCCCGGAAAGCCCGCGTGGGGACCCGTGCGAGCATGCCGGCGCCCACGCTGCCGACCGCGTCGACCAGCCGCGGATAGATGCCGAGGATCAGTGCCACGGTCCCGCCGGACACGCCCGGAACCACGTCCGCCAGGCCCATGCAGAACCCCCGCATGGCGTTGCCGAACCAGTGCTTCATGTCGCTTCGAGGTTCCACCCCCGGACATCGTCCAGACGCGCATAGCTGGTCAGGTCCAGGTGAAGGGGGGTCACCGATACGTATCCGTCCCGCACCGCACGGAAGTCGGCCTCCGCCCCGCCCTTCCAGTACGGGTCGCCGCCGCCGATCCAGTAGTACTCCCGGCCTGAAGGATCGGGTGCCCGGGTGATGGCGTCCCGGTAACGGCGCCGCCCCAGGTTGGTGACCCGCACCCCGCGCAGCTCCGCAGGAGGTATGGACGGGAGGTTCACGTTCAGGAGTTCATGTTTCGGGATCCCGTTGTCCACGATCTGTTCCAGGAGCCGCCTGACCACCGGCAGCCATCCCTCGACCTCCTCGATCCCCTGCCCCACGTACGAAAAGGCCACCGCCGGAATCCCCAGAATCGTGGCTTCCATCGCCGCGGCGACCGTTCCCGAGTAGAGGACGTCTTCGCCGAGGTTCGGACCGTGGTTGATTCCCGAAACACAGAGGTCCGGGAGCTCGTCCAGGAACTCGCTGACGGCCAGAATCACGCAATCCGTGGGCGTCCCGTCGACTATGGTGGTGCCGCTGGGGGTCCTGCGCTTGCGAAGCGGCCGATGAAGGGTGAGCGCACTGCTGGACGCGCTCTGCTCGCGGTCGGGGGCGACGATATCGACCGTGCCGATGCCGCGAGCGGCCCTGGCGAGCACGCGAATCCCCGGGGACAGGTATCCGTCGTCGTTCGTGCAGAGAATGCGCACAGGCAGGCCTCCGGATCAGTCTCCCGGGAGGGTCAGCACGTCGCGCAATTCCGTGAGCCCCTCCTTGATGGAGGCCAGGACCGCAGGTTCCGCCTGAAGCTCGCGCGCTTCGATCACCTTGCTCGAGCGGCGCATCTCCTGCAGCTCCCGCTTGGCGCCCTCGATGGTGAACCGCTTCTCGTAGAGCAGGTGCTTGACCAGCAGAATGGTCTCGATCTCGCGCATGCGGTAGACCCGGCTGCCGCCGCGATTCTTCGTCGGCGACAGGATATCGAACTGAGTCTCCCAATACCTGAGGACGTGGGCCTTAAGTCCTGTCAGATTACTCACTTCACCGATCGAGTAGTAGGTCTTTCGAGCGATCGGTTCCACGGTCAGCTCCCTTCCCCGAAGTTGATGAAATCCGCGTTCTCGGACTTTGGTTCCCTGGCCATGAGGCGGTCAAGAGCCTCCATCGGATCGGCATCCTCGGCGACAATGCGATACACTTCGGCCGAGACCGGCATCTCCACGCCGAGGTCCTGGGCGAGCCGGTGAACCGCCCTCACGGTTGCAACACCCTCCGCCACCGTCCGGGCCTCGCCCATAATCTCCTGCATGGATCGTCCCCGGCCAAGTTGCACGCCGACCGTCCGGTTGCGGCTCAGGCCGCCGGTACACGTCAGTACAAGGTCACCCATTCCGGCGAGACCCGCGAAGGTGGCCGGCCGTGCGCCCAGGGCAACGCCCAGCCGGGTCATCTCGGCAATCCCCCGAGTCATCAGCGCCGCCACGGCGTTGTGCCCCAGCTCCAGCCCCGCCGCGACGCCGGCGGCGACCGCGATCACGTTCTTGAGCGCCCCGCCCAGTTCCACGCCGACGACATCCGGATTGGTGTAGACGCGAAAGCGGTCCGTCTGGAACAGCGCCTGGGCGCGCAGGCGGGACGGCTCGTCGCGGCTGGCGATCACCACCGCCGTAGGCGCCCCGGCCACGACCTCGCGCGCAAAGCTCGGCCCGGACAGGACGCACAGGCGCCGTGCCTGCTCCGGTGGCAGCGCCCGGGCGAACACTTCGTCCATGCGTCGCAGCGTCGCCACTTCGATCCCCTTCGATGCGGTCACCACCATGGCGTCCGGCGGGATCAGCGGCGCCGCGTCCGCAAGCACGCCCGCGGTGTACTGCGCCGGGCACACCCAGACCACGGTGTCGGCGCGGTCCAGCGCGCGGGCCATCGAGTTGGTCACTTCGAGGCGCGGGTCGAGGTCGGCCCCCTCGAGGTAGAGAGCGTTCTGTCCGGACTCGGCAACCGAGGCCACGACCTCGGGCTCGCGCGCCCAGAGCCGAACCTGTGCGCGCCCGGATCCTGCCAGGAGGTTGGACAGCGCGGTACCCCATGCGCCGGCGCCGATGACAGCAACCCGGGTGTCCGGCGGCGAACGCGGCTTCACGCGCTGTCGCCGGCGTCGTGGTCATGGCTCCCTCCGCGGTCGATCCGGGGCCCGCGGCCGATCCGGGGCTCCGTCCCCCGCAGCAGGCGCCGGATGTTGGAGCGGTGCGCCCAGACGACGAACACGGCGATGAAACCAAAGAAGAGGCGAACGGCAGGATCCATGGCCGGCACCAGCAGTCCCGCGATCCCGACGGCAACCGCGGCCGCCATCGAGGCGACCGATACCGTCCGCGCCAGCAGCATCGTGACAATCCACGTTCCAAGCCCCAGGGCTGCGACGCCCGGGGCCATGGCGATCAGCACGCCGCCGCCGGTGGCGACCCCCTTCCCTCCCCTGAACCCGACCCAGAACGAGAAGACATGGCCGACGATCGCCGATGCGCCGTAGATCACCGGCCACCACGCGGCACTCTGGCCATCAATCCCCGGAAACCAACAGACCGGGGCGAAACCCTTGAAGACGTCCACGATCATCACTACGACCGCAGGCTTCCATCCCAGTACGCGGAAGACGTTGGTGGCGCCGAGGTTGCAGCTGCCAAGCGTCCTCAGATCCTTGCCGTACAGGAAGCGGCCCACCCAGAAGGACGATGGCACGGCACCCGCGGCGTAGGCCGCAAGCGTGAGCAGCAATGGCGTTGTCACGGCATCTCGGTCGCATGGATGAGTGGGCCGGACCGGACGGTTGACGACCGGCCGCCTCTCGTCGTGACGTTACCACAACGAAGCATCCGAATCCAGAGTGTCCGAATCCGGAGTGTCCGAATCCGGAGTGGGGGGCCGCTCACCGCCCGCTCTTGCGAAGCCGCAGCCGGATCGGGACGCCCCGGAAGTCCCACCTGGCGCGCAGTGAATTGACCACGTAACGCCTGTAGTGCTCGGGGATTTCGTCGGGAAGGTTCGAGAACACGATGAAGGTCGGCGGAGCGGTGCGCGCCTGCGTGGCGTATTTGAGCCTGACCGGCCGACCGCGCGCGTGCGGGGGCGGCTGGCGGCGGGCCGCCGACGCGACCGCCTCGTTGACCTCCGCCGTGCCGATGTGCTGCCGGCGCCGCTCGGCAACCTCCAGTACCAGGTCTAGGGTCTTGCGGATCCGGAGCCCGGTCAGCGCCGAGGCGAAGAGAAACGGGACATCGCCAAGGAAGGGAGCCCTGCGCACGGCGTCGCGCTGAAACTCGACCGACGTGCGCGAGTCCTTCTCCACCAGGTCCCACTTGTTGCAGACCATCACCACGCCACAACCGGCGTCCCAGGCCGTCTCCGCCACCTTGATGTCCTGTACGTGGAGTCCTTCGGCGCTGTCCACCACCACCAGGCAGACGTCCGCTTCGCGCACCACCCGTGCGGTGCGCAGGCTGCAGTAGTACTCGATCGAGTCCTTCATGCGCGCGTGGCGGCGCAGGCCGGCCGTATCGACGAAGGTCAGATTCAGCCCGTGGTACTTCAGCGGCAGATCGACCGGATCGCGCGTCGTGCCCGGCACGTCGCTCACCATCACCCTGTCCTGGCCGAAGAGCCGGTTCACCAGGGACGACTTCCCGGCGTTGGGCTTCCCGATCACGGCCACGCGAAGGTCGTCGCTGGCGAGAGCCCCTTCTTCGTCCGGGAGCAGTGGGATCAGCGCGTCGAAAAGGTCGCCCAGCCCTCGGCCCGCCACGGCACTCACGGGGTGCGGCTCGCCCATTCCCAGCGCCCAGAAATCCAGGTGCGACTGGTCGTTGGGGTGGTTGTCCGCCTTGTTCGCCGCCAGCAGGACGGGCTTGTCGGCGCCACGCAGCACCTCGGCGAGCCTCTGGTCCAGCGGATGGACTCCCGTCTTCGCATCCACCAGGAAAAGGACGACATCGGCTTCCGTGACGGCGGCCATCGCCTGTTCCCGGATCAGCCGGTCGATCGTGCGGTCGGAACCTTCGACAACACCCCCCGTGTCGACAAGGAAGAAGTCCTTTCCGGTCCAGTCGGCCTGACCGAAATTGCGGTCCCGCGTCACGCCCGGCGTTTCGTCGACGATCGCGACGCGGCGTCCGATGGCTCGGTTGAAGAAGGTGGACTTGCCCACGTTGGGCCGGCCGACGACCGCGACGACGGGGAGGCTCATGGGGACGTCAGCGTCTCGACGACCTCGTGGCCGGCCCGGACGGTTGCCGGGGACAGCTCGGCGGCCACGTCGGACAGCGGCAGGCCATCGATGAACACGCCGTCGTCGTTGAGCGCCGTAGCCGGCAACAGGACAAGGTCGCCCGGGCCGGAGCCGGACGCCGCCCGCAGGATGTCCGCGCCGGGCAGAAGTCCCGCAATGGTCACGCTGGGGCCGAAGTACCCGTTCTCGACCGCGAGCACCTCCACATCGCACGCCATCCGCGACGCGATCACCGGCGACATCCGTTCGAAGAAGGGGCTCATGGAGGTCCCGGTTACGATTCGCACCCGCTCAGCCCCGTCCACCGGCCTCAGGCGGCCCTCGGCCGCGGCAAAACCGTCCAGCAGAGACCGGAGGGCTCCGACCCCGTTTTCCAGCAGCGGCCAGTCGTCGTAGTACGCGGCCGGCGGAACGTCACGTCCCGCGATCAGGAAGAGTTCGTCCGCGGCGTAGCACCAGTGATGTCCGCGCCGGCCGCTGGCCGCGCGCCGGATCCCGTCCGTCTGCCGGATTGCGGTGTCCGCCTCGCCGGCACTCAGCAGGCGGACCGGACGGTTCAGGTTGTAGCGGGTCAGACCGACGGGGACCACCGACAGCGACAGCACACCGTCTCCCAGTGCGTAGAGTTCCCGGATCGTGCGGTCGAGTTCCGCGCCGTCGTTCCATCCCGGGCAGAGGACCACCTGCGTGTGGACCTCCAGGCGGCCTTCGAGGAGTTCGCGAAGCTGGTCCATGATGAGCCCCGACCGCTCGTTCCGGAGGAGACGGGTGCGCACGTCCGGATTGGTGGCGTGGACGCTGACATAGAGGGGCGAGATGCGCTGGTCCACGAGCCGCCGGAGGCCGCGCGGCCCGAGATTGGTCAACGTGACGTAACTGCCGTAGGTAAACGACAGACGGAAGTCGTCGTCGCGCAGCCAGAGAGGTTCCCGCGCGTCCGGAGGGTTGCCGTCGATGAAGCAGAAGACGCACTCGTTGGCGCACTCGCGGACCTTGTCCCGGGCGGGCACGATCCCCAGGCGTTCGGAAGGGTCCCGGGCGATCTCGTAGACGACGGAAGCCCCATCCGGGCCGACCGTCTCGAGTTCGATCTCGCTCTCGGCCGTTCGGAACATGAAGTCGAGTCCGTCGCGGACCCGCTCGCCGTTCACGGTCAGGATCCGTGTCCCGATCCGGAGCTCAAGCGCCTCCGCGATCGTTCCCGGACCGATTTCCCCGATTCGAACCACGTACCTGACCGTCTGCGGATAGACCCGCGTGAGCACCCGAAAGCGGCGAAGCGCCGCGTCGGCGACGCGCGGCTTCCGCGCGGCCCGTCAGCGGTGCCTGGCGAGCATCTCCTGGAAGAGAATGTTACTGCGCACCGGCTCCCAGGTGTACCTTGTGGAGAGGCTGTTCACGGTGACCAGCGTCGAACTCGCGATCAGAGGCTCGAGCAGCTCGACCGCCGCCTGCACCTCGCCGAGTTCCGCGTACGTCTGGGCCCAGCGCCGCTGCACCGCGGGACGCTCGTCGTCGCTGATCGGCATCGACATCGCCTTTTCCAGCGCCGCGCGCGCGTCCGCCATCCGGCCCGCCCGGGCCAGGTTGCGTGCGTATTGCCCTTGCCAGTTCGCCTGCGCGTCGGGGTTCGAGAACTCGAGGGGGTTGCGGTCCCACGCGGCCACGAGTTCACCCCAGAGGACCCGCGAATCGTGCAGCCGGCCGGCCACGCGGTGCACCCACGCCTTTTCCGCAAGGCAGGCGCAACGGTAGTCCGGATCCGGGTGATCCGGCGAGAACCGGAGGATCATCTCGTCGAACTCGCCACCCAGAAGAAGCGACGGGAAGTTGTTGGTCACAGACGCAATCTGCTGCGGCGACATCCGGATCCGCTGACGGGCTTCGCGGAAAGCCCGCTGCATGCCGTTCGAGCCCTTTCCCGCGGCCAGGGCCTGGAAGATCATCTCGGTTACCCACGCGTTGTCCGCCTGGAGGAGCGCGTCGGTGGCTTTCACCATCAATCCCTCTGCGATTGCGAAATCCCCGAGCAGGCGCGCCGCCGACGCCCCGCGAAGCACCACGCTTACGTCCGCGCCGGCTTCCTCGGCCATTTCGATTCGCCGCGCGAGCTCGTCCGCGGACGCCTGAGCGACGACCGGCGTTGCGGTCACGATGGACAACAGGCCGGCTAATAGTATTCCACGACGCATCGTTCACCTCCGGTTGAAAGTGACGTTTGACTGGTGACTGCAGACCCGCCTTATCCCGTGCAAGGTAAGCGCTGACAGGGATCGTGCGCCACCGGGGCATGCGCCGGGCCGTCCGCAGGCCCCGGCGACCGAAAAGCGGGAGACGGGAATCGAACCCGCGACCCTCAGCTTGGGAAGCTGATGCTCTACCGACTGAGCTACTCCCGCAACGCGCCCTTCCCGGGCCAGGTGGCTTCAGCGCGGACTGACGATCTCGTAGTAGTACCCCAGAACGCTCTCGTCGCTGGTGAAGTCGGCGCGGAACAGCTCGGCGCTTCCCTGCGCGGGGGCCGTCACCCGGATGTCGGTGGCGCCGATCTCGGCACCGTCGTCTCCGTTGAAGTGCACTCGAATCGTCACCACCGTGCCGGACTCCAGCGTGGTGTTGACGAGCTGCCCTGACACGGATCCGCCGCCGGCGGCACGGGGCGTCAGCGTGCTCTGTTCAAGGCGGAAGGCAAGTCCCTCGCGCCTCTGCAGGATCTCGACCGCCTCCTGGCTCTGATCGGTTTCGACCAGGCCCTGCGCCAGAATCGTGTAGCTGTCGGGGTTGTAGCCGTCCAGTTCCAGCAGTTGGCGGGCGATCGGGATCAGATCGTCCCAGTTGCCGGCTTCGTAGTGCGACTGCGCCAGGTTGAAGAGGGCGTCACGATTCTCGGGCGCCACCTCGGCGACTTGCCGGAACGCCTCGGCGGCGCGGTCGAACACTTCGGCGCCATACAGCCCCACGCCGATGTTGAACAGCTCCCGCATGCCCAGTTCTTCGCCCGACAGCAGGTTGTCGTAGATCGCCTGGGCGGAGTCCGGCATCCCCGCCTCCGACAGCACCGAGGCCAGGCTGGACAGCGCTGAGACGTCCCCCGGATTCCCCTCCAGGAAGTTCTCGTACTCGCCGATCGCCTCGTCGTAACGTTCCTGCTGGCCCAACAGCATCGCCCGGTTGAAGGACACGTTCATCTCGCTTTCGGCCCAGCTTGCCGCCGTTGCGCTGTCCGCCTCCGCCATCCGCGGTCCGCGGATGACGCTCAGCGCGGTGCCGAAGGCGTCGATGGCATCGTCGACCCGCCCGATCTTGTTGTAGGTGACGGCAAGGTTGATCAGGGCCTCCGGGCGCTGCACGGGGAACATGACCTCCGCCGCTTCGAGGATACGTATGCCTTCCTCGTTTTCATTCGCGTCAAGCGGGCCGATCGCGGCATTGAAGAGTTCGATCCAGGCCGATTCCCGTTCGATGCGGATGTCCTGCTCGTACCCGGGGTAGAGCTCCAATGCCGTCTCGAAGAGCGTGTCCGCTGCGACGTAGTCGCCGAGACCGACCTGCGCCCTGCCCGCCTGGAAATAGCCGAGCGAGTTCGTCGAGTCCCCGAGGATCGCTACCAGGGCCGCGTTCAGCGCCTCCTGGAACCGGGACGGGTCGCCCAGTGTTTCGGCCTGTGTCAGAAACAGCTCCGCACTCCGCGTGTCGTCGTTTTCGCGGGGCGGATTCCCTTCCTCGCCACCGCCGCCACCTCCACCGCCGGAGGCGCAGCCGGAAAGTGTCAGCGCGGCACCAACTGCCAACGAGAGTCCAATGCTGGACTTGTTCACGAGAACCTCCTGAGGTCTTCCAAAACCATGCGCCCGCTCGCGCGGCGAGACCGGCAAGCGGACAGTTCCAGGCACGAAGTATACGGGCGGGCGGGACGCGGGTCAAAGGGGTTCCGGACCGCGCGTGCGGGACCGCAGGTGCGGGATCGGCTAACGGTGCGGGCTCTTGAGGTAGGTCAGCACGCGCGCGCCCATGGCCTCGCTGAATCCGGGAATGCGGCCGATCTGCGCGGGGGTGGCTTCTTTCACCCCCCGCAGAGACCCGAAGCGTGACAGGAGCGCGCGTTGCCGGGCCGGGCCGATCCCTGGTATGTCGCCCAGCGCCGACCGCACGGTCCGGCGCGAACGAAGCTTGCGGTTGTACCGCACGGCGAACCGGTGTGCCTCGTCGCGAACCCGTTGCAGCAGATGCAGGGACCGCGCGGTCCGCGGCAGCCGGAGCCCGTCACGCCCGCCGGACGCGTTGCGCCCGCGGGACCCGTCACGCTCGCCGGACGCGTCTCGCCCGCTCTGCAGGAAGATGGTCTCCTCCTTCTTGGCGAGCGCCGCCAGCGCCACATCCCGAAGTCCCAGCGCGGCAAGCGCCTCGTGCGCGGCGGAAAGCTGTCCACGGCCCCCGTCGACCACCACGAGATCCGGCAGCGGCCCCTCGCCGTCGGCCAAGCGGGCGAAGTACCGCCCCACGGTCTCCGCCATCGATCCGTAGTCGTCGTTGCCCTTTTCTCCCCGGATCCGCATGTGCCGGTACCCCGACTTCTTCGGTTCGCCGTTTTCGAACAGGACCGCGCTGCCGACGGTCTCCGTACCCTGGGTGTGCGATATGTCGAAGCACACGATCAGGCGCGGCACGACCTTGAGGCCCAGCCGATCCTGAAGGTCGTACAGCACGTCGTCGGTGCGCGTCGTGACGACCCCGCCCGTCCTGATCCCGTCGTCGAGCGCATGCCGTGCGTTGGCCGTCGCCAGTTCGACCAGCCGGGCCTTCGCTCCCCTCTGCGGGACGCGGACCGCGACCTTCCGGGACGCCTGATCACCCAGGATGCGCTCGAGAAGTCCGCGGTCCGGGAAGTCGGCGGGCAGCAGCACCTCGTGCGGAAGCTGTTCGAGCGCCCGCGAACCGCTGGACAGGTACGCGTGAGAGACCGAACGCGCGACGAGATCCGCGTCACTCTCCCCTTCGGCGCCCGTCATCAGCTGCGTGTCCCGGCCGATGAGCATGCCGTCGCGAATGTGCAGCGTCACGGCTGCCGCAAGTCCGCCGTCCCGGGCGATTCCCAGCACGTCCTGGTCCCCGCCACCGACCTTCTGGACCCGTTGCCGGCGCGCGATGCCGTCCAGCCCGGCGAGCACGTCACGCAACAGGGCCGCACGCTCGAAGTCCATGGCATCGGACGCTTTGCGCATCTGCGCCTCAACTTCTGCCTGAATATTTGCGACATCGCCTGACAGGATGCGGACCACCCGGTCGATCATGTCCCGGTAGTCGTGCACGGTCTGAAGTCCCACGCACGGAGCGGCGCATCGGCCGATGTGGTGGTCGAGGCACGGCCGCGCGGGCGAGTCGGCGGGAAGGTCGTAGCGGCAGGACCGCACGCCGTGAACGCGCTTCACCAGTTCCAGCGCCCGGCGCACCCGGCCCACCGAGACGAAGGGCCCGAAATAGCGTGAGCCATCCTGGCGGACCCGCCGCGTGACATAGGCGCGGGGGAAGGGTTCGTGGACCGTGACCTTGATGTACGGATACTTCTTGTCGTCCCGAAGCTGGATGTTGAACCGGGGCTGGTGTTCCTTGATCAGGTTGGCTTCCAGAATCAGGGCCTCCGCCTCCGAGCCCACGACGAGCGTGTCCACGGTCGCGGTCTGTCGCACCAGTTCGCGCGTCTTGATCTCCGTCCCGCCCCCGTGTCCCAGGTAGGAGCGCACACGCGCGCGCAGCGATTTGGCCTTCCCGATATAGAGGATCTCTCCCCGGCCGCTGCGCAGCATGTACACGCCGGGACCGGTCGGCAGCCCCGCCAATTGACGGGATTCGAAGGGGACGCCCCGCTCCACCGGTGCTACCTCCGCTTCAGGGGTCCGAGTCCAACCGGAGAGACGCCGAGCCTGTGGGTCACCAGCAGATAGACGATCGCCACCGGGCCGATGGACGACGCCGCCTCGGCGATCGGGCCCATGGGCGGGAATGCCGCGCGTACCGCCAGGCCGACGGCCACCGCGGCCGCCGTCACGACCACGTAGAGGCGCACATGCCTGCCGCCCAGCGACATCCCCGGCAAGCGCCCTCGAAGCGCTCTGTGGAGGAGCAGGAACTCCAGCCACGCCCCCGCCGTCGCTCCCGCGGCCAGACCCGCCGCTCCCATTCCCAGTCCCCCCACGGCAAGGCGGTCCATGGGGAACATCAGCGCAGCACCCACGGACGCCGAGACCAGGATGCGCAGATAGGAGATCCGGGCGGCCGTCCGCGTATCGCCGAAGGCGTAGAGCGCCGAAGCAAGCACACGCGATGTCCCCGACGCGGGCAGCCCCGGAGCATACGCAGCCAGCACCAGACCGGCCGCCATCGCGTCCTCGGGACCGAAGGCGCCGGACCGGAATACCACCATGCACTCCTCGCGGAAGACGATGTACCCGGCGGCCACGGGCACAAGCCAGAAGAGCACCCGGCCGACCGCCCGCTCGGTGCGGTCGCGGACCGCCTTCGCACCCGCCGCCCGGTCACGGGCGAGTTCCGGCAGCTCCGACGCGGCGACCGACATCCCGAACAGCGAAATCGGCAGGATGTAGAGCGGTTGCGCGTACCCCATCAGCCCCACGGCGCCGACGGCCAGCAGTGTGGCGAGGTTCTGGTCGATGAGCGCGCCGATGTTCACCGCCCCCCGTGCCGCCACGGCCGGCAGGAAGTTGCGGATGACGTCGCGTACCGCCCCGGCCCGCGTGTCGAGCGAGGGCACGATGTGTGCCAGGTGCCGCATCAGGAACGGCACCTGAAAGAGCAGTTGCGCCGCCCCGCCCGCCAGCGCTCCCCACGCCAGGGCGGTCAGGAGGTCGACCCCGGCCATGCCCCGGCCGGCCGCCGCAACCATGCCGGCAATCATGCACAGATTCCAGAGCGAGGGCGCGACGTAGGAGACGAAGAAGCGGCGATGGCTGTTCAGGACGCCCACCGCCCACGCCGACATGACCAGCAGGCCCGCCATCGGGAAAAGGAGGCGGAGGAGCGACGTCAGGACTTCGGCTCTGCCGTCGACCGTGAACCCTACCGTCAGCACGGACACCAGGAAGGGTGCGGCCCAGCTCCCCAGCGCCGCCAACGCCCCGGACGCCACCGCAAGCAGCCCGAGCACGGCGCCCGCGGCGCGTCCCGCCTCCTGTTCCCTGCCCTCTTCGAGCAGCCGGACGTACGCGGGGATGAACGAAGCGCTGAGGCTTCCCTCTCCCAGCAGGTTCTGGATGACGTTCGGGATGCGCAGCGCCGCTGTCCACACATCGGCCAGATCGCCCGTACCGAAGTAGTGGGCAAAGACCCGGCCTCGCACCAGGCCGAGGACCCGGCTGATGAGGATTCCCGAAGCGACGCTGGAGGCGGCCAAGACTCCGGTCGCGGCTACCTGCGCTCGGAGCGGTCCGAGAGGAGCTTCTGAAAGAACTGATTCTCCTCGTCGAGGCGTCCCACCTCGCCCGTAAGGCGCTCCAGTTCGCTCTCCAGGTAGACGAGCCGATCATGCACCGCGCCATCCCCTTCCCTCAGGCTCTTCCGATCGAGACGGCGCGCGATCGCCTTGCCCACGTCGGAATCGAGCACGATTGCGAGGATGGGGATCAACAACACGAGGACGGCGACCAGGACTAGCATGCCGTAAAGCTATGGCGTTGTGTCCAAAGGTGGCAAAGCCGGCGGCGGTTGCGGGCTGGTCGGCCGGCCGGTGCAGACCGGTCTCAACCGCCGATTACGCGGATGCCGTCCTGAACCATCGACACGAAATCCGGCCCGTAGCGCATGGTGTACTGCATGGGGCTCAGCACCCGATCCTGGGGTTTTCCGACCGGCCAGAGATTGACCCCGGCCTTGTCGATCTGGCTCGTGAGGGTTTCGCTGCGGCGCTTGACGGCCCGTATGACCTTCTTCTCCAGCGAGCCAAGCGCCGCCAGACCCGAGTTGCGCGCCTTGGTCACCGCCCCCTGAAGCACCGGATCGATCGCGGCCGAGGCATCGGACAGTTCGAGCGCGCGCGCCATCAGACCCCGCCGCCACCCCTCCAGAGCATCGGCGGCGTCGCGCGGCATGGCGTCCCGGGCGAACCTGGCCAGGAGCAGGTCGCGGTCACGGACGTCGTCCACCGTCACGCCCAGCTTCTCCAGGACCCGGGTGACCTTCCTCTCCACGACAAGCACGGACGCCCGTGGCGTCACCACCGGCATTCCCACGCCGTGCCGGACGAACAGTTCGGCCAGCTGACCGAAATACGCGATTTCACCGGGTCCGGCCACGTACGCCAGGGTTGGAAATACGAATCCCTCCACAACCGGGCGCAGCAGGACATTGGGCGACACCTGGTCGACCGATTCGTTGACGATCCGCTGAACGCGGCGGCCGGAGACGTCCCGTCCCGAGCGTCGCAACCTGAACCCGCCGGAGCTCCGCAGCAGTCTGTCACGCCCCTCGCGCGTTTCGAGGAACAGGTTGGTGGCCCCGGGGACAATCGGTACCTGAAGCGCGTAGCCCGCGGCCGTCAACCGGCCGGCGGTCTCTGCCAGGGCATTCTCGCTCGCCGCCGGATCTTCGGCCTCGGCCTGGAGCACCGGCCGCGCCAATTCCTTCAGCCGCGGGTCGGCGCCGTCCACCAGACCGATCGGCGTGTGCCTCAGCAGCTCCGCCATCAGGTCACCGAACGCCGAAGCCAGCGTGGATCCGGAGTGGTAGGCCTCTCGCAGAAGGTCGAGGTAGCCGTCACGGTAGTCGTTGGGTGGAAAGCAGGCTGACAGCTCGGCGACCGCCTCGGTTCCCCGGTCGCCCAGGACGATCCGGCCCACCGCCCGGGGCAGCGAGTCCGGGTTGGGACCCACGGTGATCCGCCGCAGCCGATTGGCGGCGTCGATGACGTGCGCGTGGTTCGCCTCGGCCCAGTCGTGGTCATCCGCAGCGATCCAGAACAGCGGTACCACGGGCCTGCCCACGACCGGTTGCAGTTCGCGGGCCAGGCAGACGGCGGTCAGGGCCTTGTACAGGCTGTAAAGGGGACCGCCGAAAAGCCCGGGCTGCTGTCCGGTGGTTACGAAAAACCCGTTATGCGCGACCAGGTCGGCCAACGCGGCCTCTCCGGCGGGCCCGGCGGGGCGCACGACCTCGGCGGCCGACGCAAGCCGGGCCGGATCGATGGCAGGGGCCAATTCACGGGCCTTGGTCCGATAGGTGACGGCGTACGCGGGAGCATCCCGGTAGAACGGAGCCGCGCCCCCGGATCCATCAAGGTAGTCCCGGACCAGACGCGACCCCCCCAGGGGCCCGGGAAACAGGTTCAGGTCCATTGGCGCCGGTCCGGCGTTGTCATCCTCTCGCCTTGGCGACCATGATGTAGCGTGGCGCGAAGCGCGAGAACGGCGTCCGGTCGTATCCGCCGAAGGTGGGGCCCGGAAACATCCCCGCGGACACCAGCATGGACGTCAGCTCTCTCGGACGGTAGAGCCGGACGCGTTCGACAAACTCCCTGCGGGACGACGCATCGGCGCCGCCGAGCGTGATCCGCTTTTCGACAATGCGACCGCCATTCACCAGTCTTCTCTCCTGGACCACATCGATCCCGGACACCCTGCGCCGGTCTTCGGTCCTGAGGTTGGCGACCACGTGATCCGCGTTGAGGAAGTCGAGCAGGAACCGGCCGCCGTCCCTGAGAATCCTGCGCACTTCCCGCAGGACGCCCATGTCCTCCTCCTCCTCCTCGAAGTAGCCGAATGAGGTGAAATAGGATGTGACCACGTCGAACGACGCCGTGCGGAAAGGCGGATGCCTCATGTCACCAAGCACCAGGTCGGCCGCCGGCAGCGCCTCGCGTGCCGCTTCGAGCATCGGGGGGGAGAGATCGAGGCCCGTTGCCCGATAGCCGATCCGGCTCATCTCCTCCAGGTGCCGACCTGCCCCGCAACCGAGGTCCAGGACTCTCGTGCCCGGCCCCAGGCCCGTCACATCGCGCAGGAGCGTGACGGCCCGGCGTGCCTCGGCCCGGTCCCGGTGAGGATAGAGAGCCAGGTACTCTCCACCGAACCAGTCTCGGAACCACGGCGTACTCTTCACTTCGGTCCCTTGTGATAGGGTTCGTTTCTGAGAATGGTACCGGCGCGGTACAGCTGCTCCGCAAGCACCAGCCGCGCAAAATCGTGCGGCAGCGTGAATGACGAAAGGGACAGCGTGGCGTCGCATTCGCTTCGCAGGTCTTCGGCAAGGCCGAATGCTCCGCCGATCAGGAAGTGTATCCCCCTCTTTGGTCCCTGTGAAAAGCGCTCCAGCCACCGCGCCATCTCCGGCGAAGACCACGCCCGACCGCCACGCGTCACCGCCACCCAAAGATAATCCTGCCGCAGCCGCGCCCTGATCGCGTTCGCCTCTCTGGCCAGGACCTGCGAAGCGGCCCTGCCACGGGCCTGGGGCACCT
This sequence comes from Longimicrobiales bacterium, assembly GCA_965205005.1. Taxonomy (GTDB): domain Bacteria; phylum Gemmatimonadota; class Gemmatimonadetes; order Longimicrobiales; family Gaopeijiaceae; genus Bin94. The sequence goes on along the minus strand of OZ242028.1, from coordinate 3,915,402 downwards.
CCACAACCTCCAACTTCCAATACCGCGCCGCACGGGCCTCGTAGTCCCCGAGCACGGGGGCGAGTCCCCTGGCCTTGCCGACCACGACGACCGAGATCCGCATCAGCTCGGTGCCAGCGCGGTCAGTGCGCGGCCCAGCGGCCCGCCCGGCTCGCCGGCCACGCGGAGATCCACCGCGACGCAGTGGCGCGCAAGGCCGGGGAAGGCCGCCAGCTTCGGTGCGTCCTTGAAGGTGCACACCACGGTGCGTTCGGCGCGTCGCCCCGACAACGCCGCGATGTCCCGGCGCGTGAAGCGGTGATGATCGGCGAACGAGGCCAAACGCACATCTGACTCCGGCAGCAGCCCGCGAAGGCCGGCGGCGAACGCCCGGGGGCGGGCAATCGAGCACACCGCCAGCACGTCTCCCTCCGGTGGATCCGCCGGGCCTCCGTCGAGATCGCTCCATCCGCCCATCTTCAGCTTGATCCGTGAGATGCCCGCCGCGGGCACGATTCGGGAGAGTCGCTCGATCCATGCATCGGTTGTGGCCGTGTCGGCGGTTCTCCGCGTGACCAGGATGTGGGACGCCCGTGCGGCCGAAGCCAGAGGCTCGCGGTAGGGGCCACGCGGGAGCAGACGCACCTTCCAGGGGTCTTCCGCCGCCAGCAGCAGGATATCCACCGTGCGCGCCGCCCGCCGATGCTGGAACCCGTCGTCAAGGAGCGCCACCTCGTGCCCGCTCTCGCAGGCGGCGCGGACTCCCGCGACCCGGTCGGCTCCGACGAATACCGCGTCGGACCCGAACCACCGCCGGTAGAGGGCGACCTCGTCCTCGCCGTAACCCCGCACGACCACCGCCGCCCGCCTTCTCCGCCCGGCGAACCAGTCGTGCAGCCAACGGATGACGGGCGTCTTGCCGGTGCCGCCGACCGTCAGGTTGCCGACGGATACGACCGGGATGGGTTCCCTGTCCGGGGGCCTGCCGTCGTGCCATCGGTTCCTCGCCGCCACCGCCACGCGAAAGGGGGGCTCTGCGACCGCGAGCAATCTCCCGAGCAGCAGCCGGCCGCGCGTGGGTTCGCTATCTGCCGCCCAGAAGTCACGGAGCCCCGCGCGTGCCCGGGCCGCGATCACGGCCGCACCGCTCCGGCGCCCCTTTCGCGCAGCACCTCCTCCACCAGGTCCACCACCCTTGCGCTCGCCCCCTGCGATCCCAAAGCGGCCCGCACGCGGCCCAGGGCCGCGACCGTGCCGCGACGAACCGGAGACTCGTTGTCGAGCAGCGGCTCGATCGCGTCCGCCAGCGCGCCGGGCGTGGCCTCGCGCTGAATGAACTCGGCCACGACCCGCTCGCCCGCCACCAGGTTCGCGAGCGACACATGCGGCACCCGCACCAGGCGCCGGGCCAGGAAATGGGTCACAGGATGGGCAATGTAGGCGACGACGAACGGCATTCCCGCCAGAGCGGCCTCCAGCGTACTCGTCCCCGACTTCACCAGTCCCGCGGTCGCGCAGGCCCTCAGGGACGCGCCGTCCTCGGTCAGCGGAAACGGGAATCGCCCGTATGCGCTTCTCGGCAGAAACGGGACCTTGCTGACGACCGTCTGGAGGCCCGGCATGCGCCTTCGCAACTCCAGGGCCGCCGCGGCGAAGGGATCCGCATGACGGTCCAGCTCCTGTTGCCTGGATCCCGGAAAGACCGCGAGCACGGGCCGGTTCGTGTCGAGCCCGAGCTCGAAAGCCAGCCGCTCCGGCTCGGCCACCGCCTCGTCCTCGAGGAGCGGGTGCCCCACGAACTCGGCCTTGCCCCCGTGAGCGAGGTATGGCGCGGGTTCGAAGGGGAGGATCAGCGCGATCCGGTCGGCGATGCGCGACAGTCTCTCGGCCCGCCCGGCCTTCCACGCCCAGACCTGTGGCCCGATATAGTAGACCACGGGGATACCCCGCCTGGAGGCGTGCTCCGCGATTCGGAGATTCAGCCCCGGGTAGTCGATCGGCAGTACCACGTCGAATCCCCCGCCGTCGAGCATTCCCTTCAGGCGTCGCTCCAGCCCACGGAAGAATCGCAGTCGCTTCACAACCTCCGCAAAGCCCATGACCGCGAGCTGCTCCAACCCGGCCAGGACGCGAACGCCGGCGGCGCGCATCCGTGGGCCGCCCAGACCGGTCATTTCCACGGCAGGCCATCGGTCACGGATCTCGCGGGCGACGCGAGCACCGTGGGCATCGCCCGAGGCCTCTCCCGCCAGGATCATCACCGTGGCGGGAACAGCCGGGGCCTCCCGACTCAGAAGAGTCGTCCGAGGTACCAGATGATCCCGATCACGATCGCGAGCAGAACCACGAGCGTGGTGGGCGATTTGCCTTTTCGGACGTCGATCCACTCCCGTTTACGACGTTGCCGTACGCGTATTAGCGACATGGTCCTCAATCCGTTGTTCGATCGCCAGGGCGAGTTCGAGCGCTCTCCGTCCATCCTCGCCCGTAACAGGGGGAGGCGCCAGCCCCCGCACGGCGTCGCGGAACGATGACAGTTCGGCGACGAGGGGTTCGACACCGTCTCCGACCACCGGAATCCGCTCCACCACCGATGACAAGCCGGCCAGGGCGGGGCTGCCGCCCGGGATCGGTCCCGCGGGCAGCGACACTCCCTCCCTGACCCGAAAGAACTCGCCGCGGTCGGCGGCGAGATCAAGCGACAGGTATCCCGAGCGCTGCCATACCCGCAGCTTTCGGACCCGGGAGACGGATACGCGGCTGGCGGTCAGGTTGGCCACCGCGCCGCCCCGGAACTCCAGGCGGGCATTGGCGATGTCGACGTGGCGCGTGAGGACGGGCACACCGACGGCGGACATGCCCACCACCGGCTGGCCGACCAGGCTGCACAGCAGGTCCACGTCGTGGATCATCAGGTCGAGCACGACCGCGATGTCCAGCGAGCGCGGCGTGAACGGAGACAGCCGGTGCGATTCCACGAACAGGGCGCGGTCCAGATACGGCCGGGCCGCCACCAGCGCGCGGTTGAAGCGCTCGACATGCCCGACCTGAAGCACGACGCCGCTGCCGCCCGCGGCGTCGATCATCCGGTCCGCCGACGCGACATCGGCAGCCATGGGCTTCTCGACGAACACGTGGACTCCGGCCCGGATCGCCTCCAGGGCGACGGCCTCGTGTGCGCTCGTCGGGACGGCCACGACAAGCGCGTCGGCCCCTTCCAGAAGCTCATCGAGAGACGACCTCTCCTCGACTCCCAACTCCGCCGCAACGGCTCGGCAGCGCCCGCGATCCACGTCGAAGACACCCGCGTGGGTCACGCCCTCCAGGTCGCGGACCAGCCGGGCATGGTGCAGGCCAAGCGCACCGACCCCTGCGACGCCAATCGCCGGCAGGCGTGCCCGGCGCCGGGAATCAGGTGATGATGCCCCGCTTGCTGTTGCGGATGAAGTCAAGGAAGTAATCCACCTCCGGACACTTCAGTTCCTGCCTGCGCTCCACCTGACGGATCGCCCGGGACAGAGCCAGATCTGACTGAAACAGGATGCGGTACGCGTTCTTGAGGCGGCTCCGGACCTCGATCGACAGGCTGCGGCGCTCCAGACCCACGGTGTTGAGGCCGTAGAGCTTGGGAGACGGATTCCCGACCACGCGACAGAACGGGGGCACATCCTGCGGTACCCTGGACGCGCCCCCCACAAACGCGTGGGCGCCGATGCGGACGAACTGGTGGATCGCCACCAGGCCGCTGATGACCGCCCAATCCCCTATGGACACGTGACCGGCCATGTTCGTCGCGTTGGAGACGATGACGTGGTTGCCGAGCTCGCAGTCATGGGCGATGTGGGAGTAGGCCATGAGAAGGCAGTCGGAACCCACGACCGTTCTGCCGGATGCCGCGGTGCCGCGGTTCAGTGTCGCGAACTCGCGGATGACCGTCCGGTCGCCGACCTCCAGAAAGGTCCGCTCCCCTTCGTACTTGAGGTCCTGGGGATCGGTGCCGAGAACCGCCCCGTTGTGGATTCTGCAGTCGCTGCCGACCACGGTGTCCCTCTCGATCAGCACGCGCGGCCCGATTCCGGTATTCGCCCCGATCCTGACCGACGGACCAACGATGGCGCAGGGGCCGATCTCGACGCCGTCGCCCACTTCGGCGGTGGCGTCGACGATGGCCGTGGGGTGCGCACCCGTGTGGACGCCGCTCCGCGGGCCCGACGCTCTCATCGGTCCACGATCCTGGCCATCATCTCGGCTTCGGCAACAACCTTGCCGTCCACCGTTCCCTTTCCCTTCATCCTGCACACGCTGCGGCGCAGTTTCGTCATCGTCACCTCGAACAGGATCTGGTCCCCCGGGGTCACCGGCCGCCGCCACTTCACCTTGTCGAGCGACATGAAGTACACGACCTTGTCGTCCGGCTGCTCGACCGCGTCCATGAGCAGGAGGCCTCCGACCTGGCCCATCGCTTCCACGATCAGGACCCCGGGCATGATGGGGTGATCAGGGAAGTGGCCGGAGAAGAACGGCTCGTTGATCGTCACGTTCTTCAGGCCGACGATCCGCTCCCCCGGTTCGAATTCGATCACCCTGTCCACGAGCAGCATCGGGTAGCGGTGCGGCAGATGCTTCATGATCTGGCGCACGTCGATATTGCGCGCCCTAAGGCCGCTGTCGTGCCGGTCGCGGATGGCGCGGGCCAGTTGCACGTTGCCCGCATGGCTCGGGCGCGTGGCGATGACGTGCCCGCTGAACCGGGCGCCCATGAGCGCCAGGTCGCCCACGATGTCCCCGACCTTGTGGCGGAGGAACTCGTCCGGGAAGCGCAGGCCGGGATTCACCACCCCGTCCTCGCCGAGTACGACGGTGTTGTCCAGGGAGGCGCCCCGCGCCAGTCCCCTCGACCAGAGCGCGCCGGCGTCCGCGCGGAACCCGAACGTGCGGGCGGGCGCCAGGTTCGTGGCGAAGCCCGTCTCGTCGATCCGGAAGGCGCCGTGCTGCCGTCCGATGGCCGCGTGATCGAACTCGATCGTGGCCGAGATGAGAAACCCGTCGTGCGGCAGGACGACGTACGAAGCGCCGGGCGCGGCACCAACGGTGATCGTGTCCGAGATGTGGATGACCTCCGCGGGCGACGCCTGCGCCGTGCGTCCCGCCCGCTGCAGCGCCGCAAAGCAGGGTGCGAAGCTGCCGTCCAGAATCGGCACCTCGGGGCCGTCCAGTTCGAGACGCGCGTTGTCCACCCCGGACGCCGCCAGTGCCGCGAGGACGTGCTCGACGGTCAGCACTTCGATGCCGTCCGCGCCGAGACCGACCCCGAGTTCGGTGCGGGTCACGTGCTCGAGGCGCGCGGGGATCGTCGGCACCCCTTCGATGTCGGTGCGCGCGAACAGGATCCCGGAGCCCTCCGGCGCGGGCCGGATGGTCAGCGACGCGGCCTCCCCGGAGTGCACGCCCGTGCCCTCGAGCGTGATCCTGCCGGCGACGGTGTGCTGTCTCTCTTCTGCCATCAGCGGACATCCCTTTCGGCCAGGCTGCGTTCCAGGCGCTCCAGGCGGCGCATCACCTCCGGAAAGCGCATGAGCCGGGCCATCGCCTTGAGGTAGGTCCTGTGGTCCCTGGCCGGGTATCCCGACACGATCTCGCCGGGTGCCACGTCGCCTATCACACCGGCCTGCGCGCCGATGCGGGCCCCCGCGCCGATCGTGAGGTGTCCGACCAGGCCCGCCTGCCCTCCCATCATGACATTCTCGCCGGTACGCGTCGAACCCGCGACACCCACCTGGGCGACCAGAATCGAGCGGGCACCGATCCGGACGTTGTGACCGATGTGCACCAGGTTGTCCAGCTTGGAGCCCGCGCCGATCACGGTCCGGCCGATGGACCCCCGGTCGATGGTGCAGTTGGCCCCGATCTCGACGTCGTCCTCGATCACGCAACCCCCGACCTGGGGCAGCTTGCCGTGGGCCCCGGCCTCGGTCACGTAGCCGAAGCCATCCACGCCGATGCGTGCGCCGGCGTGCACGATCACGCGCTCGCCCAGCACCGCGCCCGCGTGTACGGTGACGTTCGGGAACAGCACGGTGTCCGCCCCGATCGACGCACGCTGTTCGACGACGCAGTTGGCGCCGATGCGCACGTTGCCGCCGATGGTCACGTCCGCCCCGATGACCGCGTTCGGACCGACGGAGGCGCACTCCGGCAGCGACACCGATTCGTGGACGATCGCGGCCCGGTGCACACCCGCCTCGCGCCTCCGCTCAGGGTACAGCATCGGGATCAGAACCAGCAGCGCGGCATGCGGATCGGCGACCACGACCCGGTCCGCGGGCCCGCCTTCCAATCCGCACAGCTCTTCCGACACCAGCAGGGCGCCCCCGCGGCACCGCGGCAGATCGCCTGCGTAGCGTCGATTCGCGAGCAGCGCCAGAGCGTCCGGGCCCGCGTCGTGCACCGGTGCAAACCGCCTGAAGGCGACGTGGCCGTCCCCCAGCACGCGGCCGCCCGCGGCACGGGCGGCCTGCTCCAGGGTCAGCGAGCCCGAAGCCCTCACCCCTCGCGCAGGCCGTGATCGCAACCGCAGTCCCCCGGACTCCCGCAGTCCCCCGGACTCCGAATCAGCCTCCAGGTGACGGATCCGTCTGCAGCCTGGTCAGGACTTCCTGGGTCAGATCGAGCGCCGGATCCCCGGCGAGGATCGCCTGTGAAGCTGAATCGAGGATGAGCGCATAGCTCCCCTCCACGCGGATCTCCTCGATCACCGCAGTGACCCTCTCCATCACCGGCTGGAGCAGTTCCGCCTGGCGTTCCTGGAACTGGAGGTTCAATTCCTGCTCTCTGCTCTGGAGGGCCCGCTGCTGGTTCTGGAGCTCCGCCTCCCGGGCCTGGCGGGCCTCCGGGGTCATGGTCATCGCCTGCTGCTGGTACTCGTCGAAGGCGGCCTGCAGTCCGCGGCCCAGGAGCTGAAGTTCGGAATCGGCGTCGAGTCGGGCGCTCTCCAGTGCCTGGCGCGCCTCCTGCGCCGGGGTGTACTCCTCGAGCACCTGAGTGGTATTGACGTACCCGACCCTTGCCGCCTGGGCCGCGGCGGAACTTGTGGACAGCAGCATCAGTGCCGCGACCATTCCCAACCGGGAAATGCTCATGAGTCTTGACTCCTCCGATGAAATTCGCCGATGAAATCCGGATTCACGCCGCCCTCCGCACACGGGAACGGCAGGTTGTCGGTGTGGTGTGTTCTGGCTTGTCGTTGGTTGCTAGAAGTTCGGTCCCATCTTGAAATGTAGCTGCCACCCCGGTTCGGCCTTGTCAAAGCCATAGGCGTAGTCCAGGCCGATGGGACCGAACGGCGTCACCAACTGAACCCCGAAGCCGGCCCCGCGGAAGAGCCCGGACGTGTCGATGTCGCCCGGACCGTCCCACAGGTTGCCCGCGTCGAAGAACGCCGAAAGCCCGATGTTGGAGTTGATCACGGCCTTGTATTCGGCCGTGGCGGAGAAGTAGGCGTTGCCCAGGCGATCGATCTGGGCGATGCCACCGCCGCGCTCCGCGTAGTAGCCTCGTGGCGTGATCGACGTCTCGTCGTAACCCCGCAGCGGCTGCCCGAACTGTACGCCGCCCATCCAGAAGGACTCGAACGGGAAGCGGGACGCGTCCCCGAAGAGAGCGCCGCCGCGCAGGCTGAGCCCCAGGGCGAACTGGACCCCGCCCGGGCTCACCCCGTCTCCGCCGAGCCCCCCGACCGGGATCATCCACTGGGCCTGGCCCGTGTGCTTGATGAAATCCCCCGCTCCGCCCAGAGGCCCGCCGTTGAGCTCGACGTTCCAGGTCTGCATCGAACCGGCGGTCGGGAACAGCGGGTGGTTCAGCGTCTGGCGGGTAATCCCCAGCGAGAAGGAACTCAGCGTTCCGGGTGGCAGGCCGAACAGCGACTGGTCGTCGGAGCTCCGGAAGGACTCGTAGCTTGTGCGGGACAGCGAATAGCCGAAGAACACCCTGGTTCGCAGCGAGCCGGGGAACGGCACGCCGAACCGGGTGGAGAAGCCCATCCGCTGTCTCCGTCCGGTCGCGAACTGGTAGAAGCGGTCGGTGGAGTTGAAGAGCGAGATCGATCCGCTCACCGTGGACTGCAGGAGCGCGGGATCGGTGACGCTCAGCGTGAAGCTGTTGATGTAGCGGCCGAAGTCCCAGCGGATGCTGCCGGCCTTGGCCTGCCCGAACAGGTTGGGCTGGTCGTACCCGAGGAACCCCGAAAGCCCCACACCGCCTCCGACGGCCGTTCCGAACTGCACCGAGCCGGTCTGCTTCTCGGCCACGTTGAAGACGATGTCGACGTCACCCGTCTCCGGGTCCGGCCGCACGCTCGGCGCGGGCAGCGGGGCCTCGAAGAACCCGAGTGACTGGATGTTCTGATAGGACTGGAGCAGGCGGGCCTGGCTGTAGACGTCGCCCGGCAGAAGGAAGATCTTCTCGCGGATGATGCGATCGTGCGTGAAGTCGTTTCCGGCGATGATGACGCGGTTCACGTACGCCTGCGACTGTTCCTGGATGCGCCAGCCCGCACGCACGGTGGGATAGCCGTCGACTTCCTCTCCCGTCCGCTCCCAGTAGGAGTCCACCTGCGCGTAGAGGTACCCTTCGTTCGTGTAGAGCTCCCTCACCCGGTTCGCGGCGCCCTCGAAGGCCGAGAGGTCGAAGATGCGCCCCGCGTCATCGTCCTCGTCGTCGCCGAATCCCAGCACGGAGAGGATCCCGCCCGACTCGTCGGCGAAGTACCCCTCCAACTGGTCGGTCTCGAAAGCGCTGTTGCCCTCCACCCGGAAATCGGCCACGCGGTACTGGGGCCCCTCTTCGACCTGCAGTTCGATGCGGGCCTTGCCGGTCGTGGGGTCGACGATGAGCGTGTCTCCCACGACCGCAAAATCGAGATAGCCCGCCGCGTTGTAGTACTGCGGCAGCGATTCCAGCAGATCGGCCTCGTACTCGATATCGTCGTAGTCTCCGGTCCGGAACCAGAGGAAGCCCTCCGGCTTGGTTCCCATCGCGCCGCGCAGGTCGTCGTCGGAAAAGGCCCCGTTGCCGACGAACTCCACCTGGGCGATCGTCACGCGCTGACCTTCCTCGACCTCCAGTACGATGTCCACCCGCCCCTCGTCGCCCGGCACCGGCTGCACGCGCTGCTCGATGCGCGCAAAGGGCACGCCCCTGCGCCTCAGTTCCTCCTGAATGAAACCGTGCGCCCTGGCGATCGCGTTGCGCGACAGCGGCACGTTCTCCTGCAGCCCGGACTCGTCGATCACGTCGCTTTCCGACACCGACTCCAGCCCGGTGATGCGCAGCAGCCTCGTCATCGCCCGCTCGGCGACGTCGAAGATGAGCACGTTCCTGCCCGTGGACGAATCCATCGAGACCTCGATGTCCTCGTATTGCCCGGTCGCCCACAGGTTCTTGATCCCGCGCTGAATGTCGATCCAGCTGTTGAGCGTCCCCGGCCGAATTCCGGACACGCCCACGACGTCCGCCTCCGCGAGCCGGACCATGCCGCGGGCGGCCAGCGAATCGATCCGCACGGTCGCCTCCTGGCCGCTCGGCGCCTGCGCCTGCGCCGGCACCGCCGCCAGTGCCGCCGCAACCGTCCACGTGGCCGGCAGGGCGCCGACAAGCACGCGTGCCCATGGGGCCGGGGCCACACGTCGCGGGAACGCCCGCCGGGTCCGCCAGGCCATCATGTCTTCGTCGGGGAAGCGACCCCGATGGCGAGCGCTTCCCCGTCCTCTCCCACGTCCACCTCGATCTCGTCTCCGTTCCCGAAATCCGCCATGAGGATCCGCTCCGAGAGCGGGTCCTCCAGATAGCGGCGGATCGCGCGCTTCAGCGGCCGCGCACCGTACTTCTCGTCGTGGCCGCGCGTCACGAGGAAGTCGATCGCGCCCTCCGTGAGCCGCAGGGACATGCCCCCCTGGGCCAGCCTGGACTCGAGGTCTCCCAGCATGATGTGCACGATCTCTCCGAGCTCGGAACGGCTCAGGGGGTGGAAGACGATCGTGTCGTCGACCCGGTTCAGGAATTCCGGATTGAAGGCCCGGTGGATCTCGTCGTTGACCTTGTCGCGCATCGATTCGTAGCTGGACCTGGCATCGGCCTGCTGGAACCCCAGACCGCTCTTGGCGATGTTCCGCGCCCCGAGGTTCGATGTCATGATGAGCACCGTGTTCTTGAAGTCGATCACGCGGCCGTAGTTGTCGGTGAGGTGACCCTCGTCGAGTACCTGCAGCAGGATGTTGAACACGTCCGGGTGCGCCTTTTCGATCTCGTCCAGGAGAATCACCGAGTACGGGCGTCTGCGCACCGCCTTCGTGAGTGCTCCCGAATCGTCGTACCCCACATACCCCGGCGGTGCTCCAATAAGCCGCGAGACCGAAAACCGCTCCATGTATTCGCTCATGTCCACGCGGATGAGCGCGTCGCGGTCGGCGAACAGGAATTCGGCCAGGGTGCGCGCGAGTTCCGTCTTCCCGACCCCCGTCGGTCCGGAGAAGATGAAGGAACCGATGGGACGGCCGGGATCCTTCAGCCCCGCCCGGCTCCGGCGGATGGCGCGTGAGATCGCCGTGATCGCGTCGTGCTGCCCCACCACGCGCTTGTGGAGCTCGTCCTCCATGTTCACGAGGCGGGCGGTCTCCGCGTCGCGGATGCGCGTTACCGGAACCCCGGTCCACCGACTCACGATGAACGAAACGTCCTCGACGGTGATCTCCGGGCGGAAGCGCCGCCGCTCTTCCTTCCAGGCGGCCTCCTCGTCGAGGATTCGCTGCTGCAGCGCCCTCTCCTGGTCCCGCAGCTGGGCCGCACGCTCGAAGTCCTGGTCGCGGATCGCGCCCTCCTTGCGGTCGCCCACCTCCACGAGCTGCGTCTTCAGATCCTCGACCTCCGGGGGCGGCACCTGGCTGGCGATCCGTGCGCGGGCGCCGGCCTCGTCGATCACGTCGATGGCCTTGTCGGGCAGGAACCGGTCCGTGATGTAGCGGTCGGACAGCCGCGAGGCGTGAGCCAGCGCGTCGTCGGGTATCGTGATCTTGTGATGGTCCTCGTAGTGCCCCCTCAGCCCCGCCAGAATCGCAATCGTCTCGTCGACGGTGGGCGGATCGACGATCACGGGCTGGAAGCGCCGCTCCAGCGCACCGTCCTTCTCCACGTACTTGCGGTACTCGTTCAGGGTCGACGCCCCGATGCACTGCAGTTCACCCCGCGCCAGAGCCGGCTTGAGCATGTTCGACGCGTCGATCGCGCCTTCGGCCGCACCGGCTCCCACCAGCGTGTGAAGCTCGTCGATGAACAGGACGACGTTGCGGTTTCCGGAGATCTCGTTCATGACCGCCTTGAGGCGCTCTTCGAACTGGCCCCGGTACTTGGTGCCGGCGATCACGGCGGCCATGTCCAGTGCAAGGACGCGGTGTTCGCGGAGGCTCTCGGTCACCTCCCCGCGGGAGATGAGCTGTGCCATGCCCTCGACGATCGCCGTCTTGCCGACTCCGGGCTCGCCGATCAGGACCGGGTTGTTCTTCTTGCGCCGGCAGAGGATCTCGGTGACGCGCTCGATCTCCGTCTCGCGCCCGATGGTCGGGTCCAGTTCTCCCCTGCGCGCAAGCGCCGTCAGGTCCCGGCAGAAGTGATCCAGCGCCGGTGTCTTGGACTTCTTTTCGCCGCGCGCTGCTGCCGGTGCGGGAGCCGAAGCCGAAGCTGCGCCGCCCGTGGGGCCCGAACCGCCCGCGGAACCCACGTCCGACCCCAGGACCTTCAGCGTCTCCGCACGCGCATCGTCGACGTTCACGCCAAGCGAATTGAGGACCTGGGCGGCGATCCCCTTGCTCTCGCGCAGCAGCCCCAGCAGCAGGTGCTCCGTGCCGACATAGGAGTGGTTGAGTTCGCTGGCCTCGGCCATCGCGAATTCCAGCACCTTCTTTGCGGGTGACGTGTACGGCAGTTCGCCCAGCGCGATGGTCGCCTTGCCCTTGCGCACCGATTCCTCGACACGCTCATGGATCCGGTCAAGATCCACGTTGAGGTTGCCGAGCACGTGAGCGGCCACGCCCTCGCCCTCGCGAATGAGTCCCAGGAGGATGTGTTCCGTTCCCACATAGTCGACCTGGAGACGGATCGCTTCCTGGCGAGCCATCGACAGGACCTTCCGGACTCGTTCCGTGAAGTTGTAGTTCATGGTCGCCCGCTCTTCGTGGCTTTAGTGGCGCCGTACGCGCCGTAGCCGCCGTAGTTCAAAATCGCCTTCATCCCTCCGCACCGGAAGTGGGCGGCGCGCTCCCGGCCACCAGGACCCTGCGGACATAGGACGCCCGATGGGCCTGCCGCTCGGATCCGGAGAGCTCGCGCCCGGCCGCCCTGTGGAGGTGACCCGCCTGCGAAAACATCATGATCCCGTTGAGAGTAACGACCTCCAGCCCGGGAATGAGTTTCAGCGAAACGCCCAGCCGCACGCCGGAAAGCAACTGCATGAGATCCTTGTAGGTGAGCAGCCGCGCGTGCCGCAGCAGCCCGTAGGCGCGCCAGATCTTGTCCTCGGTGACGGATCCCGCATCGCGCATGAGCACCTGGCGCGCCTGCATTTCCGTCTGTATCACGGTTGTGACAATGCGGCCCAGGTGATCGACCAGATCTTCCTCGCTCTTCCCCAACGTCGTCTGGTTGGAGATCTGAAAGAAGTTCCCGACCACGTCCGAACCCTCGCCGTACAGACCCCGCACCGTCAGCCCGACCTTCGCGATTCCCTTCAGGACCTTCTCGATCTCCTTGGTGAGGACCAACCCCGGAAGGTGTACGAGCACCGAGGCACGCAGCCCGGTTCCGGTGTTCGTGGGACATGAGGTGAGGTATCCGAAATCGTTATGGTAGGCCAGGTTGAGGTCCCGTCCCACCGCGTCGTCGATTCGGTCGGCAAGACTCCACGCGTCCATCACCCGCAGTCCCGAGACCAGGCTTTGCAGGCGGACGTGGTCTTCCTCGTTGACCATGATGCTCACCGGCTGGTCCGGGGCCGCGATCACGGCCGCGCCCCTGGCCGGGCCCATTCGGCCGATGCCGGCGAGATCCGTGGAAATCAGCCTGCGCTCCAGAAAGATCCGGCGGGTACGCTCGTCCATTCCGCCCATGGGCATGACGACCGTGCCGGCGGGTATTTCCGCGCTCCGGGCCGCCCGCGACACAGCGTCCAGGATCGTCTCGCGAGCGGTTACGCGGGCACGCGCGACGAACGGATACCCCTGCAGGTTCCTCGCAAGGCGCACGCGGGTCGAAAGCACGATGTCCGCGTGTGGCCCGCTGGCGTCGAGCCAGCCGAGGCCGAAGTCGGGGGCGGCGCCGAGGTGGTCCATCACTGTCCGGCCGGCTCTAGTTCGCGTATCTGGTCCCGGAGCACCGCGGCCCGCTCAAAGTCCTCCACCTCGACCGCCTGCTGCAGCCGGCGCCGCAGGCCATCCAGCCGCCTGCCCACCTCGGCGTCGCCGGCGTCGGGCGGCAGGTACACCTTGCCGACGTGCCGGGTGGCGCCGTGAATCCGCTTCAACAGCCGCCGCAAACCGGACTCGAACGATGTGTAGCAGTGAGGGCATCCCAGACGGCCGTTCTCCCGGAACCGCTCGAAGGTGAGGTTGCAGGTGGTGCAGGGTTCACTCGGCTCGCCGGGGCCCGGTGACGAGCCGGGCCCGCTGAGTTTTGCCAGGAAGTCCGAGACTCCCCAGTCGGGCTTCTGGCCGATTCCCTTGGCCTCGGCGCAGGACTCGCACAGGAACTGGATGGAGATCTTGTTGTCCACCACCTGAGTCAGGTGAACGGAGGCGGGGTTTCCGCACCCCGACTCGTCACAGGCCTTGACGGGATCAGCCATTTTCCAGCACCCCTTCCTTCAGCCTGAGGATCCTGTCGGCTCTTGCCGCCAATGCACGGTTGTGCGTTACGACCACGAGCGCAACTCCGTGGCGCTCCTTCATGTCGAACAGCAGGTCCTGCACCTCCTCGCTGGTGAACGTGTCCAGGTCGCCGGTGGGCTCGTCGGCGAGAATGATCAGCGGCCCGTTGACCAGAGCGCGCGCCACCGCGACTCTCTGCTGCTCTCCGCCGGAGAGTCTGCGCGGCTCGTGGCCCAGCCTGTCGCCGAGTCCCACCTGCTCCAGGAGCTCCGCGGCCCTCTCCTTCGCGACGCGCGGGCCGTCGCCGCGGATCAGGGCCGGCATCATGACGTTTTCCAGCGCACTGAAGTCCCGCAGCAGGTGGTGGAACTGGAACACGAAGCCGATCCTGCTGTTGCGCAGCTCGGCCGCCGCCTCGTCGCCCAGCGAGGACACCTCGGTGCCGCCGACCAGAACCGAGCCGCGCGTCGGCCGGTCGAGCGCTCCCAGCAGGTGCAGAAGCGTTGACTTGCCCGAGCCGCTGGCGCCGACGATCGCCACGGCCTCTCCCCGCTCCAGCGCGAAGTCCACCCCTCTGAGAATATGGAGGTCCGGTCCCGCGACGCCGGCGTAGGTACGCTCCAGCGCCCTGGCTTCGAGGGGAAGCGGACCCGGTCCGTTGTCATTCATGCCTGATCGCCTCGACCGGGACGAGACCCGACGCCTGCCTTGCCGGGTAGATCGTCGCCAGGAACGACACCAGCAGGCTGCCGCCCGCGATCCACACGATGTCCCATGGCGACAGCGAGACGGGGAGATTGTCCACGAAATAGATGTCGGGCGGGATCGGGATCAGTCCGTAGCGCTCGATCAGGACCGACAGCAGCAAACCCAGGGAGAGGCCCGCGAGCGTGCCGCAGATTCCGATCCAGAGACCCTGGAACACGAAGGTGCGCAGGGTGTCGAGCCGGGTCAGTCCCATCGCCTTGAGGATGCCGATCTCCTTGGTCCGGTTGACCACGACCATGACCAGGGTGCCCACGATATTGAAGGCGGCGACCAGCACGATCAGGGACACGATCACCGCCATCGCCAGCTTCTCCAGCTTCAGGGCCGAGAACAGCTGCCGGTGCGTCTGCGTCCATGGGTCCACGACATAGGGCCAGCCTCCGAGCGCTTCGTGCACCGATTCGGCGATGGCCGGAGCGTTCCAGAGGTCGTCCGTGCGGCCGGCCACGTACGAAACCGTTCCCGGGGCGAGTTCGAGGAGGTCCTGGACGTCCGTGAGCGCGGCGTAGCCGTTGCGCATGTCGAAGTCGTAGTGGCCGGTGGCGAAGATGCCGGACACCACCCAGTCGTCCAACCTCGGCACGTAGTCGCCGTTCGGACTGACCTTCACGTTCTCCAGCGAGATGATCCGGACCGTGTCCCCCTTGAAGAGACTCATGCGATGGGCGATTCCCATGCCCATCACGACGGGCGTCAGCCCGCCCGGTGCGCGCTCCAGCGAAATGTCGCCCGACCGGAGGCTGTCGGCCATGGCGGTCACCGACACCCCCGGGTCGTCCAGCTCCACTCCGTAGAGATCCATGACTTCCACGTAGTCCGACCGCAGGATGCCCACCCGCGTATACCCCATCGGCGACGCCGACACCACGCCGTCCACCGCCTCGATCTTCTCGACCACCCGCTCCCAGTCCTCCAGGCGCAGGGAGGGGCCGGACTGCAGGACCATGAAGTGCGGATAGGACCCCAGGATCTTGTCCCTGAGTTCGTTCTGCATCCCTGTCATCACCCCGATCACGACCACCAGCGCCGTAACGCCCACCGTCACCCCGCCCAGCGATATCCAGGTGATGAAGGAGAGGAGCCGCCCTCCCCTGCGGGACGCGAGGTAGCGGCGTGCCAGGAACCACGCCAGCCGCGGTCGCGACATCGCCCCGGGGCCCGCGCTCATCCTTCTTCACGCAGCGTCGGAAAGAGGATCACGTCCCGGATGGACGCCTGGTCGGTGAGCAGCATGACCAGCCTGTCGATGCCGATCCCCACCCCTCCCGTGGGGGGCAGACCGTATTCCAGCGCCCGGATGTAGTCTTCGTCCACCATCTGTGCTTCCTCGTCGCCGGCGTCCCTGAGCGCCGCCTGGTCCTCGAAGCGAGCCCGCTGCGCGATGGGATCGTTCAGCTCGCTGAACGCGTTGGCCACCTCTTCCCCCGCGACGAACAGTTCGAAGCGCTCGGTGAGGTGAGGGGCCCCGCGTTTCGGCTTGGCCAGCGGACTCAATTCCCTTGGATAGTCCAGCACGAAAGTGGGTTGCAGGAGTCCCGGCTGCACCAGCTCCCCGAACAGCTTGTCGAGCAGCTTGCCGCGTCCGGCCCCGTCGAGGTCCGTGGCGCCGAGGCCTTCGGCGCGCGCGTGCAGATCCTCCAGCGGCAGCTCCAGGGGATCGCAACCGAGGGCCGTGCCAAGCGCGCCCACGAACGATGTGCGGGCGAAGGGCGGCGCGAATCCGATCTCCGTCCCCTGAAAGGTGCACCGCTCCTCCCCGTTGACGGTCCGGGCCAGCGTGGCCACCAGGCGTTCGACCAGGTCCATCATGTCCTCGTAGTCGGCGAAGGCCTGATAGAATTCCAGCATCGTGAACTCGGGGTTGTGGAAGCGGTCGATCCCCTCGTTGCGGAAGTCCTTCGAGATCTCGTAGACACGATCCATGCCGCCCACGATGAGCCGTTTCAGGTACAGTTCGTCGGCAATGCGGAGGTAGAGGACGCGGTCCAGGGCGAGATGACGCGTGACGAAGGGCCGTGCCGACGCGCCGCCGTAGAGCGGTTGCAGCACCGGGGTCTCGACCTCCAGGAAGCCCAGGTCGTCGAGAAAACGCCGCGCCGCCGTGATGATCCGGGTCCGCGCGCGGAACACCTCCCGCACGTCGGGGTTCACCGCCAGGTCCGCGTAGCGCTGCCGGTAGCGCGCTTCACGGTCGGTGAAGCCGGACCAGGTGGTCGATGCGCCGGTCGTCTCGTCCTTCTCCACCTTCCCCAGCGGGAGCGGGCGCAGGGACTTGCACAGCAGGCGAAAGGCGGTGGCGTGCACCGTGACCTGCCCCATGCGCGTGCGGAACAGGCTGCCTTCGACCGCGACCCAGTCGCCGAGGTCCAGAAGATCCAGGACACCGTAGGCATCGGCCCCGAGCACGTTGCGCCTGAAATAGACCTGCACCCTGCCGGTGTGATCCTCGAGGTCCGCGAACGCGCTGCGCCCATGCGAACGAAAGCCGACTAGGCGCCCCGCCCAGCGCCCTTCCTCCGCGTGGCCCGCTTCCAGCGTCCCCTCCCGCTCGCGCGCCTCGAACGACGCCACCGACGGCGCCGCGTGGCGCGTGACGTCGCAGGAGTACGCGAACGGCTCCACATGCCGGGCCTTCAGCGCCGCGAGCTTTTCCCGGCGCGCCCGCATGACGCGCGACAGCTCGTGCGAAAGCTCGTCTCTTCCCGTGCTCATCGTCCGGTGCTCATCGTCCGGTGCTCATCGTCCGGTGCTCATCGTGCAGTGCTCATCGTCCCGTGCTCATCCAAGGCTCCACTCCACGGACTGCTATGCCACCAGGGTTGCGCCGAACTTCTTCAGATACGCTTCGATGAAGGGATCCAGCGCGCCGTCCATGACCGCGCTCACGTCGCCCTGCTTCACCTCCGTGCGGTGGTCGTTGACCATCGTGTAGGGGGCGAAGACGTAGGAACGGATCTGGTTGCCCCACGCGATCTCCGTCTTCGACGACTCCAGGGCCTGCTTCTCCCGCTCCTGCTCTTCGCGCGCGCGCTGATAGAGCGCCGCCCTGAGCATTTTCATGGCGGTGGAGCGGTTCTTGTGCTGTGATCGTTCCTGCTGGCAGGAAACGACGATCCCGGTCGGCTCATGGGTGATCCGTATCGCCGAATCCGTCTTGTTGACGTGCTGTCCCCCGGCGCCCGACGCGCGGAAGGTGTCGATCCTCAGGTCGGATTCGTCGATCTCGATCTCGATCTCGTCGTCGAGCACCGGATACACGAAGACCGAAGCAAACGACGTGTGCCGCCTCGACTGCGAGTCGAACGGGGATATGCGCACCAGACGGTGCACACCCTTTTCCGCCCTCAGGTAGCCGTAGGCGTGATCGCCGCTGACCTCGATCGTGACACTCTTGATGCCGGCCTCTTCGGCGGGCTGCAGGTCCAGCACCTTGATGTCGAAACCGCGCCGCTCGGCCCAGCGCATGTACATCCGCGACAGCATTTCGGCCCAGTCCTGGGATTCGAGCCCGCCCGCGCCCGGATGAATCGTGAGCATCGCCTCGCGGTGATCGTCCTCGCCCTGCAGCATCGTCCTCAGCTCGAGGCCCGCGACCCCGTCTTCCAGCGCGCGGATCTCCTCCTGCCACTCGGCCTCGAGATCGGGATCGGCCTCCTCGTCGAGGAGCGCGCTCAGCTCCTCCAGCTCCCCTGCTCGCTCGCACAGCGAATCCCACGGCTCCACCCATCCCTTGAGCCGGTTCGACTCGTCGATCACGCGCCTGGCGGCTTCCCGGTCGTCCCAGAACCCCTGGCTGGCCATCTCATGTTCGAGCCCCGCGATTCGTTCACGCCGGCCGGCGACGTCAAAGATACCCCCGGAGTTCTTCGATGCGCCGCAGGGACGCGCGCAGTCGCGAGGGCCTGTCGTTTGTCGTCGCCATGTGAAGTGACCGATCGTGGCTGGGGGGTTCGGGGCGTCCCGGGTCGGGCCGGTTCGAACTCACAAACATACGAAAGGCCTGGCACGGCGTGGAGGGGCCGGGCCGCGCGGTCAGAACTGCACGCCGAAGGTGACGTGGATCGGCTGGCTCTCGCCGGTGACCATCGACCGGGTCAGCGACTTGGCCAGGTTCAGGTCGAAGCGATCGAAGCGAAACCCGACCCCGACGGACGCGCCGTCGGTCTGGTCCAGCTGGCCCGCCACGTATCCGGTACGCACGAAGAAGAGATCCGCGGCCTCGAAGTTCAACCCCATGTACAGCGACGGAGATCCCGGTTCCCGGGCACGGTCCTCCGTCTCCAGGGTCACCCAGAGGTCCATCAGGTCGTCGTCGTCGAAGCGGTGCAGGATCTCGTACGCCACGGCCAGGCGGATCCGGGTCGGGAGAGGATCGGACTGCTCCTGGTTGGCGATCTGGAAGTCGGTCCCCGCGTGCGCCAGCATCCAGCCGAAGCGAAACGGGATGTCGGCGAAGGGCTGCGCCTGCAGGCCCACATCCAGCGCATAGGCCGAACTCGTCGTTTCGAGGTCGGGACACTGGCCCCGGCACCCCACCCGGAACTGCACCAGCTTCAGGTTGACACCGGCGTCAATGCGTCCCGGCAGCGAGGTCGCGAAGCTCGCGATCCCCAGGTGGTTTCGCACCGAAATGGACCCCAGGACATCGCCGAATTCGTCTCGCAGGTCCTGGCTGCCGCTGTCGAGCAGGAGGTAGGACAGGCCGAACGTACCCACACCCCTCCAGGGCAGCAGCACGTTGGCCGCCGTCGCCTCTCCCGAGATCTGGTCGCCCCGGTATATCATGGCGCGCCGTTCGGACTGATCGGCCAGCGACGCCGGATTCCAGAACGCCCCCTCCTCGCTCTGCAGCGCGGTCATGGCGCGACCGAGTCCCACACCTTGCGCGCCCACAGGGAGCAGCAGGAACAGCGCGCCTTCCCGGGTACCCGGTTCCTCCCCGATCTCCTGCCCCGCGGCGGGCATCGGGCCCACGCCCGCCAACACCACGGCCAGGGCGCACGCGGCGCGTCTCAGGTGTTCATGCGTCGTCATCGGGAATCGCATATCCGAATGTCCTCAGTCCCTCGCGCTTGCGGCGCCAGCCCTCCCACACCTTCACCCACAGGTCGAGATACACCCTGCGTCCAAGAAAGTGCTCGATTCTCCGTCGCGCGTCACTCCCCATGCCCCTGATCGCCGTGCCTTTCCTCCCTACGACGATCCCCTTCTGGGATTTCCGCTCGACGTACAGAACCACCGCGATGTACACCGGATCCTCCCCCTCGCGGAACTCCTCCACCTTCACCGCGACCGCGTACGGAACCTCCTGACGATAGTGCTCGAAGACCGCCTCGCGGACGAGTTCCTGCACGAAGAACCTGGTGGGCGCGGCGGCGATGTCGTCGTCCGGGTAGAGAAAGGGGCCCGCGGGAAGGTTGTCCCGCGCGAATGCGAGCAACGCGTCGAGACCCGTGCCCTTGCGGGCCGACACGACATGGGACGGCAGCCCCAGCCGGTCCGCGAGCGACCGGCCGGCCGCCGCGTCGAAGCGCGGCAGATCCGCCTTGGTGATCGCCAGCGCCGTCGGGCATCCGGTCCGGCCAAGGAAGTCCTCCAGCGCGGCCAGCCGTCTTCCCGACAACCCGGCCGCACCGTCCACGACTCCGACCGCGACATCGGCCTCGCTCCTCGCCCCCTCCGCCTCGGCCAACATGGATCGGTGAAACAGTTCGGGGCCGGAGACGATGCCGGGCGTGTCAA